>CAZMMU010000031.1:0-34448 GCA_964567455.1 uncultured Hyphomonas sp.
GATTTTCTGGAGCGGGTACACGGGATCGAACCGAGATCGATAGCTTGGAAGGCTACTGCATTACCATTATGCTATACCCGCTTTGAGCGCTGTGATTACTGTGGTCTTTGCCAATTTGCAAGTGAAATCAGCTTTCAATTTTGATGTCGTATTGCGCTCGGCTTGCGGCAAGTGCCGGGATACGTTGACGGGCCCGGTCAACCTCAGCAAGATCGATTTGAGCGGTGATGATACAAGGTGCATCCTCCGCTGCCTCAGCAAGAATTTCGCCCCATGGCGACACAATCAATGAGTGACCATAAGTGCGCCGTCCATCCTCATGTTGACCTGTCTGGGCTGGTGCAACGAGGAACGCGCACGTCTCGATGGCGCGTGCGCGCACGAGGGTATGCCAGTGCGCTTTTCCAGTGGTCTCGGTAAAGGCTGCCGGGCAAGAAATGATCTGGGCACCGGCTTGCGCGAGCGTGCGGTAAAGCCCGCCAAACCGCACATCATAGCAAATGGTGAGCCCTATTTTTCCAATCGGTGTCTCAGCCAGAACAGCCTGCCCACCCGGCGCATAAGACTTTGATTCTCTGTAATTTTGTCCATCTTGAACATCAACATCAAACATGTGGATCTTGTCATAGCGCGCAAAGACATCTCCCTTCGGGCCAATCAGAAAGGACCGGTTCGCAAGCCGCGTATCGGTCTGCGATGTCACGGCCAGTGAACCGATCAGCAACCAGATCTCACGCTGCGCGGCCAACGCACAAAAAGCAGCAAGCGCAGTGTCCTCGGATTCAGAGACAATTTTTGGGCGCGCCATACCGGGCCGTATGTCAATCAGGCTCGTCATCTCGGGAGTAGCAACCAGCTGAGCGCCTTGATCTGCTGCCTCAATTATCAACGCGCGCGCGGCGTCTATATTGCCAGCGACTTCAACCCCGGACCGCATTTGCACGCAGGCTAATTTCAGCTCCGTCATGACCACTTCCTCGGTGCAAAACCAGACCATGAGCCCAATCTGGTAATCTGACAATCTATCAGACGGATAGTGGCTCTCTTAGCACACCGCAGACTCTCTAATTCCTTCTACAAGACAGGCGAGATACAGCCACAAAATGCCAAGGAAGATGGGGGTTCACACGCTCCACATCCCTACACACAGTGTCGTTAGGAGAAAGTGATCGGGACGCCAAACCTCCTCCACAGAGCCTCGTTTCATAATCCAACGGAATTTCACCCAGACAGAACACCACCTGCAAATTTTGAATACCGGTTGGTGCCTGAAGATTGGAGCGTTCAAGAACCCTCGCGCACCAAGCGAACCGAATTGACAGAAAGGGACATCTTTACGAGTGTGCCGCGGACACTTGCACAAGGGGGAGATCGCTATGGACTCGTCAACACAAAACGGCACCAACCTCATCATCAATGGCGATTTTGAGGACAATCCGGTCAATCTCGATGCCAATGGAAACGGGTTTGGGTTCTTCGACGAGATTGAGGGCTGGACGCCGATCTTCGGGCAGATTGAAATTCAGGAAGGCGCGAACTCGAACTCTGATCTGGCAGCCGTGGGCAATGGCGTGCTCGAACTGGCCACCAATCAGAACGCGGGCGTGCAGCAGACGGTCACCGTCGCCGATGGTGCGGAAGGGGTCTACACGCTAAGCCTCGACCATGCCCAGCGTAATGATGATTTTTCGCCGGCGATCTTCCAAGTGGTGATTGATGGAGAAGTTGTCGCCACGGTGACGCCAGAGCGCGGCACCTCGAACACGTTCACCATCGATCTTGATCTGGATGCGGGCGACCACACAATCGGACTTGTCGAGATTGGCCAGAATAATGGACGTGGCTCGCTGATTGACAATGTCTCGCTGGTGGCGACGGGCACAGCAACGCCGCCGCCTCCGCCGCCGCTGGAACCTCAAGATCTTGAGATCAGTCTGGCCGATACAGAGATTACAGAAGATGGGTCGACGGTCGCAACAATCACCCGAACAGGCGAAGACGGCATTGACCAGCCACTGACGGTCACCTTGGACATTTCAGGCAGTGATGGTGAAGCTGAGCCTGAATTTGTACAAGTGACTTTCGCAGCGAATGAAACCAGCCTCGATGTTGTCATCAATGGCCTGACCGACGGTATTGTCGATGGTGATCAGAGCGTCACGGTCACAGCAAGCGCGGGCACGCTGACAGCAACGACCGGCCTCATCGTTACAGATATCGATGTTGCAGCGCCTCCACCTCCGCCTCCGCCTCCGCCTCCGCCTTTGGAGCCTGGCGTTGATCTCATCATCAATGGCGATTTTGAGGACAATCCGGTCAATCTCGATGCCAATGGAAACGGGTTTGGGTTCTTCGACGAGATTGAGGGCTGGACGCCGATCTTCGGGCAGATTGAAATTCAGGAAGGCGCGAACTCGAACTCTGATCTGGCAGCCGTGGGCAATGGCGTGCTCGAACTGGCCACCAATCAGAACGCGGGCGTGCAGCAGACGGTCACCGTCGCCGATGGTGCGGAAGGGGTCTACACGCTAAGCCTCGACCATGCCCAGCGTAATGATGATTTTTCGCCGGCGATCTTCCAAGTGGTGATTGATGGAGAAGTTGTCGCCACGGTGACGCCAGAGCGCGGCACCTCGAACACGTTCACCATCGATCTTGATCTGGATGCGGGCGACCACACAATCGGACTTGTCGAGATTGGCCAGAATAATGGACGTGGCTCGCTGATTGACAATGTCTCGCTGGTGGCGACGGGCACAGCAACGCCGCCGCCTCCGCCGCCGCTGGAACCTCCGGGCCAGGAAACAATCTCTTTTGAAGGCGAAGCCGGAGGACGTTTCGTCAACCTCGAAACAAGCGAATGGGCGACTCCCCTCAGAGTGCTGCCGCTTGGCGATTCCATCACACTTGGCATTGCGGTCGCTCCGCGCGACAATAATGATACAACCCTCGGTGGGTATCGAGACGATCTGTTCAACGCCTTTTTGGGAGAAGGCATTCTGATCGATTACGTCGGCTCACGGACAACAGGACCGAGCACGCTGCTTGACCAGGCTCACGAAGGGACGTCAGGTATTCGCGCGGACATGCTGGCGGCCAACCTGCCGGGCCAGATCGGCGCATTCGATCCGGACATTGTCTTGCTCATGGCCGGGACGAATGACAGTCGGCAAGACCCTGTAAATTCTGGTCAGACAACACCGCAAGACCTTCTGGGTATTATCAACATCATACTTGACCAGAATCCCGACGCGCAAATTTTCGTCTCGACTTTGATACCGCAAGAGCCTGATGGTGGGCGCAACTCAGCGGCGCTGCCGGCGGTTGCCGAGGCCAATCAAGGGATCGTTCAGCTGGTCGCAGATTTGAACGCGGTTGGCTTTGATAATGTCCATCTCGTCGACAATAGCAACTTGCCGCTATCTCTGATCAGTGACCTTGGTCCAAACGGTATAAATGATGTCGGTGTCCATCCCACAGATGAAGGGTTTGCCGAGATCGCCCAGCGCTGGTTTGACGCCCTCAACAATGTATTCGCTAACATTCCTGGCGGCTTATCCGGCCCAACGACAACAATCGATTCGGCTGTACAGAATATTATCGGCGCCAATGGCAACGACCTGCTGATCGGCAATGGCGGAGCGAATGAAATAGATGGGCGCGCGGGGAACGACGTGATCTATGGCGGCGGCGGAGACGATACGCTTACGGGCGGAAGCGGGCGGGACATATTTGTGGCATCGGATGGGAATGATGCTGTCACAGATTTCCAAGTCGGCACCGATTTTGTAGACTTGGCCGGAACGGGCATCTCGACGTTCTCCCAATTGCAAAATGTCATAAGCGATAGCGCTAGCGGCACGACGATCTCATTTGGCAACGGATCAATCACCTTTAGCAATATATCAAGCGGGCAACTGAGCGCTGACTCCTTCATCTTCGATACCGCCATAGCATCTGTGCAGACCGGGGCGAGTGCGTCGGTCCCATCATCGACGCCCGTCTTGCTGGACCGGCCTGACACAAATAGTGATGCTTTCGAGTTCTCGGAGACGAGCAGCGCACCATCCGACTTATCAACTGACTTTGCTCAAGGTTTTGAGGCACAGACAAGTACAGCGACGTTCGAGGGACGCGCTGTTCGAGTATTGGACGACGGTCCGATTTTGCTGGACCCGTCAATAGATGAGTTTTCCGCCGGGGATTACATGGATGATTTTCTGGTCTAGCGCGACTTGGCGTTCATGGCCCAATTCGCAAGCCGGAAACGGACAGGCAAGATTGGCAATGTAACACGCCAGGTCCGTCCACCATATGGTCGGCCAAATGGAGGGTGTCCCTAAACCTGGAAAATCCTCCAGCCGGCTGGCCCGGATATGGGGAGCAGGTCAATGGACTGGCGGTTGGCGCTATAGATGTCCTGAAGCTGGCTGATATGGACGCCTTTCAGGTTTGAGAGGGCCACAAGAATCTCTCGTCATTACACGCGGCGTGCCCGCGACGCTCATTGCCAACGCCGCGCCCCGGGCCCGCTAAAGCAGTCCGCTGATGACACGGCCAATGTTCTTCGAAGCAGATTTGGGGTCTTTCGCAAATAGATACCCTACGGCAGCTGCTACGGCGAGACTGGCGTTAGGGCGCTTTTCGACAATTGAGCTGAGCGTGCTGAACGGAAGCTCCGCCAGAGTTTCAGCTGTCAGGGCTTCGATTTTCGCGAACTCCTCTTGAGTGGATGTATTCGGTCTGGTGAAGACAAAGAGCATTAGAGCCGCGACCGAAAACAGCCCGGCTCCGGTAACAAACAGTGCTCCAGCCCATCCAAGGTGAGGCTCCACCCAATAGGCGAACCCCATTGCAAATATAGCGACGCCGACGACGCCGAAAACGGCGGCGCCGACGCCAGCGGCAAATCTGAGTTTTGGCTTATCCACTAGCAATTCCTAGCGCCGCGACAGGGCCGCAATCAAGGCTCCTGCGGCGAAGGCAAGTCCGATGGCGTTCAGTGGATTACCGCGCACTTTGTCTTCCAAATTTTGTACCTGATCTTCGAGCTTCTCAGATGCCGTGCCGGCCGTTTCGCGGGATTTCGTAACGGCGGCCTCAGCTTTGGCTTTCGCCACATCGCCGGCATCGTCAAACAGTTTTGCAAAGTCAGCGCGCAGAGCAGCAATATCACTCTTGAGGATATCAATGTCTCCGTGCGAGCTTCCGTTTAGTTCTGGAACGTTGGGCATTCTTCTTTCCTTTCAAATCGTTTCGTGTACTGAAGCAACGCTTCGGACGTTCATCAGTTCCGTCGCTCATGTTTTTTTCGGCCTGAGCTCCGCCGGGCACTGTGTCGCTGCTGAGTGGCGGTAAGAATGTGCCCGAGGCGGGAACCGAACCTAGCGCCATGCGTTGATAATATATGACACATACAAAAGAAGATATTCGCCAACCTGAAACAACAAACGATGTTCGCCAAGGCGCACGCAAAAAAGGTATGCCAACCGTTCTCGGCGTTTCGATCGCCCTCAGCCTTGTGGGCATGATTGTCGTTCTCGGCTTTTCAGCAATCAATTAAGTCAGGGCGGAGGGGGGATATACCCTCACTGTTTTACCCTCTCCAACTGTCCGGTTGATAACCCCGAACAGGCGAGGCGCTCACATTCGCAGATCGTTAGAAGCCACGGAACCAACAAGACTTATTCCGAAGGCGAAATAGACGCCAGCATTCATATGAACAGAGAGCGCCGATATGAGGCGGGGTGCGTTATGAATGACGCTAACGTATCTTCCAATGAGTGATATAAGCAGACTACTCAAATCAGGGTTTCCAATTTTACGTCCCTCATTTTGGTCGCGGTCACCATGATGGATGTGACCGTTATCAGACCAAACCAAGAGGCGCGGCGTGTCATTGGTTAGCAACCTCACATCGGATTGACCTACCGCAGTGGCCTGGCCAAAGCCTTCCGTCCAAGGACCTATTGCAAAATTCAACAACCAGAGCGGCCATCAGTTGAGCGGGTGGCTGCTCTACCTGCTACTTTTAGAAAAAAGCCTCGGCCAAGGCCGAGGCTGTCGCGGCTAGTTTTAACCGTCTGCGTTCAGGGCGTTCAGCATCCAAATCGCTTCCTCATGCCACGCCATACGCTCGATCAGCATATCTGCGGTGACATAGTCGTTTTTTCCCTCGCACCATTCGACGGCGGCGCGCATGTTTGACACGGCAGTCTCGTGGTCCGAAATAAGCATGGACAGCATTTCGCCAGCCGACTTCGGCTCATCTTCATCCTTCAGGGCCGAGAGCTCACCATATTTTGTGTAGCTAGCGGGTGCCTTCTCTCCGAGGGCGCGAATCCGCTCGGCGATTTCGTCGATCGCTTTGTACATGTTCTCGTAGTGTTTTTCGGTCAGCTCATGGATGCTGACAAAGGCCGGGCCAGCGACATTCCAGTGGACGCCTTGTGTCTTTATAAAGAGCATGTACGTGTCGGCGAGGACGATGCCCAGAGACTTTGCGAGCTCCTTGCGATTTTCGGTCGTGATGCCGGTCTCGCGGTTAAATTCGGGTTTGGCGATTTTCATCGTAGCGGCGGTCATATATTGCTCCTTATGTTGCCTGCGGGGAACGCGAAGATTTGTCCTCACGCTTCACTAAAACAACGCGGTGGCCGTCCGATGGTTCCATTAGAGCCACGCGTGGCGGCCGAGTAAGGTCCTGGTTTGGTGTGCCGCTTGTAAGAATATAGCGGTCGCTGAGATATGGTCATCGGTCAGATCAATCACATTTAAAGCCGGGCGTTCGCCGCGCAAACGCGTCGATAGAGTTCCGGCCGTGATCGATAGATAAGACGCGTTCCCGGACCCTCGCACGTTCAGGGTGGGTGCGTGGACGTGGCCGGCCAAGAGAAGCTGGACGGGCGATTGTTGCAGCAGGAGATCGGCTGCTTTGCCGTTACGGGTTCGCGTGCGCAGCGGGGTTTTCGGCGGGGACACGAAAGGGTGGTGGCAAACAAGAACGGATTTTCTGGGCGCGTCACTCAGCTGTTGAATATGTGATAGGTTGACGGCGCCTTCTGCCCAGTTGGCCCGCGCCTGAGCGCCTCTGGCGGTGTTAAGGCCAAGAAAAGTCCATCCAGACACGGTCAAAGGGCCATCATAGTCTGAGAGGAAATCGTGATAGCGTTTGAAGGGACTGGAAAGGCGATGCTGTAGGTTTAGCAGAGGGGTGTCGTGATTGCCCGGCACGCACAGCGTGGGAATGGAGAACTGGCCCAGCCAGCGTTTTGCGGCTTCGAATTCTATGCGCTTACCGCGTTGGGTGACATCGCCGCTAATGATGAGAGCGTCCGCATCGCTGTCTTTGATATAGTCCGTTGCCGCTTTAATGGCCGCCGGATCTTCGGATCCGAAATGTATGTCGGAGGCATGGATGAGCCGCATTTTTAAGCGACCGCCGAGTGATCGCTGGCGCGCTGTTTCGCGAGCTTAAGGTTCATCGGGACTTCATGCGGGTGGGGTTTGCAGACCAGCAATAATTCAATCGGCTGCCCGCTGTCACGCCTTGCCACGTTCGCTGCCAGACGTCCACCGAGCGTTTCAGCGCAGGCATCAAGGGCGGCTGCTGCGGTGCCGTCCCCGCTCCAAGGGATGAGGAGATCGTCAGGGTCGACTGCCAAAGAGTTCTGCTTTTGAAGTAGCGTTTCATCTGTGCAGACGTAGATGTGCGCCGGGCGGGACGCAGATACATGGGCTAGGTCGTTCCTCGGCGCGTGCGGTACAGATCCGGCTGACGCGTTTATGAGCGCTTTACGTGTCATAAGCAAAAGGGCCTTTCTAGTTTACAACGGATACAGACTGAATGCCTCCGTAGACCGATGGTTCCGATATCACTTGGAAGCAGATGGCGAGGGTATCGTTTGACAGGCGCAATTGTCACGGCAGCCTTTCAAGACAGATATCCCATTCTCCTTATCGGTTTTTTTTGGGGGGGGGCGATAAAGGCTTGAGCGGTTCGGTGGTTGGCACCACCCGGACTTTGTTATGCTTACCACCGCCACTGCTTCGCGACGATGATGGGAAAGACTCTTCTTTACATCTATTTACCTATTTGTCCGGAACCAAAAGTCTTCGGGTTCGTTGGTTAAGTGTCGGTTGAAGAGCCGAAGTTAACGCAACATAGGGAGACTTCATATGCTTGGTTGGGCACTCACATTTTTCGTACTGGCGATTATCGCTGGCGCTTTCGGATTTGGCGGTATTGCTGGCGCGTCTGCCGGGATCGCGCAGATTCTTTTCTTTGTATTCTTGGGACTTCTCGTCCTGTCCTTCATCGCACGCGCCTTGCGAGGTAAATCGGTGAGATAGCTTCAGGGTAACTGAAAATAGTTCGTGCCGTTGAGACGGCGCATCCAAATTAGGAAAGGAATATTTATGTCAGACACAGTGACATCATCTTCACCATCGACCGGCGACATATTCATGATCGTGCTGGCAATCCTGCTGCCACCCGTCGCTGTCGCTATTCGAAAAGGGATAGGTACGAAGCTTCTGCTGAACATCGTCCTCACCATTTTGGGCTACGTCCCAGGCCTGATCCACGCGGTCTGGCTCATTGCCAAGTCATAGGAGTTGAACTTGGCCGATTTAGAAAAATTTCAAACCGATCCACAGGGGCAACTCTGGAACAGGTTAGCGGACGTCCGCTTCGTGATGCTCGGATCACCAGATCCGGCGCAACACATGCAGCCGATGGTCCCGCAGATCGATGAGGGTCGAAGCGTGATCTGGTTCTACACAGACACATCCAGCGACTTGATTTCTGCCTTGGGCGGCGGAGCCAAATCTGTCCACATGAGCGCAATGGAAAGCGACTATCAGGCATGCGTCTGTGGCTTGCTCGAAGAGCATCGATCCGAAGACATCATTAATGAGTTCTGGAGCCCGATTGTCGCCGCGTGGTTCGAGGGAGGGAAGTCTGATCCTAACCTAACAATGTTGAAATTCACGCCGAAGGACGCTGCTGTGTGGGCGTCGACGAAAAACCCCATCAAATTCGCTTGGGAGATCGCACGTGCAAATCTGAAGGGCCGAACACCGGATGTCGGTGAAAAAGGGCATGTGTCGCTCTGACGTCCCAACGTTGAGACGTTACATTTCACCTGGTCTGAACTGGCACGAACCAGTATTTGGCCAAAGCAATCAGTGCTCTGACCTTGCGTCAGAGCCTTTTTTTTGGGGGGGGCTTGGAACCAGACAGTTAGATCGGCAGTTGAATGATTGACAAGAGGTTGCGAGTCGCACGCAACCCGCATCCTCTTACCTTCAGAGTAAACAAGAAAGGGCGCTATGATGGCCGGATACTCACAGGGAACAAAAGTGAAGTGGGTCTGGGGATCGGGCTCTGCAACCGGGACAATCTCATCTGTCTATACGCAAAAGCGGACCCTGAAAATTGACGGAACCGATGTGACACGAGAGGCAAGCGAGTCTTGCCCATCGTATGAGATCGAGCAGGAAGACGGTCAGCGCGTATTCAAAAGCCATTCCGAAGTTGAAAAAGCCTAAGCTTCTGACTCATTAAATCCGCCATGATACGATTGCAGCCATATTTCGGAGAGGTTGTGGCTATTACGATTTGGGCCATTACACCTACTTTGCCAACGGTTTCGTTTTCGGCGCCAACCGGCAGGCCAGTCCGGACCAGCCAACTGATCCGAATGGTGCGCCGCCCTCAAAATTTGTTCAGGTCCGGTCACGGCGGCTAGCTTTGAGGGTGTTAGCTGTGGGCAGTGTATGTCAGCAGCCCAGAGGGTTCAGTTGGAGTTTCGCGGACCCAAGACAAGTAAGCCCAGCCTTAATTATCAGCATTGGCCGAAAGCTCACCTTGCATGAGCGGGATCGTTGACAGGCTCATCTTGGCCGATCCTTCGATCGGTTTGCGAGAATAAGAAACATAGATCAGAGTTTGATTCTGGGTGTCGAGGATCCGACGCACAGCCAAATTCTTGAAGATCAGGCTCTGCTTTTGCGAAAAGACTTCTTCGCCGGACTTTGATGTCCGGATGGTATCAAGGTCTATTGGACCTGTGCGATGGCAGGAAATAGACGAGTTCGATGGGTTTTCAAACCAGTTGCCTTTTCCAATTCGGTCCCAGAATCCTCGATCGAAATGGGCTAGGTGACAGACGACTCCGGCAACATCCGGGTCGCGCAAAGCCTCAATTTTGATTTCATTGCCCGCCCAGTCGTTCTTGAATTCGCCGACTTCGTCTGTAGAACTCCCACAGGCAGACAGGATGAAAGCAAGGCCGCAGCAGGCCGATAGTTTGAAGTGTGGTCGCATGGTCGATGGCCTCGCAAATAGATTGGTAAGTCATTAGAAACCCCCGCTTCCGGATCATCTGGAAGTGGGGGTTCGTTCAGTTCGTCCTTGAGAAACGTTCAATCAGGACGTGATGTTTTTCCGCTACGGAAAATTAGCGAAATAGCAAATGGGATTAGAAACGCGACGGCCAGAATTTGAGCGATGCCAGAAGCGGCGCCAACGGTGCCTCCGAAGACGAGCATCGCGGCGGCGATTGCGATGGAGAGAAAAATCAGGGCGTAAGGTAACATTATGAATGCCTTCAGAATGGCGATTACTGAAAATAACGCAGCCGGCCCCTGAGGGTTCTGCTTTGTGCGATTTTTCCCGCGTCAGGTCACCTCAGTGCCGATCTGCGCACTTGATGAAACCAATCCCGATATCCGCCGTTGTTCGAACATGACTGATGCATATTATTTTGGCGACAACGAAACTTGCGAAAGCGTAGAAACTCGTCCCGGGGCAAAACTCGGGCGGCTGGCGCCTATAGCTGATCGGCACAAGGCCCTCCTCGCCGAGTTGGAACAAGAACAGGAAGAAGTCAGAGAAGGTGATCTGCTCGTCTTGAAACAGATCAAAAATATGATGCTGTCTACCCGTTCCAGATTTTCCGCTTGATCCTTTTCGCCGACTTGGAATTTCCTGCGAAGCGATGCCATAGATACCCAACCGCCAGTAGCGCCAGCCCTGACAGCCATGTCCTGACGGGGAGGAAGGTTGCCAGAGACAGGCATCCGGCGAGCCCCGCCCAAGAGATGAGCCGCGGGTAAAGCTGCTGGGACTTTGGCAAGCGAAGCGCGGCGATATTTGTGATCGAATAATATATCAAGACCGTGAAAGCCGAGAAACTCCAAACCGTTTTGATATCCCCAATCATGCTGAGCGCACTGACGATCACGCCGACGAAAATGATTGCTGGGGCAGGCGACTGGTTTGGGGAGAGGCGCCCCAATATGGATGGCATGTCTCCGCGCCGCGCCATTGCCAAGGTGACTCGCGAGAGCCCCAGAATCAAGTTCAGAAGTACGCCTAGCATGGCCGTGACGGCACCGACGGAAACCAATAGTGATAGGGGTGGCAAGTGCTGAGCGGCCGCGGCGGTTTCCAAAGGGGTCGAACCTACCGCCTCGAAACTGCCGAAGGCTTGCGCTCCAAGTGTTCCAACCGCAGCAAAAGCGACCAAGATGTAAAGCGCCGCGCTAATGGCCAGCGTGGCGATGATGGCCCGCGGAATGGTTTTGCGCGGGGTGCGGACTTCCTCTCCCATAGTGGCGATCCGTCCATATCCGGTATAGGCGACGAACATGAGGGCGGCGGCGTGAAAAACGCTCTGCAAAGGATCAGCCTCGGGTGCGTTAAAGAAGGGCGTCAAATTCGCCGTCATGGTTTGAGCCGAGAGTTGGGACAGGCTTGTCAGAGCGAAGGCCGCGAGTGCGACGATGGTCGTCGCGACAATGGCCAGATTGACGATGTTGGATCGCCTTAAACCGCTCAGGACAAGGGCTGTTATGATGAGTGAGAGGATACACCCCAACCAGGGTAATGCTGCCTGTAGCTCAAAGCCGAGGATGTGAAGCGCGTAACTGGCAGCGCCCAGTGCGGCGGTGGCCGCTGACGCTGATTTTGCGCATAAGAACAACCAGCCTGCGGAAAAACCGATGCCGGGCGTGAGTAGGCGATAGCCGTATTCGTAAGTCCCGCCACTGACCGGATACGCGGCTGCCAGTTGTGCGCTCGACAGAGCGTTGCAGGTCGCGAGGGCTCCGGCCAAAGCGATTGAGAGCAAAACCGCGGGGCCTGCGATTCCGGCGGCTAGTGCAATGCTGACGAAGACACCGGTCCCGAGAATGGATCCGAGGCCGAGTACGGTTGCGCCGACGATGCCGAGTTCGCGTTTCAATCGGATGGGCGCAGGTGCCATATTCGAGGTGTCTTGCGGGTGGCGTGCTAAATAACGCTTGAGAGAAGCAAGAAGATACCGCCCGAAAGCAGGCCAGCCATTGGGACCGTGATGACCCATGCTGCGATGATCGTCAGGAAGTGATGCCGCCGAACGAGACGACGTTGACGCTTAATGTCGGGGCTAATCGTGGCTTCGGCTGCGGTTCGCCGCCCTGCAGTGCGCCGGATGTACTCTCGGCGGCGTTTTGAATTGGCCGTGTACCACTCACGAAAGAACCCGACCCCAAAGACGCCGCCAACCGCGATATGGGTGGAGCTTACAGGAAGGGCGAGCCAGCTGGCGATGATGACTGTAATTGCTGCAGATAATGCCACGCAGAATGCGCGCATCGGGTTGAGCTTGGTGATTTGCGCGCCGACCATATTGATAAGCTTGGGACCAAACAGAGCGAGACCGAAAGAGATACCCAGCGCGCCGATCATCATCACCCAGAGAGGGATATCAACGCTTTTGGCGACGGCGCCTTCCTGTACCGTAGAGACAATTGCAGCAAGCGGCCCAATGGCGTTCGCGACATCATTGGCCCCATGCGCGAAGGACAATAAAGCAGCGGAGAAAATCAGCGGAATCTTGAACAGGGTGCGCAGCGACTGGTTGCGGTTTTCCATCCCTTCTGACTGACGTTTGATGAGTGGGGCGGCAATGATCCAGGTGATGACCGCAAAAACCGCGCCCACGGTGAGCGCTTTGAGCGCATCTCCCTGAATGGCCTCTTTTACGAAATCAATTTTCTTCAGCCCCTTAAGCGCCAGATAAGCTGTGAACGCACCGGCCATAATTGCCACGAGCACAGGCACCCAGCGTCTCGCAGCTGCAATCTTGTCGTCCCGGTAAATGATGTTGATCTTTATGAAAGCGAGGAAGCCCGCCGCGATTAACCCGCCAAGAAAAGGAGAGATGACCCAGCTTGCGGCGATCCGCGCCATTTCGCTCCAATCGACCGCCATGAATCCCGCCGCTGCGATGCCGGCCCCGGCAACCCCCCCGACGATGGAGTGGGTGGTGGAGACGGGCGCGCCAATTACCGTAGCCAGATTGATCCAGACGGCCGCCGAGATCAGGGCGGACATCATCAGAAGGGTAAATATGCGTGGGTCGGATACGGCATCGCGATCAACAATTCCCTTTGAAATTGTTCCGACAACATCTCCGCCAGCGAGTAGCGCTCCGGCACTTTCGCAAATCGCCGCGATGATCAGCGCTCCGACCAGGGTCAGCGCTTTAGAGCCAACCGCGGGACCGACATTATTGGCAACGTCATTTGCGCCGATATTGATCGCCATATAGGCACCAATTGCCGCTGCGGCAGCGATCATCAGCGATCCGGGTTGGCCATTGGTCAGCCCCATTGTGATCGCAGCGCAACTGGCAATAAATACGAGGGCCAGACCGGGAAAGATCAGGCTGCGTCCTAGGGAACCAGAAGCCTGTTCCATGAAGCTGATTTTGGACAAGTCTTTGTCTAGCGTCGGTTTCATATCAGGCGATGGATTGTCAGAATTCGAAGCCATGGTTCAGTCCGTACTGGTTTCGCACAGTGATGTCAGAAACGTGTTGGATTGAACAGTTAAAATTCCGGCTTATCAGCGTTTATCCTGCAGAAGAGTTCCGATGACATCGGTATTTGGGTGTGCGCAGCCCGGCGGGGGCTACTGGAGCGTGTGTGATGGCTCGAACTGGGCCAATAGTCTGGCAAGATCGGTGTGGGACACCTTCTTTGCGGCGAGCTCCGGGGCAAGCCAAACGTGTTGACGGCGTCCTGCTTCTGGAAAATTTTCAGCCATTCCAGTCACAGCAACTTCGTAGACAGAGGCCACGCAATTGAGGGGGACGCCGACTTTGTTCGTTTTCTGGTAGCGATACTCGCCCATCGGTTCCTCACTGATATCGCCTATAACGCCTGCTTCTTCGAAGGCTTCCTCAAGGGCTGTTTGGTTTGAGCTCTGGTTCTTTTTGGGCCAGCCTTTCGGGATGAGCCACTGGCCGGTCCCCAAGCTGGTGATGAGCAAAACTTCGACGCCGGTATCGGTTGTGCGGTAGCAGATGGCAGCCAGTTGCATCACAGGCGGGCGTAGGAAACCGATCGCGCTCAAAAATCCGGTGACGGATTGGGAGGCGTTTGTGAGAAAAGTGTACGGTCTGATCGCCATAATCGTACCAGTATCTCCTGATTTGCTTTGAAATACAAGGTCAAGAGCATTGACTGCGCTCTGCCTGGTCTTCGAGCTTGGTCATGCAGGTTGTGTGCCGACACCCGGTTTTTAGGCGAGATATGCTTGCGCAATCAAAGAAGAGCTTCGTCGTCCGTCGCAAATTTGGCCAGCAAATATGCCGGTGTGTCTTCGATTTTGTCGAGTGGACCGAAAGCGAATGCGGCGCGATCCATCACCATATCACGTGGCCGGAGTGTGCGGGATATTTCCAGCCCCTCGAGACTGCGGGCGCGTGAGAAGGCAACATAGGCCTGGCCATGAGCAAACATGCCGTGATCGAAATCAATATAGACTTTTTCGAGGGTCAGGCCCTGTGCCTTGTGGATCGTGACGGCATAGGCAAGCCTCAGAGGCATTTGCTTGAAGGTCCCGACAACCTCGCGTGAGACTTTCTTGGTTTCAGAATCTACGGTGTAGCGATATTTCTCCCACGAGGCCGGTTCGATTTCATAGGCGCGGCCATCGACGTCGACAATGACACTGTCGTCTCCGAATCCTTCTACGGTTGCAAGAGAGCCATTGACCCAGCGCCCCTCCGGGTCATTTTTGATCAGCATGACGCGTGCACCGATTTTGAGTTCGAGATCAGCCTCGGTCGGATAGGCGCGCTCTTCGAATTGCCCCTCTACCGAGGCCGGAAAGGTTTTTGCGCGCGAGGTCAGCTCGGCAAGGCGGGCCTGATTGATGCGGAAGGCATTGGCATTATTCGGTGTGAGCACGACATGGGTTTCGCTGGCTTCTTTGGCGGACCGATCAGAGACGAGCGATCCGAGCAATTGAAGATCGGGTTCGGTTATGCGCCCCTGCCGCATGGCGCCAAGCAGGGCCAGAAATTTGGGATCGGCTTGCCGGAAGACATGTTTGAGCGCGAGCAAGGCAAATTCGGCCTCCTTGAACGCTGGCGCATTGAAGAAATAGGAGCCGCCATAGCGCTCTTTCAGGATCGGCGCTTCATCATTGCCAACGACGGGTGGCAATTGATGCAAGTCTCCGGACAGGATCATGCGGACGCCGCCAAAAGGGCGTTTGGAGCCGCGATTGAGTTTGAGTGATCGGTCTATGGCATCGAGCATGTCGGCGCGGACCATGGATATTTCGTCAATGATCATTGTTTTCATTGCGCGAAAGACGCGGCCATTGCGCAGCCTTTTGACATCTGTCGGCTCCATCAGGCGAGGCGGGAGCTTGAAGAAGGAATGGATGGTTTGCCCGCCAACGTTCATAGCTGCAACCCCAGTCGGCGCGAGCACGACGGCTTCTTCGCCGGCATCGTCAAGGAAGCGGCGCAGCAAGGTGGTTTTGCCGGTGCCCGCGCGTCCGGTCAGGAACAAGTTGCCCTGTGCACCAGCGCCTCTGTTCACCCAGTTCGCTGGTGCCGCATAAATGTTTTCGGGCGTATTCGTCATGACCAGCTTGAACTCTGTTTGTTTTGAACATTTCTGGAACATTCGTTCCATGCATCCCCGTAACATGTGTCGGCACTCTTGCACAAATCGCTTGTGAAACGGCATTCGGACGCTTCATCATTCCGAAAAAAATGTCGCGCCTACATATAGATATTTACCGATCGTCCCAGAATTCTGATGTGTTTACCCAATCTGCCGGTCCGGCGGCCGAAGATTGGCCGTGTCAGCCTTATGGTTTTCCATCCGATCGAGCAGATGATTCCGATACGGTGCGCGTTGAACTCGACACAAAATGACATAACGATCAAGGAAGATTGAAACCCATGAAAATTAAATCCCTGCTTCTCGCTGGTGCTTTGGCACTTAGCCTCGCGCCAGCAACTATCGCTGAAGACAATGATCCGGCGGCGCTTAATGATCTGGAAATTGCACACGTTGCCTACATTGCGGACAATATTGACATTCGTTACGCTCATCTTGCGCTTGCGATCTCATCAAACGAAGCTGTTCGTGATTTTGCGAACACCATGATCCGCGATCATGAAGCTGTAAATGCTCAGGCATTGGCCCTACTGGCGAAGCTGGAGGCTCAGCCACAGGACAACTTCCTCAGTCAGCAATTGCTGGTTGGTGCAGATGAACTGATCGATGAAATGAGCCAGCTACGCGGCGCGGCCTTCGACATGCGCTATGCCGAAAACGAGCTTGGCTATCATAAGGCTGTCAACAATCTCGTCGAGAACGCCTTCATTCCAAACATCGAGAATGGCGAAGTAAAGGCGTTGTTCGAGGCTGGTCTTGAAATCTTCAAGGTCCATGAAGGCCACGCAGAAGCTATGGTCGCAAGTCTCGCTGCCGATGCAGATGCTGAAGTCGATCATAGTGGGCATGAAGAAGGCAAAGGCTCATAATGACGGTTACACGACGACAAGTCCTGATCACTGCCGCAGCGAGTTCTCTCGTTGCGGCGGCATCGTGCGCCGAGCCGGGCGGCGGGCAGACCGATGTTGGCGATGAGGCGGACGGGACTGTTCATGTCGTCGTCATAGAGGGATTTGAGTTCTCACCCGAAAGCCTCGATGTGAAGGTGGGAGATACGGTTAGGTTCACCAATCTTGATATTGTCCCGCACACGGCGACGGCGACTGATAAGTCTTGGGACACGGGCAGTTTGGCGACCGAGGAGTCAGCCAGCATAAGGGTTGAAGCCGGTATGACAGGGGACTATTTCTGCGTCTTCCATCCGAACATGGTCGCGAAGCTGGTGATTGGTTAAAGCCCAAGCACCCGCTTTGCGATAATGGTTTTCTGTATCTCGTTTGTGCCGCCGTAAATGCTCTGGGCGCGCCCGCCAAAGTAGGATGCAACACCTTTGGGCGCATGTGCAGGAATGTGCGCTTGAGTTGCCCATGGAGGGGCCACACTGTCACCGAATTTCGACTGCGCGTATGAGCCCGCTGCCTCAAGGAAAAGCTCGGTAATCTGTTGATGGGTCTCGGTCGCCATGATTTTGACGATCGAGGCTTCATTGCCAACCGAGCCGCCGGACTTGATGGCAGAGAGGATGCGCAGGACCTGAATTTCCAACGCTTGCAAATTGATGTCGGCTTGGGACATGCGCGCCGCGAAGGCGTCATCATCAGCGAGCCTGAGATTGCCCCCGAGAGGCGTCGCCGCTGCGATGGCGCGGACTTTTTCCAGCATCTGTTTCTTGCCACCAATTCGCGCATACGAGGTGCGTTCGAAGCCGAGCAAATATTGCGAATAGCCCCAGCCTTTGCCTTCCTCGCCGATCAATTGATCGGCTGACACGCGGACATCGGCAAAGTGGACTTCATTGAGGACATGTTTGCCGTCGATTGTGATGATGGGGCGAACTTCGACACCATCGGAGCGCAAGTCGCAGCAGATAAACGAGATCCCTTCTTGCTTTTTGCCTGAATTGTCGGTGCGGGCGAGGAGGAAAATCCAATCCGCATGTTGGGCGGCGCTGGTCCAGATCTTGGTACCATTGAGAATATAACCGTCACCTTCCCGGACCGCCGAAAATTGCAGACTGGCCAGATCCGAGCCGGAGTCGGGTTCGGAATAGCCTTGCGCCCAGCCGACAGAGCCGTCGCGGATGCCGGGTAGCCAGCGGTCTTTCTGGGCTTGCGATCCGAAGGTGTAGATGACGGGGCCGACATAAACGACCCCCATTGGCGTCACGGTCGGGACTCCGGCACGCTCAAGTTCGTCATCAAAGATATATTGTTCCTCAAGGCTCCAGCCCGGCCCGCCATATTCTTCGGGCCACGCGGAGGCCAGCCATCCTTTCTTGCCCAGCGCCATTTCTGATTTTCGGACATCAGCGGTGCTGGGCGATATGCCCGCTTTATTTTGAGCGATCATGTCTTTCGGAAACTCGGTCTCGAAGAAGGTTCGGACTTTGGCGCGGAATGCAGCATTTTCTGCAGAAGTGTCGAGGTTCATGGAGCGGGCCTTGTTCTGTTGTTTACAGACTAGTGCCCATCTCGGACATGGCAAGCGCAGAGCAATCTGTTATGGAAGCAGGATGGACACCAAAATCGATCTTGAACGGCACAAGCGGCATATCCTGCTCAAGGAGATCGGCGGCCCCGGCGTGCGCAAGTTGGCGGATGCGTCTGTCTCTATTATCGGAGCTGGAGCCTTGGGTGGGCCGTGTGCTCTGTATCTTGCGGCAGCAGGCATTGGCGCGATCGAGATCATCGATGACGATGTGGTCGATAAGTCGAATTTGCAAAGACAGGTCCAGTTTGTCGAGACGGACATCGGACGTTCCAAGGCCGTCATTCTCGCCAGTCGACTTGAGGCGATGAACACGGCTCTTGCCGTTTCTGTGGTGACGAAGAGATTTGCGGCCGGAGATGCCCTAACTGGACGTGTGCTGATTGATGCGTGCGACAATTACGAGACGCGGTTTGCTCTGAATATGCTGGCGCAGCAGAGCGGTCGGGCCATGGTCCATGGTGCTGCGGCGCGCTGGACGGGGCAGGTTTCAGTGTTTGCATCGGGGCTGGAGGAGGAGATGCCTTGCTATCGTTGTTGGGTGCCAGAAACGCCGCCTGAAGCAGAGGCGTGTGACGAGGTGGGGGTGGCCGGGCCTGTAACCGGGCTTGTCGGAACACGGATGGCGCTTGAATGTATCAAACTGATTTGCGGTGCAGGCGATCCGCTGATTGGCAAGCTCTGGTTGTTTGACGGATTTACGGGACATGGCCGTGTCGTAAAATTGCGTAAGGATGCGGACTGCAAATGCTGCAATACCCTCGCGTAAACTGAGGAAGTTGTCTTTTATTTGCGGCTGCGACATGCATACTGGGCCCCGTGAGTATTACAGTTTGGGAGGGCTGAAACATGCTGCGCCGGTTGCTGACCGTGTTGATCATTGTTTTTCTTATTCTAACCGCGGGATGGCTGGCCTTGCGCCGCGATGACATTCCTTATCAATCGCTAGAGACGGTTTATGCTTCGGCAAGTTCGGAATTTTTGACGCTGTCTGATGGGGTTAAAATTCATTATCGTGATGAAGGTCTGCCCGATGGAGATGTCCTTGTACTGACGCATGGTTTTGCTGCAAGCTTGCACACCTGGGAGCCCTGGGTCGAGCGGCTGGCCGGGGACTATCGCATTATCAGCCTCGATCTGCCCGGTCACGGTTTGTCGCGCAATCCAATCGCTTCAAAAATGAACCCTGGTTATTTTGGTGAAACCATTGCCGAGATGACGATGCAGTTGGGGATCGACAAATTTGTCCTTGTTGGAAATTCGATGGGTGGCGCAACGGCCTGGCAGTTCGCACTGGAGTATCCTGATCGGCTTGAAGGACTGGTTCTGGTGGCGGCATCCGGCTGGCCGAATGAAGGTGATGAGGATCAGCCGCTGATCTTCCGGTTGCTTGGTAATCCCGTCGCACGCGCCTTGATCAAGGATCTTGATACGTCAGGTCTGGTCAAATCGGGACTGGAAGGGAGCTTTTTTGATTCCAGTTTTGCAACTGAAGAGATGATTGAACGCTATGTCTCGCTGGCGCGTGCACCCGGGCACAGAGAGGGTATTCTTGCGATGACGACGCAGCGCGATGACAGAGTGAGCGCTACAGCTGAACTTGTTGGGCAGATCGCGGTGCCGACCTTGATCCTGCATGGGAGGGAGGACAATGTCGTGCCATCTGATGGTGCCGGGAAATTTGCGGCAGCCATCGAGGGGGCGGAACTGATTGTTTATGAGCAAGTCGGACATTTGCCGCAGGAGGAGATTGCAGATCAGTCTGCTGCAGACCTGGTGGATTTTCTGACGCGCCGTGTGTGGTCCGTCGAGCCGGTTGAGGCAGCGCCCCAGACAGCGGAGCCTTAGCGTGGCGGTTGGCTGACTATAAATGGTGAAAAGCCGCTCCGGCGTGTTGTTGCGGGAGCGGCTTCCATTTTTTGCCATTGGTAATTTATTATTACAGCTTAGGAGCCTTTGCCTTCGTGCTGGAGAGCGGCGTCAGCGGCTGCGGCCGTTTTCTCGGCGGCGATGCGCTCATAGTCTGCAAAAACGAGCCGTGTGAACACTTCGATGTTGATGAAACCATTGCCCCATTGCTCGGCCCAGGGTCCGAGTAATTCGTTTGCGACAGCATCTTCAACGCTAAGCCCGTCAGCAAAAGCGGCCGAGGCCGCAGCATTCACACCTTCCAGCATTTCGATGCTGGCGGCGATGTCCTCACGGGTGGCAAGGGGTCCATGTCCGGGGATGATTTTGGTATCGTCATTTGCGACCGCGTGTGCTGTTCGCATGGCGTTTATGAAGCCTTCAACTGTGCCGCCTGAAGAAACGTCGATAAACGGGAAGTTCCCAACAAAGAATACGTCCCCCATGTGCAGGATATTTGCGTCTTCAAACATTACCATCGCATCACCGTCCGTATGCGCGTCGGGTGTGTGGAACACTTTGATGGTTTGTCCGTTCAGATGCAGTGTAATGTCATCGTCGAACGTAATTGCGGGCCATGCGGCGGGAACAGAAGCTGGCGTATTGCGTTCATTGCCGAGCAGGGTGGTATTCTGATCTTCAGAGACGCGGGCGCGGACATTGTCATGGGCGATGATGGTTGCGCCAAAGTTTGCATTGCCGCCCGTATGGTCACCATGCCAGTGGGTGTTGACGAGGAAGGTCGGTGTGCCGCCTGCGATCTCGTTGATCTTTGCCAGATTTTGCGGGGCAATGCGGGCAAACTGGCTGTCGATGACGAAGACGCCGTCCTCGCCTGCGAGCACGCCGATGTTGCCGCCCTGGCCAACAAGCATATGGATGCCGTCACCCAGGTCGGTCGATTCGATAACGACTTCCTGCTCGGCGGATTGAGCGAAATGGCCGGCGCCATGAGCAAGGGCGATCGGGCTGATTGCGAGCGCAAGAGCGGCGAGGGAGAGTGTGCGGATCATGATTTTTCCTTCCGTAGTTAATTCCTGTCTAGGCGAGCGGGGCATCCTTGGCCAGATGTTCACGAAAAGGTGTATGCTGTTCAGAGCCCCAGAACCTGACGGATTGTGTAAAGGCCGGGCGGCTGTCTGCTGGCCCATTCTGCAGCTTTTATTGCACCATCCGCGAAAACACGTCGGTCAAGCGCATTGTGGCTGATTGAGATGCGTTCGAACTCGGATGTGAAAGACACATCGTGATCACCGATCACGCCGCCTGCGCGTTTCACTGAAAAGCCGACTTGTCCGGGCTGCCTTTGTGCGTTCGGACCATCATAGGGAGAGGCGCGCAGTGTTTCGAGATCGGCGTCGCGGCCTGATGCTACGGCTTGACCGAGCATAAGAGCTGTACCGGATGGGGCATCGACTTTGTGGCGGTGATGGGTTTCGTGGATTTCTATGTCCCAATCTTCGCCCAAATGTGCTGCTGCCAGTTCGGTCAGCTTGGTTGCGAGGGCAATGCCAAGGGAAAAGTTTCCGGCCCGTACGATGGCAAACCGATCCGAATAGGTGCCAACTTTTGCCAATTCTATATCGCTAAACCCTGTTGTGCCGATGATGACCGTTTGCACGGGTGTATCGGTTAGGCTTTCCAGAGCCTCCAGCGTTGCGGCCGGACGTGTGAAGTCGATCCATATATTGGCGTCTCTGGCCGCCAAGGTGACCCGTTCGACAGGTGTTGCTCCCAATTCTTGCTGTCCGGCAAGGGTTCCGAGGTCGGTCTGAATGTCCTTACTGGCGGCTTGTTCTGATCCGCCTGTAACCCTGTGGCCACTGTTTAGAGCGGCCGTTATGAGCTGACGACCCATACGTCCGGCTGCGCCAGCGATTGCAAACTTGAGTGGTGTGTTCATAGTCATCGCTTTATAGGTAGAAATCGGTCCAGACCAGCCCTGAGACTGAAATCGGAGATGCTGATATGACAGATCATAGTGACGTTGCAGAGGCTCCAGAGCGGCGATTGCCGTTGATTGGAACGTATGAACGCGATCTGCCCGTATCGCTCGCGCGTATGTTTGAGAATGCGCTCGACTGGGAGCATCTACCGCATTTGCATTCCGATAGTTTCGAACGCATCCGATGCCTCAATTCGGGTCCATGGGGTTGGCATTGTATGGCGACCTTGAGCGGTATGGCGCGTGGGCAGGAGGTCGAGCTGGAATTGCGGCTTGAGACAAACCGCCAGCGATGGATTACACGCACGCTGTCTGGTGTCGGGGCTGGAACCGAGATCTGGAGCCATGTTTATGAGCGCGCAGGCGGCGGTTTGAAAGTGATCGTTGATTTCTTCGTGCCAGACGTACCAGAGGCCGGGCGCGATGGCGTGGCGGCTTACTACAAAGCGCTTTACACCCAGCTTTATGACGAAGATGTTGCGATGATGACCGGTCGTCAGCTGGCGCTGGATGGTCGGCGCAAGCGGCTCTCGGAAACGACTGAGAGGCGGATCACGCTTGGCCTTGTAGAAGAGCTGGGTGCACGCGCGCCATTTGTCTTTGAACTGGCTGGCGAGACGTTCCGGCTGGTTCAGCTGGACGGCGAATTTCTGGCCCATAGCGTGGTCTGCCCGCACTTGCTTGGGCCGCTTGAAGATGCCGAGGTCATCGATGGCGCAGTGCGTTGCCCGTGGCATGGCTATGAGTTTGATGTTGTCACCGGTCTTTGCCGGACGGGGCAGGCGTGTCAGCTTCCGGCAGCACCGAAGATCCGTGTCGGCGCAGATGGACAGGTGGTCGCAGAGCTTGAGAGCTGAGCGTTTCTAATTTGGCCGCGTTTCGTCGACATCGGTCAGATCATCCCAGAACCGCTTGATCCGGCCCAGAAATCCGTCGCTCTCAGGATTGCATCCTTCGCCGGAGCAATCGGCAAACTCTCGTAGAATTTCCTTCTGCCGCGCAGTCATTTTGCGGGGTGTCTCAACGAAGACTTCGATATAGAGATCGCCCATGCTGCCGCCGTGAACGTTTGGCATGCCCTTGCCACGCAGGCGGAGCTTGCGGCCGGTCTGGGCGCCTTCGGGAATGGTCACCCGCGCGCGCGCGCCGCTCATGGTCGGGATTTCAATCTCGCCGCCCAGCGCAGCTGTCGTCATAGGGACGGGCGCGCGGCAATAGAGGTTTGTTCCATCGCGTTCGAAAATATCGTGCTCGGCGACATCTATGAAAATGTAGAGATCGCCGCGTGGTCCGCCCCGGTCCCCGCCTTCGCCTTCACCCGATAGCCGGATGCGCATGCCGCTCTCGACGCCTGCTGGAATGTTTATATCCAGTTCGCGTTCTTCCCTTACAGCACCGCCACCATGGCAGGTGCCACACGGGCTGGAGATCACTTTGCCGCGTCCGCTACAGGCCGCGCAGGTGCGCTCCATGGTGAAAAAACCTTGTTGAGCGCGGACTTTGCCGTGACCAGCGCACGTGCCGCAAGTCTCGGGTTGGGTGCCCGGTTTCGCGCCGGAGCCGCTGCAGGTGCTGCAATCGACCGCGGTTGGGACACTGATGCTGGTTGATTTGCCTGCGAAGGCTTCTTCGAGGCTGATTGACATATCGTAGCGCAGATCCGCTCCGCGCGCCGGTCCCGAGCGGCGCCGTCCACCCCCGCCAAATACCTGACTGAAAATGTTCTCGAAAATATCTCCCGGATCGGCTCCGCCAAATGGACCGCCGCCACCGCCACCGCCCATGCCATTCTCGAAGGCAGCGTGACCGAACCGGTCATAGGCGGCCTTCTTCTCTGCATCGGACAGGATGGCGTAAGCCTCGCCGACTTCCTTGAACTTGGCTTCGGCCCCTTCGTCTCCCGGGTTCTGGTCGGGATGGAATTTCATGGCGAGCTTGCGGTAGGCCGATTTGAGGGCCTTGGCGTCAACATTACGGTCAACGCCCAAAACTTCATAATAATCGCGCTTGGACATCAGGTTCCATCCGAGAAGGGAAAACTGTAAGCTGAAGTGGGGGCAATTGAAGCCGGATGCAAGTCCAAAATGCGGATATGTTGCAGGTCTTTACCGTGCTTGATGTATTTTCGCAGATATTTTCCGTTTTGCATATTTGTCGCCCGGTCATCTATGGTCAGGAGACTGGCAGATGCCCCGTTTTGACGTAGATCAGACATCCCTCATCAGAGAATGGGTGGTGCTCGGACAAGTGAGGGCGGCGGATCCATGTACCCTTCGGGTAGTGGCCGAACTCATCCGAGAATATGCCATCCAGAACAAGAATTTCTTCTCCGCCCCAGTGGTTTTGAGGACTGAGCACCGTGCCTGGTTCCCATCGGACCAGCGAGCAGGATTCGGCCTCAAAACTGTGTAGCGGTAAAACGGATAAGCCTTCTGCGACACCGGGTTGAAACGCGGCCGTTTTGGTATCGAGGGAAAACTGTTTGCGATCGCCGGTCCCGAACTGGTGAAGTTTCACGAAGATTACGCAGCCATCAGCGCTATGTGGCGTGTGAGAGGAGCCAATCGGATTGCGTACATAGGTCCCCGCCGGATAGTCGCCATGCTCGTCTGAGAACACACCCTCGAGAACCAGGAACTCTTCGCCACCATCATGGGTATGCGGGCTGAAATAGGAATTTGCATCGTATCTAACCAGTGAGGTGGCGCGGGCAACTTCGTCGCCAATCCGGTCGAGCTTGCGACGATGGACTCCCGCCATTGGAGACGGCTCCCACGCCATTACGTTCGTGTCGATAACAACGCGTTCCGAGAAGTCAGCGTTTAAATACATGACTGATTCAATCGCTATGAGGACCTTGAAGATGATGCTTAAAGCTCGGCTTTAGGCCCGATATATTGGTAGAGCGATATCCGCACACAATTTTGATCTTGTCGTTTTATCAAGTATCCGAACGGCAGGTGAGATTAGCCCGCTATGTACTGCGCCCCGTTGACGGTCATGGTCGCGCCGGTGACAAATCCTGCGTCATCGCCGGCCAGAAATGTCACCATATCGCCGATTTCGGACGCCTTGCCGAGACGGCCAACCGGAATGGTTGCGATGATAGACTCAAGGACTTTTTCCGGCACATCGGCGACCATGTCTGTGTCAATGTAGCCGGGGGCCACGCAGTTCACCGTGATGCCTTTACGGGCGCCTTCCATGGCGAGCGCTTTGGTAAAACCGATGAGGCCCGCTTTGGCTGCGGAATAGTTTACCTGTCCAAACTGACCCTTCTGGCCATTGATTGAGGAGATGTTGATGACCCGCCCGAAACCGCGGTCACGCATGCCTTCCCAGACCTGACGGGTGACATTGAACGCGGAGGTCAAATCAACGCCGATCACTTTATCCCATTGCTCTTTGCTCATCTTGTGGAACGGGCCGTCCCATGTGATGCCCGCATTGTTGATAAGAATATCAATTGCTCCAAGCTGTCCTTCGATTTCACTGATGCCTGAAGCAACGGCGTCATAGTCGGAGACATCGAATTTGAAGGCTGCGATCCCGGTTTCGTCGGAAAAGGCCTGCGCGGCTGCGTCATTCCCGGCATAATTGGCAGCGACGCTATATCCTTTGGCTTTCAAAGCGATGCTTACGGCGCGTCCAATTCCTCGGGTTCCGCCAGTTACAAGGGCAATACGGGTCATGTTGGTCTCCAGTGTTTTGTGATTGTGTTGGCCTTAGCACAAATTTGTGCACTGCACATATCTGTTTATTTGCACTTTATTGGTATAGGATCGACCCTTCGCTGAGGTTATCGTGAAGGCGAGGAATTAGGGACGGCAGATTATGGCTAAGGGTAAAAAGGCGTCAGGGCCAATTACGATCAAGAAGTATGCCAATCGACGGCTGTATGACACGTCGAAATCGGCCTATATCACGCTGGATCATCTTTCGAGTCTCGTCAAACAGGACGTAGAATTCGAGGTGGTTGATGCCAAGACGGGTGAAGACCTGACACGGCAAGTTCTGACGCAGATAATTTTCGAGCAGGAGACGCGCGGGCAGGGTGCTTTGCCGACGAATTTCCTTCGGCAGCTGATCCGGTTTTACGGCGAGAATGTACAATCTGTTTTGCCAGCCTGGCTTGATATGAGCATGAACAGTTTTGCTGACCGTCAGGAGAAGTGGAGCAAGACGGTGGGCAAATCCTTTCCGATGAGTCCACTTGGTCTGCTCGAAGAGCAAACCAAGCGGAACGTCGCTCTGTTTGAAAAGACCATGAAAATGATGTTGCCGTCCGGTGCCGGCAAATACAATCCGACCCGAAAAGCGACCGCAGAGTCAGATAAAGATTCCAGTGCAGCGGCGGACATGGATCCGCTCAACGCTGATTTTACCGATCCATTCTCGATTATGCAGGCGCAAATGTCGATTATGCAGGCGCAGTTGGATGCCCTGTCGAAAAAGACGACTGACGACGGCTAGATTTGAGATCGGTCTCTATCAGGTGGCTATCGGCGCCTTATTCAGCCTGCAAACCCTTCGCCGACTGCAAAGTCACGGCGGGCGGAGACGATCGTCACGACCACACCTGCAAGCACATCAAGCAGGGTCATCACCATGATGATGAAGAAGGCTGACGTTGCAAAATTACTCATCAGCAAAAATTGCACGAGGCAGATGATAAAGAGCATCATCGAGACGGCATGATTCATGATCGTTGCTGTGCCCGTGCCTGTCGATTTGAGGATTTCGAGAAACAGAAGCGCGATTGACAGGAGCACAAGCATATCGCCGCCTGTGAGCTCCCATGTGACGCTTCCAAGCATGGAGATCGAGATCAGGACATCATTTAGCTGTCCCAGAAGCGGGGCGACGGAATTGCCCGATGCGCTGGTTACAACTGCTCCTGCGGGCACACCCAAAGCGATGATATTGTAGATGATGACTGGAATGGCCAGCAGCGGAAATACTGAAAATATAGCGCGCATACCGCGTCCCTTTTTCTTCGTTGAGCGACGCCCTTGGCCTGCTCTTCTTTTCTCTTCGAGGCGGGCGGCAGCGATGCCAGGCCCAAATAATCCAAACATCTCTAGCGCCCTCCGGCCCCTCCAAGGCTCGTTTATAGCAGTACACAGTCAGCTGCGCGACAGAAAAAACCCCGAAAGCTGTCAGCTATCGGGGCTTGTCCGTGTGTTTTGTCAGTGAAAGGCGTCTCCAGATAGACTGGTCTGGCCGTCGCTAGCCGCTAGAATTCGGCAACGCCGAGAGGCACGTTGAATTGCTCGCACCAGACATAGACTTCGCTGGCAGTTGCCGGGTCGAAATTGGCTGGGAGTGAGTAGCTCTGAGCGCCTTTTTGCTTGCTCAGTGGCCCAATCTTTGTCGAGGCGTTGTAGGCGCCGTTATTGCCGAATCCGACAACCGGGTCTGGCGCACCGTCAAGGTCGAACCCCGGGCCAAAGACAAGCTGATAGTTTCCAGCCGTTCCGACAATACTCGCTTGACCGAGGACAATATGGTCTGAACGGCCTGAGAATGTTGCGCTGGCGACGGTTGGTGCGGTCTCGGCTTCTTCGTCTGCGCCATAGCTGGCGACGCCCAGAGGGACATCGAATTGTTCACACCAGACGTAGATCTCATTCACGCTGTTTGGATCGAAATTTGCCGGTAGGGAATAGGATTGCCCTCCTTTTTGCTGGCTCAGCGCTCCGATTTTCGTGGCAGCGTCATATGTGCCGTTACTGCCAAACCCAACAACCGGGTCAGGTGCGCCGTCAAGATCGAAGTCCGATGCAAAGACGAGCGTATAATTTCCGGGCGTGCCGACAATGCTGGCGCGGCCAAGAACAGTATGGTCACTGCGGCCGCTGAAGCTTGCGCTGGCGACGGTTGGGCCGGCGGCCTCGACGCTTGCGGCAGCAGGTGCGGCGTCAGGTTCGACCACTGGAGCGGGCTGACTACAGGCTGCCAGAGACGCAAATGACAGCAAGATGGCTGCGGAAAAGGAATGAGGTAATTTCATTGGTCTATTCTCTCGTTTTTATTGATTCGCTGAAGTGAGTTGTATTTGTTGACCAATTGGTTGTTAATTGCAATAGGACGATCGCAAAGCACAATTCACTTTTACTTGATGTATTTTGAGTTGCACTTGATCGTCAGTCTCGGAGATTGGGGAGACAGCCGCTTTAAGTTGAGATTTTATGGCCCGCCCCCGTGAATTTGATGCCGATGAGGCTTTAATCCAGATACGAGACGCTTTTTGGGCCAGCGGCTACGATGCGACCAGCCTTTCTGATCTTGTGCAGGCGACGGGTGTCAAGAAGGCCAGTCTTTACGGGGCATTTGGCGGCAAACAGATTATGTATCGTAAGGCATTGGTCGACTATGAGCGGGTTCACGTTCAGGCCTGCGTGAATATGATGGGAGAATTGCGCGGCCGCGCGGCGCTGAAGGCGTTGTTTTTCGCTCCGGTTACGGCGGTGGCCAATGGTGACAGGCGAGGGTGTTTTCTGTGCAATTCGTCTGGTGAATATGCCAGCCTTGACGAAGCTTCAAGGGAGGTCTCCGATCGCGGACACGCGGCCATGCTCGACGCGATTGGCAAAGCGCTGGCCGAGATTGACCACAAGACAATCGAGCCGGGTGAAGTGCTGGCGCTGTATGTTGGGTTGCGCGTCCTCGCGCGCAGTTCAATGAGCGAAGATATGCTTCGAGGAATTGCCCAATCTGCGATAGGCCGGATCTAACGGCTTACAATTCGCGCGCGCCGTTGGTCTTGCGTCGCCTCTGGGCGAGCCATAGCACGCCGCGCAAATCTCTCAGCCCTGCCCAGGCACGTCCGAGATTGTCATATTTTGACTGCCCTGTTGCGCGGGCGCGATGGCGAACCGGATGAAGTTTGTAGCCGAGGCCTTCGGCGCGGACGAGCGCTGGCATGTACCGATGCATATGGTCAAAATAGGGGAGTGAAACAAACACATTGCGCGGTATGACCTTGATGCCGCAAGCGCTGTCAGGGCAATCATCCTTGAGCATGAACTGGCGTAAGCGATTGGCCATGGCAGAGCCCAGTTTCTTCCAAGCTGTGTCCTTGCGATCGGTTCGGTGGCCGATGACCAGTCCGAGCTTTTCATGAGCCGGTGCGTTGACCAGCAGCCGGTAAAGCTCGGGTAGATCGGCAGGATCATTTTGGCCGTCGCCGTCGAGCGTTCCGATGATATGCCCACGTGCAGCATGGGCGCCGGTCAGGATCGCGCGGGACTGTCCCGCATTCTCGCCATGCGCGATGATGCGCAATTGAGAGATTTCGTCCTTCAGGCCGATAAGTGCGGCGCGCGTATTGTCCGTGGAGCCGTCGTCAACGATGATAATTTCATAAGCTCGCCCCTCCAGAGCGACTGCCGTCTCACGGATCAGGCTCGCAATGCTCCCCGCCTCATTGCAAACGGGAATGATGATGGAAAACTCAAGAGGCAAACTCAATGGGATGGTCCAGTTCAATTAACCTGTTTCGGTCTCTGCCCGTATAGCCTTTCGGCTCCGAAGAGGCTTCCTTTAGACGATGGTGGGGCGGCTGCAAAGTCCAGGCTTCAAGCAATTACATGTCACCCGTCATGCTAGACGGTCCGCAATATCCGGGCAGGCGGGTGTGACAGGGTTGCCAAACCGACGATGATGCCGCCCAACGCGGCTGCGAGAATAGCGCATCCGGAAACGATAGCGACAGTTCCCCAAGGCATGCCCCATTCGGCTTCGAAGACCAGCCGGACAATCAGGGCGGCGGCGGAAACGCCCATGATCGTGCCTGTAATCGTGGCGACGGCCCCTGATAAGGCGAATTCCCCCGCATATAGCCTGAGAATACCGCCGCGGCTTGCGCCGAAGGTCTTGAGCAATGCCGCTTCCGTGCGGCGCTGCCTTGCCATCGCCGCAAAAGCGCCGACCAAGACCAGCAGCCCGGCAAGCATCACAATGCCCGCCGCGGCATTGACCGCGATGGTTATGTTGCCGAGCAGGCGTCCCGCCGTGGCGAGGGTCTCGCGGGTTTGGAAGACAACGATTTGCGGCAGGACTTCTCCGAGCGCGGCAATGATCTTTGGTTCTTGTTCCGGTGTGGCTTGAGCGATGGCCAGATGTGGCGGGTTGGCCGCTTCCAATGTGCCCGGCGAGAGGATGAAGGCCGTGTTCGCGCCAAAGCCGCCCCAGTCGACATTTCGCAACGAGGCAACCGTTGCGGTCACGTCTCGGCCAAAGATGCGAAATCCAATCTCGTCACCAATCCCGATCCCTAATCCGCGTGCCGCATCCGCTTCAACCGAGACGAGTAGAGGGCCTTGATAGTCTTCAGGCCACCAGTCGCCCTCAACCAGTTCGGCCTCAGGCGGCATCCGTCCGATATATGGCATACCGATCTCGCCATTGACGACCCAGCGCTCTGAGGGCGCGACCTTGTCTTCGTCAAGCAATTCGCCTTTAAGCGAGATCACCCGCCCGATCACGAGCGGTGTTCGTCTGAATGCATCTGGATCGTCAATATCGATGCCATTGTCAGCGATTAGTTGGTCGAATGTATCAATACGCTCGCTGGGGATTTGCGTGAAGAACAGCGCCGGTAAATTGCGGGTTGCTGTTTCATTGACTTGCCGTAGCAGATTGGCCTGAACGGTGGCGACGAAAACGAGCAGAGCAAGTCCGAGGCCGAGCGCAGGGGTAATCGTCGGCGCAAGGGAACCAGGCCCGCCAAGATTGGCAAGCGTTAACCGAGAGAGACCGGCTGCCCGCGAACTGGCCTGTCGCGCGAGGACCCGGATAAGATGCGCCATACTGACCAGAACAGCCCATGCGAGGGCCGCGCCCACCAGAAGAATGCCGGTTACGAGCGGGGTCTGGCTGGTCATGACCGAGACAAGGATCAGAGCGATTGCCGCCAGAGCCGACGCGATGCGTTCGGGTTTTGGTGTTTTCTCAAGGGTCTCTGTGCCGAGATTTCGAAACAGAGCAGCTGGTGGCGTCGCGCGTGCACGTCCAAGCGGCGGCAGTGCGAAGACCGCCGCTGATAATAGTCCGAGCACAAGCGCGCGCAGGAGCGGGAAAGGATGGATGCGTAAGATGCTGGGCAAGGGAATCTGGTCGCCCGCTATGGCCGCAATGAGAAAAGGGGTGGCTGCGCCGAGCGCGATGCCGATTGCAGCGCCAATAAGTGCCAGAGCCGTAAGCTGTATGAAATAAGCGGCCCGTAAGGTTGAGGCTTCTGCACCCAAGGCCTTGAAGGCGGCGATGGAGGGCATGCGGGTTTCGAGAAACGCCGAACTGGCTTGAGCAATGCCGACACCGCCTGCGATCAAGGCCGCTATGCCAATAACAGACAAAAACGAATTGAGCATATCGAGCAGGTTCTGCAGACCATCAATCGCGTCCTCTGGTCCGCGATAGCGCAGACCATTAGGCCCCCAATCCTCGCGCGCGCGGTCTTCGAGCGTATCGGCCATGGCAGGGTCGTTGAGTACGATGCGATAGCGCGCCCGAAACAATTGGCCGTCCGTCAGGCGTCCGGCCTGTTCGAGGGCCGCAAGCCGGATGGTAATCTGGGGACCAAATGTACCCGGTGTGCCAATACCGTCCGCTTCTTTGTCGAGTTGGGCGCGAATGGTGGCGTCAATTGAGCCGAGCAGGATGTCATCGCCAACGGCCAGCCCGAAGGCTTCAAGTGTCGAAGCGCTTGCGGCAATGCCCCATCGTCCATTCTCATAAGCCAATGCCTGTGCGAGTGTGGTTGAACCGCCGCTCAGCTCGGGTGCGCCGATCAATGGGTGACGGTCGTCGACCGCGCGGACGTCGACCTGTTGGCGTGTCTCGCCAGCCTGGCCCATGACATTGATTGTAATGTTCTCGGAAATCTGGCCGCGTTCGGCCATCCATTCAAGCTCATCCGGACTGGCACGTCGCTGGGAGGCGGTAAAAAGGGCGTCCCCGCCGAGCAGGGTTCGGGCCTCAGCAGCGAGCCCGTTGCTAAAACCTGATGTGACAGATCCCGCCGCAGCAATGGCGAAAATGCCAAGCGCAATGCACGCGATATAAATCCAGAAGCCCGACAGGCCGCCCGCCAGTTCGCGCATCGCGATCTTCCAGGACAGCCGGTTCATGTGAGTTTGCCGTCGCGCATTTCGACCATGCGGTCAGCCCGCGCAGCCAGATCACGGTCATGGGTCACGAGGATCAGGCTTGCCCCGCGCGCTTCGGCAATCCGGAACAAGAGGTCGGCGACACTTGCGCCCGTCGAACTGTCGAGATTGCCCGTTGGTTCGTCGGCAAAGACGAGTTCGGGATCGCACGCCAGTGCACGTGCGACGGCAACACGTTGGCGTTCGCCGCCAGAGAGTTGGCCGGGATAATGGTCGGTCCTGTCTGAAAGTTCCACTGCATCTAAAGCCTCCCGTGCGCGTGCATCTGAATTGTCGAGACGTGCGATCTCCAGAGCGGCGCGGACATTGTCGAGGGCCGTCATGGTCGGCAGAAGGTGAAAGCTCTGGAACACGAGCGAAACACGGCCGCGCCGGAGGCGAGCCAGATCATTCTCAGACTTTCCGGTCAGATCGGTGCCAAGCAGCTCGACTGTGCCGCTTGTGGCGATCTCTAGTCCGGCTCCAACCGAGATAAGTGATGATTTGCCAGACCCTGACGGGCCAACAATGGCAACCGATTCGCCTGCAGCGCAATCAAAATCGACCCCGCGCAGAATGTGCACAGGTCCGGAACTGGCAGGAAGTGTGAGGGTAATGTCGCGAAGACGAAGTTTAGAAGTCAATTGGAAGCTGCTTTCATTTGGCGGGCTTGTTTCGTAATGTCATACAGGAAGTTTGAGGAATGCAAGCATGGCATTAGGAAAGTTCAGGCTGGTTGCGATATTGTTACTCGGATTGGTGCTCGCTGGATGCGGGACCGAAGCGGCCGATACCGCGCCTGAGCGGGACGTCGTCGAGCGGGTGATGCCGCTGGCTGGTGACGAGAGCCTTGCAGCGTCTGAAAATGCAACCGTCAAGGCCAAAGGGCCGGTGCTTGTCTTTCTGGGCGATAGCTTAACGGCCGGGTTTGGCCTTGGTCCCGAGTTCGCATTGCCGGAGCAGATTGGGGTACGCCTCGAAGCCGCTGGTCTCTTGGTGGATGTCGTCAATGCTGGCGTTTCTGGCGATACGACATCTGGCGGATTGGCGCGATATGATTGGAGCGTTGCCTCCGCTGAGCCTGATCTGGTCTTCGTGGCGCTGGGGGCGAATGACTATTTGAGTGGTGGTTCGCCCGATCAGGCACGCGAAAACTTGCAGGCAATCCTGACACGGATAAAAGCGGATGGTGCGCAAGCCGTTCTGGCGAGTGTCGAAGCGCGTTCGAGCGGCATTGACGATCCACGCGCTGAGGCGTTCAGCCGGATTTATCCGGAACTGGCGGCGGAGTTTGATGTGCCTCATTTTGTCGGACTGCTGTCTAAAGTCCGTGGCCGGAGCGATTTGCTTTTGCAGGACGGTCTTCATCCTACTGCTGAGGGCATTGGATTGATGGCCGACGATGTTGCTGCGTTTTTGATGCCCGTTTTGGCGGAGCTTCGCAAATCAGAGCGCTAGGCGGTCCCGGTTGCACCATATTCATAGGCGATATGCTTATCTGTGAATATGTTTTTGAAAGGGTTTCTCATGCGCAAAGTTGTGATCGCAGCGGCCAGCTTGGGGTTTGCAACCGTTGGGGTCGCGCAGACTTATTCCGTCGAGCCCGGATTGTGGAAAATCGAAGGTCAGGGGCTGCTTGCAGGCGTTGGGCTGCCGATTGACCAAACGGAGTGTGTCTCCCCCGAAGATGCCAAGCTCGATGTGTCTGAGGCACTGGCCCGAATGGGGAACACAAGTTGTGCGTTTGACCATGGCAACGGTCGGGACTTTTCGCTGTCTTGTGTCGGTGATGTTACGTTTTCTGCGTCTGGTAGTTTGCAAGTTAACCGTCGACAGGTCGAGGTCAACGCCATTGGAACTGTTGTCATGGATGGGGCGGGCGAACTGCCAGCGTCGATCAAAGCAACTGTCAAACACATTGGGTCGTGTCCTGCGCCGTAAGCCAGATTGAACATTCAGCTGAGCTTGAAATCTGGTGCCGC
>CAZMMU010000032.1:0-33034 GCA_964567455.1 uncultured Hyphomonas sp.
GGGCACCATCCAAAACGTGAATATCAATAGAAACAATGAGTTGGCCCGGAAAAGTGTCCCACTTTTCGAGGGTGTACAATAAAGTGGATACTTTTTTTCAGTTAGTGTTCGAGTATTTTTGACCTTTGCTCCATTTTGGTCCCTCGTTCGAAGAGAGAGTCTGTCGCAATGGACACGGACAATGCGTAAGGGCAAATTCAGTGAAGAACAGATCAACTCGATCCTCACCGGATAGGAACGGGGTATGTCGACAACAGACATTCGGCGCTGCATTAGCTGAAAGAAAGGGGAGTTCGACTGTGAACCAGCGAAAAGCACTTCTAGATCCGAAATGATGCTACAGATGGGGCCTCTGGAGAGCCATGATCTGAACCATCATGCGATGGTACAGGTGGTGGTTGGAGAGAGACTTGAACTCTCGACCTCAGGATTATGAGTCCTGCGCTCTAACCAGCTGAGCTACCCAACCATGGGGATACAAACACTTGTAGCCGTGCGGGTGTATAAGCGTCGGGGGGCGGGTGTGCAAGCGTGTAGTCAGCAAGTTTGGTGTAAATTTGGTTGGGGATCGTGGCGATGCCTGTATATTTCGCTCATGCGGCTTTTTATTGGTCTGGTTTTTGGTGTGACGGCCTGGGCGATGTCCCCTGCCGCGTCAGCACAATCTGCGGAGGCGCAGGACGCTTATCAGGCCGGCTCGTATGAACACGCGCTTGGGCTGGCGCTGGAGGAGGCAACATCCGATAGTCTGGCCTTTGCTGCACGGGCAGTGCTGGCTGGGGGGATCGGCACCGACCCGATCGATATGAGCGATGAGCGGCTGGATGAAGCTCAGAAATTGGCCGAACGTGCGATGGCGCTTGATTCCGGACACGACGAAGCGCGCTTGCAGCAAGCGATTGTTTTGTCGTTACGCGCACGCGCGATGGGGGCGAGACCGGCCTTCAGGGCGCGCCTGGGCCGCCGCGCGCGGGCGCTGGGAGAGGCGGTTGCCGAGGAGTCGCCAGACAATCCTTATGCTCACGGGTTTCTTGCTGTTTGGCATGTCGAGGTGATCCGTCGAGGTGGCCGGATAGGCGCGCTGGTTCTTGGGGCGAGTATGGATGAGGCGCGCGAGCATTATGCAATAGCATCCGAGCTTGCGCCATCCGATCTGGCGCTGCACTGGCAGTGGGTACGGGCGCTTTCAGCACTGAACCCGTCGAAATATGCAAGCGAAATCGAAGCGGCGCTCATTCGTGTTGAAAATGCCATACCTGCTGACCAGTTATCGACCGTCTTGCAGGCACGTGCGCTCCGGTTCCGGGATGCAAGCGTGAATCTGTCTGCCGGTGAGATACGCCGTTTGGCCGTTGCGCTGCTTTGATGGTCAGGCGTCTGCTGCGTCCGTCTCAAGCCAGTGCTCGGCTTCGAGCGCGGCCATACAGCCCATGCCTGCCGCCGTAACGGCCTGACGGTATTTGTCATCGGTCACATCGCCCGCTGCAAAGACGCCTGGAATATTAGTGGCTGTCGAATCGGGCGCTGTAATGAGATAGCCATTGCCTGCCATGTCGAGCTTGTCTTTGAACAATTCGGTCGAAGGGGCATGGCCGATCGCAATGAATACGCCGTGGACGGGCACGTCTTCAATCTCTCCGGTCAGGGTCGACTTCAGCCGTGCGCCCGTGACGCCTAGCGGAGCCTCGGTACCGGTGATTTCCTCAAGCGTTGTGTTCCAGCGGACTTCAATTTTTGGATTCTTCATCAGGCGGTTCTGGAGGATCTTCTCGGCGCGGAACGTATCGCGGCGGTGGACGACGGTGACCTTTGACGCGAAATTGGTCAGAAACAGCGCTTCCTCTATGGCCGTGTTGCCGCCACCAACGACAATGACTTCTTTCTCACGATAGAAGAAACCGTCACAAGTTGCGCAGGCCGATACGCCAAAGCCCTGAAATTTGTCTTCCGATGGCAGGCCGAGCCATTTCGCCTGGGCGCCAGTGCAGATGATGACAGCGTCGGCGGTGTAGGTGGTGCCGCTATCGCCAGTGGCTTTAAACGGACGGACTGTAAAATCGACTTCGTTGATGTGATCCTCGGCGGTCTCTGCGCCCATCTTTTCGGCATGGTGGCGCATCTTGTCCATCAGTTCCGGACCCTGAATTTCGGCGAAGCCCGGATAGTTTTCAACTTCGGTCGTGATGGTCAGTTGTCCGCCCGGTTGAATGCCTGCCACAACAAGCGTCTTGCGCATCGAGCGGGCGGCATAGATCGCGGCCGTCCAGCCGGCAGGGCCTGAACCAATGATAAGGATTTGAGCGTGGCGGGTGTCAGACATTGGACATTCCTTGAAGCTGAAAACGGACTGATGGACGCCCGAACTGGCACGCCGCGTGGCTTACTTAAGCTGTGTTGGGAACAGGATCAATCGCGGGCTTCGGTTATGTGGGGAACAATTTCGATTGTTGCATGTTTGATCGCGAAGGTTTGTGCAAGATGGGCGCGGATGCGGGCGCACAGCGAGTGAGGTGATTGGTTATGTGCGGGTTGGACACGAAGTGTGATCACCGTGTCTTTTTCGGTGAGTGACCAGATATGCATCTCGGTGATCTCGGCGATCTCCTCAATGTGGGATTTCAGGCTTCCGGCAATGCGTGAGGTGGTCAGGCCGTCCGGCGCGGTTTGTGCGAGAATGTGGCCTGCCTGCCGTGCTATGCGCACGCCAGCGACGAGAACAAGTAAAGCAACCAGCATGGATAGAATCGGGTCGATGGGCATCCAGCCGGTTTGGATGATGATGATGGCTGCGATGATGGCGGCGACCGATCCGAGCAGGTCGCCCGCGACATGCCAAAGAGCGCCGCGTAGGTTCAGATCAGCCCGATCACCACCATGCAGAACGGCAAAACATATGATGTTCACGATGAGACCGATCGTGGCAATTGTCAGCAAAAGTGGCCCCATGACAGGTTGCGGGGCCTGCAAGCGGACAATGCCCTCGAACAGAATCCAAACTGAGAGCGCGATCAGAGCCAGTCCGTTGGTGAAGGCGGCGAGCACTCTGAAGCGGGCGTGGCCATATGTTCGTGTTTCGTCGGCCGGCTTTGCGGCAAGTTTGTAACCAAGCCAGGCCAAAGCGAGTGAAGCAGCATCGGTGAGCATGTGCGCTGCGTCCGCCAGAAGCGCAAGGGAGCCGGAGATAACTCCGCCAGCAACTTCAATGCCCATGAAACTCGCAATCAGGACAAATGCGATGGCGACACGGCGACGACCATCGGCGGTCGAGGTGTCACCATGGCTATGGCCGTGATCGCATTCATGATGGTGCTCATGGTTAGCATCGGCATGGGAATCGGGCGAGGTGCTCATAGAGCTATTCAGAGGAAGTTTGACCCCGCGTCAATAAAAAACTTATGTAAAACAATTATGTAACATTCGTTATAACATTGCTTTTATTGTGTTTTGTTTGAGATCGTCGTCAGAGCAGCGTTTTCTATTGGCCGCGAAAAAGGTGCACCTCTTTAAGCCGCACACCTTTGTCATAAGTCGAGGTTCGGATAGGTCTAGTTGACCTGTGTGTTTGTCTCGTCCAGCAGGACAATCATGGGCGCGTGCTGACGGGCTTTTTCAGCTTCGACATGCGCGAATGCAGCAATGATGACCCGGTCGCCGACAGCAAAGTTTCGGGCCGCAGCGCCGTTGACGCCAATTGTGCGTGAGCCGCGCGGGGCTTCGATGGCGTAGGTCTGGATGCGCGCGCCATTGGTGACGTTCCAGATGTCTACGCGTTCATGTGGCAGAATTCCGGAGGCTTCAAGCAACTCCTGATCGATGGATACGGATCCCTCATAGTGCAGGTCACACTGGGTGACCGCTCCTGAGTGAAGTTTACCTTTGAGCATGTTGAGCAGCATACGGTCCCAACCTCCAATATTTTCGATGAACGCAGGGCAATTCCCGCATTGTTCATATGGGGTTTGTGGCGGCTAAAACCAAATATTTTGTTGCTGCGCAACATAAAATATTTGTGAAACCCTCTGGTCTTGTCTTCTTTATTCAATTTGGCCTGATAAACAGGCTATGAATACGCGGTTGTATTCGTTTTGGGACAGATCGGAACAAAGCGTCCCAATCGCGTTTATTGTGCCAATATGCATGAATTGAGGGATCGAAGATGAACATACAAAGCGGTGTGAAAGAGTATTACGGACAGACATTGACCACCTCGTCTGACTTGAAAACCGACGCTTGCGCAACCATTGCAGCTCCGCCGCGGTATATTATCGACGCTCTGGCGGCAGTTCATGATGATGTCTCAGCGAGATATTATGGTTGCGGACTCGCGATACCGCCGGTTCTTGAGGGGCTCAAAGTGCTTGATCTTGGCTGCGGGGCAGGGCGCGATGTCTACGCGATTGCCAAACTGGTTGGAGAAACCGGACATGTTGTCGGTGTTGATATGACCGACGAACAGCTCGACGTCGCCCGCGAGCATGAAACATGGCATGCTGAGCAATTTGGCTATGCCAAACCCAATACGCGCTTTCTCAAGGGCTATCTTGAGAAACTTGATGAGCTTGATCTCGAAGAGGCCAGCTTCGATCTGATCATCTCCAATTGTGTGATCAATCTCTGCATGGACAAACCGGCTGTGTTCCGCGCAGCTCACAAACTGCTCAAGCCTGGTGGCGAGCTATACTTTTCTGATGTGTATGCCGACCGCCGGATGCCTCAGGAACTGATCGATGATCCTATTCTGTACGGAGAGTGCCTTTCGGGAGCGCTCTATTGGGGCGACTATCAGAGCATCGTAAAGACTGCTGGATTTACCGACCCGCGTGTCGTCGAGCATCGTCGCCTTGAAATTATCGACAAAAAGCTGATTGCGAAAACCGATCCGATCCGGTTTGCCTCGGTGACCGCGCGGCTTGTGAAACTGGACGGGCTTGAGCCAGCTTGCGAGGATTACGGGCAGGCTGTGATTTATAAGGGCGGGGTCGAAGGCATGGAAACCGTCTTCAAGCTTGATGGCGAGCATGAGATCGAGGCGGGAAGAGTGTTTCCAGTCTGTGGCAATACGCTCAGCATGCTGATGGATACGCGATTTGCAGCCTATTTCGATGTGGTTGGGTCAGGCAATCAGCATTATGGGCTGTTCCCGGGCTGCGCAGCGCCAGATGTATTTGGCGATACCGCTGTTGCAAATGCGGCACCTGTCGGAGGCTGCTGTTAGGCGCGCTCGTCAGGCGGCCTCGGCTGGCTTCTTGTCCCAAAGATCGCGAACATGAAGGTCGCTTTCCATCGGCAGGTTGATGGATGCAAACCGATTGGTTGTGGCATCCACGATAAACACGCTGTCCGAGGTCTGGAGAATATCGTTGAGCCTCTGCTTGATCGCCGTCAGCGGCATCTGGCTGCGCAAAAGGTATGCGCTTGGCAAAATCGCGGCAAAGAAGCCCATCGTGTTCATCTCTCTGATTAAAGGTTCGTCGCCACAGCTCTTTAGGTCGAACGTAATCAGGTAATTGTGGGACGCATCTTTATCAACTGCGCGCCGCCCGGCCCGCGATTTCAATGCCTGTTGAAGGGAAGCGAGAAGGTCTTCAATCTCTTCTGCAGCGACAAATGGCGCGCCATCGCCTTTGGCGATGAGGGTGCGTGGGCGAATTCTGTTCTCTTTTGCAAAGCTTTGGAGTTGGCCAAGCGTGTAGGGGCCGTATACGGACCCGCTGATCATGACACGCCAGACTGGAGGGTCAACTTTACCTAAATCCAGCGAGTAATCCATGTGTTCAATCTCCCAAAAAGCCACCTTTTGGGAGATTATCGGTTAAAGCTAAACAAAGTGTCACCCGGAAAGGGTGCGAACGAAGCGAACTCCGAAATTGTTTCCAGCGGTCCTCATAACCTCAGCAGAGACGTTCCCCGTCGTGATAATCTCACCAATCATCGGGGGTGGACCTTCTGCGATGAAGCCTGCGCCGGTCAGCGAGATGTCAACAACTCGGCATTGAAGGCGGCGGCCGTCCTGGCGGATGATAATTGCGGGACCTTCGGCGGCAAACCGCTGTGCGCCACGTTCTTCGACGAGACCAAGTTTGTCGCGATTGGTCAGCCATATCAGTTTGTCGGCGAGTTTGTCCCGCTTGTTCTGGGTGACCTGAAAACGCAAGGCAAACCCGTTCTCTGTGTGTCGCACTGTGTTGCCCACAACACGGCCCAGTTCATCAAAATAGACAACGAGTTGGGAGTCCAGTTCAGGCTTGGCTGGCGATTTAACCAAGGCGCCGCCACAAGATATATTGACGGTGACGAGGGAATGTTCCTCAGTCCGGTTGTTCAGAAAGCGCCCGTGTAGGGCTATATCGACGCGGCGATGCGTCCGATGGTCCTTCACCAAGCGCGGGTTTTGCAAGCGAACAGCATTGCTGTGTGAGTGCATGTTCAACGGCTTTTCCTCCAAATTGCCACATACCCGCCCGCATGTTCATATAGCCACAATCGGCTTTCCCTGCGGCAGCCCTAACAGATGAATCTTCACAAAGTGTTGCCAAATTGGCCTACAGCTCAAATAGTGCCATGTTGTTAGAGTAGATGGGAGTTAATGATGACAAAGCAGGCTGCTGGGTATGACTACATTATTATCGGTGCAGGCAGCGCCGGATGCGTGCTTGCCAATCGGCTGAGTGCCGATCCGTCTGCCCGGGTTTGTCTGATCGAAGCGGGCGGCAAGGACAAAAGCCTGATGGTGCGTATGCCTGCCGGGGTTGGAAATCTGATCAAGGACAGAAATCCACACAATTGGGGTTTCTGGACGACGCCGCAAAAACACATGAACAATCGCGAGCTGTTCTGGCCACGTGGCAAAGGCTGGGGCGGATCGTCTTCTATCAATGGAATGATCTATATTCGCGGCCATGCGCGCGATTATGATCAGTGGCGGCAAATGGGACTGACTGGCTGGAGCTTTGCGGATGTCCTGCCGTATTTTCGAAAATCTGAAAGCTATAAAAACGGCGCGGATGCGTTTCATGGCGGTGCAGGGCCGCTTTGGGTTGAAGATAGCGAGCTCGATAACCCGATATATCGCGCTTTTGTTCAGGCCGGTGCAGAGGCCGGGTATCCGCTGACAACCGATTTCAATGGTGCGCAGCAAGAGGGTTTTGGCCCTTACCAGAGAACGATCAGGGACGGCGAACGGTGGAGCGCATCCTTTGCCTATTTGCGCCCAATTGTAGATGTCCGGGACAATTTAACCGTGATCTCGACGGGGCGTGTCACGCGCATCTTGATGGATAAGGGCAAAGCGACAGGCATCGAACTGGTCGAAGGCAAGGGCCAGCAGACCCGCGAAATCCATTCGGATGGGGAAATCCTGCTGTGTGCTGGCGCGGTCCAGAGCCCACAGGTTCTGCAATTGTCAGGAATTGGTGCACCAGATTTGCTTGGCCAAGCGGGGATCGAGGTCAAGGTCGAAGCGCCGAATGTGGGCGAGAATTTGCAAGATCATCTTGATGTGCTGGTCCATCAGGAAATCACACAGCCATTGTCGGCCTATTCCCAGCAAAAGGGTCTGAAAAAGCTTGCTGTTGGGCTCAATTATATCACACGCCGCAAAGGCCCCGGGCGGGATAATTTTTTGCAAGCAGGGGCTTTCGTAAAGTCACGCGAGGGGCTCGATCGGCCAGATATCCAGATCCATCAGGTCAACGCGCTGGCCTTCAAACATGGCGGCGAAGCTGCGGATCGGGACGGTTTCATGTTGCATGCCTGTCAGCTGCGGCCGGAATCGCGCGGGACGATCGGGCTGAAATCCTCGGATCCGTTTGATGATCCCAAGATAGATGCGAACTATCTGGCGACCGAGACGGATCGTCTGGTCATGCGAGAGGGCGTGAAGATCATCCGTGACGTGCTGAGCCAAAATGCGCTTAGCCCTTATCGTGGGGCCGAGATGTCTCCGGGTGAGGCTGTGCGAACGGATGATGAGATTGATGCCTTCATACGCGCGCATGGGGAGACTATCTATCATCCAGTTGGAACAGTTCGTATGGGAGCTGACAATGACGCCCCTCTAGACGAGGCGCTAAGAGTGCGCGGTGTTGAGAATTTGCGCGTGATCGATGCGTCCGTGATGCCAACGCTGATCGGCGGAAATACAAATGCACCAACGATTATGATCGCGGAGAAGGCTGCAGACATGATTTTGGGCAAAGCGCCTCTGGCAGCGCAGGATGTCGAGCTTGTCGAGGCGGTCTAGCCATATTGTGCGGCTTGGCCGAGACCAGCCTGAAAATCAGTGTAGCACTTTACGCCATCCATCAACCCAGGCTTTGAACCCGTTTCCGAGGGTGCGAAGCGCAGCTTTGCCAAACCGGTTGGCCGGTATCTCCAAGTATCTGTTTGCCAGAACGGCCAGTGCGAGCGTTGTTACGACGGATAATATGAACTGCATGGGTAGGCCGCCAACTCCATCGAGTATATGGGCAAAGAATTGTTGGACGGGGCGGTGGATCAAGTAAACGGCAAACGAGATTGCACCCAGATATGAAAATCGCCCAAGTTGGGGAACGCCGTGTCCGCGTTCGAAAGCGGCGAGGAATACGACAAAGCAAAAGAAGGGTACAAACAGAAAATCCAGTGCGGTTTCCTTGATTGGGCTAAACAGGGACATGGAAAACAGAATGATTGCGGCAGGTGTGATCTTACCGATCAGATCCAGCGTTTCTTCGCCCGTTTTCGGCAGAACGTATACATAGATTTCGTAAACGATAATCCCGAGACAGAATGAGCCAAACCCCCTGAGCAGTCCCATGTTTACAAATGGGACGACATGATCCTGCACGCCGTTCAAATGGCCCGGCGAGATGCTGAGAACTGCGAATGCAAAAAATGAGATCATGCCGAGCGATAGCCATCTGGCCCAACGTTTCTGCAGACTTGGCAAGACCGTCATCAAAGCGAATGCGATTGCCATATTGACCCAGAATTCAACCGAGATGGACCAGGCCGGGGAGTTGAACTCGATGCTGTCTGGCCCGAGGCCAATATTATGGATCATAAGCACATGTAAGAGCAGGTCCGATTTGTCGATATAGCGTTCCGTTAGCACATAGACACCGAGGCTTAAAACCAGCGTTATCAAGTGAAGCGGATAGAGGCGCGCAATACGGGCTTGCGCGAAAGTCCAGAACTTGAAGCCTTCATGGCGGAAATAGGCATGGGTCAATACGAATCCGCTCAGGATCAAAAAGAAATCCACGGCGAGATAGCTGGCATAGAGAGGACTTACCGCTTTGAAGTGGTAAATCATAATGACGATTGCCGCATAGCCGCGCAGAGCGTCGAGCACCAAAAAGCGCTGCTTCGTCTCCGTCGTGCTTTTTTCAGCCGGCATAAGCCTTTTCCCCACCAACGCCGCCGCGAGCGTGGCGTTGTGCTATCCGTTTATTTATGCCCGTCCCCAGTGTGGAGATTAGACCGCGAGCGTGTCTTCCTTGAATGACCAATACAGGTCTTCCGTTAGTAGCCCAGCGTTTTTGTGCTGCATCAACATCTTCAAGCGTGTAAATGGTGAGGCTTGGAAAACTTCGGACGTCATGTCGATGGCCTGGAACAGGCGTAACATTTGCTCGGCGCCTTTTTCAGCCGTCCATTGGCACTCGAAGTTCGGAAGCAGGCGCCGGATCTTGTCGAAATTGACGCGGTAGGAGCGGTTGTCCGCCGATGGCTCACCCACAATCAGTTCGCAATCGGGGAACCGTTCCGAGACGATTTTGGCAATGTCGATCACGCGGTAGTTCTGCTCGCTCGAACCAACGTTCATGGCCTCGCCGCCAATCTTCTCAGGATCACCGAGCAAGGCTTGATGGACGGCCTGACACATATCAAGCGCGTGAACCAGTGGACGCCATGGCGTCCCGTCTGAAAGAAGTTTGATTTGTTTCGTGGTCCATGCGAGCCCGCACAGATCATTCAGGACGATGTCGAAACGTTGGCGCGGTGACGCGCCATATGCCGTGGCGTTACGCATGAAGCAGGTCGTGAAGTTGGCGTCGTTCATCTGCCGGAGGTCGTTTTCGACTTTGACCTTACACTCCGCATAGGCTGTTTGCGGATTAACGGGGCTTGTCTCATCAAGCACCGCATCGCCTTCGGCCACGCCGTATACCGAGCAAGACGACATGTAGACGAAGCGTTTGATACCGGCTTTGCGCGCAAGATTGGCAAGGCGTACCGAGCCTTCATGATTGATCTGGAATGTCAGCTCAGGGTTCTGTTGACCAAGCGGGTCATTGGAAAGTTCTGCGAGGTGGGCAATCGCATCAAAGCCTTGCAGATCTTCCTCGGTAATATCACGAATGTCTTTTGTGATGACCATGGGACTCGGGCCTGGCATTGGGTAGAGCCAGCCTGCGCGATAGAAGCCTGTGTCGAGCCCGACGGCGTCAATTCCATGCTTCATCAGATATGGGCCTAGCAATGCGCCAATATAACCATCCGCACCGGTAAAAAGTACACGCATAGAAAGTCTCCGGATCAAATGCGAACCCCTGTGCCCAGCGGTCGCGATCTATAATGAGGTGTTGATCGAGTGTAACCACTTAATCAACCTGTTTAGCCTAATAATTGCATTCCATGAGAATGTTCGCCCGAATGTGCAAGGTTTGCGGGCAATGGGTTGCAAGTTTAAGGCCAATATTGGTCGGAGCAAATGATGGAGCGCGCTGGACGGTGGATCGGCCTTGTTTTGATACAGATATTGTAATCGCCGGTGCGGGCGTTGTCGGCCTGGCTATTGCGCGGGCCTTTGCACTGGCGGGGCGCGAGGTCTTGATTATTGAGGCTGAACGCGCCTTCGGGACAATTACGAGTGCCCGCAATAGCGAAGTGATCCATGCCGGGATTTACTATCCGCAAGGGTCGCTCAAGGCCGAGTGTTGCACCCATGGACGCCGGGCCCTTTACGCCTATCTGGGCGAACGCAACTTGCCGTTTCGTCAGTGTGGCAAGATCATTGTCGCGACCAGTGATGCCGAAGCTGCCGCGCTTGATGGCATCGCCGCGCGTGCCGAGGCTAATGGCGTCGAGGAGATCCAGCGGCTTGAGCAGACCGAGATGACCCAGCTCGAACCGGCGCTTGTCGGCAAGGCGGGATTGCTGTCGCGCACTACGGGCATTGTCGATAGTCATGCCTATATGCTTTCGCTGCTCGGGGAGGCGGAAGATCATGGCGCGGCATTGGCTCTGGAGACATATGTCGAGCGCGGGGCGTGTCTGAGCGATGGCCGGGTACGCCTTGAGTGTTCGGGCAAGGAGCCATGCACGCTGACGGCCAATGCTTTCATCAACTCAGCGGGTCTTGATGCGCCGTCCTTGGCGAGCCGGATCGAAGGGTTTGATCGTGCGCATGTCCCAGATGCATACTATGCAAAGGGGAGCTACTTTACTTTGGCAGGTCGTGCACCTTTTGAGCGGCTGATCTATCCGGTGCCCGTCAAGGGCGGGCTGGGCGTCCATCTCACGCTCGATCTGGGCGGTCAGGCGCGGTTTGGACCAGACGTTGAATGGGTGACTGAGCGACATTACGAAGTCGACCGCACCCGATCCGAGGGCTTCTATGCGGCCATACGCAAATATTGGCCAGACATGAAGGACGGCGCGTTAGAGCCAGCCTATTCCGGTATCCGACCGAAAATTGTCGGGCCGGACGCGCCCAATGCTGACTTCGTTATCTCTGGCCCCGCCCAGCATGGCAGCGCCGGTCAAGTGCACTTGTTTGGGATTGAAAGCCCCGGGTTGACCTCTTCGCTGGCTTTGGCCGATCGTGTGGTTGAAGCGCTTGGCCGGGGCTAGCCTTGTGGCCCGTCAAAGTCGCTCGGTCCGGCCTCGACAAGTACAGCGCCTTCAGATGCCGTAATCTGCAAGACGGAAAGTGCGCGCTGGGACGTGCCATCGGCGCGGAACCGAAACAATCCGTTGACCCCTTGAAAGCCGTCTCGATCGGTCACGCCATTGAGGTCCAGCCTGTCTTGTGCTGCCAGCGCGGACGCCAGCGCGCCGGCATCATAGCCAATCGAAGAGAGGCTCGATGGGTCGCGATTGTTGTAGATTCGACGGAACTCCGCATTGAACTGCTCTGCATTGAGCGGATCGGCTGCGGCAAAGACACCGTTGACGAGCGTTGGTTCGCGCCAGATCGTCGGATCATTCCATTGCTCTGTGCCCAGCAGTTGAACGTTGCGAATGTCCACACCGTAATAGGGCAGCAGGGGCGCCACCGCTCGGAGCTTAATGCCGCCTTCAGGGATAAGAATAGCGACCGAGCCGGGCGCAAAGTCGCCTTCTGCTTCGATGGCGCTGGCAATCTGTTTGGCTGCGTCGACCGGCGCGTCATTGCTCGGCTCATAGAAGGCAGACGAAAGCACTTGCCCACCCGTTCGGGCCGCTTCCTGTCGAAGTGTGGCTTCCGCACGGCGACCCAGGCTTGAGCGGGGGCCGAGGAAGGCGAACCGGGTTGCACCTTTGCGGGCGGCATAATCGACAATCCGGCTGACTTGTTCCTCCGGCGAACGAGAGATGAGATAAGCACCCTGACCGGCGGCGTCCATTAGTGTCGAAAAGGCGATCACAGGCACATCTTGATCCCGTGCCAGAGTGCGCACGGCTTTGACATTGGCAGAAAATAATGGCCCGATAATGATGTCTGCGCCTTCATCGAGCGCTTCCTGCGCGCGTGCTGTGGCTGTGGATGTCACGCCTGCTGTGTCTTTTGGAAAGATGACAAAGCTTTCTTCACCTCTGTTGAAGATGGCCAGTTCGATGCCCGCCAAAATGCCTTCGGCTTCAGCCCGAACGGTGGCACGAGGATGGGAAAATGGCAGCAAGACCGCGGCCCGCTTGATGTCGCGTCCAGCCATGTGCGGGGGCACATAGCCATCGCTTGTATCGGTCTCGCTGGTCTGAGCCGTTTCTGCGGTTTCTTCGGGGTCTTCGGTTTCGGTGACGTCAACAGGGACGGTGCCGGGCGCTGGTCGCTCGCTTCCTGACGAGATCGGGACGGGCGGTCCGCTGGGCGTGGTTTCGCAAGCTGCTGTGAACAGAAGCGAGACGGCAACCAGAACAAGGCTTGGCGAAAAGCGCTTTAGGCGCGATTGTGCATCACATGTCTTCATCAGATTCTCATAATCCTCTAGCGATTCTCTCATCGGGCGAATCTAGTCAGACCATGGCCCCCGCGCAAGTGGGGCCCGGCCTGTACATTGTTTCAACACCCATCGGCAATCTGCGTGACATCACCCTGCGCGCCATCGATACGCTCAATGCGGTCGATGAAGTGCTGGCTGAAGACACGCGGACGGCGCGTAAATTGTTTGACGCTTATGCGGTCAAAACCAAATTGACGGCATATCATGACCATAATGGGGCAGCGCGGAGGCCCGAGCTGCTATCACGGCTGGAAGGCGGCGCAAAACTGGCGCTTATCAGCGATGCAGGTACACCGCTTGTTTCTGATCCGGGCTGGAAACTCGTGCACGAGGCGAGCATGATTGGGCTCAATATCGTCCCCGTACCGGGCGCATCGGCCATGTTGGCGGGGCTCGTAAAGTCGGGTCTGCCCAGCGACCGCTTCCTGTTTGCAGGCTTTCTCCCAGCGAAAAGATCCGCGCGGCAAAAAGCGCTCAATGAGTTGGTACAGACCCCCGCCACGCTGATTTTCTACGAATCAGGCCCGCGTCTGATTGCCAGTCTCGCCGACATGCGCGATGTGCTCGGATCAGGCCGCCGCGCTTCAGTCACGCGCGAATTGACCAAATTGTTTGAAGAAGCCCGTTCGGGAACCCTGACTGAACTTGCCGCGCATTATGAAACCGAAGGCAAACCGAAAGGTGAGATCGTGGTTCTGGTTGGCCCGCCGGAGCCGGATATCGCACCCACACAAGACATTCTCGAAGCCGCGCTCAAAACCGCGCTCGAAACCCAGCCGACAAAAGCGGCCGCAAATCAAGTGGCGGCGCAGTACAATTTGCCTAAGCGGGAGGTTTATCAACTGGCTCTTGATCTGAAATCTGATGGCCAATCGTAGGCAGGCAGAGAAACTTGGCCGCCGCGCCGAGCAAGTTGCATCGGTTCTGCTCCAATTGAAGGGCTACTCGATTTTGGCCCGTCGTGCCCGCACACCGTCTGGCGAGATTGATCTGATTGCGCGGCGGGGCAAGCTTGTGGCGTTTGTTGAAGTGAAGGCGCGCGCGACGCAAGTACAATGTCTAGAGGCGGTGACGCCGACAGCGCGCCGTCGGATTGGCCGGGCGGCGGAATTGTGGATGGCGCGCCGGCGTGATTTAGCGGGGCTCGACTGGCGGTTCGATATTATCGCGGTGACGCCGAGAAAACTGTTGCCCGCCATAAAGGTCACAATCGCGTGGCCAAAGCACTTTTGTGATGCCTGGCGCCCTGATTTTACCATAACTGGTCGGTAACCCTTAGCGGGTATCGTCTCCCAAATGACGAACCCAAACGCATTCAGGAAATTCAGGAGCAGGAAATGAATCGGTTTTTGACAGGTTGTGTTGCGATAAGCACTTTGGCGCTAAGCGGATGCGTCGCTGCGGCGGTGGGCGCTGTTGGTGCCGCGGGTGTGGCGACGGTTCAGGAACGTTCGGTTGGAACCGCATTTGACGACTCTTCGGCGGCAGGCGAGATCAAGTCCAAATTGTTGGCGCGCGGAGGCTATGGCGGCGTTGACGTCGAAGTGGTTGATGGTCTGGCGCTGCTTTCGGGCCGCGTGATTGCGCCGGAAATGCGCGTGCGCGCAGAAGAGATTGCTTGGAGTTCCCAGCGCATTGACGATGTTGCCAATGAAATCCAGATCGAGCCGCCGGGCGGCTTCCGCGCCAATGCTGCAGACACTTGGATTTCGACCCGCGTGCGCACAGCCCTGATCGGAAACACCCGCGTCCGCCGGATCAATTTCCATGTCGAAACCTATGACAAAGTCGTCTATCTCATGGGCATCGCACGCTCACAGGCCGAACTGGAACGCGTCACGGGCATCGCCTCACGCGTGCGCGGGGTCGAAGAAGTTGTCTCCTACATAAAAATTCGTGACGGTGGTGATCTGTCCCCGATTGAGCCGGTCCAGCCTGCTGCCGTCGAGCAAGCCATCCCGCCACTGCCCGCTGACGAACTGGCAGGTGGCGCGTACTAAAGCCTCCTCAGTCTCCTATCAGCTTGGGGCACTCTGGACAGAGGGCCATAGGCTCTTCATATGTGAGCGACAGATCTAAAGGACGCCCACATGACGCTTCGTATCGCCATTCAGATGGACCCGCTCGAAACCGTAGACATTAACGGGGACACAAGCTTCGCGCTCGCCGAGACGGCCCAAGCGCGTGGCGCGTCGCTGTTCGTCTATGGCCCGGAACATTTATCCTATAGCGAAGGCCGCGTTTTGGCCCGCGCCCGTCCTGCCAAAGTTCAGCGTGTGGCCGACACACCCGGCGTCTTCGGCGACGAGGTAATGCTCGACATGGCCGAGGATGTCGACGTCATTCTGATGCGCCAGGATCCACCTTTCGACATGTCCTATATCACTGCCTGTCATATTCTTGAGCTGATCAGTGACAAGACGCTCGTGCTCAATGATCCGGCCTTTGTGCGTGGCAGTCCCGAAAAGCTCTTTCCGCTTCTGTTTGCAGACTTGATGCCGCCAACGCTGATCTCGCGCGACGCGCAGGCGATTGCCAGCTTCCGCGCCGCGCACAAGGACATTATCCTCAAGCCCCTGTACGGTAATGGCGGGGCAGGCGTGTTTCGCGTCAAGGCGGACGACAGCAATTACGCGTCGCTGATGGAGATGTTTCTCGAACGCTCGCGCGAACCGATTATCGCGCAAGCTTTCCTGCCAGACGTGGCCGAAGGTGACCGCCGGATCATCCTGATTGATGGTGAGGCCGTTGGCGGAATAAACCGGCGACCCTTGCCCGGCGAGACACGGTCAAACATGCATGTTGGCGGCAAGGCCGAACCTTATGAGATGACCGCCAGTGATTTGCGCATTTGTGAAGCGATTGGTCCGGAGCTGAAACGGCGCGGCCAGGTGCTTGTCGGCATAGACGTGATCGGCGACAAGATGACCGAGGTTAACGTCACCTCGCCAACGGGTGTTCAAGAGCTTAAACGCTTCTCCGGCGTCGATGCTGCGGCCCTGTTCTGGGATGCAGTGGACAGGCGGCTCGCCTAGATTACAGCCTCGGCAATCTCAAGGGTCACCCTGTCCGCCAGAAGTCGTCCGCTGCGGGTCAGCGATAGCCGTCCGTCCGACAGATCAAGCCAACCGCCCTCAACCAGATGGGCGAGCTTCTTGCTGTCGAGTCTGCTCGCAAACTGTCCTTCAATCCGGTTGCGTTCAATTCCACGGGCGGGGCGTAGACCCATGGCGAGCATCTCGTGTGCTGTCTCTTCGCGGGAAAGCGGCCGGATCTCGACAGGTTCGCTGCTCAGGAAATCTTTTGGCCGCGCGAGTCCAAGCGTCGTGAAGCGCTGGCGTCCGCGTGTTAGTCTGCCATGTGCGCCCGGGCCAATGCCGAGCCAGTCGCCAGAGTTCCAGTAAATCTGGTTATGCACGGAACGGTGGCCAGGGTCTTTGGCGTGATTGGAAACTTCATAAGCGGGCAGTCCAGCGTCTTGTGTGATCTGGTCTGTCAGTTCGTAAAGGAGCGCCTGATCATCGTCAGGCAGGGGTAAAAGTTCGCCGCGCGCGGCCCGTTTGCCGAAAGGTGTCGCCGGTTCAATGGTTAGCTCGTAGAGCGACAAGTGCTGCGCATCCAGACGGAGGGCTGCCTGCAGCTCTACTTCCCACTCAGAGGGTGTCTGATCTGGGCGCGCATAGATCATGTCGATCGAGACCGACCGGAAAACATCCAGCGCAATGTCTGTCGCGCGACGGGCCGCGTCCGCATCATGGTCTCGGCCCAGAAAATTGAGCGCGGCATCATCCAGAGACTGCACGCCTACGGACAGCCGGTTGATGCCCGCCTTGCGCCATTTGGCCGCTTTGTCTGCATCAATGTCATTCGGGTTTGCTTCCAGCGTAATCTCGCAGTCGGGTGTAAGTCCGAAGGTGGAGGCAAGTGTCGATATCAACTCCGCCATTTCAGACGCGCAAAGCAGCGAGGGCGTGCCGCCGCCGAAGAAGATTGTTTCGAGGGCAGGGTGGTTCGGGAAAGACTGGTGCGTTGCGCGAATATTATCTTGCATGGCCAAGAGCAATGGCGCTCGATCGCGTGTCTTCGCAGCATAGACGTTAAAGTCGCAATAGGGGCAAATGCGGGCGCAGTAAGGCCAGTGAATATAGGCACCGAAACCATACTCCGGTCCGACAAGTAAAGCAGGTCGCTCAGCCACCCATCAGCGCCTTTTTGAGTTTCGCGAAGGCGTCGCCCCGATGGCTCATGGCATGTTTGCGCGCCGGGTCCATTTCTCCGAACGTGATGGTCTCGCCCTGGGCCACGAAGACCGGATCATAGCCAAACCCTAGGTCTCCGCGTGGCGGCCAGACCAACTCGCCATGAACTTCGCCCTCGAAAACTTCAGCGTGGCCATCTGGCCAGACAATTGCGAGCGCACAGACAAATTTGGCCCTGCGGTCGCTCGTGCCGGACTGGCCCAGTTCGTCTTCCACTTTCTGCATGGCGTTGTAGAAATTTCGCGGCTCGCCGGCCCAGCGTGCAGAGTAAATTCCCGGCGCGCCATTGAGCGCCGTTACGGCAAGCCCGGAATCATCAGACAGTGCGGGTGCGCCAGTGGCTTCGGCGGCGGCCCGGGCCTTCAATATGGCGTTGCCAGTAAAGCTGGTTTCGGTCTCTTCGGGCTCGGGCAGATCAAGATCAATCGCCGAGACAATTTCGAAGCCGAGCGGCTCCATCAAATCACGAAGCTCTCGGACTTTGCCCGCATTGTGTGTGGCCGCGATGAGCTTGCCCGGTATAATTTTGCGTCCAGCGGTCACGGCTATTTCCAGTTCTGTTTGTCAAAAAATTATCGTTTGTCGATGAGGATGAAACCCTGTATAGGATGATCTAGTTGATGTTTGATCGGAAGAGAAGTGCCCAGATGACCAATGCGCGGTCCAATTCAGTTGCCAGCTTTCTACGCGTGTTCGTGCGTATCGTCTTCTGGGCGACGGTTGTGTTTGGTGGGCTGGGTTTTGTGCTCCTGCTTCTGGGATTGCTGGCGAGCCTGAATGGTGGGCAGTTGAACGCGCAATTGGGAGACGCCTTTTCCGGTGATCTGTCTCCGGCGACATTTCTCGCCTCATTGGCGGGGCTTGTCGTTCTTGTGCCGGGAATCAGCTATATTTGTGGGCAGCTGAACCAGATTCTTGCGACGCTGGCGGCGGGTGACCCGTTTATTCCCGAGAACGCGCCACGATTGACCCGAATCGCTGTCACGATTGCGATTATGGAACTGGCGCGCTACGTGTTGATTTTATTGTTGTTTATTTTTGCGGATTTTGGCAGTGATGTCGAAGGGGTGAGATTTTCAGTGAGTTTGGTTGCTTGGGTCTCGGCCGCGGCAATGTTAGTCTTTGCTCAGGTTTTTCGGGAAGGCAGCCGCCTTCGTGAAGAAGAGAAGATGACGGTTTAGGAGAATATATTTGTCTATTCGCGTAACACTTGACCGGGTTTTGTTGGACCGTCGTATGTCGCTGACTGAATTGTCCGAGCGCGTGGGGGTGACGTTGGCCAATCTCTCAATCCTGAAGACAGGCAAGGCGAAAGCTGTGCGGTTTTCCACGCTTGAAGCCTTGTGTCGGGAACTGGAGTGCCAGCCGGGCGATATCCTTGTTTATGACGGGGAAAACGGTGTTGAGCGCGTCGCGGCCGAATAGGACATTGCATTCCATGAGCTTACAGCCCTTCCATCTCGCCATCCCAGTCGACGATCTGGAGGCGGCCGAAGCTTTCTATAGCGGTGTTATGGGCTGCGCGCAGGGGAGACGTTCGGACCAGTGGATCGATTTCAACTTCTATGGCCACCAGCTTGTCACTCATCTCGCGCCGGATGAATGCTCTAGGGCCCGAACCAATCAGGTCGATGGCAAGGCTGTGCCGGTGAAACATTTCGGCGTTGTGCTGACGCCGAAGGATTGGCGCGATTTGGCTGATAGATTTCAAGAGGCGGGGACGACCTTCATCATCGAGCCGGGTATACGGTTCGCTGGTGAGCCCGGCGAGCAGGGCACTTTCTTTCTGCTGGACCCGGCGGGCAATGCGCTTGAGTTCAAATATTTCGAAGATATGGACGCCTTGTTCCGAACTTAGGTGCGGTTCGGGCTATTCTGGTCCCTGATGGGTGGCGTGCAGATCAGTGATTTCAGATGTCAGGAAGTCGCGGAACGTAGAAATACGCTTTGATCGGCGTAAATCGCTTGGATAAATGAAATAGAGATCAAAGCTTGGCCCGCGTAAATCACCAAGCACTTTGACAAGTCCTGGTATCGTTGCAGCCATATAGTCAGGAATATCGGCTATACCGACCCCGGCAGAGATCGCCCGAAGCATGGCGAAGACATTGTTGACGCGCAATTGCGGGGACCTGGGGCGCTTGTCATCCCGGCCAATGCGCTGGGCCCAATTGACTTCCTGCATCTGCGTTTTGTCGTCGCCATAGGAAATGATTGTATGCTGATCCAGATCTTCAGCGGTCTGCGGTGTGCCATGTTTGGCGAGGTAATCTGGTGAGGCATACAGGCTCATAGCGACCGTTGCGAGCCGTCTTTGAATGAGGTCTGCCTTGTCAGCGGCCCAAAGGCGAATGGCGCATTCGGCTTCAAGTTTGAGCAGGTCATATTCGCGGTCATCGAGGCGTAGGTCCAGATTGAGGTCTGGATTGGCCTCCAGGAATTTTGCAAGGCGCGGCACCAGCCATGTCGAGCCGAATGCCACAGGCGCCGTAACGATGAGGTCTCCTTGGGCGACCTCCTGTTGGTCGCGCAGGGCGGACCCCGCCGTTTTTGCCGCCGCGCTCATTTCTGCGGTGGACCGGTGAAGCGTGTGACCCGCATCGGTCATGACAAGGCCGCGTGCGTGGCGCTGGAAAAGCGAGACGTCGAGCCCTTCCTCAAGTGCCGCGATCTGACGCGAGACCGCCGACTGCGAAATCCCGAGCCATTCGGCTGCGGCGGTCAGGCTGCCATGTTCTGCGGCGGCATGAAATGATTTCAGTTTATCCCAATCCATATTGCCGTTATGGCCGTAATCACGGTCCGGCGGCAAGGACTTTGTTTTCAGGGCATACTCGCGCGTATCTATTCGGCTGCGGGGCGCAAATCATCGGCGGCTTGCGGCTTTCTTCCTGGCGCATAGCTCAGTTCGGAATGTCCGTCAGGAGAGTGCTCCGATCGGCTGAAGATGCGTTTGACAAATCGACCGATTTTTTCCGGCGCTGCCAGCCAAACCGGCGTCACGATGAGCGTCATAATTGTCGAGAAGCCCAGTCCGAAAACAACGGCGGTCGAAAGCTGCACCCACCATTCGGACGATCCGCCGCCCGCGCCGATAATGCCGTCTCGGAAATTGACATTGATCTGGTACATCATCGGCAAGAGGCCGCAAATTGTCGTCGCTGTGGTGAGCAGGATTGGCCGGATGCGCTGGGCTGCGGCGGCAATTGCCGCTTCTTCCGCCGTGCGTCCTGATTCCTGCAAGCGCTGGAATGTGTCGATCAGAACGATATTGTTGTTCACGACAATCCCCGCCAGCGCGACAATCCCTGTGCCAATCATCAGTGTAGAGATATATGGCAGGAAGACTTGTATGCCAATCAGGACGCCGGCTGTTGAGATGATGACCGCGGTCAGGGTCAGCGCAACATGGTAGAAGTTGTTGAACTCCCAGAGCAGGATCACCGCCATTAGAAACAGTGCGGCTATGGCTGCGGATACAAAGAAGGCGGCCGCTTCCTGTGCGTCCTCATCTGCGCCCTCAAACCGTATCTCGATGGACGGATCAATATTGGCCGTTTCGAGCCACTCTTTCAGGTCAGCGACTTTTGCAGCACCCTGACCTTGTTCCACTGCGTTGGCCCGCAAAGTAATCACGCGCGCGCCATCGCGTCGGCTGATGGCGCTGACGCGTGGAGCGGGGACACGGTTCACAAATTCGGCCAATGGGACCTGGCCCTCGGGCGTTGCGATGCGCAACCGATCCAGCGCTTCGACGCTGCGTGCATCTCTTGGGAAACGGACGCGAATGTCGACTTCATCGATGGCGTCATCCGGCCTGTAGCGCCCGACAAGTACGCCTGAAGTAACCAGCTGGACCACAGCCCCGATCTGGGTAACATCAACACCAAATTTGCCAGCCTGGGCCCGATCGACTTCGAGCGTGTATTCAAGGCCGGGCAGTGGCAGCGTATCGTCGAGTTCACGGAGTTCGTCATCCTGTTGAAGATAGTCTCTGATACGCCGGGCGGTCGCTTCGAGCAGAGCGGGATCTTCAGCAAGCAGAGAGAGTTGAATGTCTTTTCCGGTGGGTGGACCTTGCTCACGCCGCTGGATTTCTACCCGAGCGCCGGGGACCTGGGCCACGCTCTGACGCAAGGCTTCCTCCGCTGCGCGGCCATCATAGCCATGGGCTTTTGTTTGCAGTGTAACCAGCAAGGAGCCAATTGAGTCTGTTGGACCGTCTCCATCGAAGATACGGACCTCGCCAATCCGTGTTCCCGCGCGCGCTGAGACCGATCGAACGCCTTCTGTGTTCAGCACCGCCGTTTCTACGCGCTCTACAATCTCAAATTCTTCGCGCGCCGAGAGGCTTCCTTGTCCGCTGACGAATACGAACACCTCTTCTGGTTCGAGGTCGAGGAACAGCTCGGAGCGATGTTCTGACGTGGAGAACCAAAACCCGATGGCGAAAATCGTCAATATGGCCCCGAGCGTGACCAGAAGCGGTCGCGCGATGAGCTGGCTGGTGAAACGGGCATACCGGCCAAGCCAGCCCAACGCTTTCATCGGATCGCCCTCCGCGCCAGACAGCGCTTTGAGGCTGCTATCGTCTTGTTCACCGATTGCCCGGCCGCCAAAGAGAGAGCCAAGCACGGGCAGGAAAATCAGCGCCATAACGAGCGAAGAGGTCAGCACGAAGATAAGCGTTAGCGGGAGATAGGACATAAACTTGCCGACAAGGGAATCCCAGAACAGGAACGGCACAAACGCGGCAAGCGTGGTCGCATTCGACGCGACAATTGGCCAGAACATCCGCTTCGCCGCAAGCCGATAGGCTTCCACCTTATCGAAGCCCTCGGCCATCTTCCGGTCTGCATATTCGACAACAACAATCGCACCATCTACGAGAATGCCGACCGCAATCAGCATGCCGAACATCACCATGAGGTTGATCGTCAGCCCGTAAATGCCGATCAGCAGAAACGCCATTACAAAGCTTGCCGGTATGGCAATGCCCACGAGCATAGCCGAGCGCAGACCGAGCGCTGCAACAACGATAATCATGACCAGCAAAACGGCCGTGACAATAGACGCTTGCAATTGGCCGACTTGGGATTCAATCGTGATCGACTGGTCCGATGTGACGACCGCGTTCAGGTTCGACGGCCAAAACTTTTCAGCTTCCGTCAGGGTCGCCCGGACGTCTTCGATTGTGCTCAATATATTTGCGCCGGAGCGTTTGACGATCTGAATGGAAACGGCTGGTTTTCCATTGAATTGCGCGAACACTTCACGATCTTTGAATGTGCGCCGGATGTCGGCCACATCGGCCAGCGTGATCACTGCGTCGCCGGATTGCTGGATGGGCAGATTGAAAGCGTCTTGCGCGGTCTTGATCAGGCCGGGGACTTTGATTGGAAAGCTGCCAGAGCCGGTATCAATCTGGCCTGCGGGTACAAGTTGGTTGTTGGCGGATACGGTCTGCAGGATTTCCTGATGGGAAATGTTATAGTTTTCCAGCTTGACCGGATCGACAACAATCTCAAGCACTTCTTCACGCTCGCCCTGTAAATTGGCCTCAAGGACTCCCGGCAAAGCTTCAAGATCATCCTGTAAGTCGCGTGCAATTCGGTATAGGCCACGCTCTGGGACATCGCCATAAAGATTGATGACAAGCACTGGAAACAGGGCTGTGTTGATCTCCGTAATGACGGGCTCGCGCGCGTCGGCTGGATAGTCACGCTCGGCAATGTCGACTTTCTCGCGCACATCGAGAAGCGCCTGATCAGGGTCGAAAGAAATGCCAAATTCGAGGATGACCTGTCCGACGCCCTCTGCGGCAGTGCCGTCGATTTGTTTGAGGCCCTCAATGGTCTGTAACTGGTTTTCCGATGGGCGAACAATGAGCCGCTCGGCATCTTCAGGAGAGACCCCTTCAAGCGGGACGGTTACGGCGACAAATGGAACCGGAATTTCCGGGTCGGCTTCTTTGGGAATGTTGATATATGTCAGCGTGCCGGAGACGAGGGCGAAGATCAGGATGATCATCACCATGCGGGATTTATCAATGGCTCCATCGATTAACGCATTCATTTTGCGGTATCCGTGGCTGAAAGCGGTTCGACCTGAATACCATCTTTAATATAATCCTGCCCGACCGATATAACCGTCGCGCGCGCGGGCAGTCCGGTCACCCAAATACCATCGGCGGTATCGTCTACAACGGTGACTTCGGTGAACACGACCATATTTTCGGCGGTCAGATGTCTTATTCCCAAGCGGCCATCATCGTGCAGCGTGAGCATGGCAGGGGAAACCTTGGTGGCTTCGGCATCGCCGAGCTTGATGCGCAGATCTGACGTGAGCCCTGCTGAGATCCGGCCATCAGTATTGTCGATTGCCGCTTCGACTTTGAATGTGCGGGTGTTTTCATTCGCTGTGCGGGCGACATAGCTGATCGTGCCCTCGACGGCGCCCGAGTTGAGGACGTTTGCGCGAACGGGCGCGTCGACGGTTAGGGCTGTGGCGTAGTCTTCCGTGACTTCGGCAACGACGCGGATCGGGTTCAATTCCGCAATGATGCCGCATGGGCTGCCAGGGCTGAGAAAGTCGCCCACTTCGGCGAGCCGCGTTTCAAAGATACCCGAAAAAGGGGCGGTGATCCGTGTCCGGTTGAGTTCTATCTGGGCGGAGTTGACGGAGGCTTGGGCTGCGTCTCTGGCGGCCTTTGCGGAATTGGCGCGTGTCGGCGCGGCCCACCCCTTTTCAACGAGGGTTTGGGCGGCTTCAAAATCTACCTGTTCGGTGTTCAATCTGGCTTCTGCTTCGGCGACGCGGGCCGCTCTGGCCTCGACATCCAGCCGGCAGAGCAGAGCGCCCTTCTTGACAAATCGACCTTCAAGGTCGGGCGCTGCGATAACAGTGCCTGTGGTGGCCGCGCGGACGGTTACCATGCGATTTGGCTCAGTACGTCCTTTCAAAGTCAAGAAGACCGGATGAGGTTCAGACCGCACAATCTCGACAACAGCGCGCGGTATATCAGCGTTCTGATCTGCCTCTATCTCCAGAACGGTTTGCTTGCCGGTAATTTGAGGTGCATCGGCGTCGTCCCCCCGTAGTCCGGCACGGATGGCAAAATAGGCGATCAATCCAAAAAGGATGAGCAACGCGATGAGGACAGATCTTTTCACAAGTGGACTCTTTTTGGGACTCTAGTGGTCATAACATATATAGTGAACTCTGATCGACTGCGAAATCGTTCAGGGGTGTAAACTTGAAGAGTGACTAGCGCGTTATGCTTAATTTCCGATCAAATTTTCCGTGCAATTGCTTCTGATGGCGACAGGCTACGTTAAGAATTGCGCCTAGGGGATTTTCGGCGGATCGATCTCGTCAGGCCTACCGATCGCGCAGGAGGCGGGCCTTTTCACGATCCCAATCGCGCTTCTTTTCGACCGCGCGTTTGTCCGGTGCTCGGCGTCCAGTTGCCACTCCAATAAGCAATTTAGCAATGCCCTTATCGTTGAAATAGAGTTTTAGCGGGACAATGGTGCGGCCCTTGCGTTCGGTAGCTTGTGCCAATTTCGCACGCTCACGGGCCTTTACGAGCAGTTTTCGTTTGCGCTTTGGCGGATGATTGAAACGATTTGCCGCTGTATAGATCGGAATGTCGCAATTGATCAGCCATAGCTCGCCATCCTCCAGGCTTGCATAACTTTCTGCAATATTTGCTCGTCCTTCGCGCAGGGATTTTACCTCAGAGCCGAGTAGCATGATGCCTGCTTCGAGCGTTTCTTCGACGGCGTAGTCCCGTCTGGCTTGCCGGTTTTCAGCGACGAGACCGTCGCCGCGTCCTTTGGTTTGCGCCATTGTCTAGTCTCCCAGTCCGGCCGCTTCGAGGGCTGCGTCGATTATTTCGCAGGCTTCAGTTGACGGAATTGTGATTGGGCTGCGCACTTCAGCCGAGCACAAACCAAGCTTTGACATCGCATATTTGGTCGGGCCAGGGCTGGCAGTGATGAAGAGGTCTTTGTGCAGGCGGATCAGTTTCAGCTCGATCTCTCTTGCGCGGGCGAAGTTCCCGTCGCTGGCGGCTTTATGCATTTGGGCATTTAATTCAGGCGCAACATTCGCCGTTACCGAGATTGCACCCGTCCCGCCCATCGCCCGATGCCCGAGCGCGCTTGGATCGTCCCCGGAGAGCTGGATAAAGTCTTCGCCGGCCAGTAATCTGTGCTGTGTCACACGGGCCAAATCGCCACTTGCATCTTTGATTCCCACGATATTCGGCAATTTTGCGAGCCGTCCGACAGTTTCGGGCAGGAGGTCTGAGACGGTTCGGCCCGGCACGTTGTAAAGTATGATGGGCAGCTCCACTGCGTCATTTACAGCCGTAAAATGGGCCTCCAGCCCGTCTTGATCAGGCCGATTATAGTAAGGGCAAACGACGAGGGCCGCGTCCGCGCCAACAGATTTGGCATGCTCAACGAGCCCGATAGCTTCTCGCGTTGAATTCGAGCCACATCCTGCGATCACGGGAACACGTCCGCGCGCGGCCTCAATGCATGCGCTGACGACCTGTCGATGCTCGTCATGGGTCAGCGTTGCCGATTCGCCGGTTGTTCCCACAGGAACCAGTGCAGACGACCCGGAAATGATCTGTCTTTCGATCAGTGCCTTATAAGCATCATAATCAACGGCATAATTGTTGAATGGTGTTACAAGCGCAGGAATCGAGCCGTGAAACATGGAGCAAATCTCGTTCGGTCATTTACGGTTAAGCCATTTTTGGCACAATGGGCTTGTGTGGCACGAGCCAGTGATAAAACCAAGGTACGGCATATGTTGAGAACAAAACTAATCGGACTTGGGGCTCTGCTCCTTACCGCCACGGCTCATGCGAATACGCCCTCTGTTCCAAGCCTCAAACCAGCGGTGAGCTATGCGTCAAGTGTCGTGTCCACTCAGGATGCCGAAACCCTGCGCGCGGCGATCCGAGCCTCGGACAGACGTGACTGGAGCCAGTTGAAAATTCTTCATAGCCAGGCCCGTGATGAGGCGGTGAAAGACTTGATCCTCTGGCATCTGGCGATTGCAGGCAGCCCGAATGTGGATTTCGATACCCTTAATCTCGCCATGACAAGACTGGCGGACTGGCCGCGCTTCAGCACAATCCGGCGAAGTGCGGAGAACGCCGTGGCTTTAAGCGCGCTCTCGCATACCGACCGTGTGCTTTGGTTTGATGCGCTCGGTGGGCCAATTTCTGGCGACGGCAAAGCGAACTATGCAGAATCGCTGCGCCAGACGGGCCTTGGCGATACGGCGATGGGCATTATTCGGGACGCCTGGCGGAACAATTCACTGAATCGCGCGACCGAACGCGACTTGCTGGCGCGTTTTGGCGGTAATCTGACACGCGAGGACCACTTCGCGCGTGTGAACTATTTGTTGTGGACGGGCCAACGTTCGGCTGCGCGTCGCTTGCGACCGAAACTATCGAACGGTCAACGGGCTTTGCTGGATGCGCGTGTGGCGTTGGCTGCCCGTGGATCCGGGGTTGATCGGAAGGTGGCCGCTGTGCCGGCATCTCTCAGTCAGGATGCGGGGCTGCTCTATGATCGCGCGCGCTGGCGCCGACGGCGGGCAAGAAATCAGGCGGGCGCGACCAGCCTCCTCGTGGATATTGACGGCGCGGATGTGCCGCTGGCAGGTCGCGATAATCTCTGGGACGAGCGAAACATTGCTGTCCGAGCCGCGTTCAAAAAGGGCCAGTACCGGACCGCGTACCAGCTTGCTGCCCCCCATGGGCTAAGTGAAGGGGCGGACTTTGCCGAAGCGGAATGGACTGCGGGCTGGATTGCCTTGCGCCAGCTCAATGAGCCCGAACGCGCCGCTGCACATTTCGTGACCTTGCGCGAAGGCGTTTCAACCGCAATCAGTCTGGCAAGGGCAGATTATTGGTATGGTCGAGCGCTAGAGGCTATGGGTGAGACGGAACGCGCGGATGATGCGTTCGCCTCAGCCGCCATTCACAATTATACCTATTATGGCCAGCTTGCAGCCGAACGCGTCAGACGCACCGATCTGGTGTTGCCAAGTACCCCGTTGCCAACCGAGGCAGAACGCGAAGCTTTTGGAGAACGCAGCCTGATCAAAGCATTGCAGCTTCTGGGTGAGACCGGCGAGCGCAGCTTGTTCCGAAGGTTCTCTTACCATATTGATGACCAGCTGCAGACAGCGACGGAGCAATTGCTTCTGGCGGAAATTGCCAATAAATTTCATAGCCCCGATGTCGGCGTACGTGGCGGGAAAGCGGGGCTCGGTCGCGGCATTATTGCGCCTGAAGCGGCGTATCCAATTGTCAGTTATCCTTTGCAACGCGATGTGCAGGTCGAGAATGCGCTCGTGCTGGCCTTGTCACGTCAGGAGAGCGAGTTGAACCCGCGTGCAATTTCTCACGCCAATGCCCGTGGACTGATGCAGATGCTGCCCGCAACGGCACGTGAGCAGGCGCGGCGGGAGGGATTGCCATATCGGCGCTCATGGCTCACAGATGATCCGGGCTATAATATGACCCTCGGTGCGGCCCATCTCGATGATCTGCTGGATCGGTTCAATGGCTCCTATATCATGACCGCAGCGGCGTATAATGCAGGCGCAAGCCGTCCAGCGCGATGGGCTGTTGACTATGGTGATCCACGCAAGGGCGACATTGATCCGGTGGACTGGGTGGAGTTTATTCCATTCTCGGAAACACGAAACTATGTCCAGCGTGTGCTTGAGAATGTTCAAGTCTACCGTCAGCGGCTGAGCGATGTGCCGAGCCAGATCCGAATAAGCGAAGATTTGAACCGGGGTCAGTTGCGGCCGTGATCTAGCCCACCTTCCGGCCACCCGTGTTCGCGTAGGCTTGCGTGCCTTCGTGGATGATCTCGTCCGTGTCTAGAATATCCTCAGGCTTGTATTTGTAGGCCCCTTGCATTTCATCATATAACGGCGCGAAATCCGTTTCGACGGTCGCGTCAAAGAGCTGATTGTAGCTTTGGATCGCAAAGTAGCTCTGCTGGAAATCGTCGATCCGATAGTTTGTGGTCATGACGCGCTGGAGATCGAAGCCGATCCGGTTCGGCGAGGCGTCTTCCAGCGCAAAGATGCTTTCCGATTTCGAGGACACGATGCCGGCGCCATATATCCGCATACCCTTGTCGGTCTGGATCAGGCCGAATTCTACAGTGTACCAGTAGAGCGCGGCCAGGTTTTTCAGTGCGTCCCATTTCAGCGAGCGCATCCCGCCCTTGCCATAAGCCTCCATATAATCGGCGAACACCGGATTGGCGAGCATCGGGACATGTCCAAACACATCATGGAACACGTCCGGCTCTTGCAGGTAATCAAGCTCTGAGCGTTTGCGGATGAACTGACCCGCAGGGAAACGGCGATTGGCGAGATGCTCGAAGAAGACGGCATCCGGAACGAGCCCGGGCACAGCAACCACCCGCCACCCCGTAAGTGCTTCAAGTTCGTCGGACATGGTCTCAAAATCGGGAATGCCGCCTTTGGCGAGGTTAAGCAATTTTAGTCCTTCGAGAAACTCATCTGCCGCCCGGCCGGGCAAGACATCCATTTGGCGCTTGTAGAGCAAGTCCCAAACGGCGTGTTCTTCGGCCGAGTAGGCTGACCAGTTCTGATCGATTGTGTAGTCGCCATTTGGGCCAGCGTCGAAGGGGGCTGTTTGTGCCATGTTCGTATCCCATCAGATAGGGTGGAAGTCTGTCGATAGTTTCAATTGATACTATTTTTTATGTTTATCGGTTTATGTTTCGAAGACAAGACCTCTATGATCATGTGGATTCGGTCAATCGGGAATTTCTACTTATGCTGAAACTACATGGCTATTGGCGGTCGTCTGCGGCGTACCGGCTGCGGATTGCGCTTAATCTGAAGGGGCTGGCTTATGAGCATGTGTCGGTGAACATAGCGCCCGTAGCGAGTGAACAGAAAAATCCAGAATTTACAGCGATAAATCCGCAACAACGCGTCCCGGTTCTTGAGACAGAAGACGGCATGATGGTGCAGTCAATGGCGGTGCTTGAATGGCTTGAAGAGCGTTATCCTGAGACGCCGATCCTGCCCAGGGGGTTGGCTGAACGCCAGCAGGCCCGCGCGCTTGGTGATCTGATTGCCTGCGATGTGCATCCGCTGAACAATCTGTCCGTTCTAACCGTTTTACGGGAGACGTTCGGCGCGGACAAGCAGGCGATCTCACGCTGGTATGCGGACTGGATACTCCGCGGATTTGCCGCGTTCGAAGAGATGATCGCAGATCGTGCGGATGGCGCGTTCCTGTTCGGCGCACAGCCATCAATTGCCGAGATCTGTCTCGTGCCGCAAGTCTATAATGCGCGCCGGTTCGATGTGGACTTGTCCGCGTTTCCCAAGCTCGTTGCCCTCGATGCGGCCTGTCTCGTGCTTGACGCGTTTGACAAGGCCGCACCGCACAACCAGCCCGATGCAGTTCAGGCTTAAACTAGCCCTCCGCTTCGGCTTCGGCCTCATCGCGTAGCTTCTGCTCGGCCGCGTCGAGACGGCCCAGCAGATAGGTCTCGCAGGCATCTTCCATGTCTGCCAGTTTGTTCTGGTAGAAATGGTTTGCTCCAGCAATCACTTGCCGTTCAATTTCTTCGCCGGTCTGCACGCGAACCTTGGTCAACGCGCGCTCAATGTCTTCAGGCGCGCAAACGGCATCATTGTCACCGCAGAGGATCAAACCGGATGCAGGGCAGGGCGCAAGGAAGGATAGGTCATAATGATTGGCCGGCGGTGAGAGTGCCAGAAACCCATCAATTTCGGGACGCCGCATGAGAAGTTGCAGCGTTATCCAGGCGCCAAAAGAGTAGCCCGCTGCCCAGACAAATTGTGGGCTTTCGGACATATTCTCCACATAGTCGAGAATAAACGCCGCGTCGGAAAGCTCGCCAACGCCGCCATCAAACTGGCCCTGCGAGCGGCCAACTCCGCGTGAATTATAGCGCAATACGCCAAATCCTGCCCGTTCGAACATCTTGTAAAGCGTAATGGTGACAGGGTCTTGCATCGTCCCGCCCGCTTGTGGATGCGCGTGCAGGATAAGTGCAAGGGGCGCGCCTTCCACGGGCGGCTCGGTGTAACGCGCTTCGATCCGGCCTGCGGGGCCAGGAATAATCAGTTCTGCCATTTGGAGTGCTCTCTCATCCAGTGTTCATTATTTTGAATGCGGGGATAGGCGATATGGTCAGGTAAATGCAAGTTTTTGTGCACAAACATAGGTCGATGGGATAAATGGAACTATGATTTACGCAGACCACAATGCCACCACGCCTGTCCGCCCCGAAGCACGCGCGGCGATGCTTGCGGCGCTCGATTTGGGTGCGAACCCGTCATCGGTCCACAGGGCCGGGCGCGAGGCGAGAAAGATGCTCGAAACCGCGCGCAAACAGGTGGCATTGGCCATTGGCGGCGCGGCGCAAGACATTGTCTTCACCAGCGGCGGCACCGAGGCGAGTGCCTTGGCGCTGCATGGGCTCGCCCGTCAGCTCGATGGCAAAGCGACTTTGCTGGTCTCCGATCTCGAACATTCCGCCGTGCGCGACAATGCGAAAGCTTGCGGTTTATCGGTCCGACAGATTGCGGTCACCGAAGAGGGCACGCTTGATCTGGCTGCCCTCGACGCGACCCTTGCGAGCTTGACCGAAGCAGATGGTACGCCCGTGCTCGCGCTGATGCTGGCAAACAATGAGACAGGCGTCCTCCAGCCCGTTGCAGAAGCCGCCGCGAAAATGCGCGCTGCGGGGGGGCTCATCCATTGCGACGCGGTTCAGGCGCTCGGCAAAATTAAAGTTAATGTGATGCTGCTTGGTGTCGATTACCTCGCGCTCTCGGCCCACAAATGCGGCGGTCCGGCAGGTGTTGGCGCTCTGTGGATGCGGCGCGGGGCACCGCTAAAGCCGCTCATGCTCGGCGGGGGGCAGGAGCGCAGCTTGCGTTCGGGCACTGAAAACCTTGCGGGCATTGCAGGCTTTGGTGCCGCCGCAGAGCAAGCCGTTTCGGTGCTCGACGAAATGGCGGCACTCGCGCCATTCCGTGACGCAATGGAAAAGCTGCTCAAGCTTGAAGCCGGGATCACCGTATTTGGCCAAAATGCCGACAGATTGCCCAATACGAGCTGTTTTGGTCTGGAAGGCTTGCGCGCTGAAACTCAAGTTATGGCGATGGACATTGCCGGTATCTGTGTCAGCGCGGGGTCGGCTTGCTCATCGGGTAAAGTCAAAGTGTCTGGCGTTTTGGCTGCGATGGGCGTATCTGACGCACTTGCATCTTGCGCCATCCGCACCAGTTTCGGCTGGACCAGCGCGCCTGAGGATTTCGAAGCGGTGGCGGACGCGTGGTTGGCAGTGATTGAGCGGCGCAAGGCCGGATAGGAGACAGACCGATGGAATGTTGTGGCGGACTGGACGAGCACGAAGACGATTGCAAGGAAATCAAGCCCAAAGAGGGCATTGATCAAGGCACTGTGGACGCCGCCAAATCGCTTGAGTCCGAGAATTATTCAGCGGGCTTCATCACGGATGTCGAGACCGAGTTTGCGCCCAAGGGCCTGAATGAGGACATTGTTCGTTACATCTCCGCCAAGAAAGAAGAGCCCGAATGGCTCCTCGAATGGCGTCTGAAAGCCTATGAACGCTGGCTAACCATGGAAGAGCCGGATTGGGCATTGGTCAATTACCCGAAGATTGATTATCAGGACGCCTATTATTTTGCCTCGCCGAACGGCAAAGCCAAATACGACTCCATTGATGATGTGCCGGAAGAAATCCTCAAGGATTTTGAAAAGCTCGGCATCCCGTTACGCGAGGCTGAAGTTTTGCTGGGCGTCGAGGGCGCAGCGGAAACGGCCGCCGAAGCGCGCGAAAAACCGCGCGTCGCCGTAGACGCTGTGTTTGACAGCGTGTCTGTTGCGACGACCTTTCAGAACGAGCTGAAGAAAGCCGGCGTCATTTTTATGTCGATTTCCGAGGCCGTCCACGAACATCCAGACCTCATCAAGAAATATCTCGGCACCGTTGTGCCCCAGTCGGATAATTTCTTTGCAACGCTCAACTGCGCTGTCTTCTCTGATGGGACCTTCGTCTACATTCCGCCCGGCGTGCGCTGCCCGATGGAGCTGTCCACCTATTTCCGCATGAACGCCGAAGGCACAGGCCAGTTTGAGCGCACATTGATTATTGCCGACAAAGGCTCTTATGTGTCCTATCTTGAAGGCTGCACTGCGCCGATGCGCGACGAGAACCAGCTGCATGCCGCCGTGGTCGAACTGGTCGCGCTCGAAGACGCAGAGATCAAATATTCGACCGTGCAAAACTGGTGGCCGGGTGACGAGAATGGCAAGGGCGGGGTCTATAATTTCGTCACTAAGCGGGGCGATTGCCGGGGCGACCGCTCGAAAATTTCGTGGACGCAGGTCGAGACCGGCTCTGCGGTGACGTGGAAATATCCGAGCTGCATCCTGCGCGGTGATGATAGCGTCGGCGAGTTCTACTCCATCGCCGTCACCAATGGTCGCCAGCA
>CAZMMU010000033.1:0-31713 GCA_964567455.1 uncultured Hyphomonas sp.
GCATTGCGCCCCTGATCGAGATTGACCCGCCACCAATGCGTGTCGCCGTCGCTGTCATCTTCAGTGGCTGCAAATCCCTTGGCCGCGAGCGCCGTGCCGACATCAAAATCGCCGCGCACACCAATCCGCGCGCCGCGCCCCAGAACATCGAACGCATCCTGAAGCGATCCATCGAACACTTTCTTGCCGCCGGCCATCATGATGATCGAATCGCAAAGCCGTTCGGCATGTTCCATGACATGGGTTGAGAACAGGATCGTTGCCCCGCGTGCATGTTCTGCGATGATCAGATCTTCGAGTCCCTGCTGATTGACCGGATCAAGGCCTGAAAAGGGCTCGTCCAGAATCAAAAAGTCCGGCTTGTGGGCCAGCGTAGACAGGATCTGGACCTTCTGCGCCATCCCCTTGGAGAGTTTCGAATTCTTGGTCTTGGAAAATTTGCGCAGGCCCGCCGTCTCAAGCAGTTCATCTGCCCGTGCATAAGCGTCGCGTTTTGAAAGCCCTTTGAGCCGCGCAAAATAGGCAATCGTGGTGCGCGGGGTCATTTTTTTGTACAGCCCGCGCTCTTCGGGCAGGAATCCGACGCGCCTGAGCGAGGTCTGGTTGGGGGGCGCGCCAAATAGCGAGATCGAGCCCTTGTCCGCATTCATGACCCCCAGCGCCATTCGCAAACTGGTCGACTTGCCCGCACCGTTTGGACCTAAAAACCCCACAATGCCGCCCCGCGGCACCGTCATGTTCAGATCATCGACAGCCGTAAAGAATCCGAACCGCTTGGTCGCGTTCGAAATAATCAGGGGATTTTCGGACATGTATCAGCCTCCATCGCCTAAACTTTATTATGATTATCGATAATTGAAAGCGCTAATTTCTAGACTGCACAAACAAAAAGGGCCGACAAGCGACCTTGCCGACCCGTTTGCTTTGTTTGCGTGCAAGGTCAGCCGAACGCTCCAAACAACATGATGCAAATTTGAACAATTACAGCGAGCGCGGCAAGGATAACGACAGTGGCAATCCATGCGCTGCCCATCTCCATAAATATTCCGCCAACAATGCCCAAGATGGCGCAAATGCCAAGCGACACAGCCCAGTTCATCCCAAGGGCCACTGTCAACGTCGAATAAGCCACGAGCAGGATGATGATAAAGCTGCCCCAAAGCGTCCCTTTGATGAAGCCTTCCCAAGTGCGGGTTTGTTCGGAAATTTCCATTTCGCCACGGATATAATCAGAGCCAGCCATCGGGCATCTCCTATCTGAAATTCGGTTCCTGCCTGTCTTAACGGGCGACAAGCCAAGGTCAAGCGGGCAAAGGCGCGCATGTCCGGAATATGACAAGTGCGATGTTTGGTATTAGGCTAGCGAGCCAAATCGCGTTGCGCAAAGGAGGCTCTCCCATGTCCCATATCATCGAGCTGGACCATATACAGCTTGCCATGCCAGAGGGAGGCGAAGCGCAGGCAAGGGGCTTTTACAAAGACTTGCTCGGATTGGCCGAAGTCGCCAAACCGGCTGACCTCGCATTGCGCGGTGGTTGCTGGTTCGAGCATGGCGCTGTGAAGGTCCATCTGGGCGTTGAAGCGGCGTTTACGCCCGCAAAAAAGGCGCACCCGGCCTTTATTGTCGGGGATTTGGCGCAGTTGGCGGACATTCTCGAGCGGGCGGGCTACAAGACAACCGATGGCTCACCCCTAAAAGGCTACCAGCGCAAAGATACCTTTGACCCCTTCGGCAACCGGATTGAACTGATGGAACGGGTTTAGTTCAGTTCGTCCTTAGGTGGTTTCGGGGTCAGCGCAGCGGGCAGTGGGGTCGCGCCGATGCCTTCCTCGTTTAGTGTCCTGGCCTCTTCTGCCGTGGCCGTGCCCCAAACGGGTCGTTCATCCGTCTCGCCATAATGCATCGCGCGTACCTCGTCTGGGAAGCGCTCGCCGACATAATCATGGGTGTCCTCAATATGCTCACGCGCGGCCGCAATCAGCTCCGCTTTTTTGGGCAGTGCAGGTGAGGGTGCAGATTTTTTCGTGCCCGCAACGGCCGGAGCCATAATCTGCTTGCAAACCCGGTGGCCCCGGCAAGAGGCACATTCGAGCTGTCCAGCTTTGGCAAGCGCATCATATGCCGCAGAGTTCGCGTACCACGCCTCGAACTCACCCTCGCAATCGGCGCAAGTCAAAGCATAGCGGATCATGTTGGGGGCCTAACCGGCCAGCAGCGCGTCAAGCTTGCCCGAGCGCTCCAGAGCCATCATGTCGTCGCATCCGCCAATATGCTTGTCGCCAATAAAGATTTGCGGGAACGTTCGCCCGCCATTCGAGCGCTGGATCATTTCCTGCTTCTTCTTGGCATCCGTGCCGGCCTTGATCTCGGTCATGTCTGCTTGTTTTTGCCGCAAGAGTTTCAGCGCCCGGGCGCAATAGGGGCAAAACTCACGCGTATAGATCGTAACCTTGGGCATAATATCAGCTTTCATAACGGCGTTTGTAATCTCTATTATATGGTGATTTCTTCCGGTCTTACAACGCGCGCCAGCACCAGAACATTCACCTCTTTCGCTCCGGCGTTCAACAAAACGCGAGTGACCGCTTTCAGCGTCGCGCCTGTTGTCAACACATCGTCAACCAGCACCACACGTTTGCCCTCAACCCGCCGTCGCGCCCGTGCATCCATAGCAAATGCCCCGCGCACATTCCTGTGCCGTGCCTTTGCGTTCAGCCCCGCCTGGGATGGCGTCGCCCGGACACGTTTTACTGCGCCGTGATCGACCTTGACGTCAACTTGCGCGGCCACAGCGCTCGCCAGCCAGCCCGACTGGTTGTAGCCGCGTCGCACCAGTCTGAAATAATGCAGTGGCACAGGTATAATCAGGTCTGCTTGCTCAAGGCTTTCGCGACCTGCGGTCACCATCCAATTGGCCATGACTTTCAGCCCGTCGCGCCGTCCGGCACGTTTCAGACCAAGGATCGGAATGCGCGAGACATCATCATAGGCCAGCGCCGCATGGGCCCGCGTCCAGATCGGAGGCCGGGTCAGGCACGCCACGCAAATTGTGTCTTGTCCCAGATCGATCTCCTGCGGGCGCGCGCAGCTTTGGCACAATGCGCCTGTCAGAAAAGTCAGCGCCGCAAAATCCTCGGCCGACAGTGCCCCGCGGGCTGGTTCTCCAGAGACGAGCGAGCGTCCGGGCCACAATCCATCTGCAAGTGTTGAGACCGCACGCTTGGCGGAGGCGGTAATTCCGTGCATATCGCTTGGCATGGTGACGCAGACCCCTCCGCAAATGTTCGACCGCGCCCGTCTGCGCGCCCGCCGCGACCGCAAAGCCGCCGCGTTTGACCAGTATGACTTCCTTAAGCGCTATGTGTCCAATCAGATTATTGAACGCTTGGCTGACAACGCCCACACATTTGCATCCGCCTTTGATCTGGGCTGCCATACGGGTACACTTGCTTTGGCGCTTACGGCCCATGATCACAATATGTCCGTTGGCGCCGCAGACCTGTCGCCGGCAATGGCAGAAATAGCCTGCGCTCGCGGGGTTAACGCCATTACGCTAGACGAGGAGACACTGCTCGCTGGCCCGAACGCGCTCGCAGCTGGCGGGCTGGATCTGATCACCAGCGCCCTGTCTTTGCATTGGGTCAATGATCTGCCCGGCATATTGGCGCAAATCCGTACGGCTTTGCGCCCTGATGGGCTGTTCCTTGGGGCGCTTTTCGGCGCGGGAACTCTGCCTGAATTGCGATTGGCGCTCAGCGAGGCCGAGACCGAGTTGACCGGGGGTGCTGCGCCGCGTCTGTCGCCTTTGCCGCGCTTGCAGGATATGGCTGCCCTGATGCAGCGGGCGGGCTTCGCTTTGCCCGTGGTCGATGTCGATAAGCTCACCGTGCATTATGCAAGCCCTGACAAACTGCTGGAAGATCTTGGCGGTATGGCCGAGCGCGCCGCGTTCGCAGCCCCTGCCGCCCGTGGTCTTTCGCGCCGCGTGCTCTCGCGCATGACGGAAATTTATGTCGAGGAATTTTCAGATGCACGCGGCAAGGTGCCAGCAACTTTCCAGATCATCCATCTGTCCGGCTGGGCACCTGCGCCTCATCAGCCGCAACCCAAAAAGCGTGGCAGCGCCACGATCAGCCTGGCTGAAGGCATCGAAAAAGTGAGGGCGTTGAACGCGCCGGAAGATTAGGGACCCAGTTGGGTCCGGGCTGGGCGCGTTACGGGATCAGGTCAAGGTCGGCGACTTCCTGAAATGTGTCAGCGGTTGACTGACCAACCGCGCTAACGGCACCGATAATGCCCAGCGACAGCACAGCGACAAGCAGGGCATATTCAATGGCTGTTGCGCCACCGGTGTCCGAAAAATATGCTTTCAGAGTGTTCAACATATTCAACCTACTCCTGTGCGCCACCAGACGCCAAAAAATCAAACAGCGGGAGATCCGCAGGCGGTGCGTCATAAGTATGGAGATCTTCCACACGAACCCAGTCAAGCAGCTGCCCTTCTGCGGCGCGTGGTATACCTTCCCACTTCCGACATGCGTACAATGGCATCAGGAGATGAAAGTCTGGATAAGAAAAACTAACAAATTTCATCGGTTCCAGATTTTCTGCATCGACTTTAACCATAAGCTCTTCAAAAAGCTCCCGGGCCAGGGCGTCCTCGGGGCTTTCTCCGGTTTCAACCTTGCCACCGGGAAACTCCCACAAGCCCGCCATGGCCTTGCCTTCAGGGCGCCTGGCGAGCAGAACACGGCCGTCGGCATCAAAAAGCGCGGCGGCGACCACGAGGACGAGTTTTTTCATGTCCGGTAAGCCCCATTGATCTCGACATAGGCGTGGGTCAGATCACAGGTCCAAACGGTCGCGCTTGCCTGACCAACGCCAACATGCGCGCGGATGGTGATCTTGTCCTGTGCACAAATGGCGCTCGCTTTCTCTTCATCATAAGACGAGGCCAGCCCGCCATTTTCTGCAACTTGATGATCCCCGAACCAGATGTTCAGCCGATCGCGCTCAAGGGGCTCATCCGTCTTGCCAATCGCCATCACGACACGGCCCCAATTGGCGTCGCTCGCGGCAAGGGCGGTTTTAACCAGCGGCGAGTTGGCAATCGAGGCTGCAATCGTCTTCGCAGATTGGACAGATTGTGCGCCCTCGACTGTGATTTCGATGAATTTGCTGGCACCTTCCCCATCACGCACAATCTGATGGGCCAGATCTTCGAGCACACCCTGCAGCGCGTCGGAAAATGCCGGTAGGCGCGGATCAGTCATGTCAGTGATCGGCGCTTGTCCCGATGCTCCGGTGGCAAACACCATCAGCGTGTCCGAGGTCGACGTGTCCGAATCCACTGTAATCGCGTTAAAGGTGGTATCAACATGGGTGCGCAGAAGCGTGTCGAGCACATCCGGTGCAATCGTAGCATCGGTAAACACAAAGGCCAGCATGGTCGCCATATTGGGCTGGATCATGCCTGAGCCTTTGGCGATACCGGCCAGCGCGATCTCGGTATTGTCGAGTGTGATGACGGTGCCCGCGCCTTTCGGGAATGTATCCGTGGTCATAAATGCGCGCGCGGCCGCTTCCCAGTCTGGCGAGGCCAGTTGCGGCGCGAGCTTGGGCACCATGGAGCCAACATAGTTTGCGTCGCTAAGCGGCTGGCCGATGACGCCTGTCGCCGCGAGAAAACAAGTGTCCGGCTGAACCGCGAACGTTCCGACCAGGGCCGCGACCGTTGCTGCGTTCTTGTCGCGTCCGTTAAGTCCGGTAAACGCGTTCGAATTGCCCGCATTTGCGACCAGCGCCCGCGCTTTGCCGCCCCCTTTTGCCAGCGCCTCGCGGCACCAGTCTATATCAACCGACCGCGTGGATGACCGCGTGAACACGCCTGCGCAATGCGTGCCTTCATCAAAAACAAACAAAAAGACATCGTCGCGCTTGGGGCCGCGCCCGTCATAGAAGCCGCGCGAGCCTGTGGCGGCTTTGACGCCTTTAACGTGCGGCAGGAGAGGGAAATGGTCCGGGGCAAGCGGAGAGCGAGAGAGCGTCATATCAGAACGGCCTTGGGTCTATGTGTTGAGGGCTCCAATAGAGTGATTTGTAGAGCCGTGGCGGTAAAGCAGAGTGTTTTATGGAGTCCCGCTCTGGGGTGGCGCAGTGTCTGGCCTGTCCGCCGGATTGGTGTTTGGCGACTTGATGTCGGCCACTGAGCGCATTCGGCCTAAAACGTCATTGATTTGCGAGTATGTCAGGAAGGTCACAATTTCAGGCCGCATCTCTTCAAGCGTTTTCGGGCCGATCTGGCGGCGATCCTCGACTTTCAGAACATGCCATCCCGCCTCGCTCTCGAACAGTGGAGAGACCTCGCCGACGGCGGTATTTGCAATGGTGCTGGCAAAGGGTTCGGGCTGCTCAGCGGGGCCGATATAGCCCAGATCACCCCCGTCGATACGGCTGGAGGCATCAATTGAATATTTAAATGCGGTGGCGGAAAATTCTGCGCCCGCCGCCAGTTCTGCAACCACCTGACTGCCCGCGTCTTGATCTGCCACAGTGATCAGGCTGATCCGGACTTCATCGTCAAGTTGCTGCAAACGCACCTGTTCGGCGTACATTTTCCGAATCGCGTCCTCGCTGACATTGCGCGCAACCAGCTCCTCGATCAGCAAATTGCTCAATATCCGCTCGCGCGCGGCTTTCAGTCGGGGAACGGCGATCGGTTCTTCATCGAGGCCCCGACGCAGCGATTCCTGCGCCAGCAGGCGCTGGTCGATCAATTGGTCCAGGACGGTCTGATAGTCCACATGGTCGGGCTCAAATGCCTCGCCAGGTAGAATATGGCCCTGCGTCGTCGCTTCGAGCTCAAGGTCGGCAACATAGATCGGCTCATCATTGACGAAGACCGCCACTTCTCCTTCAACCATCACTTTGGCTGCTGCAGGTTCGGGGTCGGCCTGGCCACACGCGGCCGCCAGCAAACATGCCGCGAGCGTGTGCGGCCAAAACCCCTGAAAAACATGACGAAACATAATCATTTCTCCATTCCAGATCATCCTCTGGATTGACTTAGGTTAGGCGCATTCTTAAGTCTCCCCAGTCGGCTGGTCGAGAAGAAACAGCTTAACCGGCCTGGTCGTCCCTCTATACATTCGGCCTGTCTTAAATGGAATGACCTGCTATTGTAACAGAAAGAGCAATAACGCTCGCAAAAATTGGGTAATATATGCTTTCCGTCGCGCGTAAAATATTCGGCTCGTCCAATGACCGTAAACTGAAGCCGCTTCGCGAGCAGATCAAAAAGATCAATGCCTTCGAGCCGGACATGCAGGCGCTGTCCGATGCTGACCTCCAAGCGAAAACAGATGAGTTCCGCAGGCGCATAGCTGATGGTGAAACTCTGGACAAATTGCTCCATGAAGCTTTCGCCGTGGTGCGGGAGGCGGGCGTCCGTTCGCTGGGCATGCGCCACTTCGATGTTCAGCTCATGGGCGGAATCGTGCTCCATCAGGGCGGTATCGCGGAAATGCGTACAGGCGAGGGCAAAACGCTGGTTGCGACACTCGCAGTCTATCTCAACGCATTGGCAGGGCATGGGGTCCATGTGATTACCGTGAACGATTATCTCGCCGAACGCGACGCGGAATGGATGGGCCGCCTCTACAGCTTCCTTGGCATGACCACTGGCACCATCATCCATGGCGTGGACGATGCCGGACGCAAAGCAGCCTATGCCTGCGATATCACCTACGGCACCAATAACGAGTTCGGGTTCGATTACCTTCGCGACAATATGAAATATGGTCTCGACGAGATGGTTCAGCGTGGCCACGCCTATGCGATCGTCGATGAGGTTGATTCCATTTTGATCGACGAGGCCCGCACCCCGCTGATTATCTCCGGCCAGATTGATGACCGCTCGGAGCTCTACAAAACAGTAGACGCGTTGATCCCGCAACTCTCCGAAGAAGATTTCGAAATCGACGAGAAACAACGCTCCTGTATCTACACCGAAGAGGGCACCGAGAAGCTTGAACAGCTTTTGACTGAAGCGGGCATTCTTGAAGGCTCGCTTTGGGAACCGTCCAATATTTCAATTGTCCATCACGCCAATCAGGCTTTGCGCGCGCACAAGATGTTCACCCGCGACAAGGATTATATTGTCCGTGATGGGCAGGTCATGTTGATTGACGAATTTACAGGGCGGATGATGGATGGCCGCCGCCTCTCCGAAGGCCTCCACCAAGCCATCGAGGCCAAGGAAAAGGTCGACATCAAGCCGGAAAACCAGACACTCGCCTCGATCACCTACCAGAATTATTTCCGCCTCTACGAAAAGCTCGCAGGCATGACCGGCACGGCGCTGACCGAAGCGGATGAGTTTGACGATATTTACAAGCTGGACGTGATCGATCTGCCAACCAATAAGCCGATCCAGCGGATTGATGACGAAGATGTCGTCTACCGCACCGCCAAGGAAAAGTACAAAGCCATCATTGCCGAGGTCAAGGACTGCAAATCGCGCAAACAGCCTGTTCTTCTGGGCACAGCGTCAATCGAGAAGTCCGAGTTGATCTCGACACTGCTCGGCGCGGCAGGGATCCAGCATCAGGTGCTCAATGCCCGCCACCATGAAAAAGAAGCGAGCATTATTGCGCTGGCCGGATTGCCGGGCGCTGTTACGGTTGCAACCAATATGGCCGGTCGCGGGACAGACATACAGCTGGGTGGCAATTTTGAAATGCTGCTCGAAGAGGAAATCGAACAGCTGGCCGAAAAAGAAGGCCGCGCTCCCACGGACAGTGAGCTTGAAGTCATCAAGGCCAATCTCAAAGCCGAGATTGAAATCCGCAAAAAGGATGCACTCGATGCGGGCGGGCTCTATGTGCTCGGTACAGAACGCCATGAAAGTCGCCGGATCGATAATCAACTGCGCGGCCGGACAGGCCGTCAGGGCGATCCCGGTAAATCGAAATTCTACATTTCGGCCGAAGATGATCTGATGCGGATTTTTGCTGCTGACCGGATGGAAAATGTCATGCGGCGGCTTGGCATCAAGGAAGATGAGGGCATTACCCATCCATGGATGACCAAGGCTATGCAAACCTCGCAGGGCAAGATCGAGCAGCGCAATTTCGAAATGCGCAAAAATGTTCTGAAATATGATGATGTCATCAACAACCAGCGCAAAGAAATCTTCGAGCAGCGCCGCGAGTTCATGCATTCTGACAATGTGTCTGAAATTATCGCCGATATGCGCCATGATGTCATCGAAGACCTTGTCGCCGAGCATATGCCGGAAAAAGCCTATGCGGAGCAATGGGATGTTGACGGGCTGGCGAGCGCGCTCGAAAACCAGTTCTCGGTAAACCTGCCAGTGCAGGAATGGGCTGCCGAAGAAGGTGTCGCAAATCTTGAAATTCGCGATAAAATCCAGGCGGAGGTCGAAGAGGCCTACAAAAACAAGAGTAAAGAGATCAACGCTCTGTCGCTAAATGACGTTGTTACGAGCGACGCCGAGGCTCCGACGCGGATGCAAAGCCTTGAACGCCGTGTCTTGCTTGAGCTTATTGACCGTAGCTGGCGCGAGCATTTGCAGCATATCGATCAGCTGCGCTCGGTCATCGGGCTGCGCGGTTATGGCCAGCGTGACCCGCTCAATGAGTTTAAATCTGAGGCGTTTTCGCTGTTTGACACCATGCTCAACAAATTACGTACGGATGTGACGCGGGTTTTGATGAATTTGCAAGTGGCTGCCCCTGTGTCGCCGCCACCGCCGCCTCCGCGCATGGTCGAGACGCATATCGATCCGGCAACCGGCGAAAATCTTGCAGCCCCGCAAGCGGGCGCAGCGCCGCAAGTGGCGGATAAAGGCAAGGCGGGTGTCCCGGCCCGCGCGCCATCGCGGAACGCACCTTGCCCTTGTGGATCAGGTCGCAAATATAAGCGTTGCCACGGCGCTTTCTAACAGCCGTCCTGAGGATCTTTTGCCTAAAGGGCGGCGCGCACAGCGTCCGCGACCTCTTCGACGGCTTCGAGCATCACGGCCTCATCCTCAGCTTCTGCCATCACGCGGACCAGAGGCTCCGTGCCGGATTTTCGGATTACAAGACGCCCTGTTTTGCCAAGGCGTTTGGTGACGTCCGAGATCACCGTTTTTACCTTGGCAGCGTTGAGCGGATCTTTGCCATCATAGCGGATATTAATGAGCTTCTGCGGCGCGGGCGCAAACACATTGCCAAGCTCGGACAAGGGACGACCCGTCTCGACCATGGCGCTTAGAACTTGCAAACTTGCCAGTAACCCATCGCCCGTGGTTGCAAAATCGGACATCACGATATGGCCCGACTGTTCGCCCCCCAGATTATAACCGTCCGCACGCATTTTTTCGACCACGTAACGGTCGCCAACTTGTGTGCGTTCAAGAGCGAGACCCAGCCCGTCCAGATGCCGTTCAAGTCCCAGATTGGACATAATCGTCGTGACAATGCCGGGCTTTGATAGCTTGTCAGCTGTGAGCCACTGGCCCGCAATGAGGCCGATCAACTGGTCTCCATCAATTTCCCTGGCATTCTCGTCGACCAGAATACAGCGGTCCGCATCGCCGTCGAGCGCAATGCCGATGTCTGCGGCATGCTTGATGACTTCCTGTTTGAGCGCGCGGGTATCTGTCGAACCGATTTCGAGGTTGATGTTAAAGCCATTGGGCGCATCGCCAATGCAGATCACGTCTGCGCCCAGCTCGTAGAGTGCCCGTGGAGCAACTTTGTAGGCGGCTCCGTTTGCGCAATCGATGACAATGCGAAGTCCTGACAATCGCATTCCACGCGGGAAGGTTGCTTTGGCAATCTCGATATAGCGCGATGTGGCCTCATCAATCCGGACGGCGCGGCCAAGCTCTTTGGATCTGGCAAGCTTGTGGTCGAGCGGTTTGTCCATCAGGGATTCAATTTCCAGCTCGATCTCGTCTGATAATTTGTATCCGTCCGGGCCAAACAGTTTCAGTCCATTGTCCTGAAATCCGTTATGGGAAGCAGAAATCATCACCCCGAGATCGGCGCGCAGGGACCGCGTCATCATGGCTACAGCTGGCGTCGGGATTGGGCCGAACAGGGTGACATCCATACCGACAGCGGTAAACCCCGCAACAAGCGCCGGCTCGATCATATAGCCCGACAGCCGTGTATCTTTGCCGATAACGACGGAGTGTCGCCTTGGATCGGTAGAGCGGAAATATTTGCCCGCCGCCATGCCGAGACGCATGGCGACTTCAGGGGTCATCTTGCCCTGATTGGCCGTTCCCCGAATTCCGTCCGTCCCAAAATATTTGCGTGTCATCAGCCTGTCCCGATTGTGTCCTGTGCTGGAAGTCTGCCTAGCGTATCTGGCCAAAAAAGGGAACGTGTGAGGTGATTTGGACTGAAATGGCTGCATTTTTGCCTGACTATCGGCCACAAGTGCACCTAAGCTTGCGTCTGAGCCGCGTTTTGACGCATAAGGCGATCAAACCGGGATCGGCGATAAGGGGGAATATATGAGTGGTGGAGATAAGGGACGCGTTCTTGTAACGGGCGGTGCAGGGTTCATTGGCTCGCATACTTGTCTGGCGCTTTTTGACGCTGGATGGACACCCATCGTTCTCGACAATTTCTGCAATTCGAGCCCAATGGCGATCAAGCGCGTCAGCGAACTGGTCCAACGCGACCTCGTTCTGGTCGAAGGCGACATTCGCGATACCAGTTTGTGCGAAAGCGTTTTGAGAGACCATGATTGCGGGGCGGTTATTCATTTTGCGGGGCTCAAGGCTGTTGGCGAGTCGCATGAAAAGCCGCTCGACTATTATGATGCGAACGTTCTCGGTAGTCATAGCCTGCTCAGAGCCATGGCGGCTGCATCGGTAAACCGATTTATTTTCTCTTCAAGTGCGACCGTCTATGGCGTGCCGCAATCCTTGCCGCTCACCGAGGACCATCCGCTTGCGCCGACGAACCCCTATGGTCAGACAAAGCTCGCGGTCGAGAACCTCTTGCGCGATGTTGCCGATAGCGGGCAGGGTCTCCAATGTGCCATATTGCGTTACTTCAATCCGGTCGGCGCAGATGTCAGCACGCGGATTGGCGAAGACCCGCGCGGTATCCCGAATAATCTTATGCCCTATATCGCTCAGGTCGCGGTGGGGCGTCGGCCGCATTTGAATGTCATGGGCGACGATTATGACACGCCTGACGGAACAGGTGTGCGCGACTATATCCATGTCGTTGATCTGGCCGATGCCCATGTCAAAGCGCTCGATCGGCTGGTCGATCACGATGGCTCGTTTACCGTCAATCTGGGCACGGGCACAGGGTATTCCGTGCTCGATATGGTCAAAGGGTTCGAGAAGGCCAGCGGCAAGACCATCCCTTATGAAATTGTCGCGCGTCGCGCGGGTGATGTTGCTTCCATGTATGCCAATCCGGCTTTGGCCGAAGCGCTTCTGGGGTGGAGGGCTGTGCGTGGTATAGACGAGATGTGCCGTGACCATTGGAACTGGCAGTCCGCCAACCCTAATGGCTATGACGCCCCTGCGGAAGACAAGTCCTGATCGGAGCAAGAATATGTGTGGTATAATTGGAATATTGGGTAAGGACGCTGTCGCGCCGAGACTGGTAGAAGCCTTGGCACGGCTCGAATATCGCGGCTATGACAGCGCGGGAATTGCCGCTTTGGAAGACGGGAAACTTGCTCGCCGGCGCGCTGCGGGAAAGCTTGCCAATTTGCGTGATGTCCTCGCCGCAGAACCGCTCGTCGGACAGGTCGGCATAGGGCATACGCGATGGGCAACACATGGCGAGCCAACCGTCGGCAATGCCCATCCACATGTGGCCGGCCCTGTCATGGTCGTTCATAATGGTATCATCGAGAACTTCCGCACCTTGCGCGAAGAATTATCCGTACGCGGATTTCCCTGCGTTACTGAAACTGACTCAGAGGCCATCGCGCAATTGATCGCAGCCAATATGGCTGACGGGGCAGGCCCGAAAGATGCCGTCCACCAAGCACTGTCAAAACTTGAAGGCGCATTTGCTATTGCGGTCATGTTCGAAGGCGAAGATGACTTGCTCATCGGTGCACGCAAAGGCTCTCCGCTTGTTATTGGCATTGGAGAAGGGGAAATGTTTCTTGGCTCGGACGCTCTTGCTGTGGGGCCGTTCACAAGCCGTGTCGTCTATCTCGAAGAGGGCGACTGGTGTGTGCTGGACCGCAGCAGCTATCAAGTCTTCGACGCTGCAGGACGCCCCGCCAAACGCGCTGAAACTTTTGTCCCCTCCGGCGCAGGCATGGTCGACAAGGGCAATTATCGCCACTTCATGCAGAAAGAGATTTTCGAACAGCCTGAAGCCACCGCCAGAACGCTCGGTCACTATGTAAATGCACTGGATCAGACGATTGAGCTGGGCGACACGGGCGAGGTCGATCTGGCCGAGATCAAGGGCATCCAGATGGTCGCCTGCGGCACGTCTTATTATGCCTGCATGGTCGCTGAATACTGGTTCGAGCAAATCGCGGGCGTACCCGTCAAAATAGATATTGCTTCCGAGTTCCGCTATCGCGAGCCGAAACTGCTCCCCGGCGGCCTCGCCATTTTCGTCTCCCAATCCGGCGAAACCGCAGACACGCTCGCGGCCTTGCGCTATTGCAAGAATGCAGGGCTTCACACCGCAGGCATTGTCAATGTCACGACATCGACGATTGCCCGTGAGGTTGATGTCGTCTTACCCATCCTCGCAGGCCCTGAAATTGGCGTTGCCTCGACCAAAGCCTTTACCGCTATGCTCTGCGCGCTCGCCAGCGCGGTGCTCGCCATTGGCAAAGCCAAGGGCACCGTCTCGCGCGAAGACGAAACAAGGCTGATCGCCGCGCTTGAGACTGTCCCGCGCCTAACCGCCGAAGCGCTCAAACTCGACGATACTTTCGCCCTTCTGGCGCGCGATCTCGTTAAGGCGCGCGACGTTCTCTATCTTGGCCGGGGCGTGCACTACCCGATTGCAATGGAAGGCGCGCTTAAGCTCAAAGAGATCAGCTATATCCACGCTGAGGGTTATGCTGCCGGCGAGTTGAAACATGGCCCCATCGCCCTGATCGACGAAGAAACGCCAATTGTCTTTGTCGCGCCCCATGACCGATTGTTCGACAAGTCTCTGTCCAATCTTCAAGAGGTGGTCGCCCGTCGCGGACGGGTGGTCTTGTTGTCGGATGCGAAAGGGATAGCCGAAGCGGCAGACGCCCCGACCTATCGTGCAACAGTGCCTGATTGCGATGATTTCGTGGCGCCGCTGATCTATTCAATCCCCGTCCAATTGCTCGCCTATCACATTGCCGTCGAAAAGGGCACCGATGTCGATCAGCCGCGCAATCTCGCAAAGTCTGTCACCGTAGAGTAGATTAGGTCTATATTTTCAAAGCCTTTTTGATGCGCGCTTTCAGAGCTCTTTTGATGCGGGCAGATCTAGAGGCGGCGCTGGCCTCAACTCGATCTGCCGCAACTACTTTTTTCTCTGGTCATTCTCCGATGGTGCAAACATATTGTCTGCGAAAAAGAGTGACAAATCTCTCAGAGCTTTGTCGGATTTGGACCCAATAATATAGCGCTTCCTCGGGCCTGCAGTCTGGCTGCCAACCAGCGGAAACCGGAAGTCGACATGCAAATCATTCTGGCGACACAGTTCCTGAATGGCCGCACCTGTATGATATGAGACGTGTCCGGGAATATAGACATACCAATGCTTCTCCAGCGGTGTGTCATCATAGAGGTTTGTTGACAGGACGAAGACGGATGTTTCGTGAAGGTTCGAGGCCAGAAGGGCCCAGTCATTCTTCGGATTTTCGAAATGCTCGACAACTTCGCAGGCAAGAACAATGTCGAATTTCCGTTTGCCCTGATCCTCAATGGCAATGAAGTTCTCATTGTTATGGAAGTTGGAATAATCAGATACATAGACTTCGGAGATCCTGTCGAGCGCGCCGATATGTTTATAGTCTTTGCTGAGGCCAGACCCTAGAATGAAGACGGACAGATCGTTGCCTTCGATCGCTGTAAGAGCGGTTTGGCACATATGGTATTCACGCCCAGGTGTGGTTTCGTTCCCAACCCGCGGGCCAGAAGTCGAATTTTCTGTAAAGCCTTCATCCTGATATAGCCACGGATTGTCCAACACTTCCAGAAACCCGCATGCGTTGCATCTGTTTGCATGCATGTGCGCGTCCGTCTTTCCGTGCCAGCTGGCTGATAAATGGGTAACCTTGTCATCACAAACGACACATTTATTGTCTTTCGAACGGATTGGGAAATCTATAGTCATTGGCTTCTCTCACTCGGTGCGTGTGGCGTTTTGGAGAAATAAAGTCGGATCGCGTTTTCTATCTTCGAAGACTTATAGAAAAACACATATCTCTTGCGCCGATACTTATTCTTGACGGCAATGGTTGGCACACGGAAGTCTGTAAACAGGTCGGCTTCGCCTGCGCAGATATTTAGCGATTTTCCAGACCACATGGCACCGGTAAATCTCGAATTCAGGAATTTCGATTCGGAGATATCAGACCCATCGTTCAAATCTGTCGAGCCGATACAAAGGCCATCTGGTCCGACATCCTTGAGAATAGATGCGAGACGATCTTTGCTTCTGATTGTCTGGAGTGTTTCATTCATGATTATGATATCGAAGGTCCGGTCGCCGGGTTGAAATTTTGGGTCAAAATTGGTCACGCCGTTCTCGGTTAGCAATGAAGCCACTTCAGAAATCATCGGAATCTTGCTGATTCGCTCGACGTCTTTCGTCATGCCCGGATTGTGCAAACCGACGCTAAGATCATATCGCTGACAGATAAGAGCTGCCATTCTTGCCATTTCGAAGCTGCGTCCTGCGGAGGTCTCTGTACCAAGCCGCGCGTTTGGCTGTGTGTTTGCTGCCTGCAGGGTCTTCTTGGGCAGCGTCACAAACCCGCAATGTGTGCAGACCGCATGCGCTGGCTTCTTGACCATCGTCTGAGAATGACAGATCGGGCACTCCGATTTTGATGGTTCAGCCATGATATTCCTTCGTCACTACGATCACATAAAGTGCACCGATCTTGTTGGGAACAACCCCGCATAAGCGTCTATCATGCAGGGACTTAGTTTTTGTGGCAAGCCTTATTGTGGGCTGGCTGTACCGCCGGTTTCAAGTGGCTTTTGGAGAGTTGGGTCGGGTGCTAGACCCAGTGAACAATATTGCGGCGATTGTGGCTGTAGACCAGAGTTGCAAGCACCCAGCCGGTCGCTGTGATGGTGAGCACGATGATCCAACTCAGCACTGGAACGGTTCCTGATGCGACCGGTTCGCGCAGCAGATTTATGTAGTGTGCAAAAGGATTTATCAGAGCAATGAATTCTCCGGTCTGGCCGAGCTGAGCGGGGATCCAGATGATCGGCGTGATGAAGAACAAGACCCGCATCATGGTCTGGATCAGGTGGCCTATATCGCGATATCGCGCCCCGATAACGCCAACGAGCAGGAACATCCAGATCGCATTTAGCGACAGGACCAAATAAGCCGGTATTACCCATAGAAAGTGCACGCTCAGGCCTCCCGTCGCCAGGCTGCAGACGACAAGCGTGATCAGGAAGTTCGACAAGAACGGAACCGTATTGCGGAACAAGGCCTGCAAGACATAGACCGAATATGGCAGAGGGGATGATTTTATATACCCGCCCGCGCGCACAAAAACATGCCCGCTATCAATCGCGAAAGCGTTCAAAGTCTGCCAGACCCAGTAACCAATCACGACATGGATGCTAAACGCGCCGATATCGGCCTGGTTGAGTTTGGAAAAGACAAGGACTTTAACGCCAACAAAGAGCAAGAAAGAGACCGGAATCCAGAGCATCCCCAAAGCCGATCTCTGATAACGGTCGCGAAGCTCCTCCCAGGCGAATGTCACCCACGTATAGGGCGATTGTAGCGTGCGGAAGATTTCCATATTTGCTTCGGTAAATGTCATTTTCTCTGGGATGCCCTTAATAAACGCGAACATCTGCTCGCAAAACTGGTGAGTGACGCTCTGTCAGATATTCGGTTTTCGGCTGCGGGTCTAGCGCGGGTCTAGCGGCTTGGCCCAGAAAGCGCTCTGACGAACATAACCGTGCAGCCAGTCCATGCGCTTGGCCGGAACCATGTCCTCCAGCGTTGGATCTCCGTATCCGATAAGGGCGCTGCGATATGCGGCCGAGGCGGAAACTATAGCAGGTATTTCGTCGAGATTAACAGGGTCTCGAAGGTGATGGTCAGCTTTCAGTGCCCAATATGAGTTCGGGGCCGCGATAGGGGAGTCCGGATGGATATAGACGAGGTTGGGGATCTGTTTGGCGTCGAGCACAGCTTCAAGTGCTGACACGTCGACAATGGCACTGTGTAAGGCCATCGGCGGATCAATGTCGGCTTTATGCCATTCCATTGCCGGATAACGGTCCTTGAGCGTGTGTTCGAGTTGGGTGGGGTATTCATTCACCGCACAAACAAGCTCATACCCCTCGCTCAATACGCTCTGGATGAGTGCTTCGACATATTGTCGGTAATCATGTTGCCTTAACCCTGTGTGCGGATGTAGCCGCAATGCGAGCCGCGAGAGTCCGGCGCGCTTAAGCGCGGTCAGCAGGATGGGCGTAATTTTGGGGAGCGAAGACATGTTCTCCTCGTCATTACCTCCCTCCCATGTTGGAAAATAGCCAAATGTCTGCGCTTGCGATGGGCTTGTTGCCCGCTCGAAGCCGCTAAAGTCCCCGATCACAGTGTCTCCCATTTTAATGATCCGGCCATCCTGGCGATCTGAAGAGGTGAAAATTCCTTCCTCAATCAACCGGTCGCAGGCAATATCTCCGGCCACCAGAACATAATCATAAAGCCGTGCGAGCGGTTTGACGCTGGCGGGCTTGTTGCTTTCGCCATGAAGCAGCAATAAATGCCGGCAGGCGCGATTGGCTACGAGCTTTGCGTTTGTAGGCGAGTTGAATGGGTAGAACACCAAATGCCCCGACAGTGCGGGAACGTGCCGGAAGGCACCAAAACAGAACCATTCAATTCCTTTATCGTCGCATTGGCGGCGGATGGTTTCGAAGTTTGCGGAATAGTGCTGGAACACCAGACGCATCTTCTGCGGCTGGAAAAAGCCTGAGGAGACATAGCGAAGGACCTGATCAAAGCTGTCGGGAAAACGGTTGTCCATGAAGACAATAAAGCTTCCCTCCTGATCGCCAAAATTGTCCGAGCACGCATACCCGAATTGCGCTGCCTCTTTGTCGGAAGGGGGCAATATGCGTCGGGCCACTTTTCTCAGCTTGTCAATCAAAGAGGGAAGTCCTTTCGCAATGTCAGACGTTTATGGCGTGCCGGGCCGTTTTTGGTTAAGGGCGCAGTTTGTCCGCGAGGACGGGCAGATCGAAAATATCCAAGCCAAATTCTGTCTTCAGCGCCTCGGTAGCCATCAAGAACACCCCTCTGTTTCGTGTTGTCAGCATTTTGCGGATTTGCGTTGCAAGATGATAGAGCCCATCGACACGATCTGTGACAAATTTCCGGTTCGGCGTGTCAAAAGACACATTATAGAAGAGGGCGGGGTTTTCCCAGTGACCGTAATTTTCATCAAGCCAAAGCCGATAATTGGCGGGCACCGGATAGCGCGCCCCAAGAAAGCCTATCTCCGCAAGTTCGAAAGGCCCGTTAAACCATTCATGCACACGACCTTTATGGCGTTCGGCCCCGTCAACGCGGTCATGGATGAAAAGGTCAACTTCGATACCATTACTGTGGATCACTTTGACCAGATGCGCTCCGACAACTTCCTTGATCTCGAACTGGTCTGAATGGCTCAGAAGTTTCCGTAGCTGCCGGTAATCCGTATCGCGGTCAAAAACACCTATATCGATATCATAGTCTGCCGCTATGAAGCCGCCCTCGCGCGCCGCGCCCAGAAGTGTGCCGCCCAGAAGAAAAAAGGGAATGTCCGCCGCAGCAAGCATATCTTTTGTGTCCATGAGCGCTCTGGCGGCATCGTCTGAATTTATGCTCGTCTCTTTAGGCGTGAAGGATGAAAAGTGCTGGTCCATGCGCTGCGTAACCAGGCGATGTGCGCGCGCAATCTGTTCCCCTTGTGCAGTGGAGGGTGTCGCGAAATCTCTTGTGCAGATTGCAGCTGTCGCCATAGTCGACGGTGGAATATGCGTCCTGTAATCAAGCCCGTACGCCTGATAAAGAAGCTCTATGATAATAGTCGCATCCAGCCTATTGCGCTCGTCGAGCGCGTCAGAGAATTGTCGGGCGAGCCAAACCGCTCCGTCAGTGCCTGCGGTCTTCAAATGGAGGTTGCCAGCTTCAAACAGGCTCCGCCCGAGGATCGGGTCAATGCTTGTGATCGCGCCATATTCCTCAATCAGGCTGGCTGTGCCCGGCAGCTTGAATGTGCGGTCTTGAACGCGCAACTCCTGCAAGTCTGCAGATGTGTAAATCCATTTGAGATAGCGGTTCTGTCGGACAAGCTTTCCGTCCTCCTGAGTATGGTGCCAGAGGCGTAGCTTCAGGCCGTCAGGCGACGTCAGCGCCTTAAAGTCCGGATGCTGTGTTGGTGTATCAATTTGCCAGTCAGGGCATGCCGCTTCGAGCATGTGTGTTGGACAATCCCGGAAGTGGCCAAGATTAACCCGCCTGTCTGCAGCCGACAGATCTCCAGACGCCAGCGTACGTAGAGCGGTGTCGCCACAAAGAAAAACATCAACGCCGATTTTCATGAAATGATCGTACAGGCCGATAAATGCGGTACGGTCGTTTTGTATCTGTTCTGTGGAGCGCCGTGCCTTGGCGGATTTGGATATCGCCTCGATATTGCGCTGCAAGATCGTTTTCACGTCTGCTATGGCTTCTGGGTGCGATGCAGGGGCGCCTGTCATCCTGAGCAAATCTGCGACCGGTAAGCCTGTCGCCAGTGTTTCGTGCTGTCGGGTCCTTTCAATAATAAGCTGCTCCAGCCCGTTCCTGAGATCTTGGCGGGTCAGAAAAGGTATGCTGGATGCCAGCCTCCCGGTTTGGCCCAGCTCACGCCAGAGAGCGTGCGCAACTTTGATGATATTCTCGTCTTCCGCGCTGATCGGGACGGCGAGCAGTGTCTCGTAGATATAGCGCGCGGTCTTTTCATTGTCGCAATAATCAACGGGGTTTGCCGTGGTGCCTTTATATCCTGTTCGGGTTCTAAAGCGCAGGGCCCAGGAGTAACAGCCAATCACACCCGATACATCCTCTCTTTCCAATCCCATATTCAATGCAGGGCGAATAGATGAGGGCAGGCCAGCAAGGGCGCAAAAGGCGGGTAGGCCAAGACGAGTGAGGCGGGCAATTGGGGTCATGATCGTCTCTTATAAAGGCACGGAGTCACGAACACCTATTCGGGATTAGGTCAATGCGCACGCTGCAACTCTCAGTCAATCCGGCAATGTGGTATGGGAGGAATGTGGGCTGGGGTAAATGGATCCAGCGTGACTACCCTTTCGTCTTGGTCGCCGGATCATGGGTTGCAAAAATCTCTCGCACCGCTGCCAGAAACTTCTCCTGCGGATCCTCACCGGCAACCTTGCTCAGAGCATATTCCTGCATCTGCGCGCGGGCATCCCACATCGGATCTTTCTCACAAATCTCGGTAAGCAGAGCCGTAAAACCGTTCATACTGGTGTCAGTATAATAGGCGCTCTTGGCCAGTTCGTTGGCCTTCAGAAAAGCGGGCTTGTCCGAGCGCGTGTCGATCATGATGTATGGGTTGCCCGAATACAGCCAATCGGACACCACACTGCTAATATCGCTCAAAAGGATATCGGCCGTGTTGATACAGTCAGTCATGGAGTACAGTGCGTTGCCGAAGGCTGGGTTTCCGGCGACGCAGTGGAACTTGCCAGACTTGGCCGATTCTTCTTTCAGCCGGTCTGCGATCTGATCGATAATTGCGGCTTCCTTGGCATCTGAGTAGCTGTTCGGGTGCGGTCTGAACACAACCCGAAATCCCTGCTGTAGAAGATTTTCGATAAATTGCGGCGCGTGCTCGATTGACGAAAAATTCGTATCATCCTGAAATCCCGCCCATGTGCAGGTATAAAGAACTGTCTTTGTCGGCTTCTTCAGAAACGCTTTATTGTCATCATGAGTTTTAACCCCATCTGATTGGGGACGCCCGACAATCTTGAACTTCTTGGCCGGAACTTCAACGCCGTTCTTGGCATAACGGTCAATGGCCAACTGTCCAGAAACGAACAGATAGTCATACATGACGCTGATTGGGTTATAACTCGCAGGCTTGTCACTGTCGCCGTGGAGCAATTGGATATGGGAGAGGTCAATCTCGCGGACCATATGCGTGTTGCGCATTCCGTTATTAACGTAGAAAACAAGCTTGGCTCCCGTATCCAGAAGCTTTGGTAAATCGCTCAGGGACGGGATTACAATGACGGGCAGTGCAAGATCTTTAAACAGTTTCAGATAAGTCTGTTGGCGCAGGACTATGACATAGTTCATGCGCAAGGCGAGCAAGGCTGGCATCCACATCAAGACCTGATGTTCTGACTCTGCCGGGGCATCAAAATAGATAATGAAGTCAAGCTTGCGATCAAATGATAAGAAAGCCTCTAGCTGGCTTTCTAATGCTGGGGCCGGCTTTTTCTTCTTGACTGCCGGCGCGGGCGCGGCTGGCGCAGGTCTGATCAGCTTTTTCAGATAGGCATAGATAGGAAAGGCCGCCAGATCGAGAAAGGTGTAAGTGGCTATGCCCAGCGCCGCAAGATAGGCGGCATCTAGTCGGAAGATCAAATAGACCAGACCGACCGTAAAAAGCGTAGCGGCAAGCCGGAGGGCCACGAAAGGTAGTTTGCGCACTTTATAACCTTACGACAATATTTTCACTATCAATAAAGTGGCCGACATCGCTCATCAGTGTCGTCATGACATCTGCGACATGTTCGGGTTGCATTATTGTCGAAGGATCTTCGTCAGGTGCCAACACTTTGCGCAAATCGGTTGCGCACCGACCCGGAGAAAGGCAGGTGACGCGCGTGCCCAAGGGCAGCAATTCTTCGCGCAGAGCTTCGCTCATAGCGGTCAGCGCGGCTTTGGAGCTACTATATGTTGCCCAGCCTGCGCGCCCCTTGATGCCGGCGGTCGATGCAATGTTGAAGATATGGGAGAAATTATTTCCGCCCTGCAACAAAATCTGGATCAGCAGAAAGGGCGTGTACAAGTTGACCTGCATCGTTTGTTGTAGTTCTTCAAAACTCGCCTCAAAGATCGATTTTGGAGCTGTGAAGCCGGCATTATTTACCAATATATCGACATTGATGCCGTCGCTCAGGAGAGACTGCGCGATGCGCGCTGTTTTCTTGCTATCGGCCAGATCCGCACGGATAGCAGTAACTTTTTGCTTCGGTCCACATTTGGACTCGATAAGTGCGATCGTTTCCTTGAAGGCCTTGGAGGGCCGGGCGACCAGTATGACATGGCCGATCTTGTTTTTTACCAGTTGCAGTCCCACTGCGGCTCCTATCCCTTTGGAGCCGCCAGTAATCAGCGCGGTTTTGCCCTTGATGTTTTTCATAATGTGAAACTCAATCCAGTCTTCCGGCCAAGAATTCCGCGAGATCGACATCGAGTTTCGCGGTTATTTTGAAATTGCGCTCGGATCCGGTGACATAGCTCACCTTGCCACCATATTTGAAAACCGCAGACGCATCTTCGGTGAAAGTCTCCTTCGCCGCGACGGCTTGTTCGTGAGCGTTGCGCAGCGTCTCCGTTTTGAACTTTTGCGGCAGTTGGATATTCAGCAGGCTCGCTCGGTCTAAGATGCCGCCAATATGCTGCTCCTTGCCTTGTGCCTTCTGTAGGACCGTAAATGGTACGGGCTGGGTCTGGGTGACATTGTCCGCTTTGTGGGCCATCAGCTGCGAAAAGTCTTTTTTGGAGATCAGTGGTCGCGCCGCTTCGTGTAGCAAAGTGTGCTTTGTTTTGACCAACTCCAACATCTGGTGAACAGATGCCTGACGCGTTTTGCCCGGCTCGACATATGAGATTGGGGTTTGGATGGCGTATTGTTTGACGATCGTCTGGATCTTATCCTTCCAGCCTTTGGGATAATTCATCACAACGGATGTAATTTCATCCAATTCGTCAGCGATCCGCAGAGGATAAATAAAGATCGGAACGCCCTTTAGCCGTAGAAGCTGTTTTGGCATAGACGCGCCGACACGAACCCCAAGTCCACCATTTAGCAGTACAAGCGTGTACATTGATTCAGAGGCCCCCTAATCGCCGCAAAAAACCAGTCTAGGTCCTTTGTTTGATGCAGGTCAAGGGGATGTGTGGCCAGACATATATGAGTCTTTTTCTTGGCTCGAATTGTCAGCGAATGATGTGCTCCAAGAGTGAGTCTTGATTCGGCCCGACCGTATGTCGTTCGCTGTAGGCTCGAAGAAAGCTCTTAATGCTATTTGCGCTTATCGAAAAATTGTTTGCAGCAAAATTATCCAAATGCGTCACAAGGTCGTCCGTATTCCGAGCTTCATAGGCGGCGGCGGTATAATCTGCTTTGCCGCAGATGATGACCGGTTTGAGATGCAGCAGGGCTTCAAAGCCGACGCCTGAATTGGTCGTTACCAGCCAGTCACAGCTGGCGAGCAAATCATGTATTGGCGCTTTGGAAACGTAGACATGGGGTTGGGGTTGCAACTTGGCTAAAAGTTGGTCTGTCAGGCGGGACCTATCATGCGGGTGCCGCTTCACAATAAGCGCCTTGTCATTGTGCGCGCACCAGACAGACAGCTTGTCCAGCCACGTCCTGGTCGGCATGTAGGCCCAGTAATTGACCGTATCGTCGGGTATCTGCAACGTTGCCAGTACATAATCTGTGGCAGGTCGATCGGGCTCTTGCGTGTCGGGCTGATCGTATTTGCTCATACCGGAGCGCACATAGGTTTTATATAATTCACTGTGAAAGGCATGATCAGCCGCGTCATCTCCCGGGGCTGCCGTCACAGCCTCCAGCGATTTTGTGGCCAGCGAAGACCAGCCGCCAAATCCGGCCTTGTCCAAGCTAAAATACTTCGGCAGATGGGACTCTTTGAAGTGGTAGAAAGCCGAGCCAGATGCGCCCGGACTGGCCGTGTGATAGCTCAGCGTCGGGATGTGATCATCTCCCTCGTTTGCAATGTTGAAAATTGGTGTTGCGAAGACGGGCTGCAATGTCCAGCCTTCATCGAGCAGGGAGCTTAGCGTCTGATAGTATAAGTCAAACACTGGCCCGGTGACGCGGTTCGCCCTTTGTGCATTTGTCCAATAATTTGGCATTAAGAGGCGTGTGCGGATTATTTTTTCGCTGTCTGTTGGTCGCTCGGATGGTTCGACCTTTCCGAGCTTGCCCTTGCGGACATAGCCGGCCTTGGAGCTGACACCATGCAGCGTGGCCATGTTCAGAAGCGGTGCTAAAGCTCCGGCAGCCCGCACCAATTCGCCTGCGCGCCCCTCTGTCGTTTCCGAAATGCTGATCAGGCCATACTCCTTAAGCTGTGCAGATATCTCCCCGGACGTTTCGATAACCGGCCAGCGCGCTGCGAAAACTTGTAGCTCGGTGGCATTGCCCCGCATTCTTCCTAGCGCGTTTAGGATCTTGTCGCCATGAACCTTGTCGTATAGGCCCAGCGCGCGCGCCATATCCGCCAGCTTGATGGCATCTATCAAGTCCAGATCCGATTGATCAGCCGCCCACGTGCTGGCTCTTTCGATCCCGTCCAGTCGCATATGCCGGTCAGCCAAACGATGCGCCGCGGTAAAGTGTGCGGTGTCAGACAGTTCGGGCAAGAGCGCAATGGCGGCCTCTATATCGGGAAAGTCCATCGCCTCAAGAAAAGCCAGATCAGAGAGGGTCATGCCATATCTGGCAGCGGCTTCACCCAAATTGCCAGATCCGGCCGTAGCCAGCTTTCTGAGCTTTCGCGCCGCACGAGGCGAGAGCACTCCTTGGTCAAGTGCCGCCAGCAGCCAGCTTTCAATCGGACCCGTGCCGGGAGCGCGGCCTTCACTGCGGCCAAAAAGGCTCCAATGGACACTTGCCGGAAGACGTCCGGCAATGTCCACATTTTCACGCGCATAGGCAATCGGATCGATCAGGCCGCTTCGCCAAACCCTGCTTATGTCCTGCAGAGACTGAACGCGTTGCAGAAACCGGCCCATGTCAGGCACTTGCTTTGAGCAGCTTGACGAATTCCTTGTGTATCAGTTCGGTTGACCCGTGTTCGATTATTCGTCCCTGATCCATTAAAATGGCCTCGTCGCACGTCTCCTGTAAAAGTTTCATATTGTGCGATGCAAGCATAAAGATACGGTCTTTCTCGGCCATTTCTTGCAGCCGCGCCATGGCTCTTTTGCTAAAGCCGGCGTCGGCGGTCCCGATCCACTCGTCGAGCAGCATGATGTCTGGATCAAATGCAACAGCTACAGCAAAGCTTAGCCGCATAATCATGCCTGACGAATAGCTATGAACGGGCAGATCGAGAAATTCATCTAGGCCGCAAAAAGCTCTGATTGTCTCAAGCTTCTCTTTGATCTCAGCGGGTCTTTTTCCGAGTGCAAGCCCGCGCAATATAATGTTGCGATAGCCAGAAGCCTCCAACTTCATGCCTTGTTTTAGATTGAAAATCCCCGATGTCTCTCCGGTAATATCCAGTTGGCCTGAATCCGGCGTGATGATTCCTCCGAGCGTGCGCAGCAAGGTGGTTTTGCCTGAGCCGTTGCGTCCGACAATGCCAATCCGGCTGCCAGGGCCGATATCGAGAGACACTCCCTCAAGAGCTACGACTTTTGGCGGTTTTCCGGGCAAAATCCGTCCCCAGCTTTTGGTTCCGGTTCTGGCTGGTGCTGGTTTGCTGTCGGGTGAGTAGGCGCCCAGTATCGGATAGAGAACCCGTATCTCGTCTGCCAATATCCTGACCATTTGCGATCCTCAAATTCTACGCGCAGCAGCTCTACAAGTCTCATATAGGCGAGCGCGTTAAAGAAAGGAACCGCCGCAGCGACGGTTTAACACAAGAAAGTATAGCTGAAGAATCGCCGACTTTGATATCGGCTCTCAACCAGAATTTCGCCCGACCCTGCAGCGACATTGACCGAGTCCTCGGGGCCGGTCGTTCCGGTTAGCTCCGTTGCGCCCTCGGCTGAAGCGCGCGGGCCAAGAGCCATAGGCAATAAGAGAGGGCTTAGCCCGGTATCGTAGGCATAGATGCCCGAATACTCGATACGCGGATAAGTGGTCGAGACGATAGTAATAAAGACGAACCCGCCAGCTGAGGGCGTGCGGATGCGCGCGACACTTTCCGGGCTGATCGCGATGATGCCGCTTCGGAGCCCGGTCACGTTCGCAACTCCGGTATCCGCTTCGATGTCGATTGCCGTTGTCCAGTCGCCTTCTGGTTCACGAACACGGACACTCAAGTCATTTTTGCCCGTCAGACCGATTTCTGCGTGACCATCAAACCCGCTCTGAAATAGCAGGCTGGCCGTATCTGTTGCGGCTGCCTTGTTAATGGCAAGGCGGTGATCTGTGCCTGCATTGTTAAACAGGCTCGCCGCTCCGCGCACTGAGATCTGATTGTTCGGATCGGGTTCTGTATTGATGCCGAGGCGTGCAATCTGATCACTTGGCGCGGGGCCGGAACTGGATGAGACTGGTTGCCATTGCGCCCCGTCAAATACTTTCAGGCTCGCGCTGGACTGAAACCATGCCAGCCATCCGGTTAACGGCGAGACAAAGATCCATGCTCCATGATCAAACGCAGCAATCTCACCGTCATGTCCGGTGAAAACACCGCCTGCATTCGCGCCGACCAACAGCCGCAAACCATCTTGTGCGTTTGTGGGAGGAGAGGTGACATCTTCATCTGCGAGCGTGATCTGCACAATGGCATCAAGCCGCTGGAATGCTTCATTTACGGTGACGTGCTTTTGCGCCTGATTGGGCAGAAGGTAAGGGAGCGCCAGATTATTCGTTGTGTCAGTCATGTATCTCTCCGATAATTTTTGAGCGGAGAGGTTACGGTTGCGCGTTTCGGGGGCGGATAGATTGCATCCGCTTGCGCTCGCTTACCGCGTTCTGCGTATGGGCCAACAGTGGATCGAGAGTTTCTTGATGTGAACCGGACGCCAGGCAATTTTTCGGGCAAAGCTAAAACTGCCTTGTCTGAAGCCCCGCTGGGTTTCTCCACGATCTTTAAAGGCTTGAGGAATTCGCCGGATACCTGCTTTGATCCCGTCCCGTCGCGCGCGCGCGCCCTTGTTGTGGCGGTTCCGATAAAGAATGTAGGATTGGCTTAAGCCATAAGCGAGTAATTGGAGCGGCAAGAGAAGTCGCGGTGAGGTTTTGACGATCATCCGCAAATTATTCCTGTAAGATTGAAAGTACTGGAAGTCGCTTTGCTTGCCGGTGCTTCCCGAACCATAATGCAACACTTCGGCCGCGCGGACCTGAACACAATAGGCCCCGCTTCTCTGTATACGGATGGAAAGGTCAACATCTTCCAGATAGCAAAAAAATGTAGGGTCGAACCCGCCAAGGGTTTCGAACATGTCCCGTCGGTAGGCTGCTGCAGCGCCGCAGGGGCCAAAAACTTGCATGTCCGTATCGGGTAAATCCGTTATGGCCCCATTATGTCCACCGCGCCAGGCAATACCGAATATGGAATAGGCGTCGCCGAAGCCGTCGACAATATCCGGATTTTCAGATTGGAGCAGGGTCGAGCCAAGCATGGCCGCGTCAGGGTAGGTTCGGCTCGCCTCCAGCAGGCTCTCCAGCCAGTTTGGTTGAGGCCAGGCGTCTGGGTTCAGCGTGATAATCCAGTCCGTCTGTGCGCCTGCTGCACCCAGATTGGAGCCGCCTGCAAAACCCAAATTGTCCGGTGCCTCAAGAATGCGAAAGCGATGGTCGGGCAATTGCACGGTGGCTGTGCAATCGTCTGGACACTTGTTATTGACGATGACCACCTCGAAATCAATCGCGGACTGCGCTGCCACGCGGTCCAGACAAGTCTGCAGATGGTCGCCGCTCTGATAGGCAACAATGACAATACGGGCGCGCACTTTGGGCATTTTGGTATTCCTGAGCCGGAGAAGTGACGGCGAGATTGGGTTCAATTGCTCCCAAAGGTCAACGTATAAGGTCGGTATAAGGGACGCCGATCCGAAGTGGCTTTCCGAAAGGACGGACCGACAGCCTCAGAGCCTGTCTTTTTGGCCCTGTTGTTTGATCTTTTCAATGGCCGCTTTGACATTCTGTGATTGATCCTTTGGCATAATCAGCACAGCCCCTTCATGGGCGACAATGATGATATCTTCCAGACCCACTGCGGCAACAAAAACAGAACCATCGGTGCGAATGTAATTTGTGTCCGATCCGACATTGACGATCTCGGCGCTTTGCGGACCGGTATCAAGCTCGGCGAGCATCGCCCAGCTACCGACATCACTCCAGCCGCAGGCGAGGGGGCCAAAAACGGCCGCTTTCTGTGTGTGCTCCATCACGGCAAAGTCTATTGAAATCTCGGGCGCGGCATTAAATGCATCAGCGTCAAGGCTCAGTGTCCGGCCATCGCGCTGTCCCAGCTTGAGCGCCTCAAGGCTCGCTCGGTGGACCTCTGGCGCGTGAGTCTCCAGTTCCGAGAGCATGATGTCCGGCTTGAACATGAAAATCCCAGCATTCCAACTATGCTGCCTGGCGGCAAGCCAACGCTCGGCTGTTTCTAAATCCGGCTTTTCCGTAAATGCAGCAATCCGGTGCGCACTGGACCCCAAAACCTCCCCCGCTTCGATATAACCAAATCCTGTTTCAGGGCGGGTTGGCTGGATGCCGAACGTGACAATCCAGTTTTGCGCTGCCGTTTCGGTGGCGGCGAAAATGGCGTCCTGAAAGCTCACCTGATCGGCAACAAGATGATCAGATGGCATCATCAGAGCCAATCCTTCGGGATCTATATCCCGCAAACAGGCCGCTGCAACGGCCGCGACCGCTGCCGTATTCCGTGCCGACGGCTCGAGCAGAATCGCGCCGGGTGCCACGTCTATTTCAGCGAGTTGCTCCTCAATAAGACCTCGATAGCGCTCTGCCCCGATAATGATAGGTGCAGCAAATTCGACAGCGCCGGACCCACCCTGTGCACGCATTATGGTCTGCTGAAAGAGTGTTTGGGAGGCGCCGATCAGGTGTTGGAACTGCTTTGGACGGTCATGCCTTGAGACGGGCCATAAGCGCGTACCGCTCCCGCCGACCATGAGAATGGGGTGGATTCTGGTCATGAAATGCTCCAATCAGCGGATTATTGATTCTGCTCCTCATCTAGGTAGAAGAGGCTATAGAATTGAAATTCTATTAATTTTCCAGTCGCATTGGCAAACCAAAAAAGCGCAATCATGACGGTCTAGTAGGTGAACGAGCACCAGCTGACCCGAACCGGGCAGATCAGGCCAGGCATCCCGATGAAAAAGACGTGCAGCTGTTCTGCCTAATTCGCGCAATTATTGGGGCAAATTATGCACTCCGAGTGCAGTTCGAGCAGCATTTACAACTGGTCACCTGTGATAAAATGGTTAAACTCATTATCACAGGTTTATCACCGCCTCCCGCCCCATTCGTTCGTATGCATAGGATACCGTTATGTCCCAAAACCAGATCATTGATTTATTGTCGACATCGACCCCCGACAATATTGACTCATTAGGCTTTGGTGGCGGTCTTGATCTTGCCCAGAATTTCGAAATTGCTGGCCCGCGGACCGTAAATGCAACGGGGGCTGCCGGTTTCGATTTCGAAGTGACGGTTGTCAATGAGGCCGGCGGCGATGTGACGGCCCAGCAGATTGCACTGGTTCAGAGTATCACCGAAACTGCGCTTAGCCGATGGGCCGATTTCATTGAGGGTGCTGCCGGAGCAAATATTTCGGTGCAGGTAGTACTCGAGCCGCCCGGAGAAGATGAGGATGACCCAGCGGTTGCGTCAGCTGTCCCGGAGACCTTCTTCGCGGTCGGCATGACGAGTGATGGCGCGAGCCTATTGGAAGCAACCACCATTATTGAACTGCGAACAGGGACTGACGAGAACGGCGAAGATGAATTTGATATTCTGATCACGGTCAATTCTGATCTGCTGGCGAGTGATGACTTCTTTCTGGATGATACAATCGAGCCGGGTGATGTTGTACCATCTGACCAGTTCGATCTTTACTCCGTTTTGCTTCATGAACTCGGTCATGGGTTTGGCTTTGCCGCTTTTCGTGACGAGTTTACCGAGGAGCTTCCGACAGTGGAATTTGCAGACGGATCAATGCGGATGGCGGGCTCCTTGTTCGATATCCTCACCGAGATGGATGAAAACGGAGAGATCGTTTTTGTTGGAGAGAATGTCGTCGCCGCATATGGTGAAGCTGTTATTCTCGAAACCAATGTCGGACTGGGGTCGGACCTGTCCCACTTTGCCAGCACCGATGGGTTGGATACGATATTCTCATTGCTTAATCCTTTCGTCTTAAGGGGCGATCGTGTCGAGATTGGCGCGTTGGAACTTGCACTGCTTGCTGATCTGGGGCTGTCAGTAAGCGTTCCTGACGACCTACCCCTCGTGAATATAATCGAAGCGGCAGGACCAGCTCCGACAGCGACTTTCGGTGGAGTGTCCGCTGCAACAAGCGAAGGCTTCGCGATCGCCGTCGGTCTGGATGATACTCCCAACTTCGTGTTTGCTGCGTCCTCGTTCGGGTTGGAGTTAAGCGGGGGTGCCGGCAGCACCAGCGGGAGGTTCCTATTTAATGGGGACGAAACGAGCGATTCAGCCGTGATCGCACTGACAGATCTTTTGACCGCCGGGCAACTGAACAATTTTGTGGGGACAAGTCAGGAAAGCATTGACGTCCGGTTCTTCAATCCCGCACAAGCCAACCTCCAAAATGGAACGAACGAATTTACAACCTCGGTTTCGTTTCAGTTGATTGGCGACAGTGCCAGCAGTTCCGACCTTCAAGGGAGCGGCGGCGCGGATGTCATTCTCGGACGAGACGGTAATGATGATATCAGTGGCGGCAGCGGTGCTGACATTCTCGATGGTGGCGCTGGTAACGACATATTGCGCGATGGTGGCGGCAATGACTCTGCAAGCGGCGGCGCTGGTAATGATACATTTGTTGTTGGCGTGGGCATAAATGCTTTTGATGGGGGCAGCGGCTCTGACACCATTGACTATTCTATTTTTGCAACGGGCATATCTGTTGATCTCGTCAACCAAACCTTGTCCGGCGGCGCGGCAGGGAATGACACGATCGCAAGCATCGAGAACGTTGTTGGAACGAACGGTTCGGATACGCTGATTGGGAACGGTGAGGATAACATCCTTAATGGTGGCAGTGGCAATGACACGGTCTCGGGCGGTGCAGGCAATGATACATTTGTGATCGGCACCGGGATCAATTCGACCAATGGCGGGGCCGGCTCTGACACGGTTGATTACTCACAATTCTTCGGCGGCATTACGTTCAATTTGGCGAACCAGACCTTGTCTGGCGGGGCTGCCGTGAACGATACAATCTCCAGCATCGAGAACGCCATTGGGACAAATGGCAATGATACTTTCTTTGATGGCGCGAG
>CAZMMU010000034.1:0-30650 GCA_964567455.1 uncultured Hyphomonas sp.
TTAACATAGAGAAATACCACCGACAATCGGCTAAATGCCTGGCTCTGGTGGCCTCCGGCTACGTCGACGTTATGGGCGTGTTCCGGTTTTTTTCGGTCTCAATGGACGATATTCTGCTATTGCCGAAGAAGGATTATGGGTAAGAGACATGGCGAAGACTTTGAGCGAGAAGCGGTTCGCTCGCTCGGTTTGATTGTAGTCGATGTTTATCAAGATGCGGGGGTGCAAGCCGGCAAGGATGCAGGCTGCCGCTATGGGGCAAATTCGTTTCAGTCTGAGAAGGGAGGGTCTGCGGTTTGAGCTGTCTTCGGAGCACCGAGAGAGCTGGAGCTATTCATGTGGCTGATCGCGCAAGCCACTCCGGTTGCCCAGGGATTTCCTCCATGGAAGGCTGGGAGTCCAAGCGCGTCTTTTCGGTTTCGTCGTCGCTCATATATAGATCGTTTTGTTTGTCCGAAAACGATAGCTTGACCATACCGATGGCGATGGCACTTGTCATAAGCACAATCATGAAGCGCTTCATGGTTTATCCCCTGTCTGCATTCCACCCAATCAATGGGTGAGAACGCAGAGGGTTCCCAAAGCGCGGAATTTAATTTTGCCTGCTGACGATAGCGGACTGTTCAACGCCGCCTGTTAGGTATCGAAGCTCACTTGGATGCAAAACCGCCCATTGGTCTGGCTTTGGGAGAGATCTGCTTTTAATTGCCTGAGAAATCCCTTTACCAGTTTCATCCCGACTCCAGTGCCTGCTGTGACATCATGATGCCCGGCCAGGTCATTGGAAATTTTGAGTTGGGCTGTTTTACCGTTCAAGCGCGTTTCGACTTCTATGGCGCGGGCCGAGGGATGGCCCCCATATTTGATCGCGTTGGTCAGCAGCTCGTTGACTAGCAGACCGAAGGCGATTGCGTGGTCTGTCGGAAGGGCAAAATCGGCAAATGAACATCTAATGTCCGCGCTTGTCTCGCCAGCCCCAACCGAGCGGCTGAGCGCTTCAGTGATGTTCTCGACAACGCTGCGGGTCTGGACTTGTGTGACATCGCCGCCGAGATAAATCCCGCCATGGACTTCGGCAATCGCGGCAATGCGGCCATTGGCTGAGGCCAGACTTTCTCGAACTTCGTCATTCGACGCGCGCCGCGATTCCATCCTGAGAATAGAAGAGGCCAATTGCAGGGAGTTTTTGACGCGATGGTTGACCTCGAGCAAGAGGTTTTCTTTCAGGGCGACGGCTTGCTGTAATTTTAGGCGTGTTTCTTCAAGATCCGTCATATCGATAAAGGCGCCTACGAGCTTGCGCAGACGGTCCGCAGGGTTGATTACGACAACCCCGCGCGCGCGAAGAAAGTGTACATTTGTGCCGCCGCGAGGAAGGATCCTGCAGTCAAAACCGATCGACGTGCCGACAGCGGCAGATTCAGCATGTTTGAGTTTGGAGACGACGGTATCAATGTCTTCGATATCAATACGTTCAAAGAAGGGGTGGAGCCTGGGGCCGGCTTCTGCGTCGGAAAAACCGAATAGCGTATCGACGGAGACTGCGCGGGCAAATATATGCGTGTCGAACTCATAGGAAAAATAATGTGCCGATGTGGCTTCTTGTGCGGCTAATTGTTGAGCTTCTGCAAGTGTTTGCGCCAGAACCTGATCGGTGACGTCCTGAATTGACTGAAGGATGGCGACAATCTCGCCCTTGTCCATGATGGGTGCGTGCGAAAGCTTCCATGAATGCTGGTGCCACTGGCCTTTGTCGTCTTCAAGTGCATGAGCCTGAACGGGCAGGGCATCGGGTTTCCCGGTTGCCAGAACACGCTCGACGGACATTTTTACAGCGCCTTCCGCATCGGCTTCATCCTGGCCCGGCTCGGCTGGAAAGACATCAAAGACATACCGGCCGATCAGGTCTTCTGGCGGGCATGCTGTCATTTTTGCGTGCAGGTCGTTCTGAGCGAGGAAGACCATGTTCCGATCGAAGATTGTGGCGGCGAAACCCAGTGCACCTAGAATGGCGTTCCATTCTGTAATCTGTTGAGCGCTGGGCGCGCGATCTGCGCGGCTGGTTGACACGGACATTAGGACCACATCCCCGAAAAATAGGTAATCTACAGCCTGTGGCGGCCGCGGTGCAAGACGAATTTTCGTATTGGCGGACCAAGGGTTAAGGGGACGGCAGGGACTGGTTTGCCTTGACCGGAACCGTGATCCTGACCTCGTGGCCGAATGTGCTGATACGTCTATCTATCTTCGCGGCCAACTGCTTGCGCAATCCATCAACAAGGATGCGGTTCATTCTTGTTCTGTCCACAGCTTCTGACCCCGACGTGCCGGTATTTGTGTAATCTGCGGCGAACGAGATATGTAGCTGTTTGTCGGTTGCCGTGATTGACAGAAAGATGTCGCAAGTGCGCTGCTGTGTGGCCGCCTGTTTGAGGGCGTTGATAAACAACTCGTTGACCGCGAGCGCAAGTGACGTCGCCTTTTCGATTTGCAGATCAAATTGCCCTTGCGCGCTCGTTTGCAGACTTGAGTCGAAACTCTCTGCGAAGGGTGCCAGCGAGCCGTCGGCAAGGCGCTGGAGATAGGCGACCACATCAATCACATTTGTCTCTCCGCCGTCATAAAGGACGCGGTGGATATCTGCGATGATGTTAATCCTTGACGATACATCGGACAGGGCCGCCGACGTATTGTGATCGGCAGCTTGATGGGCCTGCAAGTTCAGCAGGGAAGAAACGAGTTGCAGATTGTTCTTCACACGATGATGGATCTCTTTGACGAGCATGTCTTTCATCGCGATGGCGGCGCCAAGCTCGGCTTCCCGTCTGAGTTGGTCTGATGCGTCGCGGAACATCAGAACGGCGCCGATTTGTTGTCCATTTGGCCCATTCAATGGTGCAGCGCGACCTACGGCCAAAACTGACCGCCCATCGCGGGCTTCAATGCGCCAAAAGCTCTCTTGCGTCGTTACGCCGAATAAGAGCGCACGACTGAGCGGAAACGATCGGAATGGGTATGGAAGACCATTGATGCTAAACAGGGCTGTGGCGCTCTCCTCCCGATAGATATTATCTTCGAGTAAGGCGTCCGCGTTCAGAGCTTTGGCGGCTTTGTTCGCGAAGAGGCATGTGCCCGCGCGATCAACGATGAGCATGCCCTCGGAGGAGCATTCAAGCGCTGGTCTCGTGAAGTCGGCCAGCGTGTCTGGATTGGTCTCTCTCGTCATGTGTCTGCTCAGCCTGTCTACGTTGCTCGACATTTCCAAAGGCACAGATCTGCCCCGACTTTCTTTTCGGAAGAAAGCGGGTGCGGGGTGGTTGATCTGGCCATCAGTCGATAGCGCGGGAGCTCTTTCCGGCGCTTCGTGGCGTTTGCGTCAGGCCTCTGCGGGACTAAAGAAGAAGAGTGCCTGACTGATGGCCGCTTTGACCGCATCCGGCTTGAACGGCTTGGCGATAAGGTAGGCCGGTTCGCCGCGTTGGCCTGTAAGGAGTCGTTCAGGATAGGCGGTGATGAAAATGACCGGCGCATCGAATTCGCCGAGAATCTCATCGATGGCGTCGAGACCAGAAGAGTCATCTGCCAGTTGAATGTCGCACAAGATCAGGCCGGGCCTGTCGCGCTTGGCCAGTTCAACCGCCTCCTTATGGGTGACCGCGTTGCCCGTCACGGTATGGCCAAGTCCTTCCACAATGGATTCCAGATCCGCGGCAATAATCGGCTCATCCTCAATAACCAGCACGCGTGTCGCGAGATCGGTTTCGATTTCAGCAATGGCCTCGGTGATGAGTTTGTTCAGATCGTCGACACTGATCCGCAAAATGCTTGCCGCTTCAGAATTGGTGAACCCTTCCATACTTGTAAGCAAGAAGGCTTGTCTGGGCTTGGGGGCCAGGGCCTGTAGCCGTGCATCCGCGCTGTCGTCGGCAATATCATCCGATAGCTGCTCTCCCGTCGTCTCCCAGATCGCATGGCAGTATTGGAACAACGCAAGGCGGTCGGTCAGGCCAGTAGGGATGGCCTCCGGGTTCTCTTTCAAAGCCAACAGAGAGGCGTGGACATACGCGTCACCGCTGTGCTGACTACCGGTCAGGGCACGCGTATAACGGCGCAGAAAGGGAATGTGGGGTCCAAAACGCTCGACAAAGCTCATAATTGCTCTCCTTATAATAACTAGCGAAACGCAGTGAAGCCCTTCTGGTTCCTCATAATCGCAAAAACATCGCTTTATAGGGAACTTTTTTGGAGGCTGGTGGTTATAGGTGGAAAGCCGCTTCGCTGAAAGGACACAGAATATGACTGGTCGAGATACTCCCCAGGCTCGTATTGGGCGCAAAAGTCGCCAACGCCATGACAAGATTGGCGAGAAATTGCGCGAAATGTATGAAGAGATTGCAAGCGAACCGACACCAGACTCGTTCCTACAACTGTTAGAAGACGCAGACGCCGCCGAGCGCAGCCAGTCGGGGGAGAACTCGGAATGAACGAGCAGCCCGATACACTCGACTTCAAATCCGAACTTGCCAGCCTTATCCCGCACTTGCGGGCCTTCGCGCACAGTCTGTGTGGCGATAGGGCGCTGGCTGATGATCTGGCGCAGGACGCTATGCTGCGGGCATGGAAGTCACGAGATGCATATCAAGCCGGGACCAATATGAAGGCTTGGACTTTTACCATCCTGCGCAACCAGTTTTATTCGGACAAACGACGAAGTTGGCGTCGCCAGCCGCTTGATCCCGAGGTCGCGGAGGCCACCTTGGTCGCCTCTGACGATTCTTCGGACGCCATTGAGCTTCTCTCGCTACGCAACTCGCTCAAACGATTGCCCGACGATCAGCGCGAAGTGCTCATACTCGTCGGCGCGGGAGGATTGCCGTATGACGAAGTGGCAGAGATTTGCGGATGCGCGGTAGGCACGGTGAAAAGTCGCGTCAACCGGGCGCGCGCTGCTCTCGCGGACATTATTGCCACCAATGAGACGAGCTATAATTCCGATGACGCGATACAAGCCAGCGAAGCTTTCGAGGATCTGATGGATCAGGTTGACGAGTTAAAAGCGCCGTCGGTCGTCTAGGGGGCCATAAACTGCGCCGTCTCGTGCCGAACTGAAACACCCCCAGCCTGGATGGGCGGCTGGGGTTTTTTTAGCTCGTCCGCCTTGCCCGGTGTCACGAATTAGCCTGCACTGCGTTGAGCATCCAGATTGCTTCTTCCTGCCAAGTCTTACGGCCAATCGTCAAATCGACGTCTTGGTTGGCTAATGTTTCAAAATTTTAAAAAGATTACATCTGGTGGCTTATGACCGGGCACTCCGAATACGGACCCCTCCGGTTTTGAGTTCCACATGGATTCGCTCTGATTCACAGGCCGGTTCTCCGTCCAGCATGATCGGAACGGGGTTGCCGGTCTTGGCCTGAACGCTCAGGCTAGCAGATTGCTGGAAGTCGACCCCATCTGCCTTTCGCCAATCGCCCAAAACTGAGGAGGCACCTGTCACCAAAAGCTCCATAATTGTATCTGGATCAATGCTCCCTAAGTCAAAACATTCAGCATTAAGACGGTCAGGGAGAAAGGCTGCGCAAGCGGTCGCCGGATCCGTCGATCCGTTTATTTGCAAAGTCATACTGGTTTCAAGATCAAGCGCATCGCTGGACGTTGCTTGACGGGCGGCAGCGAGGGGTGATCCTTCCCTGATAGACTCTCTGACGGGGGCAAGACGGGTCAGATTGCCCGCAAGCATTGCCACAAAGAAGGGTCGGGAATTCGCTAAACCGTAAGCCAAATCGGCGGTGCGCCCACGTGTGCGAGCTTTGTGCAGTATGCTGTGCCAGTCCTCTGGATTGCCATGAATGCGCTGGTGCACAAGGTTCATCGTGCCGCCGGGGAGTGGAAGAATAATTGCGCCTGTCCCGATCGAAGCGGTTAAGGCCGCTGCCACCGTCCCGTCTCCGCCCCAGACAATCAACGTCCCATTGGGGGAGAAGTTAATCTCGTGCAATGCGGCACTAAGTGAGGACCCGTCAGCACAGGTCCAGCAGGATGCGATCGGTACGTCAAGAGCGCCGCGTAATTTGTCTTCGGCATCATCGGGGACGCTGCCGGAAGCGGTGTTTATGAGAGCGGAAAACTGCATTAGACACCATGAGACGGGATGTTGCGGTCAAATCGCTGGGCAGCACCATCGAGATACGGGTTAGGCACCACGGCGTCCGGCATGGACGCGACGTGTAGCGTTTGTGTCGGGAACGCAAACTCGATGCCTTCTTCGTGAAAGCGTCTGAACAATTTGAGCAGAAGTTTTGAGGTCGCCGCCTTGGTGCGTTTGAAGTCCGGATTGAGCGAGAAGAAGACAAGTTCATAATCAAGGCTGCTGGCGCCAAAGCCGATAAAATTACACCGCTCTAGCTCAACGCCCTCCGTTTCCGCAATGATCGACGCAACCAGTCCAATGACCGATTCGGCAAGGTCTGGATCGGTGTCATAGACAATGCCGAAACCGGTATCGACCCGTCTTTTTGGCATACGCGCAAGATTTCGTATTTCGAGATCGAGAAGATTTGTATTGGAGATAACGATCTGTTCGCCGGTAACAGACCGGATGCGCGTAGATTTAAGCCCGATATCCTCGATCTCTCCCCACGTGTCTCCATAGCTGACGGTGTCGCCGCGCTGGAATGGTCTGTCGAAGATAATGGACAGGGCTGAGAACAAATCTTGAAAGATGCCCTGAGCCGCCAAGCCAATGGCGATGCCGCCTATGCCGAGGCCGGCCAGAAGCGAGGTGACGTTCGCGCCGAGATTGTCCAAAATCAGCAGCAAGGCAACCGACCAGATCAAGACGCTGGCAAGCCATTTCAATATGTTGACGGCAGAGGCGAGGGCAGCGCGATCTCCCGATTTTCTCGCCACAGACCTCTTGATGAGGGAGACGGTGATTTCTTGAATGATTTCGGCGCCTTGTATCACTGCGGCGAGAACGAAGAGTACGGTTATGCCGGTCCCGGCCGCTTCGGGGAGCCCAAGTGTCTGGTCGGTCAGATAAATTGCCGCGATGAGCAGAAAGAGCGTCCGCGTGCGTTTGAGCAGACGACGCGCAATCGCCCCAATGGAAAATGTATCCCGCGCATCCGCACTGGAAAGAAGGCCGATCAGGCCCTGGCGCGCGCTGATGAATATGACCAGCGAGATGACAATTGCGAGCACGGCAATTAGGGCCTGGTCGTCACCGGACGTGAACCAGTCCAAAAGAGACGCAGCTGCTTCACCAGTCGACTGGGCCACATCACCGACCGCATCGAGCGGGGCTGCGTCCTCGTTTGGGGTCGTGGTTTCACTGGTCTGCATCAAGGCGGGTAGAATATGGGTCATGCCCTAGCAACGCGATTGCGAGCGGCCGGTTCCGAGAATCGCATGTATGCGGGCATATTTTCTTGGAATTTGGCAAGCCTGTGAGGCTGGTTCAAAAAATTCTCGATAAAAGGAAGTTTTCTGGGAACCGTATTCGAAGCGGGCCGTTGAGTGGATAATACAACTCAGGAGAATAGCCATGAAAACCGCACTTAAATCTATCGCCGCCCTTCTATTGCTGGCCAGCGCTGCTGCTTGCAACACAATCGAGGGCGCGGGCGAAGATATTTCTTCAATTGGTAAAGCGGCGTCGGAAACGGCCCGAGATGTCAAAGATGGTTCGAGCGAGCCTGAAGGTTAAGCGAGATTTCCCTCTCTCGCTAAGGAGGTTGTCCGATAATATCGGCGGCCTCCTTTTTTTCGCGCGGGCGCCGGATCATGGGCACGACACCCCGTTACATCCATTTCATCCGCTTGAAGAGAAGAAGCAGACCGACTGTCACCAATGTCAGGAAACCCGCAAATATCCAGAATGCATGAGGGCTTGATGTGCCGGGCATGCCACCGACATTGATCCCGAAAAGGCCGGTCAAAAACCCCAGCGGCAAAAAGATCGCCGAAATGATTGCCAGAACGAACAGCCTTTGGTTCATCACCTCCGAGCGTTGTTCGATGATCTGTTCCTGCACCACGATGGCGCGCTCGCGAATCGTATCGAGATCTTCGCTAAGCCGTGTCACCGTGTCTTGCACCTCGCGTAGACGCAGCCGACATTTATCGGTCAGAAGCTTGTCGCCTGCGCGTATAAAATCTGTAACTGCTTCACGCTGCGGTACAATATAGCGGCGGAGCGTGAGCGCTTTGCGCCGGAAATTAGCCAGAGCCAACTTTGGTGCGGGCGTTTCCTCGTCCAGAAAATCGTCTTCCAGTTCTGACATCTGATCGTCAAGCGTGCCAACGAGCGGGTCAAGCCGGCGGGTCAGGGCTTCAGCGAGTGACACAACCAGCGAGCCATTGGACGCGGGAGCGTCTCCAGATTGAAGACGCTGAGCCATATCCTCGACTGCTTTGATCTTGAAAGCGCGCGTTGTCACGATCAATGTTTCGGTGACCCAGATACGCAGGGAAACGAGGTCTTCGGGATCTTCGCCATCGTTCACGTTCACCCCGCGCAAATTCATCAATATTCCGTTTGCATGAGCGAAGGCCCGCGGGCGGCTATCGTCCTGAGTGAGGATACGAGCGGCAATCGGGTCGAGCCCTGAATGTTCGCCAAGCCATTTCTGGGCGTCCTCAGATAAGCGATTGAGGTGTATCCAACGCCGGACGCCTTCAGCCGGGGCGGTGGATGTCTTGATGTTGGCCCAACTTAATGCGCTTACCTTACCGTCCGGAAAGATGTCAAAGCCGAGAATGAGCGGCGCGCTACTGGTGTCTTGAGCTGTTTGCATAGGTGTTGTACCTGTCTTGTAAAGCCGCGCTGGAGGGCGTTTGAGAATGCCGGGCGGGGCTAATGGCTATCCTTCTAACTTGTCCCGGATGGCTCAGCGTCCGGCAATTCGGGTGTTTGCGTTTCATCCGGCCATGACCGGACATGCAGATCGCGCTGGGGAAACGGTATTTCTATATCCGCGTCGCGGAACGCTTCAAATACTTTGATCCGTAGCTCGTTCTGAACAGGAATCCGGTCGTCCGGTGTTCGGATAAAGAAGCGCAATTCGAAGTCAATCGAGTTGTCTCCGAAGCCTGAAAAATAGACCATTGGCAAAGGCCACCGGACGATACGTTGATTTTCGTCAAGGGCTGTTTGCAGGATCGCCATAACGATCTTTGGATCCTCTTTATAGGCTGCGCCAATGGGCATGATGAGGCGGGTAAATTTGTCTTTATGTGTCCAGTTTTGTACCGAGGAGGAGATAAGCTCGGAATTGGGTACGATGATGGAGGCGCGGTCAAAAGTCTCTATTTCTGTCGAACGGACGCTGATCCTCTTAACGACCCCCTCGCCGGATCCGACCACGATCCAGTCGCCCACCTTGATCGGCCGCTCGAAGAGCAAGATCAATCCTGAGACGAAATTATTGACGATGGACTGCAATCCGAAACCGATCCCGAGAGAGAGGGCACCGGCAATGATGGCAAAACTCGCAAGATCCAGTCCCAGCATAGTGATCCCTGCAAGGGCGGCGATCACCAGTCCGACATACCCGATCAGTGTTCGGAATGAATTGCGAATACCTTCATCAAGCTTGGCTTGTGAGAAGACCCTTGTGTCAGCTCCGCGTTGGATAAACCTTGTAACAAACAGGATTGCGGAAAAGGTGAAGATGGCCAGCAAAATCTGCGAAATCGAGATCGTGACAGGGCCGAGCCTGAAGCCGAAGAACGCATCGCTCATCATGTCGCGAACTTCCGCCCACTCCATGCCCAACAGGGCCGTGATCAGGGGCATGACAGCGACGAGCAGAAAGATGTCGAGGACAATGCCAATCCAGAAGAAGATCAGCCGTTCGCCGCTTTCTTCAATTGCATCGTCTGTCTGGGCGCGCCGGACCGCTTTATGGCGATAATGATTGACCGCTTCCTGCATCAATGCGCGGACGAACCATGCAGCGCCTAGCAGGCCGACTATGAGGAATATTCGCGTTATCACGAACCGGCCAAATGCGCTGTAACCGAGCAGAACCGCGATGAATATAACCACTGCAACCGCTTGACCAAACGTGCGCAGAGTGTTGGCGTTTCCGCGAATTGCAGGCGCAAAATCCGTAAAGCCCTCTTGTAGCTGCCAATTCTTTCTACGGCAGATGAGATAAAGCAAAGCGGCGCCCACAATTGCGATGAGGCTCGCATGTACTTGCGCCAGTTCGCCTGTCACACTGATTAGCTCCGAGCCGGTTTGGAAGAGAGCATCGAACGCCAGCAGGCCGGCCGTTAGCCAGACTAGAATGCGAAGTGAAATTGCAGCGCCGGAGCGGATGGGGATCAAGCGCCACTCGCGTGTCTTCGGCGAGAAAACGGCGGTTACGAGGCCGTCAGCGACGAACAGGCCCAGAAGGCTGAACAGGACAGCCATCGCAAATGGGTCAAATTCAGGTTTGATGAATCCCAATGCGCGTGCGGTTTCCAGTATCAGATATCCACCAATCATGCCCGGAAGCATGCGCCCGAGCGTGCGGGCACCCGCAACGGCAGTGCGGCTGGATTGGGTCGGACCAAGAGATTGCAAGCGTGCCACTATTTGCCTGTCTGTCCATTTGCGCACCGGCCCGAAAAGCAAGCCAGCGACGAGCACTGCGAGGCCGAGCCCCAAAAGTCGACCCCATCTCAATGTTAACGATGATGCGTCTGCATTGTCTTGAGCGGTGAGGCCTGATGCCCGAAGATTGTTGACGTTTCGCCATGCGGGTTGCCAGACAGATGGCAACAATGGAGAGGCGCGGCGCTCGAATATGTTGGCATAGAATGCGTCGCGGCGGCGTTTGGCAATTTCTTCCAGTAGCCGTGTGGTCTTGCTGATGTTCAGCTCGCCTTGCCGCAGGGAGTCGTTTGCCCGTTGGAATTCGTTTTGTAGCCGCGCACGGGCCTGGGCAATGTCGGCAGCCTCTGGACTTCCCTCTGCGGGCGCTGGTCCAAGCCTGTCGAGATCAGCCTGCGTCTGGTCGGTCAGATTACGCAAGGGGCGCGCGGCAGCGAGCGCGGCGGAGCGGATGCGGCGCAACTCTTCGCGTGCACCGAGCAGGTCAAGCTGGCTGTCTGTGGCGAGCGCCATTTCAATGCGCTCAATTGAGATCCGTCTGCTCTCGACCCCCTCCATGGCATTATCTTGCGTCAGCTGCGCGCTGGCCGGTGTGCCCATAGGGCTGGCAAGAATCAGGAGGAACAAGAACAAAATACGGGTCGTGGGGGACATGGTGCGGCTTTCGGGTTTCGAGTGGAAGCCGGATAGGGTGGCCCCCTCTATGGTGCTTATTGTGAAGATTAGCTCAACTCGCGGGCTGTGTCTCAATCCATATTTCGGCATTCTGGACAGAGTATATTGTCCAACTCAATGGTTTGGGTTCAATCCCCATTGTCCGGTCCCTGTTTCTTAATCCGGTCAAAGTCACGGCGCCAGCGTACCGAAAGCTCCTGTCCGGTGTCGCTGCTGGTTTCGCCGCGCACGGTCAAATTGCTGAAGGGCTCCCAGTCTATCGCCACGCCGACGTCACCATCAAGGCTGTTCTGCGCTTCGACATAAACGTTCGGGCGGATATATTTTCCGGTGGTGATAATCGCGGTGCCGTCCGAGCTTTCGGCGAAATCGAGCGTATCAAGCAGGAGCACATTTTCGAGCCGGCCGAGCACATCAAAACCGCTGCCGCCGGCAAGGCCGGCCAATGTTGCCGCAAGCCTTGCGGATTGGATCGGCGTCAGCTGGCCGGGTGAAAGACCGAACAGAAGACGGGATAGAATCTCGCTTTCGGGCAGGGACGGGTCAGACGACATGGTGATGACCGGCCGCGTCTGGGTGCCGGTAATTGAAATGATCGCGGTGAGGTCGGCGGCGCGGCGTTCGGCGCGAATGTTCAGATTGGCTTCATCCGACCCCGGAACAAGCGTGACGCGGCTATCGACCAGATCAAAGGCCTGGCCCGCAAAGCTGAACTTGCCTCTGATGATGTTCGCCTCGGCGGTAATCAGCGGGGCGGTGGCTGTACCTCTGATGCGCGCTGTGGCCGACAGTTCTGCGTCGAGCCCGCGTCCCTCTGCAAATATCCGACGCGGTGCGTCAATGCGTATATCAAGGCGCGTGCTGGTTGGGGGCGCTTTGGGGACAGGCGCGTCATCGGTAAAGCGCACGGGCAGGGTTGGCTTTGCACTTTGAACGATGCGATCGAGGCGGATGTCGGCGCGGCCAATGGTCAACGCGCCATTGATGCTGGTCCTATTGTCTGTCCGCGCCAGTTGCAATGCGCCGCTGGCCTTGGCTTCGGCGTGGCTCCGATCAAGCACGGTGAGTTCATCCAGTTGCAGCCTGATTTCATCGGTGCCCTGTCCTGTCAGCGAGAGGCGGCCTGCGCCTGTCAGCGTTCCGTCGGAGCCATTTCGAGCCGAGAGGGAGATGAGCGAGAGCATATCATCGTTCAGGCGCGATTGTAGTGTCAGGTCGGTCAAGGTTAAACCAAGGTCGCCATGTTCGAACCGGCCGTCGGCAAGCAACAGTGTTCCGCCGCCTATGGGTCCGCTCGTGGTGATCTGTCCGGAAAGATCAGCATCAAGTGCGCCCGTCAGGGACATCTCTGCCGGCAGTATGAGCGCGCTGAAGGCGTCAATTGCGCCCGCGCCCTTTGCGGTGAAGTCGAGCGGCCTGTCGCGATCCGCACGTGGCGCACCTGATGACCAATCGCTTGTACCAGCGAGCGTTAGCAGAAGATCAGCGCCGTCGCCGGACAAGTTCACTTTTGCTTGTAGATCATTCTTATCTACATTTGCGACAAAGCTTGCATTGACCGGATCAAGATCTGAGACGTCTGCTGCTAGATTGGTGATAGCGCCATCAATCTGGAGCGATTTTTCCGCTTCGCCAATGTTGAAGGCAAGGTCTGTGTCGATAAGGCCGGATACGGGCTTGAGCGCAAAAGCTTCGCTGAGACGAGCGAGAGACACAGTCTTCAGAGCAAGCTTCCCCGATAAGCCCGCCTGCGTATCCTCGGCATCGAGTAATATTTGTCCGTCAAAGGCCTGCAATTGGCCTGTAAGCATTGGTGTGTCATTGGCCCAATCGAATGTAAGAGGCGCTATGGTTTCAATCGGGTAGGCGCCATAGTTTCCGTTAAGGTTCATGGTGAGACTTTGAGCGGACAACCCGCCCGTTAGCGCGGCCTGAAGCTGGATAGGATTGGATTTCGTGCCAAGGTTTTGGGCCGTTTCTATACTGATGTCAGCGCGGAAGTCCTCTTGGGTTCCTTGGGCGGTCAGCTGAATGTCTGACGCATCAAATCCTGCGGCGGCTTTAGCACGCGCGCTACCGCTGAGGGCCGCGTCGCGGTTGTCGAGGGACAGCTTCAAGTCGAGCGCTTCGAGGGGGGTGTTCTCTGGCACGCCGCTGATATGTAGCGCGCCTGTTGCGTTTATTGGGTCATTGAGTGGTCCTGCAAATTCGCCGTCTGCGGAAAATGCGTCCAGTGTTGCGAGGATTGCCCCAGTGTTCCAATTGCTTCGAGTGAGCGACGGCGCAGCTTCAAGTTTCAACAAGCCATATTCGGTGAGGGTGGTGAGGTTGAGGTTTGTGGATACGTTTTCACCTGAACCCGTGCCTTGCAGGATGGTTTCAAAATCGGACACAATGGTCGATCCGTAGCTTGCCTGATCGGCGGAGACTTGACTTGTGAAGCTGTAGCTCTCCTGCGTTCCGGCGAGGGTGGCGGTGGCTGTTAGTCCTTCAATCTGGCTGCCTTCCGCGATTGAGAGTTGCGGCGCGGTGAGCACGGCATCTAGAGACATCTCGCCTTGGGTGGCGCGCTGGCCGCTGGCCGTCAGAACCAGATCACCATTCCTCGCGTCGAGCCTATTCACGCGGATAAGCCCGCTCTGCGCCCGTGTGATATCGAGGCGGATCGGAAGTGTTTCTGAAAGCCCTGCCAAACTCTCTGGCAGTGTTAATTTGCCGAGGACGCCTTCGAGGGTCAGTCTGGTGTTGCCTTCTTTTGGAAGGGTTAGATTATATGTTCCGGCAAAGTTAGCGTTGCTGCCCAACCCGAAATCAGCAAGCTTGGCGGCGACATCACCGACAAGCCGGCGCCCTCGCTGCTGCGCGTTTAGCGTTATGTCGCTGCCGTCGAGCTTGAGCGATCGGAGCGACAGGGCGTTTGTGGCTATATCGAGATTTGCAGTCAGGGCCAGTTTCGGGCGGGTTCCCAAAAGCGGCAGGGCGCTTTGATCGGGACGCCGTAAATTTTGTGTCGCCAGGCGGGTCGAGAGAGCTAGATCTGAGCCGGTTAAAGCGAGTTTTATCGGCCCGCTAACCTCACCGACCGCAATCGCGTCATGTTTTAGCGACTGGACATCAATCCGTCCGTCGAGCGATATATCTTCCGTGGTATGATAATTTAGCGTGCCTGTATAGTTTGCCGATTGGACGCGAATATCTGTTCCGGCGAGAAGGGCTGATCGCTCTGGCACATTTAGATTTACATTCAGACTTTCAAAGGCGATTCCGTCGCCCATGCGTGCGCCAGTTCCGTTTGCTTTGAGGGTAAACGCTTCCGAATTTGAGACAGCTTCCAATGCGAAACGCTCTTCACCCGTCTTGTCGAATGTCGCCGCAAAATCCGTCTCGGACCCGAGCCGGTCTTTTATCGCTTCAGGTATCCATGGAAGTGTCTTCTGGAACCGGCCTTCAAGCTGTGTTTGCGTCCCGCGCGTATCCGCGTTCAGGCTCAGCATGCGGATGCCGGAAATATCAAGCGTGCTTTCGAGCGTCCAGTTTTCGGGGCTGCCACTGGCTTCAAGGTCCGCTGCCAGGCTTTCCGAGGCGGCGAGGCCGAGCATGTCGCCCATCCAGCCGCCCGCTTCGCCGCGTATCTGGGCCATACCGAACAGCGGGTTGCCGCTGGCTTTGGTCACATCAAGGATCAAACTGTCGGCTGTGCTCTCTATCGGGGAGAGGTCTAGCTTTGCTGCAAAACCGTTATCTTCATAGTGGCCGCTTGCCTCCAGCGCGAAGATCGGCGCGGCTTCGAAACCGCCACCGATATACTCCAGATGCGGTAGAGCGAGCGTGCCAAGTCTAACGGCCTTGAGGGGGAAGTTGCCCCCAGAGGATGGCGCGCTGCGTGCGAGCAGGTCTGGCCGCCGAAAGCGAATATGTGTTGCGGAGACACGGTCTATTTCAAGCTCGCGACGCAAGAGCGGCCAGAGCGACCATTCAAGGTCCAGGTCCTCGCCGTCGAACCAGATGCCGGTTTCGTCTTCTATCGAGAGCCGGTCAATCTGGAAGCGCCCCAGAGGATCACCTTGCAGGCCGGACATCTCGATCTGTTGGCCCTCAGGCGCGAGGTTTTCTATCCGTGTCTCGATGAATCTGCGGCCAGACTCCGTAGTGATCCACCAGCGCGCACCAAGCACAAGCAAGGCCAAGAGAACCAAAGCCGCGCCAATCAGACGCACGCTCCAGATCAGATAGGGACGGAGAGAGGATAGAAAGGCCATCAGAAAGCCTGCCCGATTGAGAAATAGATCTGGAAATCGCGGTCAAATTCTGTCGGGTTTACAGGGACGGCAATATCGATCCGGATGGGGCCGGCTGGTGTGTCATAGCGCAGGCCCGCGCCCGCGCCGATCTGCAGGTCGTTGAACTCGGGGACGGTAGCATCGCTCACACTGCCAGCATCGACAAAGGTCGCAAAGCCAATGCGCTTGGTAAGTTTGCCGCGCAGCTCGGCGGAGGTTTCAAACAGGCTGCGACCACCAAGCGGATTGCCTTCTTCGTCTCTTGGGCCAAGCTCTTGAAATCCGAAGCCGCGTACGCTTGCCCCGCCGCCTGCAAAGAAGCGCTCGTCAACGGGCAGCGCGCTGGTGCTCGCGCCGACAACTGAGCCAAGTTCTATCCGGCTTGCAAACACCCATCTTCCCGACGCCGACAAAGGCAGGTAGGCGGACACTTGCGCCAGATTTCGCAGGAAAGCCGTCTCATCGTCACCGAAGGTGAAACCCGGCTGGGTGGAGAGGGTCGCCCGCCAGCCGCGTGTCGGGTCAGTCAGACTGTTTGAACGGTCGAGCCGCAGCGCGCTTGAAACCGTCAAAGTCTGTTGCAGGCGGTCTTCAGCTTCGCCGCGTTCGTCGGCCAGCTCGTAGTCTCCGCCAAAGGTCCAGATGGTGCGCGGCGAACGGGCAATTTCGAACGCGCCGCCAAGGGTAAGGCCCGCGCGGTTGAACGCATCCGTATCTTCATTGAACGCGCGCGCGGTCAGGCTTAACTGCCGTCCGGGCTTGGGAAAATGCGGCAAGCGCCAATCGGCTCCGAGCGATTGCTCGATTTGCGAGGCTTGGGCAGAGACGGTGAGCGGATCTGCTTGGCCCGTGACATTCCAGCGGGTCCATTCGACCAATCCGCCAACGCCTTGATCGGTAGCGATACTTGCGCCAAGCGAGACAGTATGGCGCGGCCTCTCTTCAAGCGTGACACGCACAGGGCGTTCTATGGATGATGTGGCGCTGTCATGCGGGATATCACCCAGCTCTATTGTGATGTCCCGAAAATGACGCGTAGACGAGAGCCGCCTATGCAGCGTCGCAAGTGTTTGGGGTGTGTAAAGATCCCCCTGATCAAACGGGCGCAGGCGTTCAACAAAGCTGTGTTTGGTGTCCCTTGTGCCGATAATTTCAAGCGCGCCGAGATAGGTCAAGGCGCCGGTTGTGATCGGGAAGGTCAGGTCAACAGACGCGGTTTCACGATCTGCCAGAAGGTCTGGCTCATCAATTTTGATGTCGGCAAATCCGCGATCCAGATAGGCGGTCTGCAGCCTTTGTTTTTCGATCAGTATCGCCTCGGGTATGGTGGGGTCTCCCTCGCTGAGGGCGCGACCATCTTCGACCTGTTCGCGGGTTTTCTCGTCCGGTTTCTGCGGACCGTCATAGGCAAAAGTGATTTCGCCAAGGTGAAACCGTGCTCCGGGGTCAATGCGTAGCCAGGCTTGAAAGGGAGGTTCGCGCGCCACGCCTGTTTCAATAACGGGATCAAAATAGCCGGCCGCGTTGAGCCTTTTGCTGGCGAGCTGGGCGGCCCGGCGAACCTGACGGCGCGCCTGCAGGCGGGACGTCGGGCGTTCGAAGTCTCCAATGGCGTCTTCGAAGTCCTCGGAAATCTCTGCAGGCAGCCCGCTCGTCTCGATTTCGATCGCACCCGTATCGCTGACGGCCTGCGCGCTCAGGCACACGAACACCGATGCAAGAAGTGGATATCTATGAACGGGTACCAACATAAAGCCAAAGGCGTCCTTCTATCATAGGGTAAGCAGGAAGTACGCCAAATTCATATATATAGCGGCAGGGTTTGAAGATGTATTCAAAAAACCAATGGTAATTTGATGCATTCTACCGATGTCTCAAGGCCACGCGCCTCTCTAGGTCCGTGATTGCGGCTTGATAGATGGTCTGGGCAAGTCGTCCGTTGAGGAGAGGATGCCCGGGTGGCACTGATTTGGGCGTCGGAACGTTGCAGGCGTCCGCGGGCCTTGCGGCGCGCAAGCTACGCAGTTCCGGGTGCACGAGAAGCACTTGGCCGGGGATGGTCTGAACGGTCTAGGATATTTTTATCGCGTCTATTGATTTATTTGAATTAGAGAAGTTGGAAAAAATGGTGGAGGGGACAGGATTCGAACCTGTGTACGCTATGCGGGCAGATTTACAGTCTGCTGCCTTTAACCACTCGGCCACCCCTCCTTGGGTGCCTGACCGTATCAAAATTTGACGCGGCTGCCTTCCAGTGTCTTAAACAGCCCTTTGCAACGCTGTTTAACCTCTGGAGCGCTCTTATAGTGACCAATAAAAAATCACGCAACCGTCCATTTGGAGCAAAAGGTAGCAAGACGCGTTCTGTGAGCAGTACGGAGCCTTTGTGGTTATGGGGAGTGCACGCCGTCACCGCCGCGATGGCCAATACCGAGCGCAAGGTTTTGCGGCTTGTCGGAACAGAAAATGCGATCAAACGCATGGGGCTTGAGGAAGCTGAGGCACTTAAACCACGCGATATTGACGCGCTCTTGCCGACAGGTGCGGTCCATCAGGGCATTGCCGCTCATGTCCGCCCGCTCGCGTTGACGGGTCTCGAGGATCTGATCGCCAGCGGCCCGCATAGAATCGCTGTGCTCGATCAGGTCTCCGATCCACATAATCTGGGCGCGGTGCTGCGATCTGCTGCGGCGTTCGGTATTGGCGGGCTCGTTTTGCAGACGAGGCACTCGCCGCCCATTACAGGCATTGTTGCAAAAGCGGCGGCAGGGGCCGTCGAGATGGTCAAAGAAACGCGGGTTGTGAACATCGCCCGCGCGCTTGGTCAACTGGCCAACGCTGGATATTGCACCATCGGTCTGACGGGGGACGCACCGGCGGGGCTTGCGTCCACGATACCGGCAGGGGACAAGGTTGCGCTTGTCTTTGGGGCCGAGGGCGCGGGTCTGCGTCCAGCGGTTGCCAAGGCCTGTATGTGGACAGCGCGGATCGAGATGCAGCCGATTATGGAAAGTCTGAATATTTCCAATGCAGCGGCGATTGCCTTTTATGAGGCGGCGCGGCAGGCCTAGGACGCGTTTACATCTGCATTGCTGGCTTTTTGGATTTGATCTGGTAGGCTTCCTGCTGTGTCTCGACTTTGTTGGAGGTGAGGGATGGCCCGGTTGTTTTTTGGATTGCTCCTGATTTTGGGGCTCGGTGCAGCTTGTTTTGGCGGATGGCAGATGTTTGCGCCACAAGAGCTGGCTGTTTCAGCACCTGTTGCGCCTATTGCCGCGCCGGAGCCTGCGCCACCTCCACCACCGCCTCCTCCGGCACCTGTGGCGGCTGCACCACCCCCGCCCGCTGAGCCGTCGGCCGCAGCTGAGGAACCTGTCTTTGGGCCAAGTGCAATCCCGCGGGGAGCCAGCTCGGCATCGCCAACAAACGCGGAGCCACTTGCAACGGCTGGGCCTGCTGTCGCGCGGCCGAGATTAATCGAAGAGACATTGCAGGAAGTTCCGGTGGCTTATGAAACCCCCTCGGTGGCAAGTTACGGTAAGCCTTTTGATGTGACCTTTTCGCTCGACGCGACGGGCGCCGAGACGGCAACTGAGAGTTTGCCGGGCGTCGGTGAGGTTGTCGAAGCTCAGGCGCGCGTGTCTGATCGGGTGAAGGCCTCGCTCGTCGGCGCTGCATTTGACATCGAGCTGATCTCGCCAACGGTTCAATTGCTAGGCACCGACACAGCCAATATCTGGCGCTGGCGGGTGACACCGAAGGAGGCAGGCGAACAGGCGCTTTATGTCGAACTGTTCGCGATGACGGGTGAAGATGCGCGGCCAGTGCGCACGTTTAACGGTCAGATCGAGGTCGAAGTCACCCGATTCCAGAAAGCTGTTAGCTTGGCAACGGCTGCAAACCCATTGGCCGTGTTCCTTGGAGGTATCGGGTCTACTTTGGGCGGCTTGTTTGGATTTATTCGGTTTATCGGACGGCGATCCTAGCGCCTATATATATCTGCTGGCAGACGACGGTTGCCCTCTAATCCGCTGTCAGGGCAGCGTCAGCGAGCAGGAAGGCGGCCAGTCGCGGAGAAGCGGGCCGTGCCGTGCCGCTGGTTTCCGCAAGTGCCTGCAGCGCTTCGGCCTGTTCAAGATCGATAAAAGCCTGAGCCATAGCGTTCAGCTCATCGTCCTTGCGAATCCGATTATAGACTCTATCCACTTCAGGACCGCTAATGTTGCGCGTCGCATTGCGACGTGCTTGGGCCGACTTACGGGACGCGGCTGCAATCTTCTTCTTGTCTCGCGGACGAAAAATAGTCGGCAGAGCAATGCCCGAGGTTTGCAAACGATCTATCAGGCCAATTGCGATCTCCTGACGGTCCATGTCGTCGATGTGCGCAATTGTACCGCTGCGCGCCTCGCTATCCAGATCGGAAATGATGTCGCTCCAGCCCGTCGCAGGGGCAGGCTTGTGGGCCGGATCAACGTGGATGTTTGGCGGCGCGATGGCTTCGGGGTCAGCGCTTGTGCTCTCGAACAAGTCTGAGTCGGTCGCTGTCGGCGCGGTCGGCGGCGGAAGCGGCTGTACGGCAGGCTGCTGTGTGTGCAGCGCTGCGGGCGCAAGCTCTGCGGCTGGCCTCTCAGCGCCGTTCACGCCAGGTCGCTTCGGAAGGGCCGCCGCGGACTGGCCGGTTGTTGCTTCGATCCCTGCCAGTCGCAGCTCGGTGATCGATCGGGCGGTGTCTTCATGCAGCTTGCGGCTAATCCGGTCGATTTCTTCATTGGCCTCGCGGGCGCCGTCGAGCGCCGCTGAAACGGCGTCCTGCAGGGCTTTCCCGACAGAGCTGGCAGCTTCCACTGCCATTGCGCTCGATTGTTCGGCCCGTTCGACTGTTTTGTCTGACCGGCTGAGCTTGTCTTCAATGGCGGCGATGGATTGAACCAGCCCGTCGGTGCGTTCTGCCGCGTCTTTAGCGATGGCATCGAGATCCGTCAGTCGTACGGCGAGTGTGCTTCCAGCCTGTTTGAGATGATTGAGCCGGGTTTCAAGCGCGTCATCTGCAGCCCGTACTTCTTCGCCAGCGGCTTTTGCCGCGGCCACCATGGCCGCCGATTGTTGGGGGATCACTTCACGCATCATATCTGCCTGCGCTTCCATGGCTTTGGTCAGCGTTTCAAGCCCTTTGCGTTCGTCCGCGAGCCTCGACGTCAAATCGCGCGCATTGTCAGCCATGGCGTAACTTACGGATTCGGCCCGCAAGCGCTCTGCTGACAAGGCTTCATGCATGGCCTTCATGGAGGCAAGGGCTTCACTTGTCGTCAGATCGATGGTGCGGGCGCTTTCGCGCGTCGCATCTGCAAGCGTGTTGATCTCGCGTGTTGCCGACTGTGCCGGTGCGAGCAGTTGGGTGGCCGCTTTCAGAATCAGTGCATTGGCCGCGCGGGCACGAACACTCTGACGTCCAATGAAGCCGACCATTATCAGAACAATGCCAGGAATCGCGAGCAGAAAACTGCCGCAAATTAGCAATGGCAATGGGACTGCGGCGAGGTTCATTGCTTCAGTTTGCAAGAAGAAAAACGCGCTGGCCGACCCCAACCAGATTAATGCCATCAACAGACAGGACCAAAAGACCCAGTTTCCCGTCTGTGCCGTTTCGTCAACGCCTGGCGTGTCAGATTGGGTCGCCAATGGTCTGTCAGGGATCGATTCGGAGGCGTGATCATCAGTCATGCTGAACTCCTAGCACACAGGCATGATGTCGGCGGAGCCTCAAATACAGTTGATCAGTGCCGTCGGCTGAGCAGGCAATTACGGGTCGCGGACGCTTCGAGTGCTGGCTGGATCTTATCAATCTCTTCAAGTGCAACCGGATTTGGTTGGGCGAGGCTAATGCCAACCCAAGCAAGTGTAAGCGTAAGAAAGAAATCTCGTATCCCAATGAGCCATCCAAGCATTATGCCCTCCCGAACAAAACCTGCTCTCCTTTATACTGCATTCGCGATCGTGCGGCAATCTCATTCATTCGGCGTTAACGAAGTGTAAATCAGCAGTCTGTTCTGAAGGGATAGCAGCCTGTTGGAGACGATGTTGATGGACCAGGAACTGGAACCGGTACTTGATGTGGTGCATTTGTCCGCTATGACCGGGGCAGATGCGTCGCTTGGGGTCGAAATAATCGACATATTTCTTCAACAAACCGAAATGTGGGCGCGGATTCTGGATCCATCCTTGCCTGCTAACCAGTGGGCAGACGCGGCGCACTCGCTTAAGGGAACGGCCCTTTCGGTTGGCGCAAAGCGGCTGGCTGCCGTTTGCGGCGCAGCCGAAACGCTGGGCCGATCTGAGGGAGCGGTGTCGCCCGCACAGGCCGGCACGGCGATTTCTGCGATTAAAGATGAGATTGGCCCCGCAATTGAAGCGGCCGCACGGGTCGCCCACAGGCTCTCGGTTTCGGGTGAGTTTTCTTGACCTGACGCAACTGACTGCTACGGACCAAGGATGCGCAATTTCATTCTCGAAACCTATTTCTCAAAATGGGAGTTTAGCGCGCGCCATCACATGACCGCGTCCGATGCTCAATCTTTGTCCATTAGCGAATTGCTGGGATTGGCTGACTTGCCTGTCGACATGCTCGGTTCGTTACAACTGGGCTATACCGAGACTTGGGGCGCTCCAGATTTACGTCAGGCGATCAGCGAAACTTACGACACAATGACCGCTGAAAATATTCTTTGCTTTTCAGGTGCGGAGGAAGGCGTTTATGCGGCGATGCGTGTTTTGCTCGATAAGGACGATCATGCGATCGTGGTCGTGCCGAACTATCAGGCTGCCGAAACTGTGCCGCTCGATATTTGCGCCGTGTCAGGTGTGCCCCTAGATGCAGACAATAATTGGGCGCTCGACCTTGACGATATTCGCACTGCGATCAGACCGAATACGAAACTCATTTCTGTTTGTTTTCCGAACAATCCGACAGGCAAGATTATCTCGGCAAAAGACTATGCGGACCTGATCGACATTTGTCGCATACACGATCTCTATCTGTTCAGTGACGAAGTTTACCGTCTCGTCGAACTGGACGAAAGCAAGCGGATTGATCAAGCGGCTGACGCTTACGAAAAGGGCGTGTCACTCAATGTTATGTCGAAAGCCTATGGCTTGCCCGGGCTGCGTATTGGCTGGATTGCGAGCTCCGATCTGGATTTGTTGCAGAGGCTGGAGCGTTACAAACATTATCTTTCGATCTGTAACTCTGCGCCCAGTGAACGGTTGGCTGTCATTGCTCTAAGCGTACGTGACAAAATTCTGGCGAGAAACCGTGCCCTGATGCAGGCAAATGTTGAAAAGCTTGATGCTTTTTTTGCTGACTATCCAGACCTGTTTGATTGGGCGCATCCTGACGGAAGCTGTATCGCTTATCCTAGGTATATAGGCTCCGGCAGCGTGGAGACGTTCTGTGAGGCGCTGGTGGAAGAGAATGGCGTCCTGCTCTTGCCCGCATCTATCTATCAATCCGAGCTGATGGAAACACCGCAAGACCGTTTCCGGATTGGCTTTGGGCGTGCGAATATGGACGAGGGGCTCTTAGCGTTTCGCGAATTCCTCGATCGCAAAAATAATGAGTTGAAGCCGCGATGAAGATCTTTTCACTTGGCGAAATCGGCCCCATACTGGACGATAAGACTGGTATGATGGAAGTGGTTAAAAGGGTTTTTATTGGGCACAGTGGGGGGCGGGTCGAATTGCCAATCCCGATGCAGATGGTCTTCAAGCGGGATGGGGCGGCCATGCTCAATGCGTTACCCATGGCGAGTTTGGCTGGGTGGTTCGTTCGGGCCTTGTCGCTCGGGAGAAGGCTTTCCCCCTCGGGCAAGCGCTCGCTCAGTCCGAACCTGATATGACAGGCTCGGGCATCCGCGTTGTTGATCTCACGGGACTGGGGGCCCAAGACTTGGCGCTTGCATCCTTTGTCTATCAGAAACTCGCCTCTTAGACCGTAGCGTTTAGCCTGCGAAGGCTTTCTCAATAACGAACTGCGCCGGAGACGAGTTTGACCCCTCGACAAGACCAGCATCAAGCAGGCGCTGTTTGGTGTCGTTGATCATCTCCATCGAGCCGCAGATCATAGCGCGATCTGTTTCGGGATCGAGTTTTGGGATCCCAAGCTTTTCGAACAGTTCGCCTGTGTCGATCAGCGTCGTAATCCGGCCGCCTTGCTCGTAAGCTTCGCGCGTGCAGGAGGTGAAGAGGCGCAGCTGCTTGGTGGCTTCTTCACCGACCAGCGGATCATTTTTCGCGGCCTCGACAATTTCCTTGGAGTAGTCAAGCTCAGCAACGTCCCGGCAGGTATGTGTAACGATCACTTCGTCGAAGCGCGCATATGTGTCGGGATCGCGCACGAGGCTGGCAAAAGGTGCAAAGCCGGTGCCTGTCGAGAACATATAAAGCCGTTTGCCGCCGACAAGGGCGTCGAGAACCAGCGTTCCGGTCGGTTTTTTGCCCAGCAAGACTTCGTCGCCCACCTTGATGTTTTGCAGCCGAGAGGTCAGCGGGCCGTCGGCAACTTTGATTGAGTAGAATTCCAGCTCTTCATCCCAGGCCGGGCTTGCGATGGAATAGGCACGCAACAATGGGCGACCGTCATCCTTGTACAAGCCGATCATGACAAACTCACCCGTTCGGAACCGGAAGCTGGGTGGCCGCTCCAGTCGGAACGAGAATAGGCGGTCGGTGTAGTGTTTCACGGACAGCACTTTTTGTAGCGTCGGAGCGTTCGGGTTCACTTTTTTCGCCGGAGCGGGTTGGTCAGTCATTTTGGGCGCGCCTTATTCTTGTTCGTCAGGCTCGCATTTGTCTGCAAAAGGCGCGTAATACAAGGGTCATCACGCGCCTTTTAGATTTACTTATCAATCGAGAAGAGTGACCGCCGCCGCTGTCTGAGCCAGTTCTGCGGTCAATTCAGGCGTTTCCCACTGGAACCGCACGTCGCTCAGGTCCAGTCTTTCGCCAAGTTCGTAGACGTTCTCATAGCCATATTGAGTCAATGTCAGAAAACTTAGAAGGTTCAGCGAAAGGTCCGAGCTATCGTGCATGATTGGGCCCGCAGCACCGCCGAAATTTTGATCCGAGTAAAGCAGGATCGGGACCGTGCGCGAGGGCATTGTCACGGCCAGACTTAGCTCTGTCATGTCGGTCAATGGCAGGCTAAGCGCTCCGCCTAAGTGTGACTTGGCATAAGCTTCTGCACTGCGCGTATCGAGAATTACGGCGTTTTCCAGTCCTTGCATAAGACTGAAATCGTCAGCTGAAATGAGCCTTTCAGGGCGCAAATCAAGTGCTAGAGCAAGCGTTTTGGAGAAATACCTCGCTTCGGCACCGCGTTCGGACAACTCGATCGCAGACAAGGTTTGCGGTCGCTGCGAGCCCTGATCGGTTTCTGCTGCCGCTTTGAGGCATCCAACGTTCAAAAACAGGCCGAGCGCCGCATAGGTGAGTAGGCTGTTTGGTTTGACTCCCATAATGTTTCTCCTTTTTTGCTTAGGTCCACAATGACGGCGCAATGGGGCAGGAGTTGGCGGTGAATAAGGATGTTCATGGAAAGAATATGGCAACCTGCCGCCTGTTTATGTCGGGCTGGGATCATTGAGCGGTGCGCATGGATCATCGACCCGATGGCGAACTTGCGATACGGCACAAGCCGTGAGCCAGCCAGAGGTGGCGTAATCCATGCGATGGGCCCCGATGAAAATCTTGGCGAGGATCGCCCGAGAAAGACTTTGCTCCCTACAGTTGAATGTACCTGCAGACGAACTTCAAAGACCTGCCTGTTGTTCGTACCAGCAAAGCAGTCAACAGTTAGAAGCTTGTGGTCAGTGTAAATCGCGCATTGAATGGCTCTGCGGTCTGAATGTTGTTGTCATTGTGGGCCGAGGGGAAGAAGTCGGAATTCGTCAGATTTTCGAGATTGATTTGTAGCTGAATACGATCATTGACTTGGTAATAGATTGCCGCGTCAACGCGCGCGAAATCCGGGAGTTCGACGTTGTTGCTAATAGAGGCGAACTGTTCGGACTGGAAGGTAACCCCGAGTCCAAGGCCAAACTTTGCCGTCACATCATAGCGGTTCCAGAGCGAGAACAGATGTTCTGGCACTTGCGATAAAGTGCGATTGTCCTCAAGGCCGTTGACGATACGCCCGCGCTCGTCGGCGTCGAGATAGGAGTATCCTGCATTGAATGTCCAGTTCGGCAGCAGTTCTCCGCTAAGCTGAAGTTCCAGACCCTGTGTGCGGCTGCCGATAATAATCAGATTGTCGACATTGTCGGGGTCAACCGTTGCACCGCTGTCGCGATCAAGCTGGAACAATGCAGCCGTAAACGACAATCGGTTTGTAATGTCCCATTTCGCACCGATTTCAAAGTTTTCGAAGCCTTCCGGCGCGAGCGATTCAGTCTCTGGAGTCAAGACGAGGAACTGGTCGCCCGAGCGCGGCAGGAAGGATTGCGACCAGCTACCATAGAGCGAGATGCTTTCCCTGGGTTTGTAAATCAGGCCTATGCGCGGAGAGACCTCTGTGTCCGTGCGGGCCAAGGGCAATCCAATGCCGTCATTGGACGCCAAAACACTCGAATCTGCATTTAGCACATCGACCTCGAAGCGGTCATATCGAAGGCCCGCGATCAGCTTGAAATGGTCGCCAATGTCGACCTGATCTTGCGCATAGATAGAGACGAATTGGACGTTCGACCCGCGGTCGCGGTTTAATGTTGGAAACGAGACTTCGGGGATGACAAGCGGATCGGTGAACAGGAATGTCACCTGATCGTCCTGAGAGTCTGTGAAAAACGTGTCGCGCCTTGTATTTGCAGTGTCCTGATCACCATATTCTGCGCCAACCAGCAGAGTGTGGCTCAGCGGGCCTGTGTCGAGATTGGCAACGAGGTTGCTCTGGATAATAAAGTTCTGCCGATCGGTCTCGTCGATGTATCCATCGAGTGAGACTGTTCCAGCCGTGTCGTCGAATCCTACGGGAAACAAGTTTTGGTAAAGCTTGTCATAATCGGCGTACTGCGCGGTCACATTGGCGGAGATTTTGTCGCCGAAATTATGATCAATGCGCGCGCGGGCGATGTGCGCCTGCAGCGTGGTGCGGTTGAAGTCAGGATCGCCAAAGAATGTGGTGTCAAACCCCTCCAGCGGCACCCCGTTCAGAGAGGGGACGCCGCGGTCAACCGTGCGGTCATCATCAACATATTCATATGAGACCTGCAGGCGTGTGTCTGGCGTTAGCTGAAAAGTACCAGTCGGGTTGAATGCGAACCGGTCGCCGCCGAAAAAGTCACGGTGATTGTCAAGCGTCTCATAGAATCCGTTAAGCCGGAAGCCCGCCCGGTCACCAGCGTCGATATTGATGTCACCTGACACAAGCGCCGAGCCAAATGTATCAACACTTGCCGATGCAGAGCCGAATGTCTCCCCGACAATTGCTTTCTTGGTCACGCGGTTGATGACGCCGCCGCCGCCGCCGCGCCCGAATATCAGCGCGTTCGAGCCGCGTAAAATCTCGACCTGATCGAGATTGTAGAGCGGGCGGAAATATTGGACATCATCGCGTAATCCATCGACGAAGAAGTCGGCGGTCGTGTTTTGTCCGCGAATGGTAATCTGATCGCGGTGCCCCTCACCAAGGCCGATCGATACGCCGGGTGTAAACCGGCTAATATCACCGATGTCGATGAAGAACTGGTCGGCAATCTGCGCAGCTGATACGACCGAAAGGCTCTGGGGCACATCGACCAGGGGCGTCTGGGTTTTGGTTCCCGAGAATTTTTCATTGGCAAGGTATTGGCCGGTTACAATGATGGTTTCCTGTACATCCGGATTGTCTTCTTCGGCTGTCGCGATCTGGGCCTGTGCTATGCCGGGTAGCGCGATTGCCACGGTTGAGAGCAGGGTGGCAAGAATGGGGCGGTTGGGCAGGTGTCGGGGCAAAGCAATCTCCTAGATGCAAATGGTTCTCATTCTTGTTACGGCAATGTAGATGAGAATCAATCTCATTCTCAAAAATGATTGAGATAACGCGTAAGGAAGCCAAATTGTGGCTTTTGGGACACAGCTCCCCTTCAATCATTACCCGACTTTCATGGGATCAGATTTTCGAACCATAATGGTGACAACTCAAATGCCAGGCACGGACTTTGCAAAGATCTGCCAAGCGTCGCGTGGGATCGGTCATGCCATATTCATGTCACATTGCGTTAGGTGATTGTAAATGGCCTTGAGACAAGTCTCGAATCTACATGGTTTAGTAGATCCACGGCCGAAGAGAGATTTCGATCTTCGGTGAATCAAGCGCTTATTGAACGAGTTGATTTTGCTAGTGAAGGATGGCCATTGTCATGACAACACCTCAGAAACATCAAAAACTATACGATTGGTTGATCGATCAGCCGGCAGGATGCGAGAATCATCGTGCAGCTGCATCGCCGACACAGAGCAAGTGCGCGGTCGAGGCCCTTAAAGATCTGACCTCCATGATCATGTGTTCGAGCAATCAGGACATCAGTGCATTTATCGAAAATGCCCGTGCGGGTATTCGCGAGAAAGCAGCAGCCGAGAACGGCGTTATGGCTGATCAAGAGCCTGATATTATCTGCACCGACTAGCGCAAAAACGGCGCAACCCGTGCGGCGTTTTTACCTGCGGACTTGATGGGGTTGCCGAGCGTGGCCTATTGTCAGCACGACCAAGGAAAAGCGCATGAAACGCGATAGCGGGACATCTATTCAATGGATATGATTGCTGACCGGTTCGCCAAGGCCGTGTCCATCAACCCGCTCGCCACCGCGATAGATAGTGGCTCCAAGCAAATCACATATAAAGCGCTCAATGCGTCCGCGCAGGGGCTTGCCAGCCGATTGGCTGAACTGGCCTCTACATTTCGTGCCGACACCCCGCGTCTTGCCGCAATAATGGTAGCCCACTCAGCGGATGCCGTCGCCATCACGTTCGGAACCGTCCTGTCTGGATGGGCCTATACACCTCTTGATCCGCGTGCTGATGATGGTGCTTTGGACCACATGCTTGAGCAGAGCGGCGCGAGCATCGTGTTCGCCGACCAGTCGAACATTGCCCGTGCCCGCGCTCTTGCTCATGGTCACTTTCGTGTCCTGTCCGTCGAAGAGATGCTCCTTCCCGTCAAGCGGGAGGACAGCGAACAACCGGGTTTTGGGCCTTACACGCCCGATACCGCAGCCTATGTACTTTATACGTCGGGTACAACTGGTCGCCCGAAACCGGTCCGCCACAGCCGCGCAAGTCTTCTCCGTTCGGCTAATTGCTATGGGACCGATAGCGGTCTGCGTGCTGGCGACAGGGTGAGCCTCGTTATGCCGCTCAGCTTTACCCCATCTGTGTTCAGTCTGTTCAGCGCACTTCTCGCGGGCGCTACGGTTTGCTTGTATGACATCGGTGAAACCCGATCCTACGGGTTTGGAGACTGGGTCCGCTTAAACGAATTGGCACTGCTTTATACCACGCCAACTCTTTTCCGGCGTTGGGCCAAGCGCTTGCCGGACCATGGCGGGAGTGGTGAAACGGATTGGCCGCGTTTACGCATGATCCAGCTTGCCGGAGAGCCGCTTCTGGCCAGTGATGTCGCCCTGTTCCAGAAAAAGTTCCCGCGCCCAGTTCGGCTTTACAATGGGATGGGCACAACAGAGACGAGTTGTGCCGCTCGGTTTTTGATAGATCAATCGATGCAATTTCTCGATGGCAGTGTGCCGATCGGGTATCCATATGCTGACATTGATCTTATCGTTCGTAACGAGGACGGGCGCATGGTGGGCGCCGGAGAGATCGGGCAGCTTTATATCAAGGGTAAATGGACATCCGACGCCGACGGCCTGAGCGGGGAGGGCGAGTTTGCCACCGGAGATTTGGCTATGCAGCAGGAGGGTGGCCGACTGGTACACTTCGGCAGGCGCACGGACAGGGTCTTTGTTGACGGTGTCCGCGTGGACCTGCTCGAAGTCGAATCATTGCTGATGCGTCGAGCCGAGGTGCTTGAGGCAGTTGTCATTGCGCACGATGATCGGAAGATCAAGACGACGGAGCTTGTTGCCTTCCTCTCGCCGTGCGGCGATGCGGAAATTGATGTTGCCGATCTTGTGGATTGGTTAGGCGAACAACTGCCCAGCCCGATGATGCCCGCAAAATGGGTTATCACCGAGACATTGCCGACCTTGCCCGCCGGGAAGGTGGATCGAATGGCTTTGCGCGCGCAGGCTCCTGCGCTGTCATCACGTGGTAAACCTAATCCGCATGAACCTGACGAAATTGACCGCTTCGCATCGGAGTTGTTCCGAACCCTCTTGGACAAGCCGGAGCTGGGCAGCACTGCCGAGTTCTTTGCATCAGGTGGGGATCTGAAATCTGCCCTCGCACTGACCGTCGCCGTTGAGCGCGCATATGGGATTGCACTTAGCGTTTCGCGGATCAACCAGATTCCCACCCCGATCAATCTAGCCCACGAGCTGCGCCGGCAATTGGCAAGCCAGCCTGATCAACAGGTTCGGTCTGACGATCTTGGAGCGCTTTGGGAGCTTGATCATAGCCCAGCCCTCCAAATCGAAAAGATTGATGCGGCTGAGTTGCCAGAGGCTGTTCAATCTCTTCTCAATCATCAAAATAGTATGACCGCGACATTGTCGGACTGGAGCGGGGCGCCTGTGTCACTGCACGTGCGTGCCCAGCGACAGGCTGGCCGCTATTTCATGCGCAAGATCGAGCTTGTCTGCGCGCGGGAGCGCACGCTGGCCGTGGCAGGTATTCGCGTAGATCTTGCGGCATTTGATCCGGATGTCCGATTGGAAATTATGGCGGGGCAAACCCCGTTCGGCATGGTTTTGAAAACATATGGAATTGCGACAAAACATAGGCTGCAAAGCCTGTTCAGGACTCATCAGGCCGACGGTCCGGGTTTTGGCCGCATCAACCGTATAGAAGACGATACCGGCACATTGCTCGCAGATGTTATCGAGGTTCTGTCGCCAGAAACAAACAACGCCTAAGATAGGGTATTCGAAGACATGGTGGGC
>CAZMMU010000035.1:0-27015 GCA_964567455.1 uncultured Hyphomonas sp.
TGTTCACGTGCGGCTTGTTACGCTCAAACTTTTCCTTGGCCATGGGGCCCTCCTATTTTTCAGCCCGGAATTTGCCGAGCGGATTACATCAGAAATCACGGGCCTTATGATTCCCGTTAGCGCGCGACATACACACGCGCGCGCCCGCTTTCAAGTCCGTTTCGTATTCATAAGCACCATAATTCGTACCAACATGCCCGTTTCTGTCCGCCAAACTCACATCTCGTCGCTTGACAGATAGCGCTGAACCGCTAGCCCAGCGGCATGGCAGGTCAAAACTACATCCGTTTTCCCAACCGCTCCGCACTGATTGCAGCCGCATGCGAAACCTCCCAAACCGCCCTCGGCAGCGCATTGGAAAACCGCGGATGTGCCCATTTCTTGTGCTCGGGCGGCTCTACGCCCGGGCCACTCTATACAGCATTATCTCACACACCCCTCGATTGGGCGAGGATCACCGTGGGACTTACAGATGAGCGCTGGGTGGAACGCACAAGCGAGGCCTCGAATATGGGCTTGCTCGACCGGACTTTGCTACAAAACAACGCCGCCGCCGCCATCTCATACCCCATGGTCACCAATCCAGCCCAACGCGCAGAGCACGAAGCGGGGACCATCGACGACATCTACATGCAGAACCTGTTACCAGCGGACTTGATGATTCTCGGTATGGGTGGGGATGCTCACACTTTATCCTGGTTTGCCGGTGCCGAAGGCTTGTCTGAAGCGCTCGACCCGGAAACAGAAAAACTAGTCACGCACATCACGGCGCCGCAAACCGATATTACAGGCCCCCATACAACGCGTCTGACGCTAACCCGTACCGCCATAACCTCCGCAAGAGAAATTCTTCTTCTGATTACCGGAGAGCAGAAACGCACAGTCTTCGAAACCGCCACCCCGGACACACCCGTCGCGCACATGACCCGCGCCGCTGGTGATCGTCTGACAACCTATTGGGCCCCATGACAGATTTTAGCGACCACATCACCCGCCTGAACGCCGCCTCCCTAACCGAACTCGCCGCAGCGCGTGCCCAGAACGCACCTCCAAGCGCCGCCGGATGGACAGCCGACCTGTCCCGTCACAGGCTCGACACCGCCTCGGAAGCCGCACTGCTGGACTTTGCGACAACGGCTCAGCTTCCCGAAGCTATCAAAGCCCTGTTCTCGGCCGACCACGTCAACCCGTCCGAAGACCGCCCCGCTCTGCACTGGGCCTTGCGCTCGGGCGAGCCCCTTAGCGGTGAACCTGCAGATGTTCGCAACTCGCTTGACGCGGCAGACACCTATGCGGACGGCGTCCGCAACGGCACGATCAAAACAGCCCGCGGCACCGCTTTCAAAAATATTGTCCACATCGGCATAGGCGGTTCTGACTTTGGCCCGCGCCTTCTGGCCGACGCGTTCGAAAAAGAGCGTGACCGCCAATTCAATCTGCGCTTTTGCGCCAATCTCGATCCGCTTGATCTGGAATTGGCTCTTGATGGGCTCAGCCCCGAAGAGACGCTTATTATCGGCGTTTCCAAATCCTTCGGCACGGAAGAAACACTCTATAATCTCACCCGCGCCAAAGCTTGGCTACAGGCCGAACTTGGCAACGAGACCGCCAAACACATGACGCTGGTGACCTCCCGCGCCGATCGCGCAAGCGCATGGCTGGATGGCGCAGACGTGACCACATTCGACATGCCCGCCAGCGTCGGTGGACGGTTCTCAATCTGGTCCAACGCGGCGCTCGCCTGCCGTATTGTGCTTGGACCGGAGATTATAAACGAGATCCGCCGGGGCGCAGCCGCCATGGACACCCATTTCCGCGACGCCCCGATCGAGACCAATCTCCCCGCACGGCTGGCTTTGCTCGACTACTGGAACCGCAATGCCCTCGGCGAAACCATGCGCGTCGTGCTCGCCTATGCCCGCCGCTTGCGGATGCTGCCGACCTATCTGCAACAGCTCGAAATGGAATCAAACGGCAAGTCGGTCCGCCCCGATGGCACCGCCATTGCCGGCCCAACAACCCCGGCGCTCTGGGGCGGCGAAGGGTCGGTCGGCCAGCATTCCTACCACCAATGGCTCCACCAAGGCACAGACGCGGTCCCGACAGAGTTCATTCTCGCCCCGGATGCCTCGTCCGAACAGGACGGCCGCATCGCCCTCTCCGCCCACGCGCTCGCCCAGGCCGAAGTTCTGGCCAATGGCCGCAGCTATGAAACCATCAAGGCCGAAGAACCGGATCTGCCCGACAATGTCGCGCGCCAAAAAGTCCATGTCGGCGGAAGACCATCGAGCTTTCTGACCGTTGACACGTTCGGTCCATACGCGTTCGGCGCCCTGCTTGCGCTCTATGAGCACCGGACCTATGCCGCCGGAATACTCTGGGGCGTCAACAGCTTCGATCAATGGGGTGTCGAAGCAGGCAAGACCATGGCCGGAAAACTCAAGGCCGCTCTGAAAGACCAAGGCGATTTTCCTGATCCCGTCACGTCGAAAATCGCCCAACGCGTGAGCAAATAGCCCGAAGCACCGCGCATATTTTTTGCGTATATAGGCAAAATTGCACTTCATTTGAGGAAAATATTGCGCGCAAGCAATATTCGAGCTTTAAATGCAGTATGAAACTTACGATTCTCAAAGAAACCGCTTCAGGTGAAGCTCGCGTCGCGGCAACCCCTGAAAGCGTCAAAAAGCTAATTGGATTAGGCCATAAGGTCACCATAGAAACAGGAGCAGGCCAAGCGGCCGGCTTCCTCGATGACGCCTATAAAGCCGAAGGGGCAACCATTGCGAGTTCGGCGGCAGAGGCCATGAAAGACGTTGATCTTATCCTCAAAGTCCGTGGTCCGTCGCCCGAAGAGACCAAAGCGCTCCCCGAAGGCGCAACCGTCATCGCCCTGTTCGACCCGTTCAACGCCGTTGACAATCTGGCCGCTGCCAATGCCCGCAAGGCCACAACGCTCGCCATGGAGTTCACCCCGCGCATCACCCGTGCGCAGAGCATGGACGCCCTATCCAGCCAGTCAAACCTCGCTGGTTATCGCGCCGTTATGGAAGGCGCCACGATCTATGGCCGCGCCATGCCGATGATGATGACCGCAGCAGGCACCGTCGCCCCCGCCAAGGTCTTCATCATGGGCGCAGGCGTTGCAGGGCTTCAGGCCATTGCCACAGCCCGCCGCCTCGGCGCTGTTGTTACGGCGACAGATGTCCGCCCCGCCGCGAAAGAGCAAGTCGCCTCCCTGGGCGCAAAGTTCATTGCCGTGGAAGATGACGAGTTCAAAGAGGCAGAGACCGCCGGCGGCTACGCGAAGCAAATGTCCGCTGAATATCAGGCCAAACAGGCCGAGCTGACTGCAAAGCACATCGCCAAACAGGACATTGTCGTTACGACCGCACTGATCCCTGGTCGCGCCGCGCCCGTGCTGGTCTCTGAGGACATGGTCAAAACCATGCGCCCCGGCTCGGTCATCGTCGATATGGCGGTCTCCCAAGGCGGCAATTGCCCACTCTCGAAAGACAATGAGGTCGTCGATATGGGCGGGGTAAAAATCGCAGGCTTTTCAAACTTGCCCGCCCGATTACCCGCAGACAGTTCATCGCTCTACGCAAAGAACTTGCTCAATTTCCTACCGCTCGTCACAGCCGAAGATGGCAGTCTCAACCTCGACACGGACGACGAAATCGTCACCGCCATGATCCTGACACGCGGCGGCGAAACTGTGAATGAAAGGCTGAAAACATGATTTTTAGTCAAATGAATCAGGTCTGCATCATCCCACAACTCGATTCTGGGATCCATCACCCCAAGCCCCCACAAGAGATGGGTTGCACGGTCAGGCCGTGCAATGACGAAACCGGAGAAATGCCATGCGCCTGATAACCTTATTAGCAGCAAGCCTCACGATCGCTCTTCCCGCCTTCGCGGCAGGCGGCGGTGAAGCCGGCGGCATCTCTGATACCATCTTCCTGATCGCGATCTTCATCATGGCCTGTTTTGTCGGCTACTATGTTGTCTGGTCCGTCACCCCTGCGCTCCACACACCGCTCATGGCGGTCACCAACGCCATCTCCTCGGTTATTATTGTCGGCGCACTTGTTGCCGCAGCCGCCCACGGCCTCTCCCAAGACCAACTCCTGCCCAAACTTCTCGGTGGCGCAGCCGTGGCCCTCGCTTCGGTCAATATTTTCGGCGGCTTCCTCGTTACCCAGCGCATGCTGGCCATGTATAAGAAAAAGGGCACCTAAAATGACCCCATCCATAGCCGCCCTTCTCTATCTCGTTTCCGGGGTTCTTTTCATCCTTGCCTTACGCGGCCTATCGAGCCCCGCCACAAGTCGCGCAGGTAATCGCAACGGCATGATCGGCATGACCATCGCCGTCGGCACCACGCTTGCCACGCTGTTTACCGGCGGCCAACTTGACGGGCTCACCGTCGGCATTATCGCAGGCGGCATCGCCATTGGCGGCATTGCTGGCGCGGTCATTGCGCGCAAGATTGCCATGACGGATATGCCCCAGCTCGTCGCCGCGTTCCACTCACTCGTCGGCCTTGCCGCTGTGCTTGTCGCCGCCGCAGCGCTTTACGCACCCGAAAGCTTCGGCATCGGAACAACGTCCAGCATCGCCACGATCTCCCTGATCGAGCTGTCCATCGGCTCAGCCATTGGCGCGCTGACTTTTACCGGTTCTGTCATCGCTTTTGCCAAACTCAACGGCAACATGTCCGGCGCGCCGATCATCCTGCCTGCGCGTCATCTTCTCAACATCGCCATCGCTGCTGGCATCGTCATCCTCACCATCCTGCTGATCCAGTCCGGCGGTACGGAAGTCTGGATGTTCTGGGCGCTGACAGCCCTCGCGCTTGTCCTCGGCATCACCTTGATCATCCCGATCGGTGGCGCAGACATGCCCGTCGTGGTCTCCATGCTGAACTCCTATTCGGGCTGGGCCGCCGCCGCGCTCGGCTTCACGCTTGGTAATTTCGCGCTCATCATTACCGGCGCATTGGTCGGTTCATCTGGCGCAATTCTTTCCTACATCATGTGCAAAGGCATGAACCGCTCTTTCATCTCGGTCATTCTTGGCGGCTTTGGTGGCGAAGACGCTGGCCCTGCCGCGGGCGGAGCGGAAAACCGCCCCGTCAAAATCGGCTCCGCAGACGATGCAGCGTTCATCATGAAGAACGCCTCCAAAGTCATCATCGTGCCCGGCTATGGCATGGCCGTCGCGCAGGCCCAACACATTCTCAAAGAGATGGCCGAAAAGCTCAAAGAGGAAGGCGTCGAAGTTTCCTACGCCATCCATCCCGTCGCTGGCCGAATGCCCGGCCACATGAATGTCCTCCTCGCCGAAGCCCAAGTCCCCTATGACGAAGTGTTCGAACTGGAAGACATCAATTCGGAATTTTCCGCCTCGGACGTCGCCTTCGTGATCGGCGCGAATGACGTCACCAATCCGGCGGCCAAAACAGACACCACCAGCCCGATTTACGGCATGCCCATCCTCGACGTCGAAAACGCCCGGACCGTCCTCTTTATCAAGCGCTCGCTCGGTTCAGGCTATGCAGGTATCGGCAATGAGCTGTTCTATCGCGACAATACGATGATGCTCCTGTCAGACGCCAAGAAGATGGTCGAGGACATTGTGAAGGCTTTATAACGGTTTACAGACATAAAGCCGGAAAGTCGCGCACGCGCCTAAGCAATAACTCCCGCAAAAACCCTTGCATCGACATTCCCGCCTGAGAGAACAATCCCAACCCGTTTGCCCTTGGCCTCATCCGGCAAGTCAAACATAGCACATGCCAACGCCGCTGCACCGCCAGGCTCGACGACCAGCTTCAAGTGCCGGAATGCAAAGCGCATCGCCTCTTTGATCTGGTCGTCAGATACAGCCAGGCCCCCGGCCACTCTCGTCTTATTGACGGCAAAAGTCAGCTCACCCGGTTGCGGCGTCTGAATCGCATCGCAAATAGATGTCGCCCCTTTTTCGATCTGGCGGATGCGTCCAGCAGCAAACGACTTTTTATGATCATCAAAGCCAAGCGGCTCCGCGCTCCAGAGCTTCGTCTGCGGGCTCATCGCCTCAAACACCAGCGCTGCCCCCGCCAGCAAGCCGCCGCCCCCCGCGCATGAGATATAGTGATCAAGCTTCACATCCTGCTCGGCCAGATCCCGAACAAACTCCAACCCCGCTGTCCCTTGCCCGGCAATAATGTGCGCATCATCATAAGATGGCACGAGCACCGCCCCGCGCTCGCGCGCAAACCCAGCGGCGATCTCCTCGCGCGACTGTCCTGCCCGATCATAAAACCGTATCTCGGCGCCATCGCCCAAGACGCCATCAACTTTCACCTGAGGCGCATCTTCAGGCATCACGATAAGCGCAGGCATCTCGAAATGCCTGGCCGCCCGCGCCACGCCTTGCGCATGATTGCCCGACGAGAACGCGACCACACCCCCACGCCGCTGGCCCACATCGGAAATCTGCGCAATCCGGTTGGTCGCGCCGCGGATCTTGAAGCTACCGGTCACCTGCAAACACTCTGGCTTGATAAAAACCTCAGCGCCAATCGCTTCATCCAGCGCAGCATGACGCAAGACGGGGGTATGAACGGCGATTGCCGCCACACGGTCTGCGGCGGCCAAAACATCATCAAAAACCGGAAGAGGCGTTACAGGCATATCAGCCCGTAACGCCTCTCCACTGGCCCGTCAAATCTGACCTATTCGAGCAACCGCAATTGGCGAGATGCAATAGACTGGAACACCGCTTCGAGTTCCGCTGCGCGAATATTGAAAGCGCGGTCAGGCGTGCCGGCGCAATCGGCCAGAATATCAATCGCCGTAGCATTGGTAATATCAACCGCGATGGTGAAGACTTCGATGCCATACTCGTCCCGGATCTGCGTACAGGCATCGCGTGTCAAATTGTTCAAAGACCGTCCCGACAGGTTGCCAACATCGGGTGCCTGCCAGCAGCGTCCAGCTGCGCCGCGTGGCTGATTGCGCGCGCAGCCATAATAGCCTTCAATCGCCGGGGCGATATTCTCGCCATCCGTCAACAGCACAAGCACTTTGCGGGTCGAGCGATCCTCATAAGGGGTTGGCCGATCCTGACCGAAAAAATTCGCCCATTGTGTCCGTGGTGACAGCATCCGCAGTCCCCATGTCAGACCCACATCCATGTGCGTACCGCCCGTGACCGGATACATTTCATCCAACTTGTCGACGAGTTGTGCACGGTCCTGAGACAGCCCAAGCATTGCGACAGGGCAATTCTGGTTCGGACCAGAGATCGGGCGTAAAGAGGTCCACGGAAAGATATTGCGTTGCCACGGGCAGGCTTCACCACCGCGCCGGAAATAGTCAAACTCATTCGGATCGGACACACATGCTTCAACCAAATTAATGCGCGAATTGCCTGGATTGTCGATGCAGGCACGATCAACATCCATGTGGAGATTATTCGTAAATGAGCCACCAAACTGAAGGCATTGTACAATTCGCCCAGGCTGGACGTTAAAGCCCGCATTCACCGGATTTGTATCTCCAGAAAAGCTCGAAGGCGCCGGCAAATCGCGCAGCTGTGGCTCTACAAGCGAAGCATGCCAGCGCAACCCATTGACCACATCATCGGTCAGCGGGCTCTGAACCGAGCCGCCATTGGAAACACGACGCTCGCCCGGTGCAGACCGGATGCAGCCGCGCCATTCGACAGGGGCGAAGTCGCGCTCTATAGCTTCGCGCGTGTAATTCGCATCCGCTTCCGGCTCCAGCAAATAACGCAGGCGGTCCTGGAAAGGGCGGTTTGGTACACTCCGCGTCCCATCGGCGCCGGGCGAACGGCTCGCGGCAGGTGACGGATCAAATCCGCCCGGACGCTCGGAATTAATATTCACAGTTGTCGCCCAAGGAACAACGCCGACATATGTCTGGCCAGGCCCAACCGCTTCATCATAGAGCTGATTTACAAAGCCTTTCGCCGCGCTTCGCATCAGATTGAAGCGATTATTGTTAAACATGGAGCCGGTATTGTCCAACGCGAGCACAATCTCGACGTTTTGTGGTCCACCTCCAATGGCGCCGCTTTGGGTCGAAATATCAACACTGCTCCGTCCAAACAAGCCTCCAAAGGCCAGCGGCAAATTCGCTCTCACAGTCGCTTCGATGCCGTCATTCGCCGCGCCCGCAATCGCAACATTGACCGACGTCAAAGACAGACCAAAGGCTGCACTTTGCAGGTCAGCGGCAAGCGTTGCATTCACGGCATCTGTCGCCAGCGACAATCTTTGACCTTCAGGGATGTCAGCATTGCGCGAATAGGCCAGCGCACCAGCCAACGCGGCAGCATCCGCAGCAGTCTGAAGCCGCGCATCGGCGCTGGCGATACGTCTAAAGTCCAGCGAGAAACCTAAAAGCACCAGCAGGGCCAGCAACATTATCGCGAAAATCGGTAAGATTGAGCCCTGCTCATCCGTTTGAATCCGGCTCGCTCGATTGGAAAAACTCTGTATCATTGCACAACACCTCTGATAATTCCCCTCAGAGATGCAAGATTTCTGCCACTTCGCCGATGAGTGGATACAGCAGTTAAGCCAGCGCCCGTACCCCGTCCGTTTTGTACCAAGCAACGAACCGGCTAATCCCCTCATTCAGTCCAATTTTCGGCACATATCCGTAATCAGCCTGCATTTTCGAAATATCGGCACATGTGCGCTTCACGTCACCCGGCTGATGCGGAAGCTGTTCAATCTCCACCTCGGTATCGGTCGCAACAGCAACAGCATTTACCAAGTTTTGCAACGGTTCTGCCCGACCACTGCCAAGGTTGTAGATCCTGTGTAAATCGCCCTGCGTCTCGGATTTAGGCCTCCCCAGAGCCACCGATAGCACCCCCTCTACCGCGTCATCAATATAGGTAAAGTCTCGTTCCAACTGCCCGTAATTGAACACTTCCAAAGGCTCGCCTGCCAAAGCTTTCCGCGTGAATATCCAGTAAGCCATATCGGGACGTCCCCATGGCCCATAAACCGTAAAGAACCGCACTCCGGTCTGCGCGATCCCATAGAGCGAGCTGTAAGCCTGACTCATCAATTCATCGGCCTGCTTGGTCACCGCATAAAGGGACGCCGGAGGGCCTGCCAGATCATCCTCGGCCAGGACACTTTGCTCACTTACACCGTAAACCGAACTGGATGACGCATAAATCAATCTCGGTCGGCGCGGCATGCGTCTACAGAATTCGAGCACCGACAAATGCCCCACCACATTTGATGTGACATAGGGAAAAGGATTGTCCATCGAATGGCGCACGCCCGCCTGAGCGGCCAGATGGATCACCTGATCAATGTCAGCACGGCCCGGCAACTCCAACAGCACATCCGGCGCAGCCAGATCAAGCTGGTGGAACTCGAAAACGGGTGATTTCAGCAATTGGGCAAGCCGCAGCCTCTTGAGCGTCACACTATAGTACGCGTTCAAACTGTCCACACCGACAACCCGATGCCCGGCCTGAAGCAACGCCATGCTGACCGCATGCCCGATAAAGCCCGCACAACCGGTCACCAGAAATTTCACATCATCCTCGTCTTCCGCGCATGAATGCGCCTCATGATCGCTATGTCTTACCGGCCTTCGTCTCAGATGCGAGGCGGGCAATCAGCGCTTTCGCCTCGCTGCCAATCTCGGGGTGATTCACCGCATGCCCCAGAACAGCATCAAGATAGCCCAGCACCGACCCGCAATCATAGTCCTGACCTTCATACTCAAACGCATAAAAAGACTGCATGTCCATCAGGCGCGCCATCGCATCGGTGAGTTGGATCTCGCCACCTGCACCTGCGCCCTGGTCTTCCAGAAGTTTGAAAATCTCGGGCTGGAGTATATAGCGGCCCGTGATCTTGAGATTGGACGGCGCATCCTCGCGGGCTGGTTTCTCGACCATACCGTCCATTTCGATCAAGCGTCCATCGCGCGACTTTGGAGCGATCACACCATATTTGGAAACCTCTTCCTCCGGCACAGCGTCAACGGCGAGGATGTTCCCGCCGGTCTCATTGTAAGCGGCAACCATTTGGGCCAGACAGCTCGGTTCCGCCCGAACGATGACATCCGGCAACAAAATGGCGAACGGCTCGTTGCCGATAATGTCCCGAGCGCACCAGATCGCATGTCCCAGTCCGAGTGGAGATTGCTGGCGCACAAAACTCGCAGACCCTGCCGGAAGCGTTGTACGCTGAACCTGTTTTAGAATGTCGGCTTTGCTTTCGCCTCTTTGCTCAAGCGAAGTTTCAAGCTCATAGGCCCGGTCAAAATAGTCCTCGATCGCGCCTTTATTCCGGCCTGTCACGAAAACAATATGCTCAATGCCAGCCGCAAGCGCCTCGTCAACAACATATTGTATGGCTGGCCGATCGACCACGGGCAGCATTTCTTTGGGAATAGATTTTGTCGCAGGCAGGACACGTGTGCCGAATCCCGCAACCGGCAGGACAGCTTTCCGAATCGTCATTCTAGTCTTCCTCATCAATCAGTGGGCCCTCAGAGACCGGGCCTCGAAGTCAAGACCTAGCACAATTCGGACCAGATGAAGGATTTAGATCATTAGAATTGCATATAAAGCAGGGCGCCGAAAACCCATGTTCCGGCGCATGCTGAAGCAAACACTGTCAGCATTTTGAGAACAGCATGCCGGTCCTCGAACACAGACGCCGGTTGCAGCGCCTCGTTCAGTCTGGCCTGCAAAGCCAGAGCAGGTGATGCCACCGCAATAACACCGCTTTCGGGTGCCACCTGAACAGCCGGAACTGCAGAATTCTCTGCAGAAACTGACGAAGTAAACGTTGGTGCGAGCTTTTGTTGCGGCTGGTTCATATCGGACCTCTTAATAATCTGGTTCTTCTTTAGCCGGAAGATCGTAACAGCGCGTTAGCGGAGTATTTTCAATTTTATGGGAACTGGGCACATTAGCCTGATAAGCGATTTACCGTAGCATAGTTCGCGTAAAAGCTGATTTTGACTAATTTTATGCAGTAACAACTGTATCAAATTGGGCACCGCCTATTCCCAATCCAAGGAAAACTCGGCTAAGAGCACAATTGCGAGAATCAATTCGTGAGGGAACAACTCAGTGAGTGACACAATGCAGAATGCACAGCCAGCGGGAATGCCTCGCAGATCGCACCGAAACGGATCGCGAGGACGCCATCAGGATAGCGGATTCTGGGAACGCAATGGCGGATTCAAACGCGCCTTTGACATTGTCGCAAGCCTGTCTGCATGCCTTTTTCTGATCCCCGTATTGGCCGTGATCGCGATTGCAGTCCGGTTGTCGAGCAAAGGCCCGCTGATCTACAAACAGCAAAGAAGCGGACGCGATGGGGAAGTGTTCCAGATGTATAAATTCCGCACAATGTACATCGACAGCGATAATGTGCTGGACGCTTTGCTGCGCTCATGTCCCCGCAGCGCGCAGGAATGGCGCACCTTTCAAAAACTCCGCTACGATCCACGGATTACACCTGTCGGAGCGATCTTGCGAAAAACGTCGCTCGATGAATTACCACAATTGTTCAATGTTCTCTTCGGCCACATGTCGATGGTTGGCCAACGGCCAATCCTCCCCGCACAGATAGATGCCTATGGCGCCGAACACTATGCCGAGTACATTCGCGCGCGGCCGGGCATAACTGGCTTGTGGCAAGTCAGTGGGCGAAACGGTTTGTCGTTTGAAAAACGTGCAGCTCTGGGAACGGAGTACTCCAAAAACTGGTCAAACCGCTATGACTTGAAACTGCTGCTGAAAACAGTGCCCGCACTGCTCAAATCGGACGACGCATTTTAGAGCCTGCGATCCCTACAAGCTGGACTGCAAGTGACCGCCATCCACCACCAGAGTGGCCCCGGTCATATAAGCCCCTGCGTCCGAAGCCAGCAATAGCAGTGGACCGGACAATTCTTCAAGCTGACCTAATCGTCGCATCGGGATTCGCTTGACCATAGCCTCACCAGCATCGGTTTCGAAAAAATCCGCGTTTATGTCGGTGAGAAAATATCCAGGTGCAATCGCGTTCACACGTATGCCCGAGCGCGCCCATTCGAGCGCCATAGCCCGCGTAAGATGCTCCACGGCGGCTTTTGACGCGGCATAAGCAGCAATCGTTTGCGAAGACCGCCGCGCCGTAATCGAGGCAATATTGATCACCGAACCGCCCTTGCCAGCTGTCATCAGAGCCCGCGCACTCGCCTTGGCCACGCGCCAAACTCCTTTCAGATTGGTGTCCATCACCAGATCCCAGTCCACCTCCTCCATATCGGCAATCCAGGCTTCACGGCTGACACCTGAATTGTTGACGATAATGTCCGCGGCCTCGCCTGTTTGAGCCATGGTCTCAAAAGCACGTTCGACGCTCTGCGCCGAGGTGACATCCATCGAGACCGCAACAGCCTTGCCACCCGCCGCAGCAATCTCGCCAGCGAGCGCCTCAAGCGGCTCCATCCGCCGCGCCGCCAATACCAGTTCCGCCCCGGCCCCCGCCAGAGCCCGCGCAAATCCCGCTCCAAGCCCGCTCGATGCTCCTGTCACCAATGCCCGTTTCCCTGCCAGTTCAAACAAAGCCTGTCTCCTGTTTCATTCTGCCCGTAATCACAGCTATATCAGCAATGTTTCAGATTGCGATAGAACTCTTTATTGACCTTGACCATTTGCGCGGCTAAGACGCCCAAACGAATGGTGAGCGCCTATAGCTCAGTTGGTAGAGCATCTCACTTTTAATGAGGAGGTCACAGGTTCGAATCCTGTTGGGCGTACCATTCGTTCTCCACGATATGAAATCAGGTCGGCTTGAACCGCGCCTCGTCCGCGCTGCGAGGCTTCGAGCGCGTATGCGCCCATTTGGCTGCGTATTCGGCGCGAAACGCCTCGAATGTTCCAGCCGCAATCTCAGCACGCATCCGCGCAGTCAGCGCCCCGAAGAAGGCCAGATTGTGCCACGACAGAACCATGGCACCCAAATGCTCACCCGCCTTGAACAAATGATGCAGATAGGCCCGCGAAAAATCGCAACTCGCCGGACAATCGACCCCCTCGTCAAGCGGGCTAAGATCCTCCGCATGCTTGGCATTTTTGAGATTGATCGGACCCTCCCATGTCCACGCCTGTCCATGCCGGCCAGAGCGCGTTGGCAGCACGCAATCAAACATATCAATCCCGCGTGCGACCGCCTCAATCAGGTCAATTGGTTTGCCAATGCCCATCACATAGCGCGGCCTGTCCGGCGGCAAAAACGGCACGGCCATCTCAATCGATGCGCACATCTGCTCATGGCCCTCGCCCACAGCCAACCCGCCCAGCGCATAGCCGTCAAACCCTTGCGCGGTCACACCTTCCGCCGAGCGCTGGCGCAAATCCGGATAGTTCGACCCCTGCACAATGCCGAACAAAGCCTGATCCTCCCGCGCCCCGAACGCCGCCTTGGACGCCGCACCCCATCTCAGAGACAATTCCAGCGAGCGCGCCGCCTCTTCATGCGAGCAGGGAAAGTCGGTACACTCATCAAGCTGCATCGAAATATCCGCTCCTATACAATCAGCCTGAATTTCAATTGAACGCGCGGGCGTCAGCCTGTGCTTCGACCCATCAATATGCGACTGGAAAGTCACCCCTTCGGCATCCATCTTGCGCAATTTGGCGAGCGACCAGACCTGAAACCCGCCACTGTCGGTCAGGATCGGGCCATCCCACCCCATAAATTTGTGTAACCCGCCAAGCGCTTTGAGCCGCTCTGGTCCCGGTCTCAGCATCAGATGATACGTATTGCCGAGCAGAATGTCCGCCCCGCTCTGACGCACTTGGTCCGTGTAGAGCGCCTTAACAGTTCCCGCCGTGCCGACAGGCATAAAGGCGGGCGTACGAATGTCGCCGCGCGGGGTTTTGAGCGTACCGGTTCGGGCAAGCCCGTCTGTCGCTCCAATCAAAAAATCAAACTTGGTCATGCACGCGCTTTAGCCCTATTGGTCAGACAGGGGAAGCCTCAGTCGTCCCCGCTCAGCGAAACCGGGTAAGGCCAGTCGTTCGGGATCAATAATTCCCCCGCCGCCTGCTTCGCCCTGATCTCGTCACGCGCGAGACCCAGCGCCAATTGCCGATCTCCGGTAACAGGATGGGTCCGCTCGCCATAGGTCGACGCCGGCGACAATTTCGCAAACTCCTGAAAAACCGACTCCGCATCGGAAATGTCTACACCGCCACGCGCCGCAATATACATGCCCAGATAGTCCGCCTCACGCTCAAACTCCCGTGTTCCCAAAATGCCATTGGCCAAACGCGTAACCCCTGTTTGCCCGGGCGGCGTTTCGACCCCGCCCCAACGTTCCAGAGGCCGTGCGAACACACTGTCAAATAGCCCGGCGCCGATCCCCACAGGCACGCCCCACAAGGCAAACCCCGACACATAAGAATTCCGCTGCTGCTTGCGCACATGCTGCCCGATCACATGGCCAATCTCGTGCGACATAACAATCGCAAGCTCGTCATCGTCCATCCGCGCCAGCAACCCCCGAAACATATTGATCTCTCGCCCGCCCGCACTGGCATTGACAATATCCCTCTCTCTCACATTCACCGGAATATCGCATACATTCTGCGGCTGCATCTGAACCGGCAGCTCCGTGCCATCGGGCTGACGAAACACAGCTGCGAATGCCGCTGGCTGTCCGCCATCCACAGCGCCGGAATTGATCGCCTCATTGGCCGCCGTCCGCGCCTTTCGATAAGCTGCCAACGCCTCGTTCAGCGCTTTCATATCGCCGTTGATCTCGGTATCCCCGATCCGGACCGGGACCGACCCGCGCACCATGCCCGCCCGATCAGCCGGACTGCCCACAGCCACATTCATAACGAGCGGTGACCCATCATAGCCCAGAGCCCTGACCTGTTTAAGCGTAAACCCGTCCGCAAGATCACGCACGAAACGGTCGTTCCCGATCGTGAATCCAAACCGCTCCACCGTCCGCTCGAAGCAGAGCCCCACATTGCCCGCAAGCAGCGGCCATGCAATCGCATCCACACGTGCTTTCCGGTCGAGCCGCGCTGTAACGCTCGCCTGCTGATCAACCAGAGCGATCGCCTCAATCTGCGTCTGCGGAACAACAGGATAATCCGTAACCGTGCTGGCACAGCCCGCAAGCGCCAAACAAGCCGCAGCCCAGACGCGTGCCAATGTGCCTATGAGCGTGCCTTGGCGCCAGAAAGATGAGTGATCGCCTCGCTGAACCATATGCCTATCCTTCCAATAAAGTACAAACGTACACCAAAACGCGCCGCCAAGCTTACTCACGTCCATGTGATCGCAAATTACGGCGTCACTGGCAAAGCCTCTGAATCCGCTGGCGTGATCCAGATCGGCGAGGTCCATGCAAATTCATTGATCAGTTCAGGCGCATCATTCTCGCACCCCTCAGGGGCGCCGTCCGCAGCCTCACTTGCCTGGCCGCATTGCCGCGTGCTCCAGCGGGCCGTCGGTGCCTCGACCACTCGCAAATAGTAGTAAGCATGTACGAGCGGGTCATATTCAGGATCTTCATACATCGCGCAAAGTTCACCTGCGCCTGTCTCTGCTTTGGCCACATCGGTTACCACAAACCGCTTTTGCCCGGTCTCATCAATCCAGCCTTTGACGATCTGCAAGGCCTCCAGCGGATTAGCCGTCTCGGCTGGGTCACGGCGAGCCTGCGCAATAAACCGCAAGCCCTCAACCCCTGCCGGAAGTCGCGCGCCCATGGGAACCCCTTGCGCATAGGCCGTCTCAAGCCAGTTGACCTGCGCACAGACATCCCCCTCATAAAGCCCCGCAAACAGCCGCGGCGCAATCCGGGTCCCGGAGGTCGCAAACGCCTCACGCCGCTTCATCGACTGGAACAAAGCGTCACGCGAATTCTCAACCGCCCAGACACCGGCGAGCCCGCCTGGATTGCCATCAATCCGGTTATGCCGCCCCAGCTTGGGCGCACCCAGCCTGTCTTCAAGGTCCGTCTCATGCGCAATATGGCCGGGAAAATCATGCTCGCCTGTGTTTCCGCCTGTCCCGACATGACTGTCCGTGCTGCCAATCACCCCCATCTCGAACGGGTTCACCCCGCCCGCTGCCTCTTCCTCCAGCCCCGCAAGCCATGCTCCACGTGCAAAATCATGAGCGGCCACACATGGCCCCTTATAGAGATTATCCTTCGGGTCGATGTCGTCTTCGGTGCACTCGCGGATCGTCTGCGTAAAGATGCGCGGCACCCAGGAGGTCAGCTCAAACGCCCGCTCGCGCCCACCAATCTCTCGGACAGCTTCGACATCGCAATACTCGTCGGTCTCGCCCAATATCCCACTCACCCCGTTGATACATTCGGACGTCCCCTTATGCTGGGTAATCTCCATCAATCGATCAAAGGCACGCCGTTGGGCCCTGTGGGCGGCTTGGGCTTCCGCCGGAAATCCCGCAAGCGAGCGCGCATTAAACCCGTTCCCGCTTGAAATGTTCGAATTGTGCGGGATCGAGATCACATCGCAAGTCTCCCGCCCGATCCGGCACTCGGTTTCAAGTTTTTGTAGCAAAGCCGGCAATGTCGGATAATCGACAAAATTTCCCGGATAGTCCGGCACATCTGCATTCCGGAAAATCGTGTTCCTGTGCATATGCATGCCGCTTGGGCTGCGCGTATACTCATACCCGACAAAGCTCGTAAAGGCGCACGTCGAGCTGCGGTCATAGGCGGCCTCTGCTGCATCAATGGTCGCCTGCCAGACCCGCTTGGTCGCCTCATAGCAATCTGCATCATGCTCGCCACACACCGCCGACTTCCGCTTCGGCCGCAGTCCGGCATGGACCGTGGTGAACATACGCAGGCCGGCTTCGCCTCCTTCGCGAAACGTCGCACACTGCTTGGTGTCATATCCGGCAAAAGCTCCCTCGGTGCGGCAGATATAGCCCTCGCCAAACGATTCCGAATGGTCTGTGACCGCCGCAAAATCAAGCGGCCTGTCAAGCTGCACCACTTCTCCGGTCACCGGCAGCGCCAGCGTCTCGCCTTTGGCAAACGCATAAGCGTCCGCCGGAAAAGCGCGCGTCCCTTCAGGATAGGCGTCCGCAGAAAAGCCTGTATGAATGTGGAGATCCCCAAAGAATGCCGTTTTCACAGGATTACGATCTCGGCACGCCTCTCGCGGTTCGCTATAGATAAGGGCGGGTTGGTGACCAAATTGATAGACTTCCGGCATAGACTTCGCCGAACTGGGTGCCACAACCACTTCGCTCCTGTCGATTTCATACCGCGTCGTATTCATGGCCCAGAACACCAAAACAGCAAGTAGGACAACAAATACCAGCAGGCCAAGCCCGATCCGCCGCTTCATCTTCAAACCTTCCAAATCCACCGCAAAACCCGCTGCAACATCGAAAATGGCGTTACAGTCTTTGCAAAAACTGTCAATCGACCAAGACATCAAACCGCTGCTTCAACGACACATCTTGCATGTGAGTATATATTCACATATATGTAACCGTATTGGAATATGAATCGTGTCGAAGGACGACCAGATGACCGAAGCCCAGGCCCAGCCCAAACGCCGCCGCGCCCGCAATGCGCGCCCGAAAATCGAACGGGCGGCGCTCAAACTTTTTGTAGAAGAAGGCGTCAACGCCGCAACCACGCGCGAAATTGCCGACGAGGCGGGCGTCTCCGAAGGGGCGCTCTATCGCCACTATAAGGGCAAAGACGAGCTTGCCCAAAGCCTGTTCATGGCCACCCATAACAGGCTGGGCGAAATGGTCATGACGGCCGCGATGACTGATGGCGATCTTGAAGCCAAAGCCCGCGCCATCGTGACAGCTTATTGCACGCTGGCTGACGAAGACTGGCTACTCTTCTCCTTTCATCTCGTCTCGCTACATCAATATTTGCCCTACGATACCAAACGCGATGACGATCCCGTCTCGATCACTGAAACCATTATCAAGGCCCTGATGGCCTCTGGAGACATCCCCGACGGCGATCCCGCGCTGCTCGCAGCCATGGCACTGGGGGTTGTGCTGCAAGCCGGCGAGAACAAAGTCTATGGCCGCCTACCCGGCCCGTTCTCAGCCCATATTGACGCGTTCACCCGTGCCATTGTCGCCATATTGAAGCAAAAATAGATCTGAACCTGAGCGCGGAGACATCCCATGCGATCCTTCCTGTTTGCCATTGCCTATTGGAGCCTGTCAGTCGTCTACGCACTGACGGCTATCATCACACTGATCATTCCGGGCCGGGCCGTCACGACCTTTATCATCCGGTCGTATTCGCGCGCCATGCGTCTGGCCTTGCGCCTTTTCGCAGGCGTGCGCACCAGCGCCCACGGCCACGAAAACCTGCCCGAAACTGGCGCCTATATCGTTGCGGCCAAACACCAAAGCTGGGGCGACGGCTTCATGTCCTATTCGGAAGTCCCGGGGCTTGTCTTCGTCACGGGAGATCATCTGGAAAAACTCCCACTTGTCGGCGGCATTCTGCGCAAACTCGGCGCCATCGTGATCGACACATGTGGCGGCGGCAACCGCAAAGCCGCTTCGCTCTCGGAAGGCATTGCCCGCGCAAAGGCCAATGGCGATCGCGTCCTGATCTATCCTGAAGGCCACCTCGCCCCGGTCGATCACAAAATGCGCTATAAGGCCGGGGTCTGGCATATGTATGAAGAGATGCAGGTTCCGGTCATTCCCGTGGCCACCAATCTCGGCCTGTTCTGGGCCCAGACCGCTCATAAAAAGACCAAAGGTCACGCCAAAATCGAATTTCTCGATCCAATCCCCCCAGGTTTGCCCAAGCAAGAATTTATGGAGCGGCTGGAGGCCCGGATTGAATCCCGCACCGCCGAGCTGGTTGCCGAGGCGCGCGGCACAGCCCCCGTAGACGCCATTCTGCTGCCGGATCCCAAGCAAGGCACACCCGCAAAACCCGAGCACGCTCTGGAAGCAAACGCCTGACCGTATGAACCGCCAAGCCGAACAGCGCTAAAGCCACACCAAACGGTTTCGCTTGAAAGCGAAGGTCCATCCTGCTAGCAAATGCGCTTGCTTACCGAACATACGGTTCGGCCTCGTAGCTCAGCTGGATAGAGCACCGGACTTCTAATCCGACGGTCGCAGGTTCGAATCCTGCCGAGGTCGCCAATACAACGCATGTCGTGCCGCCAGAATAATTGGCTTCCATTGTGGAAAACTTGCCGATAGGGTTCCCATATGGGGAAACTGGTTATTTTTCGCCGATGCGCGACGCTGGAAGAAGCGCTTATTGTCTCTGCACTCCTCAAAGATGGCGGTTTCTACAACTCGATCGGTGAATATCATGTTGCCAGTGTCCAATGGGACGCCCTTGCCGCATATGGCGGTGTTACAATCTGGATACCCGAAGCGGACCTGATGGAAGCGGGTCACTATTTACTCGAAATGCGCGCATCATCTGCACAACGCCTTACCGAGGCACTAGGCCCAATAGACAACGGGCAACTTAAAATGCGCTGGGGAAGAGCTTGGAGCATGCACACCATTTATAGCGGGTTCGGCTTTGTGCTGCTCGCTCCTCTTATCCTGATCGTCATGCTCTTGCCCATCGATTTATCGACGAACCTTGCGCCCTATCGGGCTTATGATTATTATACGCCGGATGTGGCCACCCGTAATTCGGATACCGGTTGGAGATTGCCCATATGGAACCCTGAGGGATTCTTACTCATCATCACCCTCGTGATATTCCTGATACTGGACATAACCGGTATCAAAGATCGCGAAAGGATGAGCGAACATGCCGATTGACGTCGAATTTCGCCCTCGGGTCCTAGAGCCTAAAGCCCAAGCTTCGCCTTCAATATCTCATTGACCGCTTGCGGATTGGCCTTACCGCCTGAGCCGCGCATCACCTGCCCGACAAACCAGCCAAGCGCTTTCGGTTTTGCGTGTCCTTCGGCCTTTTGCGCCTGAACCTGAGCGACCTGCTCGGGATTGGCGGCAATAATCTCATCTACCACAGCTTCAATAGCGCCCGTATCGGTGACCTGTTTGAGCCCTTCGCGTTCGACAATCACGCCCGCTTCATCGCCGGTCTCGATCATCAAAGCAAAAACCTTCTTCGCAATCTTGCCGGAGATCGTCTGGTCCGAAATCAGGTCAATCAATCCGCCGAGCGCCTCGGCGCCAATCGGGCTCTCAGCCAGTTCCAGCCCCTCGCGGTTCAGATACCCAAACAATTCCTGAGACACCCAATTGGCAGACAATCGATTATCCCGCCCCTTGGCCACCGTCTCGAAATACTCAGCCCTGTCCGCGTCCGCCGTCAGAACGCCTGCATCATAGGAAGACAGGCCATAATCCGCCATAAATCGCGCGCGCTTCTCGTCCGGCAATTCCGCCAGCGATGCCTTGATTTTGTCCACATAGCTTTGCTCGATCTCAAGTGGCAGCAAATCAGGATCGGGGAAATAGCGGTAGTCATGCGCGTCCTCCTTCGACCGCATAGAGCGCGTCTCGCCCGTGACCGTATCAAACAGCCGCGTTTCCTGATCGACCTCGCCGCCGCCCTCCAATATCTCGATTTGTCGCTTGGCTTCGTACTCCGACGCCTGCTGGATAAACCGGAACGAGTTCATGTTCTTGATCTCGCAGCGCGTGCCCAGATGGCCAAAATCGCCCGTCTCGATAAACTTCTCATAATCGCCAGGCCGACACACAGACACGTTCACATCCGCCCGCAGATTGCCCTTTTCCATATCCCCGTCGCACGTCCCAAGCGCCACCACGATAGACCGCAACTTGCGCACATAGGCAGCCGCCTCAAGAGGCGTGCGGATATGCGGCTTGGACACAATCTCCATCAGCGCCACGCCAGACCGGTTCAAATCCACATAGGTCGCGTCGGGCGCCATATCATGTATCGACTTGCCCGCATCCTGCTCCAGATGCAGCCGCTCGATCCCGACAGTGAAACTGTAAGCCTCTCCGCCATGGGCCGGCTCGACATCCACCACCATCTCGCCCTCGCCAACAATCGGATGGGCAAATTGCGAAATCTGATACCCCTGAGGCAAATCCGGATAGAAATAATTCTTCCGGTCAAAGCGCGAATAGAGATTGATCTGCGCTTTCAGCCCCAGCCCCGTACGCACTGCCTGTTCGACACACGCCTCATTGATCACTGGCAACATGCCCGGCATCGCCGCATCGACCAGCGAGACATTCGAGTTCGGCTCCGCGCCATATTGCGTAGACGCCCCCGAAAACAGCTTCGCCTTAGTTGCAATTTGCGCATGCACTTCGAGCCCCATAACGACTTCCCAGTCGCCAGTGGCCCCTTTGAGCGTATAGGGTGTGCGAGCTTGGGTGGTGGCTACAGTCATGGGACACTCTCTGTCAGGTAATTCAAATCCCCTGATAGCGCGGGTGAAACCCGATGCCAAGCGAACTTCAACGCTAAAGCTTACCCTCTTTGCGCGCCTTCTCGACCCGCGCCTTGCGCGCCGCCATTTTCGCTTCCAGGGTCCCCGCCTTGGGCACGGGCTTCTCGCCAATTCCAGGCACCGAAATGACGGCCTCCCCGCCAATCCCGCGCTTTCTCAAAAACCGCGAAAACAGCGACCCGATCCGCCATGCCGGATAGATCAGCACCACCAGCGAAATCAGCATCGGCGTCCGGCTCCGCTCTGCAAACACATCAAGCCCCGATTGGGTGATCATGAACATCGCCGTCACAATCACCAATATGTAGCAAATCACGGTCCACACCCATGCCGAATTGACAATGGTGGCCGGGGCCATGACCACCTCGTCAGGCTCCATCAGCGAGACATCGCCCTTGGCCCGTGCCAAACGTTCGCGCCGCGCTGCCATCCGTTTTTCCACGTGTTTGTCAGACATCTCGCCAAATCTCACAGCAGTTAAGACCTAATCCTACCACCACTTCTCCGGCTTGGCCACAAAGCCCGCAGCTCGCTCCAGCGCGCCTGCCACACGGAAACACGCCGCCTCGTCCAGCGCCTTGCCGATCACCTGAAGCCCAAGCGGCAAGCCCTGCCCGTCGAGCCCCGCAGGCACCGCAATGCCCGGCAGCCCAGCCAGATTGGCCGTCACCGTAAAAATATCATTCAGATACATCGCCACCGGATCGTCCGATTTCTCGCCATAGCCAAACGCCGCGCTTGGTGTCGCCGGTGTCAGCAGCGCATCTACTGTCTCGAACGCATGCTGGAAATCCTGCAAAATCCGCGTACGCACTTTCTGAGCGCGCAAATAATACGCATCATAATAGCCAGACGAGAGCACATATGTCCCAACCATCAACCGCCGCTGCACTTCCGCGCCAAACCCCGCCGCGCGGCTCTCTTCATAAGTTGCGTTGAGATTATCCCCCGCCACCCGCGCGCCATAGCGCATCCCGTCATAGCGGGCCAGATTCGACGACGCTTCCGCAGGCGCGACAATATAGTAAGCCGGCAGCGCATATTTCGTATGCGGCAGAGACACATCGACAATCTCGGCGCCCTGATCTTTCAGCCAGTCAATCCCCTGCTGCCAAAGCGCTTCAATCTCTTCGGGCATGCCGTCAATTCTATACTCTTTCGGAATGCCAATCCGCATCCCTTTGACAGGCTTTGCCACTTCCGCGCGCCAGTCCGGCGTCTCCACGGGCAGCGAGGTCGAATCCTTCAAATCATGCGAACACATCGTCTCAAGCAAAATCGCGCTGTCTTCCACCGTTTTCGCAATCGGCCCCGCCTGATCGAGCGAGGACGCAAACGCGACCATGCCATAGCGGCTTGCGCGTCCGTAGGTCGGCTTAATGCCCACAGTGCCCGTAAACGCCGCAGGCTGACGGATTGACCCGCCCGTGTCCGACGCCGTCGCCCCAAGGCACAAATCCGCCGCCACAGCCGCCGCCGAGCCGCCCGAGCTTCCGCCCGGCGTCAGCTTCGCATTGTCCCCGCCAGAGCGCCGCCACGGATTGGCCACTTCACCAAAGCGCGAGGTCTCGTTTGACGACCCCATCGCGAACTCGTCCATATTCAGCTTACCGAGCATCACGGCCCCTGCATCCCAGAGATTCTGCGTCACCGTGGACTCATATGTCGGCGTAAACTCGTCAAGAATATTGGAGCACGCCGTCGTGCGCACACCCTTGGTGCAATAAAGATCCTTGATCCCCAGCGGCGCGCCATCAAGCACACCCGCCTCGCCCTTGGCCCGCCTGCTGTCAGAGACATCCGCCATTTCCAGAGCCTTGTCCGGCGTTTCGACCACATAGGCATTGATCGCAGGGTTCGCCGCCGCAATCGCATCGACAAAGCTTTGGGTCAGTTCGCGCGAAGAAAACGCCTTTTTCTCAAGCCCGTCGAGCGCACCCGCCAGCGTTAATTTTGTTAGATCGGTCATCGCGCGCCCCTATTCCACAGCCTTGGGGACAACGAAAAACCCGTCATCGCTTTTCGGCGCATTCGCCAGTATCTCGTCCACCTTGTCGCCGTCGGTCACGACGTCTTCGCGCATCGGCATCACGGCTTCGACCACGGACGTCATCGGCTCAACGCCCTCGACATCAACCTCGTTAAGCTGATCAATCCAGCCCAGAATCCCGTTCAACTCACCAGCCAGTGTCTCCAGCCGCGCGTCCTCCACCGCAATCCGCGACAGGCGCGCCACTTTGCGAACATCCTCTTTCGTGACACTCATAAACACCGTCTCCTTGTGTGCACCCGATTTGCGCCTCGCCTTGTGATCCAAGGTTGACTTCTTGAAGCTGTCGTATCGATATGGATGACAAGGTGTCAACTCGGATTACAGCTAGGAGACTGATAAATGCGCCATTCCCATTGGGTTCCAGCCTTGCTGTCCGCGACGATGTTGATCTCATGCACAACACCCGCAACCGAAAATGCCGCCGGAACCGCCGTCAGCAATACGGAAACCCCGCGCGGCCTCGCCCGCTTTGCCGATGATCCGCGGCTTGGCGAGGAAATCGAGAGCGCCTGCTTTGCGCGCAATATTCGGGGGTTCTCGGACAATACCGAAGAAACTGTCGTTTTAAGGCGCAGCACCAATGTCCGCTACCTCATCGAGATGGTGGGCCAGTGCATCGATCTTGAGCAAGCCCAGACAATCGCTCTGATCAATCGCCAACGCTGCGTGCGGCCCGGCGATCGTATTTTCGTGTCACGCTTTCTCACCGGTCTCGATGATGGCGATTTCACCACCGGGCAGTGCACAATTGGCGCAATCTATGCTTGGGATCACACGGCCAAGGCGGATGCAGAAAACAGTGAGCCGTAACACGTCAATCCATGGCCCTCATTGACCTGCTCGCATTGCCGCCCAGCGGCCCCCTCCTTGGCATAGACCCCGGCTCGAAAACCCTCGGAATTGCCGCCAGCGATGGCCTGCGCCTGATCGCGAGCCCCGTCGAAACCATCGCCCGCACCAAGCTCGCCAAAGATCTCGACGCCCTGTTCACTCTCTACGACGCCCGCGCCTGTGTCGGTCTCGTCTGCGGCCTCCCGCTCAATATGGACGCCAGCGAAGGCCCCCGCGCCCAGTCCGCCCGCGCCTTGGTCCGCAACATCCTAAAGACGCGCGACGTGCCGATAGCCTTTCAAGACGAACGCTTGAGCACCGCCCAAGCCACCCGCGCCATGCTCGACGCCGACCTCTCCCGCGCCCGCCGCGCCGAACTGATCGACGCTTCGGCCGCCTCGGTCATCCTGCAAACCGCCCTCGACCGGTTGGCAAATGGGTAGGTTTGTTTGCCACATCGCGGCTCCGGCAGGGCGACCTAACAGGCCGGTGGGCCTTACGAGCACAGCTCGACTTGGAAAGCTTGGCGCCTTCAGCCCGCGATAGCGGCGTCCCGTTGCGCGTCAGCGCAGGGGACAAACAAAACAGCCCTGAGCCCGCAAAGCGGCGTCCCATTGCGCTTCAGCGCAGGGGACCAACAATAAGCCTAACCCTGCGCAAAGACCTGCGCGCCGCCGACAAAGGTCGCCATCACCCGCCCCGTCATCCGCCGCCCGTCAAACGGCGAGTTGGTCGAGCGCGACCGCAAGTTTTCTCGCTTGCAGAGCCAAGGCTTGTCCGGATCAAACAGGATCACATCCCCCGGCGCGCCGTCCTCAAGCGTGCCCCCAGCCAGCCCCGCAAGCTTCGCCGGACCGCACGTGACAGGCCGCAAAGCCTCCAGCAAGTCCAGTCGCCCATCCGCCACCAGCGATAACAAAGCCGACAGCCCTGTCTCCAGCCCTGCCGCGCCAAACGCCGCATCCGCAAACGGCACCCGTTTCTCCTCGGCAGGTTGCGGATCGTGCGCCGAGACGACCGCATCAATCGCCCCGCGCCTGACCCCTTCGATCAGCGCCAAACGCGTCTCTTCATCCCGAAATGGCGGCGACACTTTGCAATATGTCAGATAGTCACCAATATCGAGTTCGTTGAAAAACAGATGGTGCGCAGCCACCGTACACCCCACTTGCGCGCCCTCCGCCTTCGCCGCCTCAATGACGTCGAGCAAGCCAACACTCGTGACCTGATCGATCATCAGCGCACATCCGGTCTGTCGCGCCAGCACAATGTCGCGCAATCCCGCCACAAGCTCGGCCTCTTCGCCCATGCCCGCAAGCCCCATGCGCGCCGCCAGCGCTCCAGCATTCATCACGCCAGACCCAATCAAGCGCGCATCTTCAGCCCGCACACTCACCCGCGCACCCAGATCGGCCGCATAAGAAAACGCCCGCTTCATCACCGCGCTATCGGCCACGCCATGTTCGCCATTGGAAAAAAACACCGCGCCCGCATCCGCCATCAAGCCAAGCTCGGCCATCGCTTCACCGTCGAGCCCTCGCGTCAAAGCGCCCGCCGGATATATCCGGTTCAGCGCATCACGACCGCGCCTGAGGATAAACTCCACCAGCGCCTGATCATCAATCACAGGCTGGGTGTCAGGCATCACAACCATGCTGGTCACACCGCCCGCCACCGCCGCAGCGCTCGCCGAATACAACGTCTCTTTTTGCAGCGCCCCCGGCTCACCCGTTTTGACCCGCAGATCAATCAGCCCCGGCGCGAGACAAAGCCCGCCCGCATCGACAGCATCAACGCCCTTGGGCTGCGCAAAACCCTGACCACTCTGAGCAATCACACCCTCTCGGATCAGCAGATCGCCCGTCTCGTCCCGCCCTGTTGCAGCGTCAAGCAGCCGCGCATTCCTAATCAGCACATCGCTCATGATCGCCCCCCGCCAGCCAGCACACCAAGTACCGCCTCACGCACCGCAACGCCCATCTCGACCTGCTCGGTGATCACCGACTGCACCCCATCCGCAATCGCACTTTCAATCTCGACCCCCCGGTTCATCGGCCCGGGATGCATCACCAGCGCGTCCGGCTTGGCTAGCTTCAGCCGTTCCGCCGTCAGCCCGTAAAACCGGAAATATTCGCGCCGGCTCGGCAAATAAGACCCGTCCATCCGCTCAGTCTGCAAGCGCAGCATCATCACCACATCCGCCCCGTCCAGCGCAGCATCAAACCGCGTCGTCGCAGACGCTGCACCCCAGGTTTCGGTGCCCGCAGGCATCAGCGTGCGCGGGGCCACCAAATGCACATGCGCGCCCAGCAGATGCAGCGCCATCGTCGCAGACCGGGCCACACGCGAATGCGCAATATCCCCGCAAATACAATTCTCAGCCCCTCGTATGAGCCCTTGTTGCGCCGGATCGTCAGGGCATCGAGCAGGGCCTGTGTCGGGTGCTCATGCGTCCCATCGCCCGCATTAATCACCGCGCAATCGACTTTCCGACTGAGCAGCTTCACCCCGCCAGACGACGCATGCCGGATCACGAGCGCATCAGGCCCCATCGCGTTCAGCGTCACCGCCGTATCGATCAGCGTCTCGCCCTTTTTCACAGAGGACGTCGCTACAGGCATATTGATGACATCCGCGCCCAGCCGCTTGGCCGCAAT
>CAZMMU010000036.1:0-25214 GCA_964567455.1 uncultured Hyphomonas sp.
CACACCGGACTATGTGTCCCACGTGTCGGAATAGCGCTGGCTTATACAGGGTTTTGGAGAGGTGGCAAGAGCTATGGTCCCCGCATCTTTCCGGCGATAAATACGGGGTGAATTTAGGACACTCACAACTTCAGAGATGGGCGCATTACCGCGGACTTATGTAGCAAGCGCACCAAGCCTGCCAAGTCCGCCCCTAGGGGGACGAGATGATTAAGGCGTTATTGGTTGGGCTGTTGCTTTTGGTACAGTCTACTTTCTCTTCGAATGGCGCGAAGCCCGACGCGGCCGCCTCGATTAGGGATGTGCCCCTCGAACACGAAGTAGGAATGATAGACAGCTCCAAAGACGTCTTCGTACTCAATGTGCCCAGCAATAGTTATTTTTCCCTCTCCGAACCTTTCTCTCCAATTTTGAGGATCCCGCTTTACAAAGGCCGACTGTTCTTCAAATCTATCATCAGCCCAGTAGAGGATAACTTCCTCAGTCTCATTTGGGGTGATTACGTCTTCCTTTATTCCTCGCGATTGAGTGACCATGTAAATTGGCCGATTAATGTCAGTAAAAATGTTTCCTCCAGATTTTCCCAAAAATTTAATTTGCGCCTCACCCGTGACTTTCAAGGCTGGCGTCGCTCCGACATTTTTCACTTTCGTAATCAACGCAAAATGTGGTTTTCCAGGGAGTTTCGTTGTTTGGCTGTCGTCAGGATCACTGGGAATCCGGAGTTGGGCGCTCTCAGCCCAAGCATAAGCTTTGGTTTGATGCTCGCCGACGCTTCTGGTCACATCCACGGTTTCGGTAGCGGCCGCAGTAGCTTTTCTGGCCTCACTGAGCGTTCTGGCCACATAGACCAAACCAATAGACGTCATGGCGAACATGAGAAACGTGTAAAACGCCACCCATTCCTGCGCGCTGAGGTCGCGTTGATCCTTGGCCTGATTACGATGCTCGGATGGCATGTCAGCAAGTGGAGTATTGTTTCCGGGATACGGAGGAATGAATGGCAAAAAAGTGTGGCGTTTTATCTCGGACCCATTGTTACCGGCTTGAGTATTGTGTGTTTGATTGGGTGGGTTTTTGCCCGCCTCGACGTTTAACCGACCGAAGAAGAACCCAAAACAAATCCCAATAAATACTGCAGTTGAAAGGTACTTGAAGCTGCGCCAATAGCTCTTAAACACGCACGTCACTCACGCCGATTGCATCTAAGCACTCGAACATAAACGCTGCGGTGAATTTTCCTCGGCTGATCTTATTGGCCAGTACCTTGTCGTCTTGGTCTAGCCGTCTGGCTAGCTCCCGAACATTCACGCCTTGGCGGGTCATTTCCGACCGCAGAACATTCTTTACGTGCTTAGCCCAGTCTTTTTCGACCACGAATCACTCCTATCTCTGAAAAAATCATCATAAACTATGATTTTCTCATTGACAACTGTGACTATAATCACCATATTCCATGATAACAACATAGAAAATGGTGATTATGACACAACACTTCCTCCTTTCAGCAGCGGCTCGCACGCTCTCACTGCCCCGGATTTACCGGGCTGGTGAAGATGCAGCGTATGAGACGTTCTGCAAGCTCCGCTGGCCGGAGACTGAAGGCGAAGCCGTTTGCCCTGACTGTGGATGCTGTGAATCCTACAAGATCACCACACGCCGCAAGATCAAGTGCAAGGCGTGTCACCGTCAGTTCTCAGTTACGACAGGACCACCCCTCCAAAAAAACTATCCCACACCCCACAGCCCCATCCCATATTGTCTGTCCCTGACACAAGCAAAGCGGCAATTGGCCAGACCGTTCAGACAGGGCCGGTTGTTTGTGTTGAGGTGGAGGTCTGGATGTGCGGGCCAGGGGGTAACGGTCCCGGCGCGAATTCAGCGGTGCCAGAGTGATATCCTGTCCACGGCCCAAAGGGTGCGGCAATGCAAACGTGGGGCAGGCTACAAGCAAGGTTGAGTAAGTCATCACCACGCCGAAAAATCTTCGGGACGGCGCGTGCAGCGCATCTATCGCCATTCGCATGAATGGCAGTCATATCGGTGTGATGTTCGCGCCGTCCGAGCTTATTTCGTCAGGGCCTGGGGCTCGTGGCGCGGTTCGGTGTGGGTGTTAGACTGTGAATGAAAGTGTTCGCCCTCGGAGCGTTTTCACTCTTCGTCCAAATTCAGAAACGCCACGCCGCTCTCCCCCAGCGGCACGGTCGCAAACGGGCCGCCATGACATGCATTCGCCTTGTCCGTCGGGTCGAGCGGTCCGGCCTCGGCATAGATCGCTTTTGCAAACTGCTCGGCATTGTCGGTCGGCTTATAGCCCAGATGGCTCGCGCCGGAATTATCCACAGGCGCGCGGTCATTGTCCGAGACGCCATAGATCACCGAAAACCCCGTCACCGGCGTCGAGATCGCCCGCTCGACCAGATGCACAAGATCGCCTTCAGACAGCCATGAGCCAACCGCGCGCGGATTGGTGACCTGCGCACAAGACAGGATACGCAAGCACACCGCCTCCACGCCGCGCTTGTCCCAGTAAAGCCGCGCCAGATCTTCGGCGAAACATTTGGCGAGGCCATAAAACGTGTCCGGTCTGTGCGGCGCGTCAATGCCGATAAAGTCGCTTTTGTCGTGCATCCCGACCGCATGGATCGAACTGGCATAAACCACGCGGCGCACCCCGTGCCGGAAGGCCGCCTCCCAGACATTGTAAGCGCCTATGATGTTCGGCCCCAAAATCTCGTCAAACGGCGCTTCATCCGCCACCGCGCCAAAATGGACAATCATGTCCGCGTCTTTGGTGACCGCCAGTATATCGTCGAGGCTTGCCAGATCGGCGCGTTCGTAGACCTCGTTTGCGAGCAGCTCGCCAATCCCGTCATGCAAGTCGGTCGACACCAAAGTCTCCGCCATCGCCGCAAGACTGGCGCGCAAATAGCCGCCAAGCCGTCCGCCCGCCCCCGTCAGCACAATCCGCTTCACTCCGCCTCTCCCCGCTTGGCCGCTGCCAGCACAGCGTCAATTTCGCTTGACGCTAGCCCATATGTCTCACGCGCAACGCCAGCGGAGATATAACCGCGCCGCAAATCTTCTTTCACGTCTTCCATCTCCCGCGCAGAGGCTGGCCCATATCCAGCCCCGCCAGGAAACGCCAATTCGACCCGCTGGCCATGGCCAACAAATTGCTTACCTTTGCCGCGAAACTTTGTGCCGTCATCAAGCTTGAGCACAGTTGGCGCGCCATCCTCGCCGCCTTGGCGTCCGCGCGCGGGATAGTTCACCCGATCAAACATCGCCGAAAAATCGGCCTCATGCCCCTCGGCCGCGCTGACATCCATATATTGTCCAAGTCCGCCGCGATATTGCCCCGCCCCGCCGCTATCTGGCCGCAGCTCTTTGCGCCAGATGATCACCGGCCCGGCATGCTCGGTCGCCTCCACTGGCATCGTCATCACGCCTGAGGGGAAAGCCGTCGCATTCATCCCGTCAAGCGTTGGCCGCGCGCCCGCCCCACCTGAATTAAACGTCAGCACTTCGGCCCGCTTTGCCCCCTTGGGCGCTGGCGCATCACGGCGCGGGCGCACCGACACCTGAAAATTACACAGCGTTCCGGCCCCTTCGGCGGGCACAGTGGCAGGCAATAACTTATCGAGCGCATCATAGACGGTATCCGGCAACATATGCCCGATGATATGACGCAATGTGACGGGCGCCGGGTGAACAGCATTCACAATTGTCCCCTCCGGTGCGGTAATTTCAAACGGGGCGAGCGAGGCCGCATTGTTCGGAATGTCCGGCGCGATGGCACATTTGAGGGCATAACATGCATAGGCTTGCGTATAGACCATAGGCACATTGATGCCCTTATTATCAACCGGCGACGTTCCGGCAAAATCACAAAGCACCTTGTCTCTGGTAATCTCGACACGGACTTTCAACGTGATCGGATCATGATATCCATCGACCACCATCTCGCCCGTCGCCGCGCCATGGGAGAGTGCATTGATGCGCTCCAGCGTGGCTGCGCGTGAATTGTCGAGGATGAACGCGGCAATGCCCTCAAGATCGGCCAATTTGAACTCGGCCATCATCTCCATAAGCCGCCTGTGTCCAACCTCATTACAGGTCGCCAGCGCATAGATATCGCCGACCACTTGGTCGGGTTCTCGCACATTCGCGCGCACCATCGCCATCAGTGTCTCATTGACCGTCCCCTTGCTGACCATTTTCATGATCGGGATATAGAGCCCTTCCTCATAAACCGAGCTTGCATCCGCGCCAAAGCCCAGCCCGCCAATATCAACGACATGCGCGGTACACGCAAAAAATCCGACCAGCGCACCATCATGAAAAGCGGGCGTGACAACGGTAATATCATGCAGATGCCCCGTGCCTTGCCACGGGTCATTGGTGATGTAGACATCTCCCTCGGCCATATCCTCGCAACCAATAGTGCGGATAAAATGGCCCACAGCCGCGGCCATCGCATTAACGTGCCCCGGTGTGCCGGTCACAGCCTGAGCGAGCATATTACCAGCATAGTCATAAATACCCGCCGAGAGGTCACCCGCCTCGCGTACTGATGTCGAGAACGCCGTTCTGATCAAAGCCTGAGCCTGTTCCTCAACCACCGAAATCATCCGGTTCCACATAATCTGATAGGCCACTGAACTTTGGGTCACTGCCTGTCCTCCTAAGCCTCAAACCGGATGTCGATTGCACCGTCAGCTTGCGCAACAGCCTGCCCGCTTTGCGGGATGATGATTGTCGTTTCATCTTCGGTAATGACCGCTGGCCCATCCACGCGCTGGCCTGTCTGCAACTCACTTCGCGCCACAATTCTCGCGCTGAGGCTTCGCCCGATGCCCGCATCAAACACATCCCGCTCGCCCGATGACGTCGCCGCGTCCGCGCCCTCAGTTGTCAACGCTTCGACAGTCGCCCGCATCGGCTTCTGCGTCGCGACACTCACCGCCCAAACGGTAATCTCGACATCCATACCTTCAACGGTCCGGCCAAACATCGCCGTATACTGCGCTTCAAACAAGGTTTCGAACACGGCCGCATCCGGCGAGGCCGCTTGTGCCTCCGTCAGCACAATCGGTATTTCCCAGCCCTGACCGCTATAACGCATATAGGCTTTGTACTCGGTAAAGAGCTCAGCTTCAGCGCTGCAATGGCGCACAAAACCCGTTGCTTCTTCGCGCAGATCGGCAAGCAGACCCAAAACCATATGGCTGTCAAAATCCGAAAGCCTGCTGTAAACACTCCGTGTCGCCTCAAAACTGAATGGCGCGCGAAGGAAGCCGATCGCCGAACCAACCCCCGCGCCGGTCGGTACGAGCAAGCGTTTGATGCCAAGCTTTTCGCATAGCCGCCCAGCGTGTAGCGGCGCTGCCCCTCCAAATGCGATCATTGTGTAATCGGAAATCTCTTCGCCATTTTCGACTGCATGCACGCGCGCTGCATTGGCCATATTCTCATCCACCATTTCGGCCACACCAAAAGCTGCCGTCTGTGCATCCATACCAAGCTTGTCGCCTAGTTCGTTTTGTAGTGCCGCAGCCGATGCCTCATGGTCGAGCGTGATCGAACCGCCCGCGAAATTTTCTCCATCAAGCTTTCCAAGCACCAGATCTGCATCGGTTACGGCGGGCCGCGCGCCGCCGCGTCCATAACAGGCAGGCCCCGGCTCCGATCCGGCCGATTCTGGCCCGACACGGATCTGCTTCAAGCCATCAACATGCGCAATCGAACCGCCGCCCGCGCCAATTTCGACCATATCAATCACCGGAATAGAGATCGGCATGCCCGACCCTTTCTTAAACCGGTAGGACCGCGCCACTTCGAACACGCGGCTCGTTCGGGGTGTCTGGTTCTCAATCAGGCAAATCTTTGCCGTCGTCCCGCCCATATCAAACGACAATACCTTATCCAGCCCGTACCCGGCTGCAATATCGGCCGCAAAAACGGCACCACCCGCCGGACCTGACTCCACCAGCCGCACGGGAAACTCAGCCGCGCTTTCGAGCGAGATAATGCCGCCGCCCGAATGGATCAGAAACACCGGACAGTCAGCCCCCTCCGCCTCAAGCCTGCCTTTTAGCCTTAACAAATAGCTTTTCATTTGCGGCTTGATATAAGCGTTGGCCACAGTTGTGTTAAAACGCTCATATTCGCGCATTTGCGGCGAGACTTCACTCGATAGCGACACCATGATCTCAGGCGCAACCGACAGCAGAGCGTCGCGCATGGCAAGCTCATGAGCATTGTTCGCATAGGAATGAAGAAAGCCCACCGCCACACTTTCATAGCCTGCTTCGGCAATTAGATTTGCCAGCTCGGCAATCTCGCTGGCTTCGGGCGCAATCAACACATCGCCGCTCGCCCCAACCCGTTCAGACAGGGTATAGCGCCGATAACGCGGCAATAGCGGCTCGGGCAGCTTCAAATTCAGATCATATTGCTCGAACCGCGACTCAGTGCGCATCTCGATGACATCGCGAAACCCCTCCGTTGTGATCAACGCAGTCTTCGCCCCGCGACGTTCGATCAGCGCATTTGTCGCAAGCGTCGTACCGTGAATGATCTGGCTGATCTCTTCTGGTCCAATGCCCGCTTTTGCGCAAACCTTGGCCATACCGTCGACAATGGCTTCTTCAGGGGCTGCATAAGTCGTCAGCACTTTAATGGAATATTGCGCTGCGCCAACCTCCAACACAACGTCCGTAAACGTTCCGCCAATATCAACACCAAGTCGGACACTGCTGTCAGCCATATCATACCCTAAACAAACGAGCCCGCCCGAGCGGCGACCGGGCCACCCGATCCAATCTCTTATTGTCCTATGCGATGAAAAACCAAACGCCAAGCCACGACATCGCCAACCAGACCTCTGCTTCGACAGTCAGACCCGCCCGCGCGCCATTGCCGTCATCACGACAATCCGCTTTCGGATCGGACCCGGCAAAGCGTCCCTGCCATATTCGAACCTCAGCGCCGCATGGGCAATTGCGGGCCGGATCGCACTCGGCACGATCGGGACTGCTGGCTCGTACTCGTGCCCATCGCCTCGGCGCGCCGCCGCATACGCTGGCGCCAGCTCCTTGATATGGCCGCCCCAGGAGTGGGCCGTCACCAACATCCCCGCCGCTGCCCGCATAAGCAAAACTTCCGGCTCCAGATTGCGATCATTGGCTTCAAGCGCAGCCTCATGACTGTCCGCCAGTCCCGTTACCAATTTTGGCGACAGCTCCGTCTCGTAGAGCGCCTGCACGACATCATGCCCCCGCGCACGTTTGCCCGCCTGCATCTCGGCGGCGACATCGCGCCACCACTGAAACCGGATCGCCGCCAGCCCCGGTTCGGACACGACAAGCCGTACTTTCGCCAATTCCAGATTCAGTGCGTAAAGCGCAATCAATTGCCGCCGGTCTTGCGCGCCTGCGTATCGGCTCGACAACCATCGATCCTCATCCTCACGACGAACCCGCTGATCGAGCTGCTTCCAATTGTCGTTCAAACTAGTCTTTGTCATCGCTGCCTTCGTCGCCTATATAGGTCAGGTAACCCGCCCACAACAGACCCATTACGGAGACAAAACAATGGCATTTGACCTTCCTGACCTTCCCTACGGACGCGGTGATCTGGCACCACACGTGTCGGAAGAAACACTGAACTTTCATCATGGCAAGCATCACAATGCTTATGTCACCAATCTTAATAAGCTGATTGATGGCACGAATATGGCGGACATGGCGCTTGAGGACATCATTAAGGCCGCAGCAGCCGATCCAGCCAAGGCAGGCCTGTTCAACAACGCCGCTCAGGTTTGGAACCACACATTCTACTGGCACTCGATGAAGCCAGGCGGTGGCGGCAATCCAACCGGGAAGATTGCCGAACTGATCGACCGTGATTTTGGTTCCTATGACGAGTTCGCGACTCAATTCAAAGCCGCTGGCGGCACACAATTCGGTTCCGGCTGGGCTTGGCTTGTTCTGAAAGACGGCAAGCTAGCCATCACCAAAACACCAAATGCGGAAACCCCGATCACCGAAGCGGGCGTCACCCCGCTCCTGACCATGGATGTCTGGGAACACGCGTATTATCTCGACTATCAGAACTCCCGCCCGAACTATATGGCCGCGTTTCTGGCCGAGTTGGTCAATTGGGATTTTGCCAATCAGAACCTCTCTGACGCGGGCTAGACAGGCCGTCAAACACGACAGATCAAAGCCCGCTGGTCCTCTGGCGGGCTTTTTTGTGTCCGCACGCAAGTGCGACATGAAAGCCATACAAGCTGGTGCATTCTCGATCTTAACACACTGCATCTTGTCTTTTCGGCGAAAATCAGCATAAGCCCTATCCAGATGTTTCCGGGCGTGGACCTTGCCCGGCTGTCGCGATGAGCGTGACCCGAGCATGAGACTTATCCAAACACCCGAAAGACATAATTTTGACTGACGAAAATAACGAACAAACAGAGACCGTTGAAGACGCGCCAAAAGTGACCTTCGAAGAGTTGGGCCTCAATCCGAAAATCCTGCAGGCAGTGGTCGAGTCCGGTTATACCCATTGCACGCCCATTCAGGAGCAAGCCATCCCGCACGTGATGGTTGGCGGCGATGTGACCGGCATTGCCCAGACCGGCACTGGCAAAACGGCCGCCTTCGTATTGCCCATGATCCATCGGCTCGCCAAAGGCCGCGCCAGGGCCCGCATGCCGCGCACCTTGATTCTTGCGCCAACGCGCGAACTGGCAGATCAGGTGGCCGACAATTTCACCAAATATGGCAAACACCTGAAGCTCTCCATGGCGCTCCTGATCGGGGGGGTGAGCTTCAAGGAACAAGAACGGCTGTTGATGCAAGGCGTGGACGTTTTGATTGCCACCCCGGGACGCCTGAAAGACCAATTCGAACGCGGCAAAATCCTACTCACAGGTGTTGAAACACTAATCATCGACGAAGCCGACCGCATGCTGGATATGGGCTTTATCGACGACATCGAGCTGATCTGTAAGCTGCTGCCCAAGAAACGTCAGACCCTGCTGTTCTCGGCCACTTTCGCCAAGGAAATCGAAAAACTCGCAAAGACTTTCCAGAACAATCCGATTCGCATCGAGGTGGCTCGTCCGGCGCAAACAGCAGAAACAATCACGCAACGTGTCGTCAAAATCCCGACCAATGATGCCAAGGCTCGCCGCTATACGCTGCGCAAGCTGATCGAAATGAATGAGGTCGAAAGCGGCATCGTCTTCTGCAATCGCAAACGCGAAGTGGACATTGTTGCAAAATCGCTCAGCGTGCATGGCTTTGACGCTGCCGCCATTCATGGCGATCTGCCCCAAGCCTACCGAACCCAAACGCTTGAGCGGTTCCGCAATGGCGAGCTTAAACTTCTGATCGGTTCGGATGTTGCCGCACGCGGGCTTGATATTCCCGATGTCTCACATGTATTTAATTTCGCACCGCCGCCAAAAGACGAGGACTATGTCCATCGGATTGGGCGCACAGGCCGCGCCGGACGTCACGGCCACAGCTTTACGATTGTTGGCCCCGAAGACGCAAAATCATGGGGCTTCGTGCTCAAGATGATTGGCCGCGACGTTGAGGAGGCCGAGATCGAGGGCCTGCTTGAAGAGCTTGAAAATTTGCCGCCTGATCAAGGTAATCGCGGGCGCAGCGGTGGTCGGGGCAAAGATCGCAGCGGTCGGGGCAGTCGCTCCAGAGGGGAACGGGGCGAACGCGGCGGCAGAAACCGCAATCGCAACCGCGACGATGGCGACCGCAAACTCCGCGAAGACAGTCCGAAAGAAAACAAGCCACGCGGCGAACGCAATCCGGACCGCGAAAACAAACGCCGCGAGGAACGTGCCGCCCAGACCGACGCCCCCGCAGTGGACACAGAAACACCAGGAGCTGACAAACCGAAATCGGACAAGCCGCGCCGCGACCGTCCAAAACGCGATTATAAGCGCAAGGATGACGACCCGATCCTTGAGCCAGCGCGCGAGGACGTCAAAGGCTTTGGCGACGAAGTCCCGGGTTTCCTGAAACGGTAATAAGCCCGACCAGCCCTCGCCAATACTAGCGCTTTATCAGCTTATCGATCTGCTTACGGAACTTTTCGCCATAGGGTGGCCGCAAAATGGAGATCAGCTCTGATCCGGTCTGGATGTAAACAGCCTTTTTGTGGCTGAACTCCAAAAAGCCGTCGCGGCCATGATAAGACCCCATGCCCGACGGGCCGACCCCGCCAAAGGGCAAATCTTCCTGCCCGATATGGAAGATAACATCGTTCACGGTCACCCCGCCTGACGTTGTACTGTTCAGAACCGTTTCCTTCTCGGCGGTATCTTCGCCGAAATAGTATAGCCCCAGCGGCCGATCATTCGCATTAACGTAAGCAATCGCTTCCGATGTCTCGGTATATTCCTTGATTGGCAGGATCGGACCGAAAATTTCGTCCTGCATAACCGCCATGTCATCCGTCGGATTGAGCACAAGTGTCGGCGGAATCTTGTGATGGGGCTGCTGCGTAAAATTCTCATTGGCCGGATTAATCTCTATAATTTCGGCGCCTTTCTCGCGTGCATCCGTCAAATAGGATTGTAGCCGATCATAATGACGTTGATTGACGACGGATGTATAATCATCATTATCTTTCAGCGTCGGGAACATATTTGCCACTGCACTCTGGGCATGGCCGACAAATTCGGCTGACTTATCCTTCGGCACAAATGCATAGTCCGGCGCCAGACAGATCTGCCCCGCATTCAGCGTCTTTCCATTCATAATCCGCTTGGCCGCTTTCTCCATATCGGCAGACCGTCCCAGAATGACCGGTGACTTGCCACCAAGCTCCAGCGTCAGCGGGACCAGATTGTCCGCTGCCGCCCGCATCACATGATGGGCGATCGACGTCGCTCCGGTGAAGACAAGGTGATCAAATGCAAGGCTGGTAAAGGCTGCACCGACATCCGGCCCGCCGGTAAACACGGCAACCTCTTCTTCCGAGAACGCTTGAGCAAACATCCGCGCCATCAGTTCGGACGTATGCTCGGTAAATTCGGACGGCTTGATCATCGCGCGATTACCGGCTGCAAACACTCCGGCAAGTGGCGTAAAGGTCAGATTGACCGGAAAGTTCCAAGGACTGATAATCCCGATGGTCCCCTTGGGCTGGAATTGCACTTCCGCCTTCTGTCCGAGAAAGAAAGGCAATTCGGTCCGGCGTTTCTCGGGCCGCATCCATGCCTTAACATGTTTGCGCGAATCTTTCAGCGTGCTGATCGACGAGGCGACATCGGTAAACCGGCTTGCATCTCGCGACCGATGACCGAAATCCTTGACCAGCGCCTCTTCAATCTCGTCCTGAAAATCGACAAGGAGACCAATCGCCCGATCAATCCGGTCTATCCGCAATTCAGCAGAGGCCATACCGTCCCGGATATGCGCGGCTTTCTGCTTGGCCAGAACGGCCCCCATGTCCGAGGTTTGAGGCACTTGATCCAATGGCATTTTTCGCTCCCGTTTTCTTTCAGTGTATTCTGCAATCCTGCATTTATCAAATCACGGCATACTTACCTTGCGTCACGGTTTGCTTCGGCCAAGCTGCGCCGCTACCATGGTGAAATTCTGATCAGGAGGGTGCCCTATGAGCTTCCAGAAAATTTCCTATGACGTCGCCGACAACATCGCGACCATCACATTCGCCGATCCAGCCACCATGAACGCGGCCGGACTCGATACGGTTGAAGAATTGTTGCAAGCCTTCGAACAGGCGGCAGACGATGCTCAGTGCACGATCCTGACAGGGACAGGGCGCGGCTTTTGCTCAGGCGCAAATCTCGCCGCTGGTGGCATGGAAAGCAATGCAGGCACAACAAAATTCGATGCAGGTAAAGCGCTCGACAGCCACTACCACCCGCTGATCATGGTGATGAAAGAACATCCCCATCCAATCATCACCGCCGTCAATGGTGCCGCCGCCGGTGTCGGCTGCTCAATCGCTCTGATGGGCGACCTGATCATTGCGGCCGATAGCGCATATTTCCTTCAGGCGTTCCGCCGGATTGGTCTCGTGCCCGATGGTGGCTCGACTTATCTGCTCCCTCGGCTTATCGGGCGCGCGCGCGCAATGGAAATGGCGCTGATGGGTGATAAAATCCCGGCGACCAAGGCGCTCGAATGGGGGCTTGTGAACATGGTCACAGGCGACAATGATCTGATGGCCACAGCCCGCGAGAAAGCGACCCATCTGGCCGACGGCCCGACCCAGGCACTTGCCATGATCCGGGAACTGATCTGGGACAGCGCAGACCGCAACTTCGACAGCCAGATCCACGCCGAACGCGTCGCTCAGCGCACGGCTGGACAAACCACAGACTTCGCCGAAGGTGTCAAAGCCTTCCTGCAAAAGCGTCCGGCGAAATTTACGGGCAAATAACGCCGCCCATCAGGTCTTTTTCGGCAAACGCGCAATCAGGCTCGATGTGTCCCAACGCGCCCCGCCCATGGCCTGAACATCGGCGTAGAACTGGTCCACTTGCGCTGCCACGGGCAGGCTCGCGCCAGTCTCGCGCGCCGTCTCCAGCGCGATACGCAGATCTTTGCGCATCCAGTCAACCGCAAAGCCATGATCGAACGCGCCCGCCATCATCGTTTCCCAGCGATTGACCATTTGCCAGCTCTGCGCCGCCCCACCAGATATGGCCTCGATCACTTTGGCCGCGTCCAGCCCGGCCTTATCTGCAAAAGCAAGCCCTTCGGCAAGCCCCTGCACAATGCCAGCAATGCATATCTGGTTGACCGATTTACACAATTGCCCCGCGCCGCTCTCGCCAATCAGCGTCATGCCTTTTCCGTAGGCCGCCATGACGGGTTCCGCTTTGGAGAACGCGTCCGCTTCGCCACCGCACATAATCGCTAGCTGGCCCTTCTCTGCGCCCGCCTGACCTCCAGAGATCGGCGCATCGATAAAGCTTGCCCCCTTGCCAGCGGCGCGCGCATGCAGCCGCCGCGCCAATCCGGCACTGGCGGTCGTGTGATCAACAATGATCATACCCGCCCCAAGGCTTGGCTCCAAAGCCTCATAAACCGCCTCGACATCCGGATCATCCCCAAGACAAAGAAACACAAACTCTTTGCCAAACACGGCGCTAGCCGGATCAGCAGCACGCTCCCCCTTATGGTCCTTTGCCCACATATCGGCCTTGTCTGCTGTTCGGTTCCAAACCGTGACCTTATGGCCAGCTCGCGCCAAATGCCCCGCCATCGGAAAGCCCATCACACCCAGTCCCAAAAACGCGCATCTCGCCATGCTGGTCATCTCCTGTTCCGCAAGCCTTGTTCGGGTGTGTCATAATCGGTGCCGAAGAGTCTACCATGCCCGGGAAAAACGCCGTTCGACACGCCAGCAAAAATCTCGTTAAAATTTCACCAAAACTCTGCCGCCGCCGCAAAACCAATCTTCACCCTGTTCTGTTATCCATACTCCTGCAATCAGAAAGACTGCACTTATGGCTAACTTTTCCTCTGTCCGTTCTGGGCGAGGCCGGAGCCATCGCCGAGGAGAATCCCGGCGAACCGGCCAGTGGAAGCTCGCATATGCGGACTTCCTCACCGCGCTTATGGCGTTCTTCCTGCTCATGTGGTTATCCACAGGCACATCAATGACTGAGAGGTCAGCGATTGCCGCCTATTTCGGCGCGGAACAAACCACCGCGACAGATCACTTGCCACAAACCACTGTGCCCGCGCTCGAACGCTTATTGGCCGAAACACTCGCTCAGCATGATGCGGCCAATCTACAGGCCCATATCGGCATTGAAGCGGCCCCCGAAGGCCTGCGCATCAATCTAACAGACACGCCTGACCGCAGCTTGTTTAATACAGGAGCCAGCCAGTTTAACGAAGCCGGTGTCGCGCTCACCCTTGCGCTCGGCCGGGTTCTGGCAGACCTGCCGCAAAACTTACGCATCGAGGGCCACACGGACGCATTCAAGACACCCGCCGGCGCAGACAGCAACTGGGTGATCTCTTCGGCCCGCGCCAATGCAGCTCTTGAGCTTCTGACAGGCGCTGGCGTTGCACCAAACCGCTTCACGGCAGTCACGGGTTTGGCGGCCACAACACCACTCATTCCGACCCGTCCACACGCCCCCGTCAACCGCAGAGTAAGTATTGTTCTTGAACTCTCCTGAGAACCAGCGCTAATCATAAAGACGATTAGTCTGGAGACAGGATGCTGAGCGACATACTAGCACAATGGCCAATGTGGGCTTCGCTTGGCGTTGTTGCAATCTCGATCGTGTTTTACATGAGCGATCGCTGGTCGATGGAACTGGTATCGGCGGGTGCCATGGCAGCGCTGTTGCTGATTTTTGTCCTGCCCGGTGCCGTAACGGCTGATGGCAGGACCGTTGATCCTGCAACCCTGCTGACAGGTTTCGGCAACCCCGCCCTGATCACCATTATGGCTTTACTGGTTGTTGGCCAGGGTCTGTTCCAGACTGGCGCTCTGGAGGGGCCGACAAAATCCCTCCTCAACGCTTATGACAAACGGCCCATGCTGACACTGATTGGCGCATTCTCCGCCGTATTCGTCACCAGCGCCTTTATCAACAATACGCCCGTCGTTATCATGTTCCTGCCTGTCATGAGCGCGATCGCAGCGCGCATGGGCGCGTCGCCATCCAAGATCATGATGCCGCTCAGCTTTGTCGGCGTGTTCGCGGGCATGACCACACTGATCGGCACCTCGACCAATCTACTCGCCGCAGAATCCTATCGCCGGATAGAGGGTGTCTCGCTCGGATTTTTCGATCTCACCATCATGGGACTTATGCTGGCAGGCGTCGGCATGGTCTACCTCCTATTGACATCGCGCTTCATGCTGCCCGACCGCGAAGATATGTCTGGCAAACTCGCCACCGCCTCGGGCAAACAATATGTGGCTCAATTGGAAGTAGGCCACGACCATTTTCTGAGCGGCAAAACGCCGATTGCTGGAATGTTCACTGACCTGCCGGGCATGACCGTCCGCATGATCCAGCGTGGCGAGCAGGCCTTTCTGCCCCCGTTCGAGGATGTCCGCCTGCGCGCGGGCGATCTCGTCATTGTTGCCGCAACCCGCAAAGTTTTGTCAGACGCACTATCCTCCAAGCCTGACCTGCTCAAACAAATGCTCAGCATGGGCAGCGAAGACGGCGAAACAGGCAGCGGACACCAAGGCGCGCTATTGCTGGCAGAAGCCGTTATCGCGCCCGGGTCGCGCATGGCCGGACGCACGGTCGAACTCTTGGGCTTTCGCAGGCTGACCCGCGCCGTCGTTCTTGGTATCCAGCGCCGCTCCCGCATGATCAGATCCAAGCTTGGCGAAATCCGGCTCGAAGCGGGTGACACATTGCTTTTATGCGCAGAACCCGATGCCTTCACCGAGCTGCGTCAAAGCCGCGACATTATCCTGCTGGAATGGTCCAGCACTGAAATCCCGCTCACCGCCCGCGCCATGGCCTCCCGCCTGATCGCAGGCTTGCTCGTGATTGCAGCGGCGACTGGCCTCCTGCCGATCCTCCATGCCTCGGTACTGGCAGCGGTGCTGATGATCGTCTTCGGTTGCCTGAACGTCCGTCAGGCGGGCCGCGCGCTCGACTTGCGCATTTTTATGCTGATCGGCGCCGCCCTCGCCATGGGCATGGCGCTTGAGCTAACGGGCGCTGTGGACGTGTTCGCAAACACAATGGTGAGCCTCGCCTCCCCATTTGGACCTTACGCCGTCCTGTCCGCGATCTTCCTGCTGGTTGCCATTTTGACCAATATACTGAGCAATGCGGCCACCGCCGTCCTGTTTACACCTGTCGCAATATCAGCCGCCAACACACTCAATGTCGACCCGATGCCCTTTGTCATGGCGGTCATCTATGCCGCCAATTGCTGTTTTGCAACGCCGATCGCCTATCAGACCAATCTGCTTGTCATGGGACCCGGGCACTATCGTTTTCAAGATTACGTGCGCTATGGTGGCCCCTTGGTCTTGCTGATTTGGGCGGTGTTCACCATGCTCGCCCCGTGGTATTTCCAGCTATAGACTGTAGACTAGGGCTCATATGACGTTCAGCGATGCGTATAACCAGACGAGCGGATTCCGCAGAACCTTGAAGTTCTACATGACCGCAACCTCGCCATGCCCCTATCTTGAGGGCAAACGAGAGCGCAAAGCCTTCACCTCGCTCTCGATCAGCGACGCCGATGCCGTTCACAATGCGCTCAGCCAGTCGGGCTTTCGCCGCTCGCAAAGCATCGCCTACCGCCCGACATGCCCAAACTGCAATGCCTGCCGTTCTGTCCGCGTCCCTGTGCGCGATTTTGAATTCACACGGCGGCGCAGACGCATCATGAAACGCAACGAGGATCTGATTGGAACCCCCGTCAAATCTGAAGCCAGTCGCGAGCAATACCGTCTCCTGAAAAAGTATCTCGCATCACGGCACCCGGGCGGCGGTATGTCAGATATGAGTTCGCGGGACTATTTCAGCATGGTCAATGATAGCCCGGTCCAGGGCATGATGCTGGAATACAGGCTTGGCAATGATCCCGACGCCCCGCTGATCGCAGCAGCCATCACCGACATCATGCGCGATGGGCTGTCTATGGTGTACAGCTTCTTTGATCCCGAATTTGCCACGCGCTCACTTGGCAATTATGTCATCCTCGACCACATCAAACGCACCGCAGATCTCGGCTTACCGCATGTTTATTTGGGTTACTGGGTCGAGAACAGCCCCAAAATGGCTTACAAACGCGATTTCGGACCGCTCGAAGTGCTCAATGGCGACCGCTGGGAAGATCTCGATCTGACCGAAACCTCCGCTCCGACCCAAATCGCGCCGCAAACTGGAAAGACACAGCATGACCAAAATCAACAGACGTAAGCTACTCGGAGCCGGAGCGCTCGGTCTGGGCGTGGCAGCTTGCGGCGGAAGCGGCGACGCGACGCAGGACGGTGTTGCCGCGCCGGCAGTCTCGCGAAAACGCAAACGCCTCACCATGGTCACCACCTGGCCCAAGGGGCTGCCCGGTCTCGGCTCGGCGGCTGAGCGCGTTGCCGAACAGATCACGCTGCAAACCGATGGTCAAATCGAAGTCCGCGTCCGCGCCGCTGGCGAACAGGTCCCCGCACTTGAAGCCTTTGACGCGGTAGCTGATGGCGCTGCAGACATGTATCACGGCGCAGAATATTACTGGCGTACAAAATCGTCAGCCTACCCGTTTTTTACCGCCGTCCCATTCGGCATGACCGCGCAGGAAATCATGGGCTGGATCGACTTTGGAGGCGGCCAACAGCTCTGGGATGAATTGTCAAAACAGTTCGGCATTGTCGCCTTCCAAGCGGCCAATACCGGCCACCAGATGGGCGGATGGTTCAAGCGCGAGATCAATTCGCTATCTGATCTGAACGGCCTGAAAATGCGCATTCCGGGACAAGGTGGCGATGTTCTGCGCGCGCTCGGCGGCTCGGCCATCACGCTGTCCGGTGGCGACATTTCCCAATCGCTTCAGACCGGTGTGATTGATGCGACAGAATGGGTTGGCCCATGGAATGATTTCTATCTCGGTTTCTATCGCGACGCACCGTATTATTATGGGCCAGGGTTTCACGAACCGGGTGCCTCACTCGCCGTCGGCATGAATTTGAAAGTCTGGGAGAGCCTGACCCCCACCGAACAAGCCATCGTTCGCAGCGTCTGCAACAGCGTAAACCATTTAAGTCTCGGCGAATTTACCTACGAAAATGCCCGCCATCTCGACATTCTCACAAAAGAACACGGCACCGAGCTACGACAGTTCCCGACGGATGTCGTCGCTGCCATGGAAGAAGCAGCCCGCGACGTACGCACCGATAGCGGGAAAGACGGCTTGGAGAAACGCATTTATGAAAGCTTCGAAGCCTCGCTCAAATCGATGCGCGACTGGGCCCGCATTTCCGAAGGTCCATACTATGCCGCGCGCGAAGTCCGCCGCTAGCTAACGAAATTGCGGCGCGGGGGCGAGCATGAGTGAGTTTTTCCTGAACCTCGGAACCGGCCTGCGATGGCTTGGCTTTGGCGCACTGCCTTTGCTCCTCCTGCCGCTCCTGGTCTTCGCATTGCCAGCCCGGCTCGCCCGTCCTGCAAACTGGTTACGCACCAAACTCGACGCCATCAGCTCAGCGACACTTGGCCTGTCCATGACGCTCGCCATCTTTATGGTGGCTGTCCAGCTGCTTGTCATCATTGGGCGCTATATGTTCGACTGGTCCGCATCATGGGCCAATGATCTGATTATCTACAGCTTCGCCGCCATGTTCTTGCTCGCCGCAGGCTCCACCCTCAAGCATGACGCCCATGTCCGCGTAGATATCTTGCGCGAAGGCATGTCCGCCAAACAGCGTGCAGCGGTCGATCTGGCGGGACTTTACCTCCTCCTTTTTCCGATTTGCCTACTCATCATCTGGGCGTCCGTCTCGCCGTCTTTCATCCGCAGTTGGGCTAATTTCGAGGGCGCGCGCGAATCTGACGGCTTGCCTATCACCTACATCTTCAAGACGCTTGTCCCATTGTTTGCCATCCTGCTAACCCTTCAGGGGCTCTCAATGGCTCTGCGGTCCGCGCTCACACTTCGCGGCCACACAGACACGCCTGATGCGCCAGCCTCAAATGCGGAGGCGGCTCATGGAAATTGAAGTCATCCTCGCCATTTCAATGTTCCTCGTCGCCATTGGCGCTTTGCTCGCTGGCTTCCCGGTCGCGTTCACACTCGGCGGCGTCGCGCTGGTCTTTGCGCTTATCGGCATCTCGCTTGATGTCGTTTACCTGAGCGATCTGAAGAATTTTCCGGCGCGCATTGACGGCATCATGCGCAATGGCGTGCTCGTTGCGGTGCCGTTCTTTGTGATTATGGGCGTTGTGCTTGAGCGCAGCCGCGTGGCCGAGGACCTGCTCGCCATTGCCAGCCGCCTGCTTGGCCAGATCCGTGGCGGACTGGGCTATGCGGTTGTCCTGGTCGGCGCGCTGCTCGCCGCATCGACTGGCATTGTCGGCGCAACGGTCATCACCATGACGCTGATCGCCCTGCCCACCATGCTCAAACAGGGCTATGATCCCAAATTAGCCACGGGCATCATCGCCTCGTCGGGCACGCTGGGCCAAATCATCCCGCCCTCCATCGTCCTGATCCTGCTGGCCGACGCCATCGCCAATGCCAGCGCACAAGCATCAACTGGCCTTGGCGGCCGTGCCGTCTCCATCTCGGTGCAAGACCTGTTCTCTGGCGCGCTGATCCCCGGCCTGCTGCTGGTCTGCCTCTACCTTGCCTATATCGCCTTCAACGCCATAACCAGGCCGCAAAGCTGTCCACCTGCCGATGTCAGCGACTTGCCGCCTCTGACCGCCCGCCAGATCGCCATGGGCCTCGGCGCACCGATCGCGCTCATCTTCGCCGTGCTCGGCTCCATCTTGCTTGGCATCACCCCGCCCACAGAAGCAGCCGCCATCGGCGCAGGGGGCGCCGTCCTGCTCGCAGGGTTCCGGCTATCGGAAGATACACCCACAAAGCTGCGCCCGCTCTTGTTTGTCGGCCTCGCCAGCGCAGCTTTATTGCTCATCCTCAATCAGAGCTTCGAGCTGTCGGTCAAGCAAGACACGCTCACCACAGCCGACAAAATCGCGCAATTCATCGCCTTCGCCTGCATTGGCGGATTGTTAGCGGGGCTGGGCGCAGGACTTTTGATCCTACGCCGCGCCCGCCATCTAAAATCGGCCTTTATGAGCGCGTCACACATCACAAGCATGGTCTTTACCATCCTGATCGGTGCATCCCTCTTCTCGCTGGTTTTCACGGGCAGTTTCCGTGGCGACGAAATGATTGAAGGCGTACTCACCGCCATGCCCGGCGGCATGTGGGGCGCGCTCGCCATCACCATGCTCGTCATGTTCGTGCTTGGCTTCTTCCTCGACTTCATCGAGATCATTTTCATCATCGTGCCGCTGGTCGCCCCGCCGCTGATCGTCCTCGGCGTCGACCCGATCTGGCTGGCGATCCTGATGGCGCTCAATCTGCAGACCAGCTTCCTGACCCCGCCCTTCGGCTTTGCGCTTTTCTACTTGCGCGGCGCAGCGCCCGACAGCGTTCAAACCCTCGACATTTGGCGCGGCGCGCTGCCCTTTATCGGCTTGCAAATTATCATGATCATTGCCGTCGCGGCTATTCCAGCCCTTGCGACATGGTTGCCTAGCCTTGGGGCCAGCTAGACAGGCTTACGAAGTCTCGCCCAGAAAATACGGAACCGCGAGGATTAAAGTGCAGATTGCAAAAGGCGTCTCAAACTTGTCGCGCATCAGTCCAAGCGTCTAAAACTTCACCTCAGGCACCTGCGAGAGATCATCTCTGTCTGCGCCAACGTCAAAGAACTCACGCCGCTCAAAGCCAAACGAGTTCGCCACAAGCACGCCAGGGAATTGCTCGGTCGCCGTATTATAGTCCTGAACTGCGGAGTTAAAGAACCGGCGCGCTGCGGCCAGCTTGTCTTCAATCGTCGAAAGCTCATCCTGCAAATCGAGAAAATTCGTGTTCGCCTTAAGGTCCGGATACGCCTCCGCCAGCGCAAACAGTTTGCCAAGCGCGCCGCTCAGCGCGCCTTCAGCGGCTGCGACATCGCCAACCGATTTCGCATTCACCGCCGAATTACGTGCGGCAATCACAGCGTCCAGCGTCTCTTTCTCGTGCGAAGCATAGCCCTTGACCGTCTCGATCAGATTCGGGATCAGATTTTGGCGCTGCTTGAGCTGGACATCAATATCCGCAAAGGCCTGATGACAGGTCTGACGCTTGGACACCAGTCCATTGTAAATGACAACCAGAACCAGCGCCAAAAATGCGGCAAGTCCTAGCAAAACGAAAAGTGCACTCATCTTCCCACTCCCTTAAATCTCGCCAAATCATAGACCACAGCGCCACCAAGCGCAAAATCTATCCGTGGAACACGCCCGATCGCGGAAATCCTTTCGGCGCTATCTTGCCAGCCTGAGCACGCTTTCCCTTCCAGTCCTTCCATTCAGGGAAGCTGCGCTGCCGCCCGCCCGTAATCGCAACAAGCCCATCCTCAGCGGCAAAGCTCGTCACATCAGCAAGCTTGTCCTTGCCCTTGAAGTTTTGCAGTTTGACGCCCTTACCGCGGTTCATTTCCGGCAAATCCGCAAGCGCAAATATGAGCAGCTTCTTATTGGTGCCAATCACCGCAATATGGTCACCCTCGACCACGCCGCAAACGACAAGCTCGGCGCCTTTGGCGCAATTGACAGATTGTTTGCCAGCCTTGCGCGTGCTCTCCAGTTCCTTCTCCGGCAGAATAAATCCATACCCCGCGCTTGACGCAACGAGCCGTTTCCGGTCGGGCGTAAATTTGAACATGGTGACAATTTCAACACTGTCTTCCAGCTCGATCGAGAGCCGGATCGGCTCACCATGCCCGCGTCCACCCGGCAACTTGTCAGCGCTCAGCGTAAACGCCCGCCCATCGCTCGCCATCAGGATCAGCTTATCATTCGAGTTCATTTCCTCAGCAAGATAAAGCTCATCGCCATCCTTGAACTTCGTGGCCGTCAGATCGTGTCCATGCCCTTTAAGGCTACGTATCCAACCCTGACGCGAGAGCACCACAGTTACCGGCTCTTTCGGCGTTGATGCTTCGAGCGCTGCGGTCAGATCAATCTCGGGCATATCTTCAAAGCCAGCGCGACGGCGGCCAAGCTCGCTCGACGGATCAAACACTTTGCGCGCATCTTTCAACAGGCCCGCAACCGCTTTCCATTGCCGCTTGGTCGAGCCGAGCAGCTTCTGGATTTGCTCGCGCTCTTCAAGCAGTTTCGTATGCTCACCGCGCAGTTCCATCTCTTCAAGCTTGCGCAGAGCGCGCAACCGCAAATTCAGGATCGCCTCAGCCTGAATATCAGACAGGGCAAATGTCTTGATCAATTCGTCCTTCGGGTGATCCTCATAGCGAATGATACGGATCACTTCGTCAATGTTCAGATAAGCAACCAGATACCCATCAAGCAGATGAAGCCGCTTCTCGATCTTGTCGAGCCGGAACTGCGCCCGCCGGACAACCACCTCCTTGCGATGATCGAGATAGGCCTGAAGCACCTCGCGCAGCCCCATCACTTGCGGCGCGCCCTTATGCAGCACATTCATGTTCAGCGAGAACCGCGTTTCCAGATCGCACAGCTTAAACAGGCTCTCCATAAGCACGGCAGGTTCAATCGTCCGCGAGCGCGGCTCCAGCACAATCCGAACATCCTCGGCGCTCTCATCACGCACATCCGCCAAAAGCGGCACTTTCTTCGCTTCAATCAACTCAGCCATCCGCTCAATCAGGCGCGACTTCTGCACCTGAAACGGAATTTCGCTGACAATGATCTGATACTGTCCGCGACCCAAATCCTCGACACGCCAGCGCGCCCGCATCCGGAACCCTCCGCGCCCCGTCTCATAGGCTTCAAGGATCGATGCCTTATCCTCGACAATCACCCCGCCCGTCGGAAAGTCCGGCCCCGGCATCACACGCAGCAAATCCGCAGTCGGGGTATCGGGATTGTTGATCAGTAGCAGCGCCGCATCGATTGCTTCAGCAGCATTGTGTGGCGGAATGCTCGTCGCCATGCCGACGGCAATCCCCGTCGCGCCATTGGCCAAGAGATTCGGATAACCCGCTGGCAGTACGACAGGCTCTGTGTCCGTCTCTGAATAATTATCGCGAAAATCGACAGCGTTCTCGTTCAGCCCGTCGAGCAAAAGCTCGGCCGCATCGGTCATCCGCGCTTCGGTATAACGATAGGCTGCCGCGCTATCCCCATCGATATTTCCAAAATTTCCCTGCCCATCGACAAGCCGATAGCGCACCGAAAAATCCTGTGCCAACCGCACCATTGTGTCATAAATCGACGCGTCGCCATGGGGATGGAAATTACCCATCACATCACCGACAATCTTGGCACATTTGCGATAGCCGCCATTCGGGTCGAGTTTGAGCACCCGCATGCCATAGAGTATCCGGCGCTGCACAGGCTTCAGCCCATCGCGCACATCCGGCAGCGCCCGCGCGGTAATCGTGGACAGCGCATAAGCCAGATACCGCTTGGACAGCGCCTCGCTCATCGGCTCATTGATGATGTTGCCTGGTTCGGTGTCTTCAATATCAGACATGAGGCGCCTCCTGCGCGCGAGCTGCTCGTTTCCACTTATTCTTAACAGAAACCGGTATTTGGTTAATCAATGGAAAATCCATAAGGGATTCTCTGCAAAACAACCATACGCATACCGCGCCAACGCTGCTTGGCATCTGATCCACGCCGAGTAAGAGCGATCAACTCCAAAAAGCGAGGCAAATGCAAATCATCACTGTGGGCAAACCCGGTTTAGTGGGCTAAAAACCCCTTCAAGCGGGGCACAAAACGTGTCTACGGGCGCCAGACACAGAGCGTCTGACAGCATAATCGGGAGTAAACCATGCGCGAAATCCACCATCTGATTAATGGCCAGTCCGTCAGCGGCGCATCTGGCAACACCGCCGATATCTACAACCCCAATACGGGCGAAGTCCAAGCCAAAGTCGCCCTTGCGTCCAAATCAGAGATGGACAAAGCGATCGCTGCCGCCGAAGCTGCGTTTCCAGCCTGGAGCGCCATCAATCCCCAGCGCCGCGCCCGCATCATGTTCGAGTTCAAAAACCTGCTCGAAAAGCACATGGGCGAACTTGCTGAACTCCTCTCACTCGAACACGGCAAAGTCGTCGCCGATAGTCGCGGCGATGTTCAACGCGGGCTCGAAGTCGTTGAGTTCGCCTGCGGCATTCCCCACGTTCAAAAGGGCGAATACACGAACGCTGCCGGCCCCGGCATTGATGTTTACTCCATGCGCCAACCTCTCGGCGTCTGCGCAGGCATCACCCCGTTCAATTTCCCCGCCATGATCCCGATGTGGATGTTCGCCATGGCCATAGCGGCGGGCAACACATTCATCCTCAAACCGTCTGAAAAAGACCCGTCCGTGCCCATGCGTCTGGGCGAACTGTTCCTCGAAGCTGGCGCGCCTGAAGGTGTTCTCAATGTCGTCAATGGCGACAAGGTGGCTGTGGACGCCATTCTCGACCATCCAAGCGTAAAGGCCGTCAGCTTTGTCGGCAGTTCTGATATCGCCCAATACATCTACGCGCGAGGCACAGCGAACGGCAAACGCGTTCAAGCCATGGGCGGGGCCAAAAACCATGGCATCATCCTGCCGGATGCGAATATGGATCAAGCCGTCAAAGACATCGTTGGCGCGGCCTACGGCTCGGCTGGCGAACGCTGCATGGCGCTCCCCGTCGTCGTCCCCGTCGGCCAGAAAACTGCCGACGAATTTATCGAACGCATCAGCGACGAAGTGGCAAAGCTGAAAGTCGGCATCTCAACCGACAAAGACGCCCATTACGGCCCCGTCGTCACCGCCGCCCACAAGGCCAAAATCGAAGACTATATTCGCATTGGCCAGCAAGAAGGCGCAGACCTTTTGATCGATGGGCGCGGCTTTTCCCTGCAAGGTTATGAAGACGGCTTTTTCGTAGGACCGAGCCTGTTTGACAATGTCAAACCCGGCATGAAAACCTATGACGAGGAAATCTTCGGCCCGGTCCTGCAAATTGTCCGCGCTGAAACCCTCGAAGAAGCCGCCCGTCTGCCATCCGAACACCAATACGGAAACGGTGTTGCCATCTTCACACGCAATGGCCGCGCAGCCCGCGATTTTGCCGCCTCGGTCAATGTTGGCATGGTCGGCGTAAATGTCCCCATCCCTGTCCCCGTCAGCTATCACAGCTTCGGCGGCTGGAAACGCTCTGCCTTTGGCGATACCAACCAATACGGCACCGAGGGCGCCCGTTTCTGGACCAAAGTCAAAACCGTCACCCAGCGCTGGCCCGAAGGTGATGTCGGCGATCAGGCGTTTATTATTCCAACGATGAACTAGATAGCTGGTCTCGCATTTGAGACCAGCAAACACTGACCACGCCGCGCGCATGCGCCAGTCGCTTTGCGCAACTGCAGCATATTGTTCGGAAATGAAATTCCGCCTGGCAGGGGCACCAGGATTTGAACCCGGGACCCTCGGTTTTGGAGACGAGTACTTTTCTAATAATTT
>CAZMMU010000037.1:0-19850 GCA_964567455.1 uncultured Hyphomonas sp.
TTGTCGACCGGGATTTTCACGATCTCCATTTGCGGCGCATTGTCAGAGAGTTCTTCGCGCGCGCCTTCAAGCGCTTTGGCCATTTCGCCGAGGATATGGAGACGGCCGCCTTTGGCTTGCTCAAGCGCTGTCTTCATAATGTCCTTGGTGATGCCAGCGATTTTGATGTCCATTTGCAGCGAGGTCAGACCTTCGGTCGTGCCCGCCACTTTGAAATCCATGTCGCCCAGATGGTCTTCGTCGCCAAGGATATCTGACAGGACGGCAATCCCGTCATCTTCCTTGATGAGGCCCATCGCAATACCGGAGACCGGACGCGCGATTGGCACGCCAGCGTCCATCATGGCCAGTGAGCAGCCACAAACGGTCGCCATGGAAGACGAGCCATTGGACTCGGTGATCTCCGAGACAAGGCGCACCGTGTACGGAAACTCTTCAGGCTCTGGCAGAACCGCCTGAAGCGCCCGCCAAGCGAGCTTACCGTGGCCTGTTTCGCGGCGCGAGGTGCCGCCCATGCGTCCGGTTTCGCCGACGGAGTATGGCGGGAAGTTATAGTGGAGCATGAATTTGGCTTTGGACGTTCCGCCGAGGCCGTCAATGAATTGCTCATCGTCGGACGTTCCGAGGGTCGCCACACAGAGCGCCTGGGTTTCGCCGCGCGTGAAAAGGGCTGAACCGTGCGTACGCGGGAGAACTTGTGCTTCGGCAAGGATCGGGCGAACCTGATCGAGCGAACGGCCATCAATCCGCTTACCGGTCTTGATGATGTCGCCGCGTACCACGGCTGCTTCAGCTTCCTTAAAGGCCGCTTTGAAGGTCTCGCCGCTCATCGACTTTTCGTCGTCTTCGGTGGAGACCAGCGCGTCTGCCGCTTTTGAGCGAGCTTCGCCAACCGCTTCCTGACGGGCAAGTTTTTCGGTGATCTGGTAAGCGGCGGAGAGGTCAGCGCCGACAAGGCCCTGAATCTCTTTGAGTTCAGCAGAATAGTCAGCGCCTTCAAACTCGAACGGCTCTTTGGCCGCTTTTTCGGCCAGTTCGATGATTGCATCGATTACGGGCTGCATGGCTTCGTGGCCTGCCATCACCGCACCGAGCATCACGTCTTCGGAAAGTTCTTTGGCTTCGGATTCAACCATCATCACGGCGTCTTGCGTACCCGCAACAACGAGATCAAGCTCGGACTCTTCAAGCTCGTCAATCGTCGGGTTGATGATGTACTCGCCATCAGCATAGCCAACGCGCGCTGCGCCGATTGGGCCCATGAACGGGGCTCCGGAGAGCACCAGCGCAGCAGACGCACCGACCATGCCCAGAATGTCCGGGTCGTTTTCAAGGTCATATGACACGGCGGTCAGAACGACCTGAACTTCATGCTTGAAGCCTTTGACGAAAAGCGGGCGGATTGGCCGGTCGATCAGACGGCTTGTGAGCGTCTCTTTTTCGGTCGGGCGGCCTTCACGCTTGAAGAAGCCGCCGGGGATACGGCCAGCCGCGTAGTATTTCTCCATATAGTTCACGGTCAGCGGGAAGAAATCCTGACCAGGCTTGGCTTCCTTGCGGAAGACAGCGGTTGCGAGCACTGTGGTGTCGCCATAGGTGACGAGCACTGCGCCGTCGGCCTGACGGGCCACGCGGCCCGTTTCAATCGTTAGCGTACGGCCGGCCCATTCCAGCGATACTGTGTGTTTATCGAACATAGTTTTGTCTTTCATTTCCTACGAAAAAACCCGCTGGCCCGAATGGCGCAGCGGGTTCTGTGGGCCGCCCTATCGGCGAATGCCCAGTTCTGAGATGAGGGCCTTGTAGCGGCTCTCATCCTTGCGCTTCACATAGTCGAGAAGCTTTCGGCGCGTGGCGACCATTGTCAGGAGGCCACGGCGTGAATGATTGTCTTTTTTGTTGGTCTGGAAGTGTTCTGTGAGATTGGTGATCCGTTCGGTCAGAATGGCCACTTGAACTTCCGGGGACCCGGTGTCGCCCTCGGCTCGGGCAAATTTCTTGATCAGTTCCGCTTTGCGGGCTGGTGTAATCGACATCGCATTTTCCTTATATTGGCGCGCATCCAATGCGGACGCCGGATTAAAAACACGCCTGTTTTCAAGGCAAATCACGGGATTTTCGCGCCAAACGGCTGTGGCCAAGATGTCGTCCAGCCACGCTTAGGCGGGAAAGTCCCACGAATGACGCGGCTTATGGCGCATTTTGAGCGGTTTGGGAAGAGGGAATCAGGGTTTTGTGGTGGTGTGGCTCGGGCCGCCTTTTTGTGGTTGATTTTCCCGTCCCACGTCTTCTTCCGGATTGACCCAAGAATCGATCGCCCAATGCAATCACACGAGATGGATTGCACGGTCGAGCCGTGCAATGACGCAGCGAAAAAGGTAACGTCACCTTTGACGCCGGGAGCGGACATTATCTCTCAATTTAATTGGCTCAACTTGTCCACCTTTAAACAGGAAACACCTTTACCGGCTGGAAGCGCCCTGCGCGGACTTCGCCCATGGCGATGGCTTGGTCGCCGTTCATGGCGACGGCTAAGCGGTCATCGTCCGGATTGGTGGAGCGGTTGTCTTTCCAGTGCTCTACAACATGGGGGAGGAGCATGATGGGTTGGCCGTTGAAAATCTGGGCGGCGTCGTCCGGCGAGATGTCGACCAAGGGGATGGTCTCCAAGGCGGTTTCGATGGGGGCGAGGAATTCGAACAAGGCGGGTTTGTCTTCGGCTAAAGCTTCAAGCTCGGCGAGGGTGACCGCGTTTTGTTCGTTGAAGACGCCAACGCGGGCGCGGCGCAGCATGATGATGTGGCCTTCGGTGCCGAGGGCGTGGGCGAGATCGCGGGCCATGGCGCGGACGTAGAAACCCTTGCCGGAGCGGACGCGGAAGGTGGCGGCATTTTCCGAGACGATTTCGACCAGTCCGGCATCGTGGACGGTGACCGCCCTGCCCTCAAGCTCGAAGTCTTCGCCATCGCGGGCGAGATCATAGGCGCGTTTGCCATCGACTTTGATGGCGGAGAACTTTGGCGGGACTTGTTCGATCTCGCCGATGAAAGCGGGCAGCGCGGCAAGGATTGCGTCTTTTGTCGGGCGGACATCGGAGCGGGCGATCTCGACGCCTTCGGCATCATAGCTGGCGGTGGCGATGCCCCACTCGACGGTGAAGATATAGTCTTTGTCGGCATCCATGGCCCAGGCGACGGTTTTGGTGGCGTTGCCGAAGGCGATGGGCAGGATGCCGGTGGCGAGCGGGTCGAGCGTGCCGCCATGGCCGACTTTGGCCGCGTTGAACAGGCGTTTGAGCGCGCCGACGGCCTGAGTTGAGGTCATCTCCAGCGGCTTGTCGAGGCAGAGCCAGCCATGGACCGGGTCGCCTTTGCGTTTTCTTTGTCGGGCCATGAACGGGCGTCTTAGCTAGCTGCGTCGGGCAATTCGGGGACGCCAACGGCGTGGAAGCCCGCATCGACGTGGATGATCTCGCCGGCAATGGAGCGGCCGAGCGGCGAAAGTAAATAGAGCGCGCAACCTGCGACGCCTTCCATGCTGGTGTCTTCTTTGAGGAGTGACCAGTCGCGGCCGGTGCCCATGAGGGATTTGCCGCCGCGAATGCCGGCAAGCGACAGTGTTTTCATCGCGCCAGCGGAGATGGTGTTGACGCGGATGCCCTGCGGGCCGAGGTCGCGCGCGGCGTAGCGGGTGGCGGCTTCGAGGCCAGCTTTGGCCACGCCCATGACATTGTAGGAGGGCACGGTGCGCTCGGCACCGAGATAGGTCATGGCGATGATTGAGCCGCCATCGGGCATAATCTCAGAGGCGCGACGGGCGCAATCGATGAAGGAATAGACCGAAATGTCCATGGCGCGCCGGAAACCCTCGCGGGTGGTGTTGGCAACCATGGAGCCTTGAAGTTCCTCTTTTCCGGCAAAGGCGATGGAGTGGACCAGAAAGTCGATCTTGCCCCAGCGTTCTTTGATGGTGGCAAAAGCGGTGTCCATTTCGTCGTCATTTGTCACATCAGCCGGGATCATGAAATCCTGACCGATGCTTTCGACGAGGGGGCGAACCCGGCGCTCAAGCTTTTCGCCCTGATAGGTGAAAGCAAGTTCGGCGCCCTGAGCTGCGAGTTGGCGAGAAATGCCCCAAGCGATGGATTTCTCATTTGCCACGCCCATGACGAGACCGCGTTTTCCGGCCATCAGATTGCCCTCGGGCATGTTCCACGCATCGCTCATCTTCAACACCTTTCGTAAACCGGTTCTGTCTTGGCCACAGCGCTAGGGGGCAGCGCTTTGCGCGTCAAGCATTGCGAGCGAAATTGAGCGCTGAAAACGGGTGGCATGGGGTTTGCTTAATCATTGAAAACAACACCATTGGAGGGAGTCAATCATGCCGCTTTCAAGCATCCCACGAATTTCAGGCCCGTCATCCGCTTCGACAGATCAGCGCCGAACCCCCCTGCTGATTGTGTTTCTGAGCTTCATGCTCGCCGTTTATATCGGGTTTATCTCCTATTGGCTGATCACTGACGATTCCAATGCTGATCTGGCCGCTTCTTCAGAAGCTCAAGTGCAAGCGGTCGTAGAGACGCAATAGGATTAGTGTCTAAGCATGGTCCGGATCGCCAGCCAGTTCGCGTATTTTTTGGCTTCGGCAGCGATGTTCATTCTGGCCTGCGCGCCAGCCCATGCCAATATCGTGGACACGCCTCATTTCAAGATTGATGGAGTCGTGATCGTCTGGGGCGCCAGCGGGCGCGCGACGGCGCGTATCGGAAAAAAGATGCGTGTAAGGCCAACCATTGCAGCGACCTCAGCCGCGCTGGGGCCCATTCCGCAAATTCCCGTAACCGGACATCTTGTCCCTCTGAAAGACGATGATCTTGTCGCGCTGAGCGACACATATATGAACTTCCACGTCGCCTCAAATACGGGCTTTTCCATCGATGCGGAACTCATTGGCGATGCCGGGCTATCGGCAGACGCGCTGCGGGCAACACGGTTTGGGCTTCGGGCCAATCTTGGCCGAGGCGAGGCATTTGGCGCGAACGCGCAATATCCCCATACCGAAGGGCCGACAGGTGGCACGGCGCAAGATGCGCGCTCCCTTGCAGATCTTGTCAGCCGCACGCGGGTATTTACTGGGAACCAACCAACAGCGGCGACATCTGGTTCGATTGTTGACCAGTCGGTCCGCTTCGACATCACGCTGGATACGGACCGGGCGTCCAGAGGCGAGATCGCACCGGAAATCCTGTTTACGGTTTTCGTTCCGTAGAGCGATAAACTGCAAAATTTAATAGAAAATTCGAGGGCTCTTCTTAAGGGAAACGGAACTTGCTTTTGTTATCCAAGGTTCAGTGTGGCTATTTTGCCGGACCAGATTTTGTAGCCAGGTGGATTACGTGACCTTTCGTTCGACCCTCAAATACGCGCTTTGTGTCGCAGCGCTTGTGAATGCGCCAGCCCATGCGGATGTGCAGGACAATGTGCTATTCGACATTGAGCGGATGGTCATCGTCTGGAGCGCCGACGCAGCCGGTAATGCGCCTATTGTGGCCGATTTCGTCATTCGGAGCGATGGGCCGCAAAGTACAGATCTGATTGCAGACGATGCTTTTACTGTGGTGACGGGATCTCTGGTTTCGACCAATAACAATCCGAGCACGGGTGGCTTCCCGCTTGCCTTTACGGGGTCGTCAACGGGTGACTTTGACACCGACACGAATGCCAATGGCGTTCTGGATGCCGGAGACTCGCTCAGCCCGTTCCAGCTTGATGCGGATTTCGATGTGAACGCGTCTACGCCACGGACCAGCTTTTACGTGGCTTCTAATGCACCGTTCAGCATTTCTGCGGAAGTTGTCGATGTGCAGGTCGACCCGGTCTTTACGGGTTTCAGCAATGCTTTTCTCGGGCTCGTCGACGTCCTGATGGAAGTGGCGCCTGTTGGCGCCGAGCGCACCGATGACGGCTTCAGCTATGGCGCATCTGCGCAGCCACCGCACACGGGCGGTGAACAGCAAGGCTTCTCGACACCGGTCGATTTGCTCGATCTGCAAAACACGCCGACAACCGTTTTTGCCGGTAATCAGCGCACGGCGGCAACGCCCGGCAGTATTGCTGACCAATCGGTCCGGTTTGATGTCAGCTATCCGCTCGTTGGCGCGACCATTGCCGGATACGATCTTTCATTGGGGGTCATAGACTTTGGCGTGACAGTTGAATATACGGTCTTTATTCCTTAGCCCGTCTTTCTTCACGGACGAATCTGCCAAATCCTAACAATTCGACACGCTCTGTTAACCATTTCGCGACACCCTAGGGTGAACTGGAAAGGACGTGTTCTCATGCGCATGAAGATGTTTGCAGCTGAAACATTCGACGCCGCCCGCGCGCTGGTATTTGCGGAAATGGGCGACAAGGCGGTGATCTTGTCAGAGCGTGAAATAGATGGACGGGTCGAGGTGCGCGCCGCAACCGATGGCCTTAAACGGCACGGCGGCGACCGCCCTATGTTCATGAGCGGGGCTGCAAATGACAGCGCGGCGTCGCCAGATAATAGCTTGATCGCCCAGAGACTAAGGGACGCCCTTCAATGGCATGGCGCACCGCGCCGCTTTGTCGAGCGCGTCTTACATGCCGCAGACACGACCCAATCGGACCCGGTCGCAGCAATGGTGCCCGGCCTTGAAGCCATGATCGATTTTGATCCAGTGCCTACCCGTCCTGACAAGAACATTGTCCTGATTGGACCGCCGGGTCATGGCCGGACATCGACAGGCGCGAAATTGACGCGGCGCGCGGCGATTGCAGACACGGAAATCCTGCCTGTTGCCGCAGACTTTGATGCAACAGCGGGCGGCGAGCAGCTCTCGGCTTATCTTGAACGGGAGCGGGCTCAAGTGCGGATCGCCTCAGATCCCGACGCGCTTTTCTCGTTGATGGACGAGGTAAACCGGAACAATGAGCGTTGCGTCATCGATCTGCCGTCTATCCTGCCATTTGACCGCGAAGATCTGGCCCGGGTGAAAGACCTTGTCGGGGCTATCGGTGCCGAGCCGGTGCTCGTCATATCAGCCGAAGGGCATCCGGAAGATCAAGCCGAAGCGACCCGTGCTTATGCCAGCGCGGGCATCAAGCGCGCCATCGTCACCAAACTTGATGTCGCCCGCAGACGTGGCGGCATTATCGCGGCACTGACAGCGGCGAAAATTTCACTATCTCATCTGGCGGTGACCCCATTTATCGGCGGCGGCCTTGTGCCTGCTGCGCCTTCCCGCCTCGCTGCACTCCTGATCGAGGATGCGCGTGGCGAGGATGCTCTGAGAGGAGCCAAGTCATGAGCTTCATGTTGCGCAAATCGATGGACGCCACGACTGTCCATCAGCCCCGCGTCGAGCCTGCATCCATCGTCGCTGTCGCCTCTGGCAAAGGCGGCGTTGGCAAAACATTCATGTCGATCACGCTTGCAAGCGCGTTCGCCAAGGCTGGCAAGCGCACGCTGCTTGTCGATGGTGATCTCGGGCTCGCCAATGTCGATGTCCAATTGGGCATTGCACCTGAAACAGATCTGGCCGCGGTGATCGCGGGCTGGGTCGAGCTTGATGATGCGGTAACGCCTGTAGATGGCGGCGCTGGCGATGGCGGATTTGACGTCTTGCCCGGTCGCTCTGGCTCTGGTGCGTTGGCCGAATTGCCACAAGAGGAGGTTGCGCGTCTTGCGGCGGGTATTTCCGCGCTGGCTCTGCAATATGATCAAGTGGTTGTAGACCTTGGCGCTGGCATTGAAACCAATTGCATGCGGCTTGCTCGCGCAGCGGACAAGGCTGTGATGGTGATCACAGATGAGCCCACCTCGATGACTGATGGCTATGCGTTCATCAAAGTGTTGCGCGGCTATGCGCCAAAAGTCGAGCCCGTCATCGCGATCAATCAGGCGGATTCCCGACCTGCCGGACAGCGCACGCATGAAGCAATTGCCCGAGCCTGCGAAACCTTTCTCGGCTTCCGGCCACGGCTTGCAGGCATCGTAATGCGGGACGAGAAAGTGCGTGATGCGATCAGGCGTCAGCAGACTTTGATTTCGACCGACCCCTATGCCCAACCCATTCAGGACGCATTGGCAATCGCCCAAGGCCTGATCGGCAGCCCATCGGGCATTCCGCTAAACGGCTGATCAGTCATCTTGGGACCAGAGTGACAGCCGCGCTTCGGGCGGACGCCAGAGCGCGTGCCGTTCGCGCACGCCGAACGCTTCATACCACGCGTCAATATTGGACAGAATTATGTTGGTCCGGAGATGGGGCGGGCTGTGACGGTCACGCGGGGCGAATTGGCGATCTGTTTCAGGTCGACGGATCCGGCGACGCTTGTCGGCATAGCTGAGAAAAAACGTCTGAAGCGTTGCGCGTCTGACCTCTTCGGTCATTGGCTTGCCTGCCTGCGCGCTGATCGCCAGCAGCGCATCAAGGGCGGTTTCGAGACCGGCCAAATCCGACAGATTCTCGCCAAGGGTCAGCTGTGGGTCCAGCGGAACACCCGGGGCCGCTTCAAAGCCTGCGAATTGTGACGAAAGGCGCCTGGCCAAGTCATTAAAACGGGCGCGGTCTTGCGGGCTCCACCAGTTCTCAAACGCGCCTGTCGGGCCGTATTGCGAGCCCTGATCATCAAAAGCGTGCCCGATCTCGTGACCAATCGTTGTGCCGAGTGCGCCATAATTCTGGGCAAGATCAGCGTCGGGGTCGAAAAAGGGCGGCTGTAAATAGGCTGCCGGCAGGATAACCGCGTTCAAGCGAGGCAGATAATAGGCGCCCACCTGCACGGGAGAAAAGAAGATGTTCCGGCGCAAGGCTTCAATGTCGCGCCCTCCCTCTGGCGGGCGTTCACGATAGCGGGCCAAATTGGACAAATGTCTCGATAGCAGCTTGTCATAGGCGTAGGCGAAGATGTCTGTATTGGCCCATCGATCGGCCGGATAGGCATTCCAGTCTGGCGGCACCCCGATCATGAATTGCAGGGAGTCGAGCTTTTCGAGCGCGGCAGCGCGGGTTTGCGGGCCCAGCCAATCGGCGGCGCTGATACGTTGGCGGTAGATGCTGCGGATCTGCTCGGCCATGTCTTCGACTGCGTCAATGGTCTCGGGGGTTAGGTGGGATTGGGCATATTTGCGGGTGAGCAGATCAGGCAGGATCCACTGGGCAAAATGGCTGGCGCGTTCTTGACGAGAGGGCACTGGACGGGGTGTGGCCGCCCGTAACTGCCCTAGTCTCTCGGTCACAACCGCGATATCTTCGGACAAATATCGACCGAACCTGATCATCAGGCGCAAGCGAAGATAATCGCGCCAGACCGATACGGGCGTCTCGGCAAAGACCTCTGCGACGGCATTCAGATCACCAAAGGGCGCAAGCCCCAATTGGATATGACCGCCCAGGCCCTGCGAGGCCAGATAGTTGGCCCATGGAAAGCGCGGGGCGAGTTCGGCGAGGTCCTCCCTGGACACGAGGCGCTGGTTACGCGTTGGGTCACGTTCGGCATTGGCAACAGGTGCCAGGCGGGCGAGCCGTGTTTCCAGCCGAAGAACTGCGTCGACCCGCGCGCGCGCGTTGAACCGGCTCGGTCCCTGCCTGAGCAAATAGACCAGCAACTCAGCCCCCTGCTCGCGCATGGCAACCGCATGGGCATCCTCTCGGAGGTATAGATCTGCCAGCCCGAATAGCGGCCTGGCGGGGGCAAGTGTTGGGACATAGGCCTGGCCTGCGTGTTGGTTGACCTTCAGCGTCACATCGAACAGTCCGCCCGCGTTCAAACTATAATTACCAAGCAGGACCGCAATCTGGGAATGGGTTCGAGCCTGACGGATGCCTCTTAACCCATCCCGAATGGGGCTAAGGCCCAGACGCTCCGCACGCCGCTCGTCAAGGAATGCGTTGTAGAGTATCTGGTATTTTCGCTCGGCACTGCCTGCGGGCCAGATACCAGCCAACAGGTCCATCTCAATCCTTGCAATATCGGCCTCGGTGCGGCGGCGGGCATCGTCTACAGCGCCAGCAGAGAGAGAATCAGTGCGTATTTCTACTTCTGACAGCCAGGATTGATTGGCGAATAAGTAAAAATCATCCCCCGGATTTGGGTGGTGCTGGATATTTCCTGGTACCGAACTGACAATAGTTGCCGCCGCTGACTGTTCGCCGCTCTGAGCGTCAGCTTCAGGGATAATATCGACCTGCCGGGCTTGGGAGATATGACCCATACCCGATAGTAATATTATAATTATCAAATACTTACGCAATAATCTCGCTCAATTTTCGGCAACCATTTCGATCCGGATATTGCCTGTTTATCGCGCGGAAGCGGCATAAAACTCAAATCAACTTACTGCAAGAAAAAGTGTTTGGAGGGATTCACAAACCAGCTTTGGGAACTTATTAACCTTTAGCACACAATTTGACGTTAACGATTGTAAGAGACAAACCGCCGATATCCTTCGGCATAAATTCAGGAGGGGAACATGCGCGTCCTTCTTATTGAAGATGATACCGCCGTCGCCCGCAGCATCGAGCTGATGCTCAAAGCAGCAGGGTTCAATATCTACACCACAGATTTGGGTGAAGAAGGTGTCGATCTTGGTAAAGTGTACGAGTACGACATTATCCTGCTTGACCTCTCCTTGCCCGATATTTCTGGCTATGATGTTCTCAAACAGCTCCGGATGGCACGGATTAACACGCCTGTGCTGATCCTCTCGGGCAATCCGGACATTGAAGCCAAGGTTAAAACGCTGGGGTACGGCGCAGACGACTATCTGACCAAGCCGTTCAACAAGGACGAGTTGATCGCTCGCATCACAGCCATTGTCCGCCGCTCCAAAGGCCACGCGGAAAGCGTGATCCGCACGGGCGACATTTTGGTCAATCTTGATGCCAAAACCGTCGAAGTAGACAATGATCGCGTGCACCTGACCGGTAAAGAATATCAGATGTTTGAGCTGCTCTCGCTGCGCAAAGGCACGACGCTGACAAAGGAAATGTTCCTCAATCACCTCTACGGCGGCATGGACGAACCTGAACTCAAGATCATTGATGTATTTATTTGTAAGCTGCGCAAGAAACTGGCCAAAGCGACAGGCGGCGAGCACCATATTGAAACTGTTTGGGGTCGCGGCTATGTGCTTCGCGATCCAAAGCCGAAGAAGGAAGCGAAAGCCGCTTAGGCCGCTTCGGAGAAGATCAGCAAAAGCCCGATGCGTGTTTCACGTGTCGGGCTTTTTCTTGAGCGGGGTATCAGGCAATGCCTGATTTTGGCCTTGGCCTCGCCGAAGTTAAGGTGTGTCCTAAGGACGGGCAGTGAAAGAACAGGTATGACATGGCGTCCCAAGTGGCGAACGCGGCGAATGATCAGCGCGGGGCTGTTCCTGCTCGTTGTGATTTTACTCGCTGCGCGCGCACTTGCGCCCCAGACGGAGCTCAGCGGGCCGATGCCAGTTGGTGTCGATGTGTCCCATCATCAAGGCGTCATTGACTGGGACACGCTGGCTGGTGATGAGGTGCGGTTTGCCTATATCAAGGCAACCGAAGGCGGAGATTGGGTGGATACGCGCTTTGCCGAAAACTGGCGCGCGGCGAAGCGGACATCGATTGCGCGTGGGGCCTATCACTTCTTCACGCTCTGTACACCCGCCGAGGTTCAGGCGGCAAACTTTATTGCCACGGTGGGCGCGCTTGATCGTGACCTCCCTCCTGCCCTCGACATAGAGCATATGGGGCCATGCAGTGAAGGACCGACAATGGAGCGCCCTGCCGAGGAGGCACGTGTTTTTCTTGGTCGTCTGGAAGCGCATTATGGCGTGCGCCCAATCATCTATACGACGCGGCAATTCCACGATGCGCATCTGAGGGAGATGACAGGCGAGCGGTTCTGGGTCCGCTCGATTTTGCGAGAGCCGACCTGGCGGACAGAAGAGTGGACGCTATGGCAGTATCATAATCGCGGCCGACGCGAAGGCGTTGTTGGCCCCGTTGATCTGAACCGGCTTAACGGAGATATGGCGACTTTGCAGGCAATGCTCGTGTCTGGCGGTTGAACGGGCGTCAACGCCGCGGTCTGCCTCGACGCCGATGGAGCCGCTCGGCAAGCCGCGTTCGTTCTTCCTGAGACATGACGGCCATCTTTTCGATAAGATGGCTCTGCATGGAGGCTTGCAAGGCTGCTTCGCTCTCGCGCAGGGCTGCAAATGCAGATTTTGCCGCTTCAAGATCAAAGCGCGATGCGGTGAGCGCTTCATGTAGCGCAGCCCGCGCCTGTTCGTGACTGTTTTGCGCTTGTGCAGACCGTTCGCGTGCATCGCGAAACGCATCCCGTACCGCCTGGCGCGACTCGCGGCTGAGATCGAAACGTCCTGCCTCTGCGCCGTGCCGCCGGTTTGGCTGTTCATGGTTGCCGAGGTTCAGAAGCAATCCTGCAAGCAGCCCCGCCAAAACAAGGTTTATGGCTACCGATACAAGCAGCGGCCATGTCCGTCTTTTGGATGTTGTCGGCTCGGGTGTCATCGACTGGTCTCCTCAGCAAGGTCGAGCCAGGTATCGGTTCCGAAGGCAAGCGCCAGAGCGATGTCCGCCTCATCCCCCCCTTCTCCCATAATGTCTGTTGGTACCAGCGCATATCCAGCGAACACTCCAAGGGCGAGAGACGCAAGTGCGCCAGCGGCAGGGATCGCCACCTGATCCAATCCGAAAAGGTCGAACACAATGGCACGCCAGCCAGTTTTGCGAGCGGGCAATTGGGCCATAATCCTTGCGCTTAGTCCATCCGGCACGTCCGGCTGCGTCAACTCGGCGAGCAGATGATCGAGGTCTTGATCTGTCATTTCCGGCTTCATAGGGACTCTCGCAGTGGCGTCAGGTCTTTTTTCAGTTGTCGGCGCGCGCGGGCCAGCAGGCTTTCCAGCGCTTGAACAGACACGTTCATAATCATAGCTGCGTCCTTATTGGAATGCCCCTGCAATGCGGTGAGCGTCAAGGCCGCACGCTGACGATCCGGCAAGGCCATGATCGCTATGTCCATTGCCTGCCCGATCTGTCGTCGTTGAAGTGTGGCATCGGGTTGCTTGTGTGCCATGTCAGCCTGCTCGGGCAGATGAGCCAACAAATGTTCGCGTGACTTCCGTAAGCGGTCATAACAGAGATTTAGAGCAACCCGGTGGAGCCATGTCGCGAATTTCGCCTCTGGCTTCCAATTGGGGATCATTCTCCAAGCCCGAAGAAACGCGTCCTGGGTCACGTCTTCTGCATCCTGCACGTTGGCGAGCATCCGGAATGCAAGGCGGTAGATCGCCGGAGTGTGTTCTGAGACAAGGGCATGCATCGCCATTCTGTCCCCTGCGGCTGCGCGGGCAATTTGTTTGACTTCATCATCGCGCGTCATCCTGATCAGTCAAAGACCAATTGCCGGACACACGCAAGACAAACGGGCCTATGTCCGGCTTGGCCCCTCGTTACGACCCACGGCCACCACGATGACCCCGGCGGCCAGACCGTTCAGACCGCTCGGCATGTCGGGCCGTGTGTGCAGCAAGTTCTTCTGCGCTGAGTATGTCATCGCCATCGGTATCGATCCGCGCAAATCGGCGGCCGGGACGACGGTTTGCAAATTCCTGCGCGCTGACGGCTCCATCACCATCGGCATCCATGCGGGCAAACCGTTTGGCGCGTCGCTCGGCCATGCGGCGTTCACGCGCAGCTTCGGCTTCTTCGAAGCTCAAAGCGCCATCGCCATTCAAATCCATTTCCGCAAAACGTTCGAGGCGGGGGGCGCTCGCTTCTTCGCGCGTAATTGCGCCGTCCTGATTGGCATCAAGATCCGTCAGAGCGGGACGGTCGGGCCGTACATCGCCGTCTTGCTGCGCAATCGCGATGAGGGGCACGAGCGCCAAAACTGCTGAAATGATGAGATATTTCCGGGTCATGGGAGGTCCTTTCTGGTTGGTTCTACAGGGTTTAACGGACCAGGCCGGAAAACCTGTCGCTCGGCGCAGTGTTTTTTTGAGTGCGGGACAGTTTACGCAACGGGTTATCCGCGCGCTGGCATTGACATGGCCGTTGCATCAAGCGAGGTGCCGACTATGAACTTGCGTGGTTTCTTCTCGCCCGTTGTGATCGTGGCGCTTTGTGTTTTTGGTGGCAGCGGGATTGATGCGCTGGTCAAAGGCCTGGCTGTGAGCGTACCTGTGATTGTGCTTCTGGCCTGGCGATTTATGTTTGGCGGAATTTATATGCTGGCCGCTTACCGGCTCGCGCGGCTGGCTCGGCCAAGCTGGCAGGCGATCCGGTTTCACTTTATGCGCACCAGCATCCATATTTCTGCGGCTTTCCTGTTTTTCTGGGGCCTTACGCAATTGGCTTTGGCCGAAGCAACGGTTCTCGGGTTTACGGCCGTGTTGATGGTGCCACCGCTTGGCGCGTTGATCCTTGGCGAGACAATCAACAAATGGAGCCTGGGGGCCGCCCTGATCGGGTTTGGCGGGGCGGCATTGGCCCTGTCTGCAAACACAGGCGGCGCGCCTGAGGGGACAAACCGTCTGCTCGGTGCGGGCGCCGGTTTGCTCTCGGCCTTTCTTTATGCCGTCAGCCTTGTCCTGATCCGACTGCGCTCGCGGCAGGAGGACCCGCTGACGATTGCGATGTTTACGAATGTCTTTCCCGGGCTCATGCTATTGCCGTTCGTATTCGGCTCATTACCGAATTTGGAGCTGGCTTTTGTGCCGGTGTTTGCTCTGCTCGGAGCGATGGGCGCTGTTCTGTGGTATCTGATGAGCTATGCCTATGGCACTGCGCCGGCCCAGCGTCTGGCACCGCTTGAATACACAGCCCTCGTCTGGGCCTCGATTCTGGGGTTCGTCTTTTTTGATGAAGTGCCCGGATGGCAGCTTTATGTTGGCGCAGCGATTATTATTGGTGCCTGTCTGCTGGTCGCATTTGAAGAAAAACAGGCCGCGCCTGCCCACTCGCACACAGAAACCTGACGGGCCCTGACATCCGGCCATGCGGCGCTGACGCCGACATGACCGGTGCGAGGGAGCCAGGGAACGGGCCTAGGTGTAGTCGCAGCGGCGCTCGGTATAGTCGATATAGAGCGGGCTGCGGTTTCTCATGGCGTCAGCAAATGCAGAAGCGGCGCGCTCGGCAGTGTTGCCGATGGTTTTGCGGAACGGTCCATTCTGGGCTTTCCAAAGGGCGATTGAGCGTTCGACGGCGTGATGCATGGGAGAATCCTTTCGTGTTTTTTATTGTGCAGCTAAGATGCCGACGCCACGCTACAAGTACAAATCAAGTGACTTCACACCGCCGAGACGAGCTCGTGTTGCTGCCACACACAATGATCGAACGGCGCGGCCAAACCAGCGCGCCATGCCGGGGCTGCGCGCAGAAGACTATCGGCTATGCAAAAAAACACAGGACAAGGCTCGGAAAATTTCGTTACAAGGCAGCCATGACCCAATCTTCATCAAAGTTCGACCTCTCTGTTGCCGCCGCCAAGAGCGCCTTGTCCGGCTATGCGAAACAGATAGAGACAGACCCGCAAGCCAACTCGGTCTTCGCTTATGCAAACGAGTTATTCCAAAATCTTGAGCGTGGTACGCTTTCAATCGATGCGCTCGATGCAACCGTTCAAGAGGTCTTCATGACGCTTGTCGATGAGCGTGCAGAACGGTTTCGCGATCAGCATGGGATTGGATCGGATGATGCGTGGGGCGCGCCACGAGCCAGTCTCGAAGCGTTGGCGCAATCCGGCTGGGCGCAGTATCGACAGACCGTCGAAACTGCCAAGGGCGGCATTGTCTTTACCGGGCACCCGACATTTGCCCTATCCCAGACGGCGCGGGCCGCTTTCGCCGAACACGTTTTGATGCCGACCAAAGACACGCATGGCGCGTTGAACGCAGCGCTCGCCGAGGACAATCAGATCTGGGCCAATTCGATCACTTTGAGCCATGAGCATAGCGAAGCTCAAGCGGCCATAGGCAATGCCCAATCAGCCTTGCGTGCCTATGCCGAACTTGTGGTGGATGTGGCGCGAGCGGCATTTGCCGATCAATGGCGGGCACTGAAGCCGGAGCTGCCAACGATTGCGAGTTGGATCGGCTATGATCTTGATGGCCGGACAGATATTCACTGGTCGCAATCCTTTGCGTTCAGGCTGACCGAAAAGGCGGCGCAATTGGGCTCCTATGCCGCGCGACTAAGTGATATTTCCGGCAAAGCGGATGGCGAGCTTGGGGCCAGTTTGCAAGCACTGTCGGCGCGGATGCAGGCAGCACACGCGCTGAGCGCAGAGGAAGCGGCGCTGTTTGCCAAGGACCTCACAATGCCGGAAAATCTGGTGACGGCGGCAAACGCGATTACCAGCCCGAACGCCGCGCGGATCGTCTCGGCGTCGGACATACTTATGGCGCTGGACGGGTTCATCGACGACAGCGAAACACCCGACGAGATCGCGCGTGATCTGGCTGTATTGCGGGCCGAGATCAACGCTTTGCAATTGGGCACAGCGCGCATTCATTTGCGCCTCAATGCCGCGCAAATTGGCACCGTAATCAGCCGCGATTTGGGGCTGGAGACAGAGAATCGCGACCCCGGACGCGGCGCGCTACGCCAGCTTGCGGATCTGGCCCAAGGCTCTGACACCCTGCCCGTGAATTTCGCTGATCTGTTTTTGCAGCAATCAACGGCGCGTCGCCAGTTCATGATGTGTGCGCAATTGCTCAAACATGTCGATGCGGACAGCTCGATCCGCTTCCTGATTGCTGAAAGTGAAAATCCGGCGACCGTGATGGGCGCGCTCTATCTGGCCAAGCAGTATGGCGTCGCGGAAAAACTCGACATCTCTCCGCTGTTCGAGACGCCCGAAGCACTGGAAACGGGCGGCCGGTTCATCGAGCAATTGCTGACAGAGCCGGTGTATCTCGACTATCTGAAGGCCCGCGGCTATCTGGCGATCCAGCTTGGCTTTTCGGATGCGGGCCGGTTTATCGGGCAAGTTGCCGCCGATATGGCGATCGAGCGTATTCATAATCTCATCTCCAGGGCCGTTTGCAGAGCAGAGGCCGGATTGTCTTTGCTGATTTTCAACACGCATGGCGAGTCGATGGGACGCGGAGCGTGGCCAGGCAGTTTCAAACAACGCTTTGATCATCTGCTGACCCAGTGGACACGGATGGTATCGGCCAAGCGCAATGTGCCTCTGATGCATGAGGTCAGCTTTCAGGGCGGCGACGGGTTCTTGCACTTTGCCAATGCCTCGCTGGCCGCTTCAACCATGGCTGCCTTTGCCGAGCATCTGTTGTCGGCCCCTGACGGCGACACTGATCGCGATCCGTTTTATACGCGCACAGATCTTGTCTGGGATTTCTACCGCGCGCTGCGCGCATGGCATGAGCGCTTGTTTGACAATGCCGATTATGGCCGTCTGCTGAGTGATTTTGCGACCGGGTTTCTGGTCAAGGCAGGCTCGCGGCAGAGACGACGCAGCTCCGGCCCGCAAGGCCCACGGTCACTGCGCGCCATCTCGCACAACGCATCATTGCAACAAATCGGGGTGCCATTGAACACGGCCGCAGGCATCGGCTCTGCGCTCCGGCGGGAGCAGGATCAGGTGATCGAGCTGATCGGGGAGTCTCCGCGCCTGCGTGGCCTGGTACGGCTGGCGTCTGCGGCTCGGATGAAAACCAGCGTTCCGGCTTTACGGGCCTATTCCAAAGTGTTTGATCCGGGGTATTGGGTGGCGCTGTCGCGCGCAGAGGACACGGATCATGCCCTCGCCTATCGGCGGATCTACTACCTGCTTCAAGATCGGCAAACGACAGGTTCGATTGAAAAGGTCGCCAATACGCTGAGCATTGATCTGAGCAAGTTCGATCCGATGCTGGCGAGTATGGAAACGGTGCCCTCCTCGGCGGAGCGCCATGAGGGGCGGCTCGACATTCATATTTTGCACGCGGTACGTCAGGCGCTGATGATGAAGGCGCTCTCGCTTGCGGGGCGTCTGCCGACGGTGTCCAGACGGCATGAGGAGTCGGTTGTCGATATTATGAACCTGATCAAGGCGATGCAGCTGCGCGAGGCGGTCAATATTCTTTGCAGTATCTTCCCCGCCTCACTTGGGGATGAGACGAGCCTAAGCCAGATCTCCGAGACAGGCCACATGGCGAGTGAAGACGCCAATGGATACGATGAGTTACACGATGAGATTATTCGGCCGCTCGATCAGATTGACCGCCAATTGCGCCAGATTACGCTTGCCGTCAGCCAAGCCTATGGCGCGTATGGCTAGGCCGTTCTGACCGGCTGAACCGCTGTGATGAGCGCGGCAAATATCGCAGGTTCATCATGGACGGGAGACCTATTTCGTGCTGGACTTGTTGCCAAAGCGTAACAGATGAGGGGTCTAGCATGCTCACTATACTGGGATTATTTGGAAAAGCGTCGGCAAAAATCATCGCCACATTCGTCATGGTGATTGTGCTGATGTTGCTCGGATTTATGTTTTTTCCGGGGCTTTTGAACCAGCTTTCGGACCTTGCCAATTATCTTGAGGGGCATGTCCGGAATCCGGGGCTGGACGAGCAGGGCACTTTCCTGTTCCGAACATTGATCAACGAAAATACGATTTTCGGCATGTTGGCGACAATTATTGCGCGCGCTGTGGTCGAGTTCTTTGCCTGGATTTTCGGGTCGATCTGGACATCGATGCGCGGGCCCAAAAATGTGTCGAACGCCGAGGGGTATTACTAAACCGTTAACCCATCGGCTCTGGCGTTTCACATCTAAATGATCGACTTGCGCTTGGCGGTGCCTGACGTGCGCGCTAAAGTCCGCGTCAATGGTGACTCATGCGTCATCTATTTTGAACACAGATTTAGACCACAGGATATTGCCATGCAGCCACGCTCCCAAAGCATCCCGCGCAACCGGACCACTTTCAGCTTTATGAGCGTCTTTTCCGCCTTTATCTATCCGGCTTTGGGGGTGGCGCTCCTGACCACGATGATCCTGCTGGGCGCACTTCTGTCTGGTGTACACTTGCGCTGGTATTATCTGCCGCTTGGGCTAGGCGTGGCAGGGTTTGCGGTATTCCTGTGCAATCTGGGGATCGGGCCCATGCATCGGGTCTGGCAGCATAAAGCGGGCGAGATTACCGGGTTCGGGCGTGTGATCGTGGCGTTTAATCTGGCCCTCGCCATGCAAGGCAAAGTGACAGACTGGGTGAATTATCACTCTCAGCATCACCGCTTTGCCGACAAGCCGGGCGATCCGCACAATCCGTTTGAGAGCAAACGCTGGGCGTGGGTCGGCTGGATCATCTGGCGAGACCCGCAAGACATGAAGCGCCCGATGCCGCTCTGGATCAAGGAGAACGCGGCCGCGCGCTTTCTGGACAATAAGTACAATTCGATCTCGCTGCTCGTGCATGTCGCGCTTCCGGCGGCGGCCTATCTGGCGACATGGGCGCTGGGCGGTTCGCTGATCCTTGTCGGGATCATTCATGCCAGCGTGATTATTGGCCGCGCGGTGCAATTTCATGCCACCACGCTTGGCATCAATGTGCTCGGGCATTTACCGACGCCGCGCTGGGCAGACCATCTGATGGCGCTTTTGACCGGCGGTGAAGCGTATCACGACCATCATCATGACGAACCGGCGAGCGCACTGCACCTGCCGCGCAAAGGTCTGTTTAACCGGATTTTCGACTATAATGGCACGACGCTGCTGGTGTTTGAAAAGCTCGGCTGGGCGAAGAATTTGAAGATTGCGCCGCAGTTTGCTTGATGTTTGTCCCCTGCGCTGAGGCGCAATGGGACGT
>CAZMMU010000037.1:19950-25110 GCA_964567455.1 uncultured Hyphomonas sp.
GCTTGATGTTTGTCCCCTGCGCTGAGGCGCAATGGGACGTAGCTTCGCCAGCTCAGGGCTGATTTAGCCACCTCGAACATTTGCTCCGCCGCATCCTCGCGGGGGACCTTCCCAGCCGAACACGTCTTCGAGGCCGACGCCAAACAGGCGGGCAATGCGGAAGGCGCTTTCGAGCGAAGGGGAATAGCGCCCCTGCTCTATGGCGATCACAGTCTGGCGGGTCACGCCAATGGCTTTGCCCAAAGCCGCTTGGGACAGGCCGTCATGGGCCTCACGGAGCTCACGCACACGATTGGTAATCGGGGGACGTTTGGGCATCGGCTAGCCCCCTCGCCGAAATAGGATGATCTGGAACACATAGTCGGCAATCTGGCACACCATCAGTCCGGCGACCACCCAGTGAAACATCAGGTGCCCGTCTTGATCGCTCCAATAGTGAAGCGCTCCCGCTACCGCAAAGAATGCCAGCACATAGCCTGACCAATGGCCCGCCCTATCGATAATAATCCGTTCACGTTCATCGGCTGGGGCATTTGCTTCTTCAGTATTCTGCAGGGCGACGCTGCTCGTACCAATCATCGCTCCGATAATCACAAAACCGACATAAACAAAAGCAAGCTTGATCGAAGGTGGCGGTACTGCGTTCAGCACCAAACCGTGACCGATAACTTCCCACGCATAAAATCCGCCTGCCAAAGTCAGCACGATACTCATCGCCCAAGCCAGCTTCTCTCTAAATGCCATAGCAACCTCCATGTATAATATTTCTTACATCTCTTATATGTACATTATTTTTGACATGTCAAATTTTTCTTACATTTTTTGTAATTACCTTGCCCCGTGCCCGGTGCTCCCCTACATAGACCCACCCATAGCTGCACGGGTTTTTGGCCCCGTTGGAGAGTAAGATGACCTATGCCCCTGCCCCTTATACGGGCGGCACCAATAGTCTTGGCTTTGACAAGCCGCCGTCTGAAACGCGCGTTGTGGCGGCGATGTCAGGCGGGGTTGACAGTTCGGTTGTCGCGGCGATGCTGGCGGCTGAAGGTTATGAGGTCATCGGGATCACGTTGCAGCTTTATGATCATGGCGCCGCGATCCAGAAAAAGGGCGCGTGTTGCGCGGGGCAAGACATTCATGACGCCCGCAATGTCGCTGACCAGATTGGTATCGCCCATTATGTGCTTGATTATGAAAGCCGGTTTCGCGAGCAGGTGATGGAAGATTTCGCCGACACGTATTTGTCGGGCGCAACACCGGTGCCGTGCATCCGGTGTAACCAATCGGTGAAATTTGCCGATCTTCTGACGACGGCCAAAGAGCTGGGGGCCGATTGTCTGGCGACGGGGCACTATATCCGGCGGACGGATGGCCCGAACGGGCCGCAGCTTCACCGTGCGCATGATGCGAGCCGTGACCAGTCCTGGTTTCTGTTTGCGACAACGTCTGAACAGTTGGATTTTCTACGCTTCCCGCTTGGCGATTTGCCGAAGACGGAGGTGCGGGCGCTGGCGGACGGGTTTGATTTGCCGGTGGCGGCCAAGCCAGACAGTCAGGACATCTGCTTTGTGCCTGAAGGCTCTTACGCGAAAGTGGTCGAGAGCATTCGGCCGGGCGCAGGGCGCGGCGGGGACATTGTGCATCTGGATGGGCGCGTTCTGGGCCAGCATCAGGGCGTGATCCATTACACGATTGGCCAGCGGCGCGGGCTGGGTGTGGCGACAGGTGAGCCGCTTTATGTGGTCAAGATAGACGCGGCCGCGCGGCAAGTGATTGTCGGCGATCGTGAGGCTTTGCTAACGGCGTCACTGACCCTCGAAGAGCTTAACTGGCTCGGCGATGAAACGCTGGAGGAGGCCTGTGCCGCCGGGGCGCGGGTTTTGGCGCGTGTCCGTTCGACGCGTGAGCCGCTGCCTGCGCGATTGGAGATGCGCGGCGGAGTGCCATCGGTCCGGTTTGATACGCCCGAAGAAGGCGTGGCGCGGGGGCAAGCCTGCGTGCTCTACGATATTGACGGGCAAAGCCGGATATTGGGCGGCGGATTTATCTCCTCGACGCAAACGGCATAATTTTTCCAAATTAATTTTCCGAGAGGTGTTTTCGGAAGATTGGGGCAAATCCGCCTGATTGTGTGCTGCCGACCGTATCTAAAGGGTTTTTTCTGCATGAATGGGCGTTCATGCGCCAAAGCGGCACAGCTTTGCCAACAAAATGCAAACGGGGTCTGCAAAGACCTGACGAATTTTCATGAAAACTCACACATGAGCTTGAGGCTCGTTTTAAGTCCCATCCTGTAATGATGACGGCAAGAGACAAGAACTGTCCCGATTGTGAGGTGGATTAAAATGATTGAGCAGAATGCCCATACTTTGAGCGTCAATGGCCCGAACGGACAGCCTTTGACATTGGATGATCTCCCCCCGCCCGGCATCAAACGCTGGGTCACGCGTCGCAAAGCAGAAGTTGTTGCGGCTGTAAAAGGTGGCTTGCTGAGCAAGGAAGATGCGTGTGAGCGCTATTCCTTGTCGGATGAAGAATTCTCCGGCTGGCTGCGCCTTTACGCCGACCACGGCACCAAGGGGCTACGGGCCACACGCTTGCAGCAATATCGCCGTCACAGCTAAGACGCGCGCAGCACCATTAAACCGGTGTTTACGCTAACGGGCTACCAAGACCGCTCGGACCTGCCAGATGCGCAGGGACAAGGAGGGTCCGGTGAGCCGTATGCCAAATCAATCCGCGACCAAAAGTTCCACACAGCCCTGGCTGGTGTGGAGCCTTTGCGTGCTTGCTCTGGGGTTGCTGGGTTGGCGTTGCGTCGCGATTTTTTCAAGTCCGACGGACGCTTCGAGCCAGCACCCCTTATCTGAAATTGTCGTGGCCATTGTTGGACCGGGTAATTCGCAGATCAGCGAGACAGCAAGCGGGGATGTCCTCATCCTGCTAAACGGTCCCGAAGGCATGGTTGACCGTGCGATTGCGGCGCGCTTGACGGACATCACCCAGACCATAAGCGCCACCGGCGCCGCTCCCATACTGAAACAGTTTCCCTTTGCCGAGCCGGCTGGGTTTAACCCAACCCCGGCGGAGCTTGCAGAATTATCCGTGCTTGGACTCCTGTCACTGCTTGGCCTCTTTCTGGCTTTTGGCATGCGCGCGACGCGGTCTGACGCAGAAGACGACATGTCATCGCTCTTCGAGGCTGCGGCGCGTTCACGCCGGGAGGCGGCGTACCCGCCGGGTACGCTGGCGACTGCGCCGCCGCCGCCCTTTGACACCGCGCCCAGTCTCACCCCGATCGACGGCACTGCCACTGAGGCCGGACCACGATCGCTGGCCAATGCACAGAGCTTTGCCAAAGACAATCCCGATGTCACCGCAAAAGTCATAGAGCGGTGGATCCGCGCCAGAGGGTTCACCGAATGACACCACGCACGCTCTCGACATTTACGGATGCCTCGAATTCGGACGGCTTAACCCGTTCGGCGCGACTGTTGCGGGCGATTGGTCCGAACGCAGCCCCGATCTGGGCACAATTGAGCGCTGCTGACAGTGCTGCTTTGCGAAAAATTATGGATCAGTTGCCGCCCGATGACACCGCCAATGCTGCGGCGGCGCAGGCTCTGCTGGATCAGGCCGCCAATCATGGCGCTCTGCCAATCTGGCAAAAGCTGTCCGCGCTGCCCGCAAGCCAGCTCTACGCCATGCTGGCGCATGAGCATCCGCAGCTTATTGCGCTCACACTTGCACGGCTTACCCCGCAAGCGGCTGCCGGTTTGCTCGATTGCCTGCCGCCTGCGCTGGCCGAGCAAAGCTTACACCTCATCTTGCAGATGGGCCGGCCTCACCCCCATGCGATTGCGGCGATTGAAAACCTGTTCGAGGCCGAGCTTGGTTTAAGCGAAACTGATGCCCCGCTGGATGGCGACGCCGCGGTTGCCAAAATCTTCGATATTCTACCGACCGAGCAGAGCGACCGATTGCTGGAAGCCTTGCAGGCCAGAAATGCCGATGCCAGCGAGCAGGTGCGTAAGCTGATGTTCCGGTTCGAAGATCTTGCCGGACTCGCGCCAGCGGGTCTGCAGACCCTTCTGTCGCGGATTGACCGGGCGACCCTGACATTGGCGCTCAAAGGCACCAAGGGCGCTGTGGCTGATGCGATCTTCCGCAATATGACAGCGCGCGCGCGCGACGTGCTGGTCGAAGAGATTGCTGCCATCGGACCGGTCAGGCGTGCCGATGTTGATGCGGCCAGGACAGATCTTGTCATTCTGGCAAGGCATTTGATCGAGACCGGTCATATCCGGCAGGAGCCGCTCGACAATACGCTGCTCGATGATGAAGATTTGATCGCATGACCACGCTCGCCTCTCTCGTTGATTTCGAATTCCGGAGCGATTTTGAAGCGCCTGACACACAGGCGGCGAACCCTGACCGGCTGGATACGGTGTCTGTGACGGCCAGCGAGTTGGCTGAATTGCTCGCCAATGCCCGCGCGCAGGGGTTTGAGGCGGCCAACAAGCAATACGCACTCCAACAGGATACGCGGTATGAGACACTGTCAGACGAGTTGACCTCCGCACTGGGGGAACTGCTAGAGCTTGCAAAATGTCTCGAACGGGTGGCTCTATCGCCAGATGAAGCAAGCCGGGTGAAAACACTGATCATCGGCGCCTGTTCGCATATTGTTGCCGGACAGGGCGATCTGTTTGCAGATCAGTAACCTTTGCGCGTTGATACTGTCTTCTATTGCGATTATGAGAGCTATATCATGACCGAAGCCGCCAATCCCGCCCTCGCCCGCTCCTTGATGGATGTGCCCGTTCAGGTTGACATTGTGCTCGGTGAAGCGCGCATTCCAATCGAGGAACTCATGGCGCTGAGCCCCGGCGAGGTTGTCTCGCTTGAAAGCCGCATTTCCGACGATGTGTTGATCTATGTTTCAGACAGGCTGATGGCCCGCGGGCGACTGGTCATTGCGGACGGCCAATTGGGGGTCACCCTGTCAGAGATCATCGACGAACGGATCGCGGCTTAAGGGTTTTCGCTGGCGCGCATCTTATCCCAAAACCGGTGTCCACTTTTGGGGATGCGCTTCTCTTTGTCTGGCGCGCATCTTATCCCAAAACCGGTGTCCACTTTTGGGGATGCGCTTCTCTT
>CAZMMU010000038.1:0-24066 GCA_964567455.1 uncultured Hyphomonas sp.
AATGACCATGAATTCAACAGGGCGTCCAACCGCGCCAACACTCGTCTCCTCAAATGAGACGATTACCACCGTCTCCGGCTCGCGTGGGTTGCAACAGCGCGAAGACCTGATCTTCGAGATCGGCACGCCAGACACAACAGGCGTAGACCTGCCAGCGCCAAAGGGCAGGGCGAGCCGGCTCGGCGGGGTGACCCGCAAAAAGGCGACAGGCCTTCCCGGCCTCTCCGAGCCTGAAGCCATGCGCCATTATGTGCGCCTCAGCCAGAAGAATTACGCCATCGATCTCGGCCTCTTCCCGCTCGGCTCATGCACGATGAAACACAATCCGCGCCTGAATGAAAAAGCCGCCCGCATGGCTGGCTTTGCTGATGTTCACCCGCTTCAGCCGCAAGCCACCGTGCAAGGCGCGCTTGAGCTAATCGACGAGTTGGCCACATGGCTCAAAACGCTAACCGGCCTGCCAGCCGTCGCCATGAGCCCGAAAGCCGGTGCCCATGGCGAACTGTGCGGCATGCTGGCCATCCGTCAGGCGCTGATCGCGCGCGGCGAGGGCGAAGCCCGCACCCGCGTGCTTGTGCCCGCCTCTGCTCATGGCACCAATCCCGCCACCGCCGTTCAGTGCGGCTTCAAGGTGGACGAGATCAAGGCTGATGCGCGTGGCCGTGTGGATATGGAAGATTTCCGTTCCAAACTCGAAGACCCCTCGGACATTGCTGGCATCATGCTGACCAATCCAAACACGTGCGGTCTGTTTGAAACCGACATCAAGGATATTGCCGACGCGATCCACGAGGCGGGCGGCTATTTCTATTGCGATGGGGCAAACTTCAACGCGATTGTTGGCCGTGTGCGCCCGGGTGATCTTGGTGTTGATGCGATGCACATCAATTTGCACAAGACCTTTTCCACGCCCCATGGCGGCGGTGGTCCGGGGTCTGGCCCCACTGTCCTGTCCGAAGCGCTCGCGCCGTTTGCGCCCTTGCCGTTCATTGTCTCTGGCGAGGATGGATTCGAGCTGGTCGAGGATGCGGCTGGGGACGGTGCGCAAAGCTTTGGCCGCATGTGCGCGTTCCATGGTCAGATGGGTATGTTTGTGCGGGCGCTTACCTATATGCTCAGCCACGGAACGGATGGGCTAAAGCAAGTTGCCGAAGACGCCGTGCTCAACGCAAACTATGTGCAGGCGCGACTGAAAGACGTGATGACGCCCGCCTTTGACGGCTACTGCATGCACGAAGCCCTCTTCTCGGACAAATTCACCGCCGAGGGTATCGAGACGCTCGACATCGCCAAAGCGCTGATCGATGAAGGCTACCACCCGATGACGGTCTACTTCCCGCTCGTTGTGCATGGGGCCATGTTGATCGAGCCCACCGAGACAGAAAGCAAGGCCGAGCTTGACCGGTTCTGCGATGCGCTTGAAGCGGTGGCCAAGCGTGCTGCCGCTGGTGACCAGAGCATGAAAGGCGCGCCCTATCTTGCGCCCAAGAAACGCCTCGATGAAACTCAAGCCGCGCGCAAGCCTGTCTTGAAATGGACCCGGCCCCAGCCTGAGACGGTTGCTGCCGAATAGAGTCTGTAAGAGAGTTTGCGGCGCACTAGTAGAGTCGGATTCAGGCCTGCCTATCCCACATTTGGCTGGTGCCGGTCCTTGCACAACTTCGTTCAAATAGATGCGAGGCTCTGGTCCGGCTGATGACTTTTGGTGTAAAGGTCAGGGATGAGTGATCAGAATGACATCAACACCGACCAAGCCACCGCGCGCGGCAAATTTGGACGTGTTGGCAGCGGCGCACGGTTGATCGGCCGTCAGGCGCTTGCGATCACGGGTTTGGTGCTCGTTATTCTGTCTGTGCCGATCGGGTTTTTAACGCCGTTCCTGCCCATCGGGCTGCCCATTGGGATCTTCGGGTCGGCCTTGTTGGCGCGCAACTCGGTCTGGGGGCAGCGGTTTATTGGCTATATTGTGAACAAATATCCCGCCCTGGAACGGATCTCGCCTAACTGGCTCGTTCAACTGGTCTTGGGGCGCGAGAAGAACCCTGAAACTTAAAGAGCTTTTTCAATATCCTGGGCGGCCTGCTCGAAAATATCATCGCCTGCATTCGCCAACATGATGTCTCGTGCGGCAGTTGTTGCTGCGTCCGCAGCGGCGCGGCGGACTTCGGCTGCGGCTTCGTTTTCAGCTTGCTTGATGCGGGCTTCGGCGGCGGCCTCACGGCGTTCCAGTTTGGCGGCGAGCGCGGTGCGTTGTTCGGCCATTAGAAGCTGGGCATCCTTTTTCGCCTGTGTGACAATGGCTTCAGCGTCCTTTTCGGCCTGCGCCTGACTACGTTCTGCGTCCGCCAGTAATTTCGCTGCAGCCTCACGCAAATCCTTGGCTTCGTTCAATTGCGCCTGAATGGCATCGGCGCGTTTGTCGAGCCCGCTGGCTAGAGCTTTGAAGCCGCCAACGCGCCACATGATGAGCAAAAAGATGAGCAGCGCGAAAAACGCAACATTGGTCGCCGGGTGAGTCAGGAACTCGGGCATCCAGCTTGGTCCATGGCTCTCACCCGCGGCATGGGCAAACGGGCCAAGCGTAAACGCTGCGGCAAGTGATGCGGAAAAACGTGTCATATCAGCCCTCATCAATTTCCTGCCAACGCTTTACGGACGGCAGCTTCCGCATCGCTCGTCGCGCCGGGCAATCCGAGCTTTGTGACGATGGCCTTGGTCGCGTCAGTTGCGACTGCGGCGACATTGGATAAGGCCTCTGCCCGAACGTCTGCGATCCGCGTTTCCGCAACCGCAAGCTTCTTTTCAAGCGCTGCGTCGGCTTTGCGCGTTTCAGCAGCGATCTCCTCAGCCATTTCGGCTTCGGCTTTAGCAACTGTTTCGCGCGCACCGGATCTGGCTTTGGCGAGGCTGACTTCCAGTTCTTGCTTGGCTTCTTCTGCCTGATCGTTCAGCCGCGCTGCGGCATCGAGATCGTCGACAATGGTTTTGGAACGATGTTCCAAATTGGCGGACATGCGCGGCAGGATGAGGCGCGACAGGATGAAATATAGCGCCCCGAAGGTGAGGAATAACCAGAAGAGTTGTGACGGGAAATAGGTTGCGTCAAAGGCTGGAAAGACGCGCTCTGCGCCCTCGCCATGCTCTGCGCCATGTGCTGTTTCTGCAAGTAGGGAAAGAAGTGACATGTGATTTCCGTCGCACAATCAGGAGGCTGACCTGAAGATCAACCTCCCCAATTCAGGTCATTTACACAAACAGAATGATCATCGAGATCACGAACGCGAACAGGCCAAGCGCTTCTGCGAGCGCCATGCCGAGGAAGAGGTTACCGCTTTGGCCCGGAGCCGCAGACGGGTTGCGCATCGCTGCGTCGAGATATGATCCGAAAATGTTACCCACACCAATTGCGGCACCGATCATGCCGAGTGTTGCGAGTCCCGCGCCTACATATTTTAGGCCTTCTTCGATATTGCCTTCCATTGAAGTGCTCCTTTGAGTGTTATCCTGATGTGCCAATCCGAGGGTTTGTTTGGTTTGGCGGTGATTGAGAAAGTTTAAGCCGTCCGGCTTGGCGAAGTGATTATTCCTGTTAGTGGCTCGGGTGCAGAGCGTCGTTGAGATAGACGCAAGTTAGCAGCGCGAACACATAGGCTTGGATGAATGAAACCAGAAATTCCAGCGCTGTGATCGCAATGGCCAGAACAAATGGAGCGGGTGCCAAAAGCTTGACCACACCTGCGGCGCCAAGCAACGAGATGGCGAAAGCTGCGAGCAATTTGAGCATAATGTGTCCGGCCAGCATATTGGCGAACAGGCGCATGCCGAGCGTGATTGGGCGCGCCAGGAAGGAAATGACTTCGATTGGGATCAACAGCGGCATGATGTAAAGCGGCACGCCGGAGGGTGCGAAGAGTTTGAAAAAACCAAGACCGTTTTTGACAAAGCCGTAAACGATGACAATGCCGATGACGAGTAAGGCCAGTGCGCCAGTCACGACGATATGGCTGGTCGTTGTGAAGGCATATGGGATCATGCCGATCAGATTGGCTGCCAGAATAAATGTGAAAAGCGTGAACACGAAGGGGAAGAATTTCAGCCCTTCTTCACCGGTCGTTGATCGGACCATGTTGGCGACAAATTCATAGCCCATCTCGCCGACCGATTGCAGCCGCGTTGGCACCAGCGAAGTTCGCGTTGCGGCATATCCAAAGAGTGCAACGATCAGGATAACGCCGAGGACCATATAAGCGCTGGAATTGGTAAATCCCAAATCCATGCCCAAGACGTCATTGAACGGAAAGATCTCTTTGACCTCAAACTGCTCAATGGGGTCTGCAACCTGCATAAATGCGAACATCAGCCCTTAGTCCCTGTCGCCTGAAGTCTCTGCGTCCATGGCAGCGATTTCAGCATTAATCCGTTTGTAGGCGCGTATAACACCTAAAATGCCCGCTGCAAGGCCAAAGGCCAGCATGATTAGAAATCCCCACGGTTTTGTCCCGAGAAAATTGTCGATCCCGAGCCCCAGAACCACGCCAACCAAAACGCTGGCAGCCATTTCGGTGCCATGGCGCAGCGCCAAACCCCCAGCATTTACAGCAGTTTCAGCTTGTTTGTCGTGGGCGTTGTGCTTGGGTTCGCGGGCCGCTTTCGCCCGTGCGATGCGTTCGCCGAGGTCTTCAGGACCATCATCCGCCATGAGGCACCTGCATCATTCTGCCGCAACCAGTTCTTCGGCTGCGTTCAAATCAACCGAGACCAGTTTCGAAACGCCTTTTTCGCGCATGGTCACACCGAATAGCCGATCCATCCGGCTCATGGTCACCGGATTGTGGGTGATAATGATAAAGCGCGTATTGGTTCGGTTGCGCATTTCGTCAAGCATCCGGCAGAATCGGTCGACATTCGCATCGTCGAGCGGCGCATCGACTTCGTCGAGGACGCAAACCGGGGCAGGATTGGACAGGAACACAGCGAAGATCAGCGCTGCCGCGGTCAATGCCTGTTCGCCGCCAGACATCAATTGCAGCGTGCCGAGCTTCTTGCCCGGAGGTTGCGCGAATATTTCGAGCCCAGCGGCGAGCGGGTCTTCGGCGTCAATCAAGCGCAACTCGGCCTGACCGCCTCTGAAAAGTGCGGTAAATAGGGCTTTGAAGTGCTCATTGACCGTTTCAAACGCTTCAAGCAGCCTGTCGCGCCCTTCTGCATTAAGGGTTTCGACGCCTTCGCGGAGTTTGGCGATGGCGGCCAGCAGGTCATTTTTTTCATGGGCTTGCGAGCCGAGGCGCTCTGCCAGTTCCTCGGCCTCTGATTCGGCGTCCATGTTCACCCCGCCTAGCGAATCGCGCTCGCGTTTGAGCAGATCAGCCTTTTGCGACGCCTGGCTCTGGTCCATACCTGCGATCATCTCCTCATCGAGCATGGATTGAGCGAGCGGGAGCAAGCCTTCGGGCAAGCGTTGAAACTGCTGGCGCGCGATTTCGACACATTCGGAGAACCGCGTTTCGGACGCTTCAAGCATCGCAGCAGCGCCGGCCAGAGTTTCGCGTGATTTCGCCGCTTGCGCCGTTGCTGCACGCGATTCGGCCTCTGCCTGGCGGGCCTTGGTCTCGGCTTCGGCGAGTTGGTCGGCGGCCTGCTTGCGGTCCTCTTCGAGTTTGTCTGCGGCGAGTTGTAATTCGGAAAGTTGCTCGGCCTGTTTGCCTTCATCACCGTTGCGTGCAGCGCTTAAGCGTTTCTGCGTTTCGGATTTTCGGGCCAGCAATCCTTCATGGCGGGCTTGGGTGGAGCCGATGCGGCGGGTCCATTCTTCAAGGTCGCGCTGCAAACCTTCACGACGGGCTGCGGCCTGCTCGCGGCCTCGGGTCAAATCGCCCAGCTTTCCGCGCAGGTCCATTTCCGATTCGCGCGCAGTGGCCAATTCGGCGCGTTTGCTCACGAGCTCCTGTTCGAGATGCTCGAAGCTGGTGTCCTCAGGGGTCATGTTCGCGGCGGCAAGTGCTTCAGCGGCGAACCGTAGATCAGCCAGTGTGCGGTTTAGAGCCGTTTGTGCGCTTTCGCGGCGGATTTGGGCGTGTTCATGGGCTTGCAAGGCGCTGGCGCTTTGGCGGCGGGCGTCGTCGAGGGCCTTGGAGGCTTTGGGGCGTTCGGCGCGAAGATCGCGGTGGTTCTGCTCCTTTTCGCGGCGCGTCTCCTTGGCAGCTGTCAGTTCTTCGCGGGCCGTCCCAAGTTTGGCCTTTAGTGGCGGAAGCTCTTTGCGGGCCGCTGCGAGGCGGGCTTTCTGTTCAAGTTGCTCGGCGGCAATCACTGGCGCTGCTGGCGTGCGTACAAAGCCGTCCCAGCGCCATAAATGCCCCTCAACGCTTACCAGGCGTTGGCCAGGTTGCAGGCCTTTGGCCAAGGCGGCACCGTCTTTCGCTGAAACGAGTCCGCATTGTGCCAGACGCGCGGCCAATTCGTCTGGCGCGTCGGTCAAGTCGCCCAGCGGTGTTGCACCCGCCGGTAGATCAAGACCGTGGCTGTTTGCGCCAGCCCAGTGAAGCGGTGCAGATTTGTCCGTCGGGGCCTGCAAATCATCGCCCAGAGCCGCAGCGATCGCTTTTTCATAGCCGTCCCGGGTGCGGACGCGATCCAGCACGGGGGGCGCTTTGGAGGTTTCGGCCCGGCGCAATAGCCGTTCGAGACCTGAAATTTCACCTTCGAGTGCCCTGAGCGCCTGCTCCATTTCGGATACGGGCACACCGGCAGCCTCCTCGGCGTCCTTCGCTTCTGTGAGGTCGGCTTCGGAATTGTCTAACGCGCGCTCAATATCGTGCAGGGCGATTTCGACCTGTTCTTCATGTGTGCGGGCACTGGTCAGCGTGGCCTGCAAGCTGGCCGTGTCGCCGATTGCGTTGAACTCTGCCTCGAGTTTGCCCGCTTCTGTTCTGAGAATCGATTCGCGCTGGGCGAGGGTTTGCAAATTGTCCTGCGCGGCCTGTCTGTGCGCGCGCATTTGTGCCAGTTTTGACGAGACGAGATCGGTTTCGGTCTCGCACTGGGTCAAATGGGTGCGGGCGGCCTCCAGCGCTTTGCGGGCGTCTTCCTCGCGGGCACTGTTGGCGGCGTCGTCATCAAGCGGCAAACCGTCAAGCTCGGCCTGCGTGCGGGCTTTGGCTTCTTTTGCCTCTGTCAGCATTTGATGTTCGCGGGCCAGATCTTCGGTCAGGCGCTCGACATCCTGTTCGATCTGGGTGATGGCCTGTGTGGCAGCTTTGTGCTCGGCGTCGAGACGCGCAAAGGCGATGCGCGCCTGGCCGAGCTTGGCGCTGACAAGGCTTTCCGCTTCGCGCAAGGGTGCGAGTGTCTCGTGGGTGCGCAGCCGCTCGGTTTCTTTCACCGTGTCTTCGCGGGTTGCGTCTTCGACGGCGCGTTTGGCCAGTTGCAGAGCTTGAGCAGTTGTTTCACGTGCATCTTTGGCGGCGGACCAACGCAAATGAGCTGTCAGGGCTTCAAGTCCGGCAACTTCGTTTGACAGCGCGCGGAATTTGCGGGCTTTGCGGGCTTGGCGTTTAAGCCTTTCGAGTTGGCGTTCGACTTCAGCCGACACTTCGCTGAGCCGCTCAAGATTGGTTTCAGCGCCGCGCAGTTTCAGTTCGGCGTCATGGCGTCTTGTGTTGAGACCTGCAATGCCAGCGGCTTCTTCGAGAATGCGTCGCCGGTTTTGCGGTTTGGAGCCGATCAATTCGGAGATTTGCCCCTGCCGGACCAGGGCTGGCGAGTTTGCGCCAGTTGAGGCATCCGCAAAAAGGAGTTGGATGTCCTTGCCGCGTACGGTCCGGCCATTGAGCTTGTAGGTGGAGCCAATGCCGCGTCGCAAGCGGCGCTCGATCTCCAGCACATCGGCGGAATTGAACTCGGCTGGTGCCTTGCGGTCGGAATTGTCCAGTACGAGCGTGACTTCTGCGGTTTCGCGCGCGGGGCGTCCGTCCGATCCGGAAAAGATCAGATCATCCATCTCCGAACCGCGCATGGCACGCGCAGAGCTCGCCCCCATGGCCCATCTCAGGGCTTCGAGCAGATTGGACTTACCGCAACCATTTGGCCCGACAATGCCGGTCAGGCCCTCTTCAACGGGTACATCGGTGGGGTCGACAAAGGATTTGAAGCCGGCAATGCGAATTTGCGTAATTTGCATGTCAGCCCCTTATTGCGATTATTGGGTGGTGTCCGATGCGGCCGCTTCAGCCAGCACAGTGTCGATAATGGCAGATAGACCTTCGGGCGTTCGTGATTCGCCTGTGACCAGTTTTTCGCCGTTGAGTATGAGCGTCGGGGTCGAGTTTACGCCTGCATCCCGCCCGGTGCTTACCGATTTCGATATTGCGCGGCGAATATCCTCGGAGTTGATGCAGGTCTCAAACTCGCTCTCGGATGTGCCATTGCGCACACCATAGGCTTGCAGCGCTTCAAGCGCCCGTCCTTCTCTGGCTTCGTTGAAAATATTGTCCTGATTGCCGAAAAAGTCGTCGAGCGCCTCGAAATATCCGTCTGGCCCGGCGCATCTGGCGATGGCAAACCCAATCACTGCGATATTGACGGGGTCGGTGGGAAACTCGCGAAATACGAATTTCACTTTTCCGGTCGCGACGTAATCGCGTTTGATGGTCGGGATGACCTCCTCGTGGAACGTCTTGCAGTGTCCGCATGTCAGCGAGGCGTACTCAACCAAAGTTACGGTTGCATCCGGATTGCCCAGGACAACGCCTGCTTCGGTTTCGTCGAAATAAGCTTCGGAGAGATAGGTCGTGGTCTGCTCTTGAGATGGGCCTGCGGTCTGTGCGGAGCTGCTGTCTCCAGCCGAGCACGCACCGAGCGCAAGAGCTGCAGCCGCTACTATCCAGATATTACGTGAAATTCGAGCCATTATCATAACCTTTACTTAACGATTGTGGTGCGGAACTCTTGCCAACAGGTTAACAGACCTATTGTGCTGCTGCGCTCGGATCAACAAGTGATCTCAGGCTTTCGGGGGTTCTCCCCTCTGGGCTCGGCAACTCGCGTCCATCCAGAAACAGGGTTGGTGTCCCTGTCACGCCGTCGGCATTTCCCGCCTTTGCCGAGGCTGTGATTTGCGCCCTGATGGTTTCGTCTTCCAGGCAATCAGCGAAGGCTTCCTTGCTGATACCGTGGCGGCTGCCAATGGTTTCCAAAACGCCGCGCACCGTGCTGTTTCGAGCTGCGGCGAGCAGGCCTTGCTGGTGCTGGAAGATATCATCGAGAATATCGAAGTACGTGTCTTCTCCCCCGCAACGGGCCAAAACGAAAGCCGCTGTATCGACGCTGTCTCGCGGGAAATCTCGAAAGATAAAATGCAGCTTGCCCGCGTCGGCCAATTCGGTGATCGTTTCGGACATGGTCGCGTGATAGCCCCCGCAGGCGCCGCATGTTGTCGATGCGTATTCGATCAAAGTATGTGGCGCATTTGCATCGCCCTTGGTCATCTCGACCAACCCATCAACAGATCCGCTCGACCCGACTTCATCTGTCCCGCCGCCAGAGCAAGCCGCCATAATGGCAATCGACAGGGCTGCCAGACATGTACGCGACAGTCTGTAGCGGGTTTGGCGAGGTGCTTGTCGGATCATGGTTGGTCTTCCCTGAATTGGTTTCCTGAAAAGTTAATATGTGTCGGGTGTTGCGAATCCCTCGCCAGAGTCAAGCCTCTCGGGTGATCACGGCTTCGCCGAGCGCCATCAAGGCGGCGCGCAATTTCTTGCTTTCGATGCGCTCTGTCTCTTTTTGAAGGGTTGCGCGCTCCTCACCGGTCAAAGTACGCGTCTTGCGTTTGTGCGGGGCGTTTTGCCCACCCAGGGTGCCTTGGACGAGTTTGAGCTTTGTCACTGTGCCGCCAGCGGCAACCGAAACGCGTTGACGTATGGTTTCGCTTTCATGCTGGATGCGTGTGGCGGCGGCGGGATGGACTCGAAGCACAAGTGTGCGGGCGGATTTTGAGCCTGTCAGCTTTTCGGGTCGGCAAAATTTGGCTATCTCCTCGCCGACAAGGCTTTCCCAGTCCTCTTTGAGCTTGGAAATCGATGTGGTGCCAGCTTTGGCGTGTTTGCGCATAAGCTTGCGAACGTCATGGCCAAGGCGCGGTGGTGGACGACGGGTCGGTTTGGCGCGCATCCGTTTGAGCCGTGCGCGGGCCATCGCCTCCTCGATCAGATCGAGCCCTTGATCGCTTGCAAGACTTGCTTTCTTGTCCATGAGCGTGATTGTGCACGCGGGTTTGGGCAAAGGAAAGGCAGAACGCAGCGAATGGGCACAAAATTTCAGATGCTGCCCGACCGGCTGCTCGACTGGTACGCCATTTCGGCGCGTGATTTGCCATGGCGGATGGGACCTGCGGCGCGGGCCAAGGGTCTACGCCCTGATCCTTATCATGTGTGGCTTGCCGAGATCATGCTCCAGCAAACGACTGTGCCCCATGGTGCGCGGTATTTTCTAGCCTTTACCGAGCGTTGGCCGACTGTGGAGGCTTTGGCAGCGGCTGAGGATGCGGATGTGATGGCAGCTTGGGCAGGGCTTGGCTATTATGCGCGGGCGCGCAATCTGCTCAAATGCGCGCGGGCCGTTGTGGCGCTTGGGGCGTTCCCTGAATCTTCTAAAGACCTGATCAAACTTCCCGGCATTGGGCCTTATACCGCCGGCGCGGTGGCAGCTTTGGCGTTTGGTGAGCGCGCGGCGGCGGTCGATGGCAATGTCGAACGTGTTTTTTCGCGGCTGCTTGCTTTGTCAGGCACGTGGGACAAGGCCAAGGTGCGTATACGTCAGGAGGTCGCGGCGCTGGTGCCGGCGGACCGGCCCGCTGAGTTTGCCGAAGCGCTGATGGATCTGGGCGCGACGATTTGCACGCCCAGGCGGCCGAACTGTTTGATCTGCCCTGTGGCTGAGTTTTGCAAAGCGCGCGCTGATGGCGCGGCTGAGCGTTATCCCGTCAAAGCGCGGAAAAAGCCGAAGCCGCACCGGACCGGCCATGTCTTTTTGTTGACAGATGGCGCCGAGATATTGCTTGAACGGCGCGGTGACAAAGGCTTGCTGGGCGGCATGCTTGGATTGCCGGGCTCTGAGTGGCGCGAGGGCGACGCTGCGGAATTGACCCAAGCGCCTGTGAAGACGCAATGGTACAGCCGCGGTGAGGTTCGGCATGTGTTTACGCATTTCTCGCTGAGTTTGACGGTCTGGCAAGGCGAGCTGGACGGGCGTCGGCCAGAGGGAGTTTGGACGGCGATTGGCGCGGTGGATGGTTTGCCGAGCGTCTTCGCAAAAGCATTTGCTTTGCTCGATCGAGATTAGACAAGGCCCATTTCAGAGCGATAGCGGCGACGCAGCAGATCAATTGGGGCCAGATCCCGTTTGTCGGTCTCGTAATGCCAATAGGTCCAGCCATTACAAGCGGGGGCTTGCTGGACATGGGCACCGACGCGGTGGATGGAGCCTGTGGTCTCCCCTGTCGAGAGTGAGCCATCTATGCGAATACGGGCCATATGGCGGCGCTTGGCACTGAACAGGCGGTCGCCAGGCTTCAGCCAGCCATGCTCGACCAGCGCACCAAAGGGCACACGCGGGAGCGCCTTTTTGCTCTGCTCGATCTTGAGCGCGTCTTCGCCGACTGGCTCGATCCCCGCCAATCTGGCCCGGGACGCTTTTGCGTAGACCGGGTCGCGCTCGATGCCGACGAATTTGCGGCCCAACATTTTGGCAACAGCAGCGGTCGTGCCCGTGCCGGAAAATGGATCAAGGACGATGTCGCCCGGGTTCGTCGTGGCAAGCAGGACGCGCTTGAGGAGCGATTCAGGCTTTTGGGTCGGGTGGACTTTTTTGCCATCATCACCTTTGAGCCGTTCCCCGCCTGTACACAGCGGGATCATCCAGTCTGATCGCATTTGCGTGTCTTCGTTAAAGGCTTTTAGAGCTTGATAATTGAACGTGACTTTGGATTTCTCTGATTTCCCTGCCCAGATCAGCGTTTCGTGGGCGTTCTGGAAGCGGGTGCCTTTAAAGTTTGGCATTGGATTGGTTTTTAGCCAGATCACATCATTCTGAATCCAGAAGCCGGAATCTTGCAAGACCGTACCGACGCGGAAAATATTATGATACGAGCCGATCACCCAGATCGCGCCATTATCTTTAAGGACACGGCGCGCTTCGGTCAGCCATTGATGTGTAAACAGGTCATAGGCGTCAAAGCTGTCAAACCGATCCCAGGCGTCGGTGACACCGTCAACCCTGGATTGGTCGGGCCGTGTTAATCCGCCGCCGAGTTGAAGATTATAGGGTGGATCGGCAAAGACCAGATCCACGGATTTTGCTGGTAGGCGGGACAGCATCTCGATGCAGTCCCCTTCAATGATTGTGTTTGTCGCCAAGTCCATCTGTCTCTTCTACTTTCACATCACAAACGTCTTAAAACCTATTTGGCAGCTGATTTCCCTAAGAGGACATTAAAACGCCCGACCGATTGCTGCTTTTGTGCCCGCGTCCTGGCCATGCCTGCGCCGGCGCGCAGGGCGCGATCCTGTGTGCAACCTTTTGAAAAGATTGTGGATAGCCTGTGGACGCTGTGATCAGAGCCCGAGCTCCAATTGGTTGGCAGCGCTCATATCGCCGACAAAGAGATCTTCTATGAGGTTTGGGCGGGGGGAATCGAGATCGAGGTTCCGCCGGGCGCGGGCAAAGCGTTTGGCGATCATTTGGGCATAAACCCCTGTTCCCCGCCCGCGCTCGAACCAGCGGGCATCATAATCTTTCCCGCCGCGTATCGCGCGCAATTGGTTGATGATCCTTGCGGCGCGATCCGGATAGTGCTCGGCGAGCCATTCATGGAACAGATCCTTAAGCTCATGAGGTAGGCGCAGGAGGACGTAACCCGCCCCCATAGCCCCAGCCTGTTTGGCCGCTTCCAGCAATGTCTCGATTTCATGATCTGTCAGCGCCGGAATGATCGGAGCCATCATCACCGATGTCGGCACGCCATGGTTGGACAGAGCTGTAACCGTCGCTAGTCTTTTGCTCGGCGTTGCAGCGCGCGGTTCGAGCTTTCGCGCCAGAGCCCTGTCGAGCGTGGTGATCGAAATGCCAACACGAACAAGACCTTTGCGGGCCATGGGTTCCAGTATGTCCAGATCCCGTTCAATCAGGGCGGATTTGCTTAGCAAGCTGACCGGATGATTGTGCTCGGACAGGATCTTTAGCAGTTCGCGTGTCAGCCCTGTTTTGCGTTCGACGGGCTGGTAAGCATCCGTGTTAACACCGAGGGCAATCGGTTTTGGTCTGTATCTCGGATTTGCAAGTGCTTTGCGCAACAAGTCTGGCGCATTGGGTTTGTAGGTCAGCTTGCTCTCGAAATCGAGGCCCGCTGATAAGCCCAGCCAGGTGTGGCTTGGCCGGGCGAAACAATAGACGCAACCATGCTCGCAGCCGCGATACGGATTGATCGATCTATCGAACGAGATATCAGGCGTCTGGTTGTGGGTGATGATGGACTTTGCGGTTTCGGCTGTTAGCTCGGTTACGAGTTTCGGTGCGTCCTCCTCGACTGTGCCCCAGCCATCATCGAACGCTTCCTTGCTGGCCGTTTCATATCGACCTGAATGATTTGAGACTGCGCCGCGCCCGCGATGGTGAAAGCGTTCAGAACTGGCATGGACATCATAAAGAGTGATGCGGCCTGTGGGCGGAAGCTTCTGTTTGGTCGTCATGACAATGAGCACAGCACAGGCGAGAGAACAAAGAAAGAACAAAAAGGATGTGCGCTTGCGATTGCCTGTGGATAAATCTCGGTCGAAGGCTATTTACGGAGCCAGTTTTAGCTCTTCAGGCAGACGTATCCGATGAAGGAGCCAGAGCCCGCAACCGGCTATGAGCATCCCGAAGAACACAAGGGCGCTCATTGATTTGCTGTCGCCAACGGCCCAGAGCGCAGCGGTGGCGCAGATAAGTGTAAACCCCCACCAGAGTAATGCGACCCTGATGTGGCTCCAGCCTGCTTTGATCAGGCCCTGATAGGCATGATGCCGATGTGGTTCCAGCAGATTTTGCCGCCGCATCGCTCGCCAGCCAAGCGTCATGAAAACATCGACGAGAAATGGCAGGGCGAGCGTTGCTGGAAACCAGATATTACCATCTTGAGCGGCATACAAACCAAGGCTGGCAAACACCGCTCCGCCGAACAGCGACCCTGCGTCTCCGGCATAGAGTTTGCCTTGCAGGTTCCAGAACAGGAAGCCGAGCATTGCGCTGGCCGAGATCTGTGCAAAAATGCGCAGGTCACTTTCCAGAAGATCAGTCGCATGAAGTTTTGCTGCGATTGCAGAGATCATAATCGTAAGTGAACCGATCGCTATACCGTTTGAGCCGTCCATGAAATTGCTGGCATTGATCATGATGAACAGCCACAAAGCCGATCCGGCAAGGGCGATCAAAGGCGACAAATAGTGAACTGCGTCAGCATAGGGAACAAATACCCGATCTACACTGGCGCCTAGATGTGCTGCGGCCAGCGTGATGAGCATGAGCGCGAAAAACTTCAGCTTCGTGTCAATCGGTTTGCCATCGTCAACTGCGCCGACAATGGCAATGAGCACCAGAAGGCCGCAAACCAGCGGGAAACTGCCCGAAAAGCTCAAAATGTCTCTAAGTCCCAGGATTACGGATACAAGAAAAATAGCCAGGAGGATGGCCAATCCACCAGAGGTCGGGACCGGAACGGCTTGCGTCTTCCGGCCACCATCGGGCGCGTCTTTGGGACCGGCCAGTTGAAAGATATATGAGACAACGCCAGAGAGCGCACCAGTGCCCAAAAGGATAAGCAAAAACGTGTTCACCCCGCTCCTCCGAGACGGGTCGCTGCACACCACCAGTCGGGGTGTTCGGTCTTGAGCGTTGTCATAGCGAGTTTGGCCTGGTCGAGGGTGTCAAATAGCGCAAAACACGTTGCGCCCGAGCCGGACATTCGGACGAAGCGGGCGTTTGGCAGGGCTTTGAGTCTCGCCAGGGTTTGCGCGATCTCCGGGTGGCGGACTATGGCGGGGGCTTCGAGGTCGTTGTAGGTTTTGCCAAGCCATTTGAGGACAGCGGCGGTGGATTTGAACTGAGGCGGGGTAGTCTGGCGGAAGTCCGCACCGCCGCCGCTTTCATCGAATGTCTGGAACATTTGGGCTGTTGAACAGGGCTTTCCTGCATTGACCAGAAGCGCTGGCAGCGGGGTTGGTAATTGTGCGGGCGCGAGTTGTTCGCCCTCGCCGCGCATCAGTAAGGTCTGTGACAGGACGCAGGCAGGCACATCGCCGCCCAGTTGGGCACCAATGTCAATGAGATGCTTATAATTGTCAGGCCCGCCCCAAAGCTGGTTGAGCAGTCGAAGTGTTGCTCCGGCATCTGCTGATCCGCCGCCAATTCCGGAGGCGACAGGCAAGTGTTTGACAAGCGTAACGCGTGCGCCTTGATCGGTCTGCAAGACGGTTTGCAGGGCGTATGCCGCTTTGAAAACGAGATTGTCGTTCAAATCGCCACACTGGTCTGCGAATGGGCCTATGACTGCGAATTGTAAGCTGCTGGCCTCTTCCACATTGATCCGGTCTGCGGCTGCGGCATCCGCAAAGACAACAAGACTGTCGAGCGGATGCCGCCCGTTTTTTTGAGCCGGACCGACATGGAGGGTGAGATTGATTTTGGCAGGGGCAAGCGTGATTAGCATGGCTACTCGGTTTTCTGGTCAGCCATCAGATCAGCGTGAAACGGATCCGGTCATGGCGAGGTGGTCTGTTCTGGGGGCGCGATTGAGCTTGTGATGCCGTCATTGATCTTTGACTGGACGATCTTGGCATCTTCATAATCAGGGTCAATTCGCAGGACGCGTTCCCACTGGAATTTGGCCTCTGTGCGGCGGCCAACTTGCCAATAGGCGTCGCCCAGATGGTCATTCAAAGTGGCGTCGCTCGGAGAGAGATATACCGCGCGCTCCAATTGCTCGACGGCTTTGTCATATTGTCCGAGGCGATAATAGGCCCAGCCCAGACTGTCGACAATGAAACCGGCATTGGGGCGAAGTTTGACGGCGGTCTGGATCATCTCAAGGCTGCGTTCAAGTTGTTCGCCGCGATCAATCCATGAATATCCGAGATAGTTGAGCAAGGCCGGCCTGCGGGGCGCAAGATCGAGCGCGGTGAGAAGATCACGTTCGGCATTCTCCCAATCATCAAGCTGCTCACGAATGGCGCCACGCGCATAATAGAGCCGCCAGTCTTTCAAATCGTTCGCGTCGTCCCCTTCAATAATTTCAGAAAAAACCTGCTCCGCCTGTTCGAGATCACCAAGCGAACGAAAGAGGTCGCCGAGCTGGATTTTGAGATTTCGATCGGCTGTGGTTTCAAGTGCTTCTGTCGCGGTTTGCAAAGCCTCGTAGTCGCGGCCTTCTCGGCGCAGCGCCCATGCCAATTGTCCGCGTGCGGTGGAATAAAAGACCGAGCTTTCGGGCACTTCCTGCAACATGGCAATGGCTTCTTCGCGGCGGTCAGCGTCGTCCAGCGCATTGGCCCAGAGCGTGCGTGCAACGTGTAAGTCATTGTCCAGATGCAAGGCCAGCGCAAAGTACACGCCTGCCAGATCGCTGTTGGTTTGGGCCGCCAGAGCCGCAGCAGCTGTGTACACCGATACGGCGCTGCCATGGCGGATTGTATAGTCCTCTATGGCGGGGGTTTGACCGTCCAAAAGGGCGCGGCGCGTGGCTTCGATTGCGGCGTTCTGGCCTACGGTTGTGCTGAAATTCGTCAACACATCGATGGCTTTGTCATGCTGACCAGTGGCGGCGAGTAGCCGGGCTTGCATTTCCGTTGTGCTTGCAAGGCGGAAACCCTCTTCCCACATGCCTTCAAACGTGGCGAGCGCTGCGGTTTTGTCTCCGGCATGAAGTTCCATCATGCCTTTTGTGACGCCCGTCAGACCAACGATAAGGGATAGGTTTTCGGGTGAGTTGCCCAGTTCTGAGAGACCTGCTTCAAGCCCCAGAGTGTCATAAATGGCCCAGGCCCGCAGGCTATGGGCGATAAGATTGTTAAAGTGGCTATTGGTGTCTTGTTCTAGCAATGTCGCTGCTCTGCCCGAGCGGCCATCCGCTATTGCATCGACGGCCAGGACGAGCTTTGGCAGGGCGGTCCCGTTGCGCGCTTCCGCTGGTGCGTTTTGCGCGGTGAGGATGGCGGTCGATACATCGCCCGCGATCAGGGACGTAAAGGTTGCCCGCTCAAGCAGGTCTTTGTCGTAAGGTTCGTTTTTTGCGGCAGCGGCATAAAAGTTTGCAGCCTGAACCGGATCATTGGTTAGGGCGGCGTAACGCCCTCGCAAGAATTCCGAATAGGCGCGGCCATCCTGCACGCGTTGCCATTGCGCCGAGCGGCGTTCAGCTGACTCCTGCTGGATATGGGTGACCCCGCATGTGGTGAGCGCCAATAAGGCTGCTGCAGTGCAGAGAACGACCAGCGGCTTCATCGCAGATGCCCAGCTGGCCCGGGCGTCCGCAAATTCAATGAATACTTATCGAATTGACGCATCCGAGCTCCCCTGAAGATCGCTTTATACCCTAAATGTCGCGTTCGGTAAGCCGTCCGTCACCATCTAGCGACAGTGATGGCAGGGGTCGTTTTTCGGGGGCTGGTTCGGTGATGCCGTCTTTGAGCTTGCCTTCAATAGACTCGCGAACTTTGACGGGTGGATACATTTCGAGCGCGTCTTCCCAAGCCTCACGGGCTTTGTCTTTGTGGCCTTCGTGCCAGTAAATGTCGCCCAGATGATCTTCGATTTCCCAGTGACGCTCCGGCGCCAGCAATTCCCGCGAGCTTTCGATGATACGTCCAGCGGACTCGATATGGCCGAGTTTGTAGCGCGCCCAGCCAAAACTGTCGCGAATATAGGCGTTGCGCGGGGCCAGCTTGGACGCGCGTGCGAGCAGCCTGAAGCCTTCCTCGTAGCGGTCGGTGTGCGATATCAGGAAATAACCCAGTGTGTTGAGCATGTAGGGATCATTGGGGCGTTCGAGATGGCCCTGACGGAGGATTTTCAACGCGTCGTCATCTCGGTCCAGTTCTCCGAGGATGGTTGTCAGATACATGCGTCGATCATGAGTGTCATCGAGCCTTCTGGCTTCGCTGGCAAAGACGAGCGCTTCTTCATAGCGGGCATAGTGTTGCAGGATGTCTGCTTTGGCGGCGCTTGCGCGGGCCATTCTAGACGGATTATCAGCGGCGGACAGCGTGTCCTCGGCCAAGCCCAATGCTGTGTCCTCAGCACCAAGAAGGCTGTAGAGCGCGGCAGCGCGAAGTTTGATGCCAAATTCGTCGTCTTCATCGATTTCCAGCTCGAGCGCGCGGCCAAGGGCTTTCTTCGCTTGCTCGGGCTCCTGTTGCAGCATCAGCGCCAGCGCAGCGGACATGCCAAGGTCAGGCTTCAGCTCCGGTGCGCTCAGAGCGACGTGAGCGGCACCTTCGTAGAAAGCGTTCCTGTGTAAGCCGCCTATGACGAGTTGGCGCACATCTTCGTCTTCGGGGACCAAGAGAAGCGCGGCCTGATCGAGCGAAGATTTGGTAACGTCGAACGTGTTGACCGGTAGCCCGCTTTGTGCGCGTTCGAACATCCGGCTACGTGACAGAGCGAGGCTGATGTCGGTTAATGTGCGGGCGAGCGCCGTGCGGGGGGTCAGGGTTTCATCGTCGAGCCCTCTTCCGTCTTTGAGGGATTGGATGGCCGCCGCATAGGAGACGGCCTGTTCCGGCTCGGCTTCGGCGAGGCGCTGGTAAACTGCAATGGCCTCGTCAATCCGGCCAAGGCGGCGGAGCAGGAGAGCACGCCGGGAGATAACCGTTTGAATGTCGGCAAAGTACAGACCCTGAATATCAAACTCGTTTTCCGGAGCGTCAATTTCGCCGGGTGTCAGCGAGGTATAGACTGCAAGGGCGCCTTCGTCCTGACCGAGACTTTCTAGCAAAGCGGCCAGCGACAAATCAGACGTTAAACCCGGAAGACCCGAGGCCGCGGCGCGATGCTCACGGATGGCCTTGTCTGCATTGTCTTCGAACGCGTAGATCCAAGCTGAGACATAAGCGTCGAACTGGCTCGGCTCCCCATCGCCCTGAACGCTTTTGACAATCTCGCGCGCGCCGTCGAGATCGTCCGCTGCGATAGCGTCAATCGCCAGCAAAAGCCCGCGCAGGGTGGCGGTCGTTTCCTCATTATCGGTGTCCGCCGCGATGGCGAGCAAATAGGCGGCCATGTCACCGGCGCGGATGGCGTCTGCGGCGGTCTCATAGGCGCTTGGGCCAACCGGCTTGCCGCGTTCATCCAGCACTGAAGTCGCCTTGGCCGCTTGAGACAATTCAGCATTCGCCGGACCGGAAAGGGCGACGGCAATTGCAAACATTGCGGCAGTAGCGAGATATTTCAGGCGCATGGGGGGCTCCAATTGATGCTTATGTTTAATGTGCACAAGCTAAACGCTTCCTGCAAGGCTTACACATGAGGTTGACTGAATTGTGACGGGGAGCGTCGCCGCTCAGAAGAAAGGGCCTTGGTGTTTGGCCACTGCGCGTAACAAGGCAAATTAGCGTAATTTCAGGTCGTTTCAATGCCCGTAAGAGCCCTGTCGACAAAGGCTCGCACGTCCGCTTCGGCGCGGTTTAAAGCGGTCAAATGATCAAACCCATCGTGAAGATGCGCCTCAACACATTACATATTGGGATAGTTCGGGCCACCGCCGCCTTCGGGGCAGGTCCAATCTATGTTGCCGTTGGGATCTTTGATGTCGCAGGTTTTGCAGTGGATGCAGTTTTGCGAATTGATCTGGAAGCGTTTCGACCCGTCCGGTTCTTCAACCCATTCATAGACACCGGCCGGACAATAACGTGCCGAGGGGCCGTCAAACTGTTCAAGCTCGCTTGCCTTTTGCAGGTGTTCATCACGGACCTTGAGGTGGATCGGTTGGTCTTCAGCATGATTGGTTGCTGTGAAAGCAACATTGGTGAGTTTGTCAAAGCTGATCACGCCATCCGGGCGCGGATAGTCGATCGGCTTGAATTTCGAAGCAGGGCTAAGGCTCTGTGCGTCAGACTTTTTGTGTCGCAGGGTTGGCAGGAAGCCAAAGCCGACAAGCGAGCGAAGCCACATATCGGGAACGCCAATTGCTGCGCCCATCAAAGTGCCAAAGCGCGACATGAGCGGCTTCATGTTTTTCACAGGTGTCAGATCTTTCTTCACCCAGCTCTTTTCATACGCCGCTTCGTAGCCTGTCAGCACGTCGCCTGTGCGTCCTTCGGCCAGGGCATCAAAGGCAGCTTCAGCTGCAAGCATGCCGGTTTTCATGGCGTTATGCGTCCCCTTGATGCGCGGAAGGTTTACAAAACCTGCCGAGCAGCCAATCAGCGCGCCGCCCGGGAAGACAAGTTTGGGAATAGACTGCAACCCGCCAGAGGTAATCGCGCGTGCGCCATATGCCACGCGCTTGCCGCCTTTGAGGTATTTGAGGATATCGGGATGATGCTTGTAGCGCTGGAACTCGTCATAGGGAGACAGATACGGGTTCTTATAGTTCAGGTGAACCACGTAACCGACGGAGATGAACCGGTCGCCCTTATCGGTGAAATGATAGAGGAAGCCGCCGCCATCGCCGGACTTACCCTGAACAGGCCAACCGAATGTGTGCTGGACGAGGCCGTCCTGAAAATTCTCCTCTGGGACGGACCAGACTTCTTTCAGGCCAATGCCGTATTTTTGTGGGTCGCAGTCCGCCTCAAGATCGTATTTCGCTTTGAGTTTCTTGGTCAGCGATCCGCGTGCGCCTTCAGCGAACAGGACATACTTTCCGATCAGTTCCATGCCGGGCTCGAAGCTTGCTTTGTGCGAGCCGTCTTCGGCAATGCCCATTACGCCCGCGACGACGCCGCGCACTTCATCATTTTCTCCATAAAGCACCTCTGACGCGGCAAAGCCCGGATAGACCTCGACGCCGAGCGCTTCGGCCTGTTCGCCAAGCCAACGGGAGACATTGGCCAGCGAGCCGGCAAAGCAGCCATGATTGCTCATCAGCGGCGGGAATGGCGCCCAACTAACCTCTAGCGAGCCTTTCGGGCCGAGCAGTTTGTAATGGTCGGTTTTGACTTCCGTTTGCAGCGGCCTGTCATCGCGCGTCCGCCAGTCGGGGATCAGTTCGTCCAGCGCTTTGGGATCGAGCACGAGGCCGGAGAGAATATGCGCGCCAATCTCTGAGCCTTTTTCGAGCACAACACATGTGCGCTCTTCGCCTGTTTCCTGTGCGCGTTGCATAAACCGGATCGCCGCAGACAGGCCAGAAGGACCGCCACCTACGATGACCAGATCATACTCCATAGACTCCCGCTCTGGGCTTTGCTCTGCCATAAGGTATTCTCCAAAAACTGGCTTATAAGTGATTTGAAAAGGTTTATACCTGCTTACTGGTAAAACCAAAGAGGTTGTAATGTCTCATCCCGCGACGGAACTTGCACTTAGGTCGCTCACCGATTGGTGGGGCGATATGGGTGTAGACATTGACCATGCCGCGCTGGGGGCGATCCAGAAGGTTGGAAAACAAGATGTTCGGACAACCGCCGGGACCGTCGCAGAAACGACTGATTTGCCGCCAAAACCACGCCGCAAGGGTCGGAAAACGGATCAGGATTGGATCGCAGAGGCCGAATCACTTGCCAGCAACGCCCGGTCACTGGACGCTCTGAAAGTCGCCATTGAGGCTTTTGAAGGTTGCCCATTGAAAGACGGCGCGAACAAAACGGTCGTGTTTGACGGAGTGCAGGGCGCGCCAATTATGGTGATCGGCGAGGGTGCGGGCGGACGTGAAGACCGCATTGGGCTACCTTTTGTCGGCAAGGCCGGCGAACTGCTCGACAAGATGCTGGGTGCCATTGCGCTTGACCGGAAGACCAATACGTTCATCACCAATGTCACCTATTGGCGTCCGCCCGGAAATCGCAATCCAACGCCGCAAGAGCTTGCCGTGTGCCGCCCCTTTGTGGACAGGATGATCGAGTTGAATGCGCCGAAGCTTATTCTTGCGGTGGGAGGTGTTTCTGCCAAATCGCTATTGCAAACCAAGACGGGCATTATGAAACTTCGCGGGACTTGGGTTGACTACACAACGCCGTCAGGGTTTACCGCGCCGCTCTTGTCGACTTTCCATCCGGCCTATTTGTTGCGTCGGCCCGAAGACAAGTCGCGTGCGTGGCGGGATCTGATGGCTTTGCAGACAAGGCTGCAGGTTGAAACCAGCCAGACAGGAAGCTGATACATGCCTGCACCTCTTTCCGTCATTATTCCTGCCAGAGATGCAGCCAGTGATTTGCCGGGCTGTATGTCGGCATTGTTTTTAGGCGTCGAGGCTGGGCTTGTGCGCGAGGTGATTGTGTCGTCGGTGCCGTCGAATGATGTGCGTCTGAGAGAGCTTGCCGAACAGACCGGTGCTGTGTGGGTCGAAGGTGAGGCGGGGCGCGGCACGCAGATGAAGGCGGGTGCCGAGGCGGCGCGCGGGGACTGGCTTTTGTTTGTCCATGCGGACACCTGGCTTGGCTCTGGCTGGCCCAACGCGGTTCGGGATCATTTGCGCGACCATGGCAACAAGGCGGGGGCGTTTCGTTTGGGCTTTCGGTCCAGCGCTCGTCGGGCGCGCATTGTCGAAGCGCTGACCAATTGGCGGGCACGGACGTTTGGGTTGCCTTATGGCGATCAGGGGCTTTTGATTTCGCGGGCGCTTTATGACGAGCTTGGCGGGTATGATGCTGTGCCGCTGATGGAAGACGTTATGTTGGTGCGCAAGATTGGCAAGGTGCGAATGCGTGTGCTGGACGAGACGGCGATGACGAGCGGGCAAAGGCAGGAGCGCGATGGCTGGTTCGGGCGGAGCCTTCGCAATCTTTGGCTCCTGTTCCGGTTTTCGCGCGGGGCTTCGCCTGAATCCTTGGCCAGGGTCTATGACGGCAAATGAAACGTAGCGTCCTGATTTTTGCAAAGCCGCCACTGATCGGCCTATCCAAGACGCGGTTGGCGCGCAGTTTGGGCCAGGCCGATGCGCGCCGCATTGCGCGGATGACAATGGCGAAGACTTTGCGCGACGTTATGGATGATCCGCGCTGGCAGGCTGTGCTGTATGCGGCACCTGACAGGCATTTGGCTAGCAGATTTGGCGGGCTGTGGCCGACGCGATTGGAGCGGCGCTCGCAAGGGTCGGGCGATCTGACCGCGCGGCTTGATAAGGGATTGGCAGAGGCCCCGCAGGGCCAGGTTTTGTTTATTGGGGCGGACGCGCCGGATGTTTCTCGCGTGTTGATCGGACGGGCGTTTGACGCTTTGAAGACCGCGGACGCGGTATTTGGCCCGGCCACCGATGGCGGGTTCTGGCTGTTTGGCCTGCACAAACGAGGGCGGACGGTTTCGCCCTTTGGTCATGTTCGTTGGTCTGGTCCGCATGCAATGGCCGATGTCCGTGCGAATTTGGGGCGGAGCGCGAAAGTGGCCGAGCTGCCGACGCTCATTGATATTGACGAGGCGGAGGATTGGCGCGCTTGGCGGAGGGAAGGATAGGTTTGGGTTTTCCATTCGCGCTCGCCGTTGAAAAATGCCCACGCCAAGCCGCGCCACAGGGTTTCCCCTTGGCGAGACAAAGCCCAGACGGTGCAGCCCCCACACCAATATGACTGCCGCCTTTGCAAGCGGCGATAAGATGCGCTGACCGCACCGTCTACGGATCTTTTATCAGGGCAGGCGCTGGCTTATCGGGCCGCTTCCCGAGCCTTGTGCGTTTGCGGCGAGTTTGCACCGCTCCGCTTTAGGTTGCGCCATAGATCCCGCCTTCGCTCTGCCGGACACGTTACGACCGGTCAAAGCTCAGGGAACCCGTCCGCTCCATAAGCACCCGGCCGGACCGGACACCGCTTTCTGGCGATGAAGCGAGAGAGGAGTATGGGGTTGGAGGCTGGGGTGTGGGAGATCTTTTATTGTCTCCGGTCGGCT
>CAZMMU010000039.1:0-9139 GCA_964567455.1 uncultured Hyphomonas sp.
TACCGCTTGAGCGTACTCACCTAGGCGTTAGCCAGCTTACAAGCATCGGTCGAACGCCGGAAGGTGACACAAATACACCGGCCTTACGCAGTTCATTCGATGTGCGCACCTAACCGTCGGCGGGGAAGTCAGTGGCGGATTTGAGAACCGCCTGTTCGGTCATGTCATCGACCCGGTTCACCATGTTGGGCTTACGGCGTGTGCGCTCCAAGAGGGCTTCCACGCCGCCCTCATCAACGGCTGCCTTTTAGCGATAAAACGTGTCACGCGAGTAGCCCATGACTTGGCAGGCTCTGGAAACGTTCCCAAGCTCTTAGGCCAAGTTCAGCAATCCGGTTCTGTGTTTGATGATCTTATTGGTCGTGTTCAACATTGTGGTTGTCTTTCGTTTCAATTTCAATGGTTGAGTTTGCACCACCATCAAAACGGTAAACCGCAATCTCTCGCAAGATATACTCTGCCCTCTTTCCAGCAAGCTGAAATGGGGAGGCAGTGTCATATCAAGTCGAAACTTTGATAATTTATGGACTGGAACGTGATAAGCCGATTTTGTCTGAAAGGATTACAAAACACCTGCTAGGCATCGCCCTTTCGAGGAAATGTTCGAACTCACGATCAAATTCCTCTCGAACCCTTGTAATATCTGGAAAAATGGTCGTCCGGAAGATAAGAAAATGGGGCTGAGATTGGTATTTAGCAAGCCCATTCCGTATGACAGAAAAGAAGGTTTTAGAACTCCGCAAACCTCTAGAGTTTTCAAGTGCTTGAACGGCTTGGCCAGTGGAGTGTCCCAGATGGCGGAGAGGAAGGGATTCGAACCCTCGAAGGGCGTGAACCCTTACGCCCTTAGCAGGGGCGCGCCTTCAGCCACTCGGCCACCTCTCCAGCGCATTGTTCTAGCGGTTTAGCGATATGAGCCTCTCTGCGCAATGGGCAGATTGGGTTGGGTTGTGTTTTCTTTTGTGTACGTTGTTATTTACGGATCCATTTGAAGCTTTTCTCTTTCCACCATGGCCAGAAATTCGGCAGGCCCGTCGAGACTTTCTCGGGGTATTTCGGCGCGCGCTTTTCGAGAAAGCTCATCACCCCCTCACGGGCATCATCCGTCTGACCACGATCAAAAATCGCAGCAGAATCAACTATATGTGCTTCCATTGGGTGATCTGCGCCAAGCATACGCCACATCATCTGGCGCGTGAGCGTAACCGAGACGGGCGCTGTATTATCGATAATCTCCCGCGCCATCTCGCGCGCCTTATTCATCAAATCCGCCTGAGGATAGATTGCCCGTACCAAGCCCCCATCAAGCGCTTCTTCAGCATTGAAAACCTTGCCAGAATAACACCATTCAAGCGCGCGGCTGATACCGACCAGACGGGGGAGAAAATAGGAGGAACAGGCTTCCGGCACGATGCCCCTACGCGCAAACACAAAGCCAAACCGCGCAGTCTCAGACGCAATCCGGATATCCATAGGCAATTGCATGGTCACACCAATGCCAACAGCGGCTCCATTAATGGCTCCAATAACCGGTTTGAGACTCTCGTAAATCCGTAACGTCACCCGTCCACCACCATCTCGTTGGATGTCTTCATCGCTCGTTCGGCCGATCTCGCCACTGTCCGCGCGCGCCTCATAATCGAACGTTTTCGCGCCCTCAGAGAGATCCGCGCCCGCGCAAAAAGCCCGCTCACCACTGCCTGTCACAATCACAGCGCCGACCTCGTCATCCGCATCGGTTATATCGAAAGCGGCAATCATCTCGGCCATCATCTTGCCAGTGAACGCATTCATTTTTTCAGGTCGGTTCAGGGTCAGCGTGGCAATGCCGTCTTCTATTTCAAGTCTGATGGTTTCGAATTGATGAGTGCTCATAGGTCTGGTCCTTACGCGTTCGAGTTGCTTGGCCCTATTGGGGCTCATGCTGGCGCTCAAGGTCAAGTCCTGTCCCAGCGGCAGGTCTTGGCGCAAACACCAAATTCGGCCTAAGCTCCGGCAACATGCCAAATTTTCCCGATCCAACCCTGCTGGCTATTCCCGCCTTCATTTTCTTCGTTGCGCTCGAATGGTGGGCCGTGCACAAAAAGCGCGCGCGCGGCACTTACGAGGTGAAAGACGCATGGACCTCGATGACCATGGGACTGGGCAGTGCAGTGTCTGGCGTCTTGTTCGGATTTATCGCCGGCGCCATGGCCATGTTCGCCTGGCGGTTCCGACTGTTCGAGATCGAGTTTTCATGGCTGAGCCTTGCTGTCTTGATGCTGTTTAACGATTTTCTCTACTACTGGAAGCACAGATTCATGCATCGCGTTCGTTGGTTCTGGGCCAACCATGTGGTTCATCACTCCTCCAACCAGTACAATTTGACGACAGCGCTTCGCCAGCCCTGGACGGGAGCGATTTCAGGATTGGTCCTGATCGGCACACCGCAAATGCTGCTTGGATTTCATCCAGCTATGGTGGCCTTTGCAGGCGGGCTAAACCTGCTCTATCAATTCTGGATACACACCGAAGCCATAGACCGCCTGCCCCGACCGATTGAATATGTTTTGAATACACCATCCCATCACCGCGTTCATCACGGGCGCAATGCGCGTTATCTCGACGCCAATTATGGTGGTATTCTCATCATCTGGGACCGGATGTTCGGCAGCTTCGTGCCAGAGCTTGATCGAGACAAGCCGGACTATGGACTGGTCTCTCAATTGACCACGCACAATCCGTTCATCGTTGCGACCCATGAATATGGTGCACTTCTCAAGGACTTGTGGACCGATGGGGTCCGGATATGGCGCTGGCCGGGCCGTTTCTTCGGACCGCCTGGCTGGAGCCCGGATGGCAAGCACCAGACATCAAGCGCATTCAAGCGCGACTATCTTGAATCCCATCCAGAGGAACGCGGAACCGCGGGCTTCTAGTCAACGCCCTGAAAGCCGACAAGATCCTCCGCCTTCTTTTTGCCATGGCGCCAATCGTCCGGCAGGGCGAGCAACAGCGAAGAGGCCACAAAGATCGAAGAATACGTTCCGACAATAACGCCCCAGATCAGCGCGAATGACATGCCCCGCAGGACCGGACCGCCAAGGATGAAGATCGCCAGCAAAGCGAGCAATGTTGTCACCGACGTCAGCAGGGTCCGCGAGAGCGTTCCATTGAGCGCAAAATCGACGAGCTCGCGGTTCGGCATCTGCTTGTAGCGGCGCGACTCCTCGCGCACGCGGTCAAACACAACAACTGTGTCGTTCATCGAATACCCGATAATGGTCAGCAGGGCCGCAATGGTTGTGAGGTTAAACTCAAGCTGAAGACCGGCAAACACGCCAATGGTCAGAATGACGTCATGGGTGAGCGCCGCCACAGCGCCGAGCGAAAACTGCCATGCGAACCGCGCAGCGATATAGAGCAGCATCAAGGCAAGCGCCACGACCAGTGCCGTAATACCGGACTGGAACAACTCACCTGACACTTTCGGGCCAATGCTGGCGCTGCTTTGCACCTCAAGACCCGCAGATGTGGCGGTTGCCGGATAAGCGGCAAGCAGGGTCGCCTTTACAAGTTCGGTGGCCGCCTGTTGCGCAGCTTCCACTTCGTCCGGCGGTGCATCCTGTGTGGCAATCCGCACGACGAGAATGGTCGTGTCTTCAACGCCGGTCCCACGTGCTTCGTTGATCAGCACTTCGCCGAGGTTCAGCCCGCTAAGCTTGGTGCGAACATCTTCAATCTCTACACCCGCAGGTTTGGTCGTTTCGATTACAGAACCACCGCGAAAATCAATCCCGAGATTGAGCCCTTGCGTCGCGATCAGAAAAATCGAGAGAACAATCCCGACGCAAGACATCACAAAAGTCGGAAGCCTTAGCTTCATAAATCCGAAATTGGATGTGTCAGGAACATATTTCATGAACATGAGGGCGGCTCCTAAAGCTTCAGTTTCTTGGGCTTGGCCCAGTGCAACCAAATAGACGTAAACCAGCGGGTCACGACAAAGGCTGTAAATACGGAGGTGACGATCCCGATGGCAAGGGTCACAGCAAAGCCGCTAACGGGGCCTGAGCCGAGGATGTACAAAATGGCTGCGGCGATAAAGGTGGTGATGTTCGCATCAAGAATGGTCCCGAGCGCCTTTTCATAGCCCGCCTGCACGGCCGTCATAGCGCCGCGTCCTGCGCGGGTTTCTTCGCGAATACGCTCGAACACCAGCACATTGGCGTCCACCGCCATACCAATCGTCAGGATAATCCCGGCGATGCCCGGCAAAGTGAGCGTTGCGCCGATACCGGACAGAGCCCCCAGGATCAGAATGATATTTATCATCAGCGAGCCGACGGCAAAGATCCCGAGGCGACTATAGGCGAGGACCATGAACACCGCGACGAGGACCAGCCCGATGACTGACGCGGCGGTGCCAGCGCGAATGGAGTCTTCACCAAGGCTCGCCGTAACAGTGCGCTCCTGAATGACTTCGAGTTTGGCAGGCAGCTCGCCCGCTTCAATAATCGCCGCAAGCTCGCGGGCCCGTTCTTCGGTAAAGCCGCCACCAGAAATTTGCACACTGCCGCCATAGATCGGCTCGCGAATGACCGGAGCTGACATGACAAGATCGTCGAGCACGATGGCAAACTGTCGATCGATGTATTTGACCGTCGCATCACCAAAGCGCTTTGCACCGGAGCCGCTAAGCCGGAAATCCACGGTCCGTGAATTATCGTCCGGATCGAAGCCCGGATTGGCCGTGGCAATGTCTGAACCTGTAACAATCGGCGACACGTTGATCAGGTATGGAAATCCATCACTATCCTCAACCAGCTTGTAGCCGGGCCGGACCAATCCGTTGCGCGCAGCTTCCAGAGCCGTTGGACTGTTATCCACAATGTTGAAGGTCATGCGGCCCGCCTCTTCGAGAGGGCGCGTCAGTGTTTTGGGATCATCAACGCCGGGTGCCTCCAGAACGATGCGATTGTCCGCTTGCGGCTGGATAGAAATCTCTTTGACGCCATCGGGGTCAATCCGGCGGCGAATAATCTCGATAATCTTGCCTTGCGAATCCGAGACAAGAGCTTCGCGCGCTGCGCCCGTCATATCCGTTACGATCAGCCCGCCGCCGCGGTCCTCGATGTCAAATGTCTTTGCGCCCGAAAGCGTTCCTTCCACAGCAGGGTTCGCATCCCGCAGCCGACGCATGGCCTCGCTTAACTCGGCTGTATTTCTCAGCCTGATTTCGAGTTGGCCGGTGTCCTCATTCACCTCCCGCGTGCTGGCAATCAGAGGCCGGTTGCCGTTCGCGCCCAAAGCTTCGGTCACATCGCGTCGTGCAATCTCCATCCGGTTTGCAACAACTTCTTCCTCCTCGAACTCGATGAGAAGATAGACACCACCTTGAAGGTCAAGCCCGAGATTGACTTTGTTCTTGGGCAGAAAGTTCGGCCACCAGGACTGCTCGGCAGCGTCTTGCTGGGCGCGGAATTTTGCGAGATCCTCAGCCGATTGAGAGATCGGCGTGTCAGGCTTTACACCCACAAAGCCATCACTAACCGCGTTGGGAAATGCCAGCAGCGCCCCCCAAACCAATACGAGCACAATGCCCAGAACTTTCCACTTAGAGAAATGCAGCATTTAATTTTGTTCCGCCTTAGCTGGGCTTGGCATCATTTGCGGGCACGAGATTCCCCTTGCCGCGCACATCCGCCACCATGCCTTTGACGAGGCGCACGCGCACCCCATCGCTCAATTCGACGGTCAATTCTTGCTCGCCCACTTTGGTTACTTTCCCGATCAGGCCACCTGTGGTGACAATTGTATCGTTCCGCCGGATCCCCTCAATCATCGCGCGGTGTTGCTTCGCACGCTGTTGCTGGGGCCGGATCAATAGAAAGTAGAAGATCAATATCAACGGCAGAAAGAGCAGCAATTGCTGCATAATGGCGCTGGTTGCGGATGGACCGCTTGCTTGAGCGTTCGCCTGCCCCGCCAGAGCCAAAATGCTCACCGAAGCAGCTGTCAATTTCTGCAACATGTCTAACCCCTCATTTGCCTTTTCCGCCATCCCGTCAACGATGACAATTTATATATGTTCACATAAGGCGATTATAGCGCTTTTGAAACCCCATGACTGAATGCAATCTGCTCAGGCATGGGTCCAAGCGTTTTCCGAGTGCCGTTGCTGGCGAAAGAAACAAGCTCCCAGCCCTCGCCCGACCTTAGCGGCGCGAGACAAAATCCACTTGGATCAAGCTGCTCAAGCACACAATCTGGCATCTCTTCAACACCGCCCATGAACACAACCCTGTCGAACGGCGCTTCTTCTTGCCAGCCCTCCAGGCCATCTCCATGCCAAATGCGAATTGGTGAAACACCTTGATCAGAAAGATTTTTCTCCGCCAGTTGCGCAAGCCGCCCATAGCGCTCAACTCCAAAAACCTGCCCGCCAAGGGCCGCAATCAACGCCATCGTGTAACCTGAGCCAGCTCCGATCACCAGAACGCGTAAGCCCGGCTTCTCATCGACCCGAAGCGCCTGCAACATAGGTGCAATATCAGATGGCCGTCCAAGTGTCTGACCACACGCGATCGGCAAAACACAATCTTCATAAGTCAGATCGGCCAACTCCGGCCCGACAAATCCAGACCGCGGCACATGCTCAATGGCACCAAGAACCGCCGAATCGGTAATGCCGCGCTGGCGCAGCGTGAGAATAAGTCTGGCGCCTTGCAGCGGGTCGAAAATCAGCTCGGCCATTTCTCCTCCAACATGCGCAGACATGGCCGATGGGTAAGATCGACATGCAACGGCGTCACCGACACGTAATTATTGTAAATTGCATGCAAATCTGTCCCCTCCGGCGGGCGCGACAGTTTGCCATTATAGGCAATCCACACATAATCCTTCCCGCGCAAATCGGTCCGCGTGTGGGCATCGATCACCAGCTGATCCCGTTCACCTTGCCGGGTCATCTTTATCCCTGCAACATCTTCCGGGTCACAATCGGGGAAATTTACATTCGGTGTAACAGGCGTCGGCCAGCCAATTTCAAGCAATCGACGCACCACCTGAACGCCCCATTTCGTTGCCGTATCCCAATCAAGCGACCCCGCCGCGCGGAAATTCTTGGCTTGGCTGAGTGATATGGACGGAATGCCATTGGCCGTTCCCATCAACGCAGCTGCGACCGTGCCCGACATTGAAGTGTCTCCCGCCATGTTCTGACCGTTGTTCACACCGGATAGAATAAGGTCGGGCGGGTTGTCGATCATCAGTTTCCGCAGTGCAATCAATATACAATCGGTCGGCGTACCCGTCACCCCCCATTGGTTTCCGCCTGCATCCCGAACCCGCAATGGCTCTGTCAGCGTGACGGCGCGCGACTTGCCCGATTGTTCAATTTCTGGCGCAACGACCCAGACATCACTTGAAAATTCTCGCGCAATCGCCCGCAGAACGTCCAGTCCTGTCGAATGGATCCCGTCATCATTGGTGAGCAATATACGCATAGTGGTCTTCCTTTAATCGCGGCGAACCCTGCCCCGATTACATCGAACGACGCAACCCGCCCCCGCAACAAAGTGAAAACCATGTGCGCCCCAAAACCAGCAAACACCGTGACGGGACGCCACAAAACAGCCTATAGAAAGGCGTAAGGAGGCCCTCGCGACAATGACCGGACACCCACTTATGATGAAACTGGGCCAAATCGCAAAGGCTATGCAAACTCTGCCGATTATCCGGACCATCATCCGCATCGGCGATAATCTGTCCAAAAAGAACGCGACACTGGTCGCTGGCGGCGTCGCGTTTTACGGCTTTCTGGCCATTTTTCCGGCAATCTTCTGCATTATCTTCCTGTGGGAACTCTTTGCGACAGATGCGAACGCATTCGTATTGCTCGATTTACTCTCCTATCTCTTGCCGGATCAGGCCTTCGAGGTGATCGCCGATCTGCTGATACAAATCACCGAGCGCGAAAAGCCAGCCTCTGTCTGGGCGGCAATGATTTCACTGCTGATCGCGCTGTGGAGTTCCTCACGCGCCATCGACTCGCTTTTACTGGCGGTCCATTTGATTTACCGGAACCCCTATCGCAGAGGAATGATCTTGCAGCGCGCCATTGCTCTGGGCTTTACGCTGGCCGGCATCATCTTTGTGATCTTTTCCTTTCTACTCATCGGCGCCGTCCCGCCTGTGCTGCACGCGCTGAATCTCGGCGGGTTCGCAGAAATCGCGCTGCTGTCGGTCCGCTGGATCATCATCCTTCTCCTGTTCGCAATGGGCGCCTATGCGTTCTATTTTACCTCACGCAAGCGGCTGAAGACGGGCGACATAAAGCATCGCAACAAGCTCCTGCCCGGCACGCTCTGGGCGTCGGTCATCTGGCTGATCGTGTCGCTGGCGTTCTCGTTCGCTCTGTCGAGCTTTGTCTCCTATAAGGAGGCCTTCGGCTCGCTCGGCGCAATCGCAGCGCTTATGATGTGGCTATGGCTGTCAGCATTGGCGCTATTGATCGGAGCGGAAATCAACACCGATTTCGATGGTAAGATCACCCGCGCGCAGGCGCGCCAGGGCGAAACGAAAACGCCTATTCCGTCGCCGAGCGAATAGTCTCCTGCCCGCCCATATAACCGCGTAAAGCCTCGGGCACGGTGACCGAGCCATCTTCGCTCTGGTAGTTCTCAAGCACCGCGACCAGCGTACGCCCGACGGCGAGGCCGGAGCCGTTCAGCGTGTGAACGAATTCGGGCTTGGGCTTGGGTGTCTCGTCCGTGGGCGCGGGGCGGAAGCGTGCGTCCATGCGGCGAGCCTGAAAGTCTCCGCAATAGGAACATGAGCTGATCTCGCGATAGGTGTCCTGTGACGGCAGCCAGACTTCGAGGTCATAGGTCTTGCGCGCGCCCGCACCCATATCGCCCGCGCAGAGCAGCATTTTGCGATAAGGCAGATCGAGCTTCTGCAAGATGGCTTCAGCGCAGCCTGTCATACGTTCTAACTCTTCAAGCCCCTCGTCTTGGTTGCGGACGATGGAGACAAGCTCGACCTTGTTGAACTGGTGCAGGCGGATCATGCCCTTGGTATCCCGCCCCGCACTGCCCGCTTCGGAGCGGAAACAAGGCGTGTGCGCGGTCATGCGCAGGGGGAGTTGATCTTCGGC
>CAZMMU010000039.1:9239-23927 GCA_964567455.1 uncultured Hyphomonas sp.
CAAACTTCGGCAACTGCCCAGTACCCACCAACGCATTGTCCCGTACCAGAAGCGGTGGGCTGACCTCTTCATACCCATTCTCCCGCGTCTGCACGTCCAGCATGAACGCAGAGAGTGCCCGCTCCAGCCGCGCCAAGTCGCCGCGCAGGGCGACGAAACGGGCGCCGGACATTCTCACCGCGCTGTCGAAATCCATCAGGCTCTGGCCCTTGGCATTGACCAGCGCTTCGCCGAGATCGGCGTGATCTTTTGGGGAAAACGTGAATTCGGGTTTCGTCCCCCACGCCTCGCAGGCCTCAAGATTGCAGCTCTCATCCTCCCCCTCGGGAACAACACTCAGCGGCAGGTTCGGAAGGCCCATCAATATGTCGTCGAGCGCGGCTTGTGTCCCCGCCTCTATTTCACCTTGCGCTTCCATCGCGGCCTTCGCCTCGGCAACTGACGCTATCAGGCGCTGCGCTTTGGCCTCATCGCCCGACGCCTTGGCTTTGCCGATGAGTTTGGAATTGGCATTGCGGACCTGTTCAGCCTCTTGTTTGGCGGTCTTTGCCGCGCGCAGTTTTTCGTCGAGCGCCAAAATGGCGGGCGTTTGCGGCTCTAGCCCCTTCTTCTTCCAGCCCGCGTCAAAGGCATCAGGATTTTCGCGAATGGCGCGCAGGTCAAACATGGCAGTGCCCTTGGTGAATTATCATTGTCACGTGGTCTAATCCGCTCCGTAGCCCATGTCCACGTCAGGCGCGAGCTGCGTCTTCCTTCTCGCGCCCACGCTCGATCAATTTCACGCTCCAAATGCTCACCTCGTACAGCATCATGACAGGCACGGTCAGGATGATCTGGCTGATCACATCCGGCGGGGTGAAAAAAGCCGCAAAGCCAAGCACAATGACGAGCGCATACTTGCGCCCCGACCGCAGCGTATCAGACCCGATAACCCCAATCTTGCCCAAAAGCGTCAGAATCACGGGCAATTGGAACGACAAACCAAAAGCAAGCATGAGCGCCATAACAAGCGACAAATACTCCTTCACGCTCAGCAAAAGCTGGATCTGCGCGGGACCATCGCCAAATTGCTCCTGCGCAAAGGCAAACCGCCCCACCCATGGCAGCATAACGTAATACACAAACGCCGCTCCTGCCGTGAACAGGATCGGCGCAGCGATGAGAAATGGATAGAACGCCCCGCGCTCATTCTTGTAGAGCCCCGGCGCAACAAACGCATAAACCTGCCAAGCAATGATAGGGAATGCCAGAAACAGCCCGGCAAAAAGGGCCAGCTTGAGCTTCACAAAGAAAAACTCCAGCGGACCGGTGAAAATCAGCTGCATCTGCGTGTCCTTGCCCGCCGCCTCGGACGCATCGGCAAAAGGCTGGACGAGCCAGTTATAGATCGGCAACGCAAATGCAAAGCTGAACCCCGCAGCAATGACCAGCGCCGCAATGCACCAGATCAGCCGCGAGCGAAGTTCATTCAGATGTTCCAGAAGCGGAGCTTTCGTAGCCTCCATGCCTTCATCATCGGGCAAAAGGTCCGGCTCATGCCCTTTAGGAGGGCCTTGCTCGCTGGTAGGCAGATCCGTCACGCCTCGCCCCCGTCCGGCTCGGTCTCGGCGACAGGCTTTGGCGCTTCGCCCGCTTCAGTGCCCGGCGTCTCGCGCATGACTTTCTCATTCATATCCCGCTCAAAACTGCGCATCTCGTCGGTGGCTTCTTTAACGGCATTGTTGTTCTTGAGATCCTCGATTTCCTGTCTCAGTTCGTCGAGTTCGGCCTGTCGCGCAATGTCATCAAAAGCAGCGCGGAATTCGTTCGCCATCGCCCGCGCCTTACCAACAAACTGGCCCAGCTTGCGCATCATCATTGGCAGATCTTTCGGCCCGACCACGACAAGCGCGACGATTGCGATAAATAGAAATTCCGTAAAACCAAACTGCGGCAGCATCTGTGCGCGCCCCTATGGGTCGTTCATCAACAGGTGATCAGGACGAGGATTTTGCCTCATCCTTTGCGGGGGTCACATCGACCATATCGTCCTTATCGACGGCTTTGGGCTCCTCATCATCTTCCTTTAGCCCTGTGCGAAAAGAGCGGATGCCCTTGGCCATATCGCCCATAATCGACGAAATCCTGCCACGTCCGCCAAATACCAGAATGGCGACAACCAGAAAAATGACAATCTGTAACGGTCCAACTGAGCCCATGCGGGCCTCCTGTAAAAACTATACGGCGAGTATAAGCCCGATTGACGTGCGCCTCAATGGTCAACCGCCAAACCCTGCATTTATGCTTCCGGTTCATCCATGAAATCAGACACAAACTCGCTGTCCGCTTCAGGCTCCGCACTGGTCTCGATATCAGTTTCGTCCATGCCGGGCATCTCGTCCGCCTCAAAGCCTTCTGGGATTACGTCAGACAGCAATCCGTCCGCTTCCAGTTCGGCTTTTCCAGGCAGTACGGTCAGGTCTTCCAGCCCGAAATGTTCGAGAAACTTCGATGTTGTGCCCAACGTTACGGGCCGCCCGGGCGTTTTCCGGCGCCCTTTGACCTTCACCCAACCCGTCTCCATCAGCCCGTCAATCGTTCCCTTGGAGACCGCCACGCCTCGCACGGCTTCGATCTCTGCGCGCGTGACAGGCTGACCATAGGCAATAATCGCAAGCGTTTCGAGCGCGGCCTGGGACAGCTTTTTCTGAACCTGCCGTTCTTCAACAAACAGGAAGGACAGGTCTTCAGCGGTCTGAAAACGCCATTTTCCAGCCACTTCGACCAGATTTACACCCCGCCCGGCATAGGTGCGCTTAAGCTCCATGAGCACTTCGGCAGGCTCTATCCCCTGTGGTAGAATTTCTGCAATCTGCTGGGCCCCGACCGGCTCACCCGCCGCAAACAAGACCGCCTCGGCGCGCCGCAGACCCTCGGCCAGTAAATCCTGCACCGTGTCGCGGTGGTCAGCGGCAGAGCGCTGATAGGCAAAAGACAATTGCTGGACCGCCTTGCGGACATCCTCAGGATCAGAATCATTCGTCATCGGTTCATTAAGCGGGTTCATGTGCCACGCCCTTTCCCTCTGCTATTGGTCCTTCGGACGCTGGTATGCCGCGCAAATAGAGCGGTGTAAAATGTTCTGACTGACGGACATCGACATCGCCATCGCGCGCCAGCTCTAATGCGGCGGAGAAAACGCTGGCAGTGACCGAACGGGGCGGCAACGCGTCATCATCGACCGTAACCCGGCGTCGCACATAGTCGAGACTTTCCCAGTCTTCCAACTGGTCAAGAATGGATTTAAGCGATTTGCGTGCAGATTCGAGCGGCAAGACGAACTGTTTTACAACTCTGTGCGGCGCTGCCTTTTCCTTGCGCTGGCGGATCGCACCAAAGGCCTGGGTCATCTGATAGAGCGAGGCGTCATATTCAGTATGCTTGATAATCTTGGGCTGTTCAGGTGCACCGCGCAGAAAGACGACATTGTTCAGGAGCGGTCCGTCCATCAACTCTTCGCTCGCCGCGCGCATCGCATCAAGCCGCTTTAAGCGGAAGGCGAGCCTCTGGGCCAAATCCTGCGGTGTCGCATCGTCCCCTTCTTCCGCTTCGACCTTCGGCAACATCAATCGCGACTTCAGATAAGCAAGCCATGCCGCCATCAAGAGATAGTCCGCCGCAAGATCGATTCGTTGGGATTTCGCCTGTTTGATAAACTCAAGATATTGCGTGGCCAGATCCAGGATCGAAATGTGCAACAGATCGACCTTCTGCCGGCGCGCCATGTCCAGCAGCATGTGTAACGGGCCTTCAAAGCCATCCGTATCGACAAGGAATACATCACCCGCTTCAATGTCTGCACCACCCGAGGAGAGTGCCTCGATCACGACTTTCTCACTCATGCAGCAACTCCCGCCGCGCCTGTCAGCTCGCCAAAGCGCACCCATGCGGCGGTAGCGTCAAATGGTCTGGCAAGTGTTGCAAACGCTTCGGCCTGCTCGGCGCGTGCGCGCGCACGGCCCTCAAGGACCGGGCATGCCTCTGCGACTTCACGCATCTCGCTCAAAATCAGCTCGGGCTCTTTCACAAACCCCGAACAGTGCAACACCACATCGCAACCCGCTCCGAGTGCACCGCGTGCACGATCCGCTAAAGTGCCGCCCAGGGCGTTCATGCCAAGATCATCTGTCATCAAGAGCCCATCAAACCCGATTCGTCCTCGAATCACCTCAGAAATAACCGTCGGTGATAGTGTGGCCGGACGATCCTTGTCATATGCGTCATAGGCAATATGCGCCGTCATGGCCATTGGCGCATCTGCAAGGGCTGTAAAACTGGCAAAATCTTTGGCAAGCTCATTGTCGCCAGCGGTCACACGCGGCAGTTCCAAATGGCTATCGACCAGCGCACGCCCATGACCCGGCATATGTTTGACCACACCGGCCACGCCGCCATCGCGCATACCCTCAAGCGCCGCGCGCGAGAGCTCACCAATCGCTTGGGCACTGCTGGCCAGCGCGCGGTCCCCGACAATCTGATGCGCGCCGTCAAACCGCATATCCAATACTGGCGCGCAATTGGCGTGAATGTTCATCTGGGCCAATTCATACGCGATAAGCCGATGACCAAGCCACGCCGCCTCAAGCCCGGCCGCAGCGTCCCGCGCATATATATCGCCATAGACCCGAGCGCTCGGAAAAACGGGCCATTCCGGTGCCTTCAGCCGCGCGACACGCCCGCCTTCCTGATCGACAAAGACCAGACATGGCCGCTCCAGAGCACCCCAGATATTATCGACCAGTGAACGCGTTTGCTCCCGCGTGATGAAGCTTCGCCCCATCAGGATCACAGCCCAAGGCTGCATCTGTCCGAGCAAGTCAGCTTCCCCGGTCGTCAATTCAGGACCAGAGACACTCAGAATGCAGGCGCGTGGGGCTGCGCTCATCTGGCAACCACAATACAGCTTTTATCGCGCGCTTTAAGCGCGTCACAGAACGAGCTGGCGTCCGTCCGCTCGGCAAAAGCACCCACGCGCAACCGGTAGAAGATGCCCTTGGCACCGAGATCTGCTCGCTGCACCATTTTCTCTGCGCCCGAAAACAGGTCGCGATCATCGGAGACGAACTGCCCCCAGGCTGCCTCTGCCGCCGCCTCGCTGCGCAAAGCGGCAACCTGAACAAGAAAGCCGCCTTCCGCCACGAATGTCTGCGGAGCACTTGGCACCACCGGCGCAATCTCTCCAGCCGCTTCATTCTGCGCCCGGCGTTCGGCCACCTCTGGCAGAGCGCTTGTTGCCACAGATCCTGTCGTTGAAGCAGAACTTGATGGCGTCAGTGGCACTGTTCGCCCGGGGCGAAGTTCCACAGGAGGACCGCCATGCAGCACCGGTTCGGCCGAGCCTGCCGCAGCCGCTTCGCCCAGTGACGTGGTGCGCACACTGCCATCCATCTGATCATATATCCGGCGTTCAAGGTCCTCTGCGACCACACCACCCGCGTCGTCTGGCGCCCGCTTATAAGGCTCGGCGTCCGCAAACACGACAGGCAGGGCCGCCGCATTGGGTTTGACGCCCTGTTTGTATGTGTTCCAGATCACAGCCCCCGAAATCAGCAAGACGCCCATCGCCAAAGCGAGAATGAGCGGTCCACGCCCTCCTTCATCGTCCTGCAAGTCAAAGCCGCGATAATCGTCTTCAAATGCTCCGGCATCATAAGGATGCCTGTCCAAAGTCCGGCCCATGCGAATCTCCCTGGGAGTTTGCCCTGATAAGCGTTAATTTTAACCCCCGTTTCGTTAACGAGCGCTAAACCAACGTGCAGCTTTGTGTAACGGCGACCAGCCAATCGACCTGTCCTGGCAACCGACCATGACGGAAAAACGGTCAAATCATGCTTTCGAAATTGAACAGGCGTCGGTGCTCTTCAATGGCGAAATTGTCAGTCATGCCAGCGATATAGTCACACACAATCCGCGCGCGCCGCCTCCCACGGACTTGTTCGGCATCCCTGCGCCACTCCGGCGGAAGCGTTTCGGGCTCGGAGTAAAATAGCTCGAACAGGTCTTTGAGAATGCGCTTGGCCTGTGAGCGCATACGGTTCACCTTGTAATGCTTATACATTTTCTCGTGCAAAAATGCCCTGAGCGCCTTTTGCTGCTCGTCCAGTTGAGCTGAGAATGCCACAAGCGGGACCGGCATATGGCGGACATCCTCAGCCGATCCGGGGTCATGCGCCTTCGCACGCGCCTGCGTTTCACGCACAAGATCCCCAATCCAGTAACCGATCAGCCGCCGCACCGCTTCATAGACGGTCCGGGTCTGGTCCAGACGTGGATAATCCGCCCGCACAGCAAGGAACACCTCGCCCACAAGCGGAAGCTCGAGCATATCCTCGATGGTAAAGAGGCCAGCGGCGATGCCGTCATCAATGTCATGATTATTGTAGGCAATGTCATCCGACAGAGCGGCCACTTGCGCTTCGGGCCCTGCAAATGTCTCCAGCTCCAATTCGGCGAGCGGCGGATAGTCACGAAACGCAGCAGGCAGCGCATCAATCGTCTGCTCACCCGTCAAAAGCGGCCCATTGTGTTTAACGAGCCCCTCAAGCATCTCCCAGCTCAAATTCAAGCCATCAAAGGTCGGATAGCGGCGCTCCAGCTTGGTGACAACACGCAAGGTTTGGGCATTGTGATCAAATCCGTCATATTTGGCCATACTGGCATCAAGCTGATCTTCGCCTGCATGGCCAAACGGCGGATGACCGATATCATGCGCGAGCGCCAGTGCTTCGGCCAGATCTTCATCCAGCCCGAGCGTGCGGGCCACCGAACGCGCTATTTGGGCCACTTCGAGCGAATGGGTCAGCCGCGTGCGGTAATGATCCCCCTCATGCGCGACGAAAACTTGGGTTTTCTGTTTCAGCCTCCGAAATGCCGAGGCGTGGATAATCCGGTCGCGATCACGCTGGAACACAGTTCTTGTGGGGGATTTCGGCTCATCATAGCGCCGCCCGCGCGAGCGTTGCCAGTCGGTCGCAAAAATTGCGCTCTTTTCCATTGGCGAAAACATCCCTATCTTAGGCTTATGACCCAAATCACTCTGACCGAAACGGCTGCACAACGCATTAATGCGATTCTCGCCAAACAGACCGAGGCAACCATGTTGCGCGTGTCAGTTGATGGTGGCGGTTGCTCTGGCTTTTCCTACAAGTTCGATTTCGAGACAACTGCCAATGAAGACGATCTTATTGTCGAGCGCGATGGCGCAAAAGTGGCGATTGACGAAATGAGCCTGGAATTTCTCGATGGCTCGGAGATTGATTTCTCCACGGATCTGATCGGCGCCGCGTTCAAGATCAACAATCCAAACGCCACTGCGAACTGCGGCTGCGGGACCAGCTTTTCGATATGAGTGATAAGCCGCCATTCTTCGTTGAAAACGACTCGGTGTTAAATGGCGTGATTATGCCCCCGAAGATCGACGGCCGCAGCAAACCAAACAGTCTTTCACAGGGAAACAGTGGCTGGCGCTGCTTGTCCATGAGACGATATTGTTTGCCGCAATCCCCATATTCATATGTTGGGTCGCGCTCTAAACCTCTTCCCTTCCCCTAGGACGCCCCGCTAAACTGGCTTCAATCAAATAGACCGGAGCCAGCCCTATGGACGTATCAACCGCCATCAATCAGCGCATCTCAACCCGCGCCTATCTCGACAAGCCCATCACAGAAGCTGAAACCCGCGAGTGGCTTGCCGCTGGCCAGCGCGCGCCATCGGGCGGTAATTTGCAGCCATGGCGGGTTATTGCGCTTGCTGGCGAGGCCAAAACGGCGGTTGCGGACATGGCCATGAAAGCCCTGATGGCCAATCCACAGGGTGAGCCAACCGATTATCCAATCTATCCGAAGAACCTGTGGAACCCGCACGAAGAACGCCGCCAGACCATTGGCCGGCAAATGTTCGAAACCCTCGGCATCCCGAAGGACGACAAAGCCGCACGCATGGCCTGGTTTGCGGGAAACTTCCGCTTCTTTGACGCACCGCTTGCGATCTTCATCGTCTTGGACAAACGCATGGGCCATGGTCAATGGGCCCATTCTGGCATGTTCCTGCAAACCTTGGCCCTCCTTGCCGAAGAGCGCGGTTGGGCGACCTGTATGCAAGAATGCTGGGGCATGTTGCGGCCGTCCCTAAAAGCGCATTTGAACCTCGCAGACGGCGAAATGGTCTGGTGCGGTATGGCGGTCGGTTATCCGGACAAGGACGCACCAGTGAACACATTGCGCTCCGAGCGTGCCGCTGTAGACGACTTCGCCAGCTTTGCGGGCTTCTAGGCAGTCCACATCGCAGATCCTGCCCCTTCAAATCGAACTCACCGATCCGTGTATTCTCTTGATTGGCAGCGGATCGACCGGGCTGATAATGACACGGCAATCGAAACCTCGCGGAGTAATCCTTCATGACTATGTTCAAATATCTTCCAAGACTTGGCGCTGTTGCAGCCATTGCTCTTACCCTCGCAGCTTGCGGCGCGGCAGACACGTCAGCCCCAACAGAGGCGTCAACAGCGACTGCAACCGCAACCCTTCTGACGGGAACCGAAACGCACCAGGAAATGACGGCCCATTTCGCCACGTTCCTGAGCGACTATATCAGCGAGACTGACGGCATTAATTTTGTCGCCTATGGCGATGTCACAGACGAAGATCACGCCATGCTGAAGGCCTATGTTGCGAGCCTCGAATCCCGAGGCACCGCAGGGCTTAGCCGTGATGAAGAAATGGCGTTCTGGTTTAATCTGTACAATGCCAAGACCATTGACGTCATCCTCGACGCCTACCCCGTCTCCTCAATCCGCAAACTGGGCAGCTTCAACAGTGGTCCGTGGGACGACAAGAACATGACCGTGGCCGGCATTGGCGAGATGAGCCTGAACGATATCGAGCATGGCACCTTGCGCGCCAATTGGGACGAACCGCGCATTCATTATGCGGTCAACTGTGCATCTTTCGGGTGCCCAAATTTGAAAGCAACGCCCTGGACCGCTGAAGCGCTTGAAGCGGACTTGACCCAGGCTGCTGTCGATTATGTCAATCACCCGCGTGGCTTCCGCGTCGAAAATGGCCGTGTCACCGCATCAAAGATCTTCAACTGGTACAAAGAAGACTTCGGCGGCAATAAGGATGGCATTCTTGCCCATGCCCGCCAATATGCGCAAGGCGATCTCAAGGCCGCCCTCGATGCCGCCGAGACGATCAATGATTTCGAATATAATTGGGATTTGAACGAGGGTTAGCCCTTCGCGAAAACAGAGACCAACAAGACGGCCACCAGAACCCCTCTGGTGGCCGCTGTCATATTCGGAAAAAATGCTGGTGCGCCGCGCAAACGGCGCTACATAAAGTCCATGAAAATTGCATCATGGAACGTAAACTCCGTCAAAGCCCGCCTGCCCACAGTGCTCCAAGTGCTCAAGGCAATCGAATGCGATGTCGTCTGCTTGCAAGAACTCAAATGCGAAACGGACGCCTTTCCCTATATGGAGATCGAGGACGCAGGATGGACCTGCGCGGTACATGGACAGAAATCCTATAATGGTGTCGCCATCCTGTCGCGCCACCCGCTTGAGGACATTGAGATGGGTTTGCCGGGCGACGATACGGACGAGCAGTCCCGCTATATCGAAGCCCTGGTAATGGCCGAACAGCCGATCCGCGTCGGTTGCCTCTATTTGCCCAATGGCAACCCTGCGCCAGGCCCCAAATTCGATTACAAAATCGCGTGGATGGAACGCCTCGCCGCACATGCCAAATCAAGGCTCGCCTGGGAAGAGCCATTTGTGCTCGCCGGTGACTATAATTGCATTCCGCGCCCCGAGGATTGCTGGGATCCAGCCGTATGGATTGACGACGCCCTGACACGTCCCGAGACGCTGGCTGCCTTCCAACGGCTCAAGAATCTCGGGCTGACCGAAGCCTTTGAAGCGCTCGACAATCGCGGACATCAGTATACGTTCTGGGACTATCAGCGCGGCGCATTCCAAAAGGATCACGGCATTCGCATCGATCATTTGCTGTGTTCGCCACAAGCGGCTGATCGGCTTGAAGCCTTTAGCATCTATCGCGATGCCCGCGCGCTGACCAAACCGTCAGACCATGTGCCTGCGATTGCAACGTTTAGGTAGCGGCTCCGCTAATCTTCTGTCGCACACTTGGCGTTGTAAGCGGCGAAATCATCATTGAGTTGTGTTCCGGTGACGCGATAAGCCTGCTCAACCGCATCAAACTCTGCGACCAGATCATCATAGGCCGCTTTGGTTGTGTCGGCCTGCTGTGCATGATCGGGACTGAAATTCCGCAAGGCTTCTGCCGCCTCCCACGTATCGCCCGCGTCTTCAACACTGATGACGAGCGCATCGCGCCGCGATGACAACCTTTCAAACTCGGCCCTTTTCGGTCCGAAGCCTGCCGCCATCGCGTTGCAGGCGCGCACCTCGCTCGCCGTCAAGGTCGCGGCATGTGCGTGTGGCATGGCAAACAGAACGAATAGGGGAATCAGGATATATCTCATGCTTGAACTATCTCCAGCAAATGCGACGTAGACAAGGCTACCGTGTGACAGTTTTGGTCAATCCCGCTGAATTTCATGTGAATGGGCCGTCAGAAACGGCTCGGCTGGTGCCTGTGTTAGACGCCGCCTTGCCTGTGCGTTCGGTCTTTTTTCGACAGAGCATCAATCAATTGAAAGACGGAGCCAAAATCTTCCAGCAAATCCCGAATACGCTCAGGATTATCAAGTGGCGTGAACATGCCGCCAGGCTCGAACAGATCCCCGCCCTCGACCGCAATCAGAACCTGCCCTTTGTCAAACGCACAGCGGATCTTGCCGCCGTGAAAGGCTTTTTCGAGATCGACAAGGTCCTGCATAACATCGGGCGTTAGCAAAAACCGGCTCTCCACCTGATCTGTCGTGTGAACCTCGAACGCCTTCTCGAACACCGGATCTTCCAGCCGCGCCCGCTTGGTGCCGCGCACACCACCCATACCGTTAAAGAGCCCCGCGTCACGCAGCACAAGCGTTGTGCCATAGAACGCTTTGTCCAGATCGAACCGCAGACACTGCCCGCGGAACACAGTGACCCATCTCGTCTGTGTCCGGCCCCGACCATCACGCGTGGACCGTTTTTGTTCCAGATGCGCCTCGAAGAACTCAAACTCCACCCCGTTGCGAACGCCGGTCAGCTTGTCTTCAAATTCTGAACGATCCCAGCCGGGCAGCAGCTTTAGTGACCGCATCTCGTGAACAAGCGCCTGATCGCCGCAGGCCTCAGCGAAGTCCAGATTCAGCCGCTCGGCTACCGGCTGAACCATGAGCGTTTTCGCTTCGCGACTGATCTGCGAAATATCTCGCCGCATGAAGCCATAAGTGCCCATGCCGGCCATAACGCCCCCAATGGCCAGAAAAGGTACGCGGACAAGAAATAGAACAAGCACCACTCCGGCAATGCCAATGGCAATGCCGTACCATTTGCCCTGCCTTGCCTTTTGCGCCGCTTGCATCCTGTCCGTCTCCCGCGCACGCAATTGGGGGCGGATTACATCCTGATAATGCCGATCAAAACCGGAAAAATCTGCAGGCAACCCGTCGAGCGCACGCTGGATCTCAACATCGATTTCATCGTCTGGCTGTTTCCGATTCTCGTCCATCGCCTGATCTAATCATGCTTGAGCCCGGTCATCAAATATCGGCGTAGACGTGCCCCTCGCCAGAGAAACCCGGATGCGTCACAGCGCCCTCATGGGCTGGCCCCACAAGGCGGGCGAACTTCTCGATTGCGCCAGAGCCATAGCGCGTTTTGCGCGGAGCCCAGTTGCGCTTGCGGTCTTCAAGTTCAGCCGGCGTCAGATGCACATCAATCGTACCAGCTTCGGCATCAATCGTAATCATATCGCCGTCCTTGATCAGACCAATCGGTCCACCCTCGGCCGCTTCGGGACCAACATGCCCGATGCAGAAGCCCCTCGTCGCGCCCGAGAAGCGGCCATCTGTAATCAGCGCCACTTCGTCGCCCATATCCTGTCCGTAGATCGCTGCCGTTGTGGAAAGCATTTCGCGCATACCCGGCCCACCTTTTGGCCCTTCATAACGGATCACCAAGACATCGCCGGCATTATAGTCGCGCTCGGTGACAGCCTTGAAGCAATCCGCTTCGCCATCGAATACCCGCGCGGGCCCCGTAAATTGCAGCTTCTTAAGCCCGGCCACTTTCACAATTGCCCCATCGGGCGCAAGGCTACCCCACAAGCCGACCACGCCGCCCGTCGGTGAGAGCGGATTGGATACCGGATAAATGACTTTCTGCGTGCCATCCCATTTGACGTCCTCAAGATTGTCGCCCCAACTCTTCCCCGTCACAGTCATACAATCGCGATGGATAAGCCCTGCTTCGTCGAGCGTTTTCATGAGCATGGGCACACCGCCCGCCTCGCCCATATCTTTGGCGACATAGTTTCCGCCGGGCTTCAAATCAGCCAAATATGGCGTACGCTGGAACACTTCTGCAACATGGCGCAGTGTGAACTCCACGCCGCATTCATTCGCCATAGCCGGCAGGTGCAGCGCTGCGTTCGTCGATCCACCTGTTGCCGCCACCACAATCGCCGCATTCTCAAACGCCTCTCGCGTACAAATATCACGCGGTCGGAGCTGGGAGGCGACAAGGCCCATCACCGCCTCGCCAGACGCAACAGCATAGGCATCGCGGTCAAGATATGGCGCAGGCAGCGCCGACGACAGCGGCAAGGCCAGCCCAATCGCTTCGGACACACACGCCATCGTATTCGCAGTAAACTGGCCCCCGCATGCGCCGTCGCCCGGGCAGGCAATTTTCTCAAGCGCGGTCAGCTTTTCCTCGCTCATGCCCTGGCTGCCAGCCGCATGCGCGCCGACCGCCTCGAACACATCAAGCACGGTGACATCTTTGCCTTCGAACTGACCCGGCAAGATGGAGCCACCATAAAGGAAAACGCTCGGAACGTTCAGCCGCAACATCGCCATCATCATGCCCGGCAAAGACTTGTCACAGCCCGCCACCCCGACCAACGCATCATAAGAATGGCCGCGCATGGTCAGTTCCACCGAGTCGGCAATGACCTCGCGCGACACCAGCGACGACCGCATCCCCTCATGGCCCATCGCAATCCCATCGGTCACGGTGATCGTGCAAAACTCGCGCGGCGTCCCGTCGCCCGCCTTAACCCCTTCGGAAACAGCATGGGCCTGCCGCATCAGCGCTGTGTTACAAGGCGCCGCTTCATTCCAGCACGAGGCCACGCCGACAAAGGGTTTCTTGATGTCCTTGGTCGAGAGGCCCATCGCATAATAATAACTGCGATGAGGTGCGCGCTCCGGCCCCTCGGTCACATGGCGGGATGGCAAGCGGGATTTGTCCCAGGTTTTGGTCATGTGTCAGGTGTCCTGTATTTGCTAGCCGACATTAACGACCACAACAGAGGCCGTAAACGGTAGATTATTCCATTTTGAGTGACTTTTACGCGCCAATCCGAAAAATTATCCCAAAAGTGACAAGAGCTGGTCCGCCGCGCCGCGCAGTTTCTCGATCGCCGCTTCGGCGTCGGCTTTGCGGGTGTGCTGTTCCTCGATGATTTCGGGCGGTGCGCGGGAAACGAATTTCTCGTTCGCGAGCTTCTTGTCGATGCCCGCAATATCTTTTTCGAGCTTTTCGATTTCTTTGCCAAGACGGGCTTTCTCTTCGGCGAGATCAATCAGATCAGCCACTTGCAGGCCGAGCGTCGCCTCGCCCAGCACGAGACTGACCGCGCCATCGGGCAGAGCGTCTGCCAGAGCAATCTCTTCAAGCCGTGCGCGGCGTTTGATGACATCGCCATGGCGAGCAAGGCGTGTCTTTGTCTTGTCGTTCGCGCCGATGATGGCGAGGTTTGGCTTCGCGCCTGCGGGGACATTCAGCGTCCCGCGCACGCCGCGCACTTCGGAAATGAAGGACAATACCCAGTCTAGCTCGGCGTCGGCGTTAGCGTGTTCATAGTCTGGGCCGAAGTCCTTGAGACGTTCGAGCATCAAGAAACCATCACGGGCGCTTGCGAGTTTACCCCAAAGCTCTTCGGTCAGATACGGCATAAACGGGTGCAGCGCTTTGAGCATCTCGTCGAACACCCACCCCGCGACACGGCGCGTTTCGGCTTTGACCGCCTCGTCTTCCCCGCCGAGCAGCGGCTTGATCAATTCGAGATACCAATCGCAATAGATGTTCCAGATAAAGCGGTAATTGGCGTCCGCCGCATCATTGAAACGATAAGCGGCAATAGCGTCTGCCACGGCGCGCTGGGCGCGAACGACTTCGCCGATCACCCATTGGTTGGTCGGATGTTTGATGGTGGCAGGATCAATCTCCTGCCCGAACTCGACCTCGTTCATCTGGCAGAACTTTGCGGCGTTCCAGATTTTTGTGCCGAAATTCCGGTAGCCTTCAACGCCCTGTTTGGAGAGGCGGATATTGCGGCCTTGGGTGGCCTGGCGAGCAAGGAAGAAACGCAACGCATCCGCGCCATATTCATCGACCAGTTCCAGCGGGTCCATGACATTGCCCTTGGACTTGGACATTTTCTGGCCCTTCTCATCAAGAACCAGCGCGTGGATATACACATCCTTGAACGGAGCTTTACCGTCCATGAA
>CAZMMU010000040.1:0-4859 GCA_964567455.1 uncultured Hyphomonas sp.
TGATTGCATTGGCCGGAATGGGGGGTGGCTTCCATTTGGCGTAGGAGGGCGTTCATTTCCTCGGCATTCAAACGTCGTCCGGCGCGGACGGAGCCTCGGCAGGCCATATTGCCCATCACCTCTTCAAAGCGCTCCTTAAGGACGAGGCCTTCTTCATACTCGGCGAAATCATCGGCCAAATCCTGTATCAGGCCTTTGACATCCATCTCGCCGAACAGGGCGGGTGTGGCGCGCACACAGATGGCGCCGGCACCGAAGGGTTCAAGCTCCAGGCCAAGCGGGAGCAGTTCGTCGGCGCGAGCCAAGACGCGGGCGGCTTCGTCTTCGGACAGTTCGATAATGTCGGGAATAAGCAGAGCCTGACGGCGCACGCCCGTCCCTGCCATTTGGCGCTTCATGCCTTCATAGACGAGACGTTCATGGGCCGCATGTTGATCGACAATGACGATGCCGTCGGCGGTCTGGGCTATGACATAGGTTTCATGAAGCTGGGCGCGAGCGACGCCAAGGGGGAAGTCTGGCGCGTTGGGCTCAGGCGGCAGGTCTGGCTCGGTGCGTGCGCTTGGGGCGACGCCTGTGGCGTGGGCGAACGCATCGGCGGCGCGTTCGGCGAAGACGGCTTGACCCCCTGCCCCCATGCTGCTGCGCGCGGCATAATTGCCTTGCAAGAAAACGGGCGAGACAGAGGGCGTCGGCTCGGGCCGATCCCATAATCCACCACTTTGCGGTTCCGGCGCGCGCTCGACTTGAACCTTACCCAAAGCGTATCCGGCAACGGTGGTTGAAGCTCTGTGGCCCGCAGCAGCTAGCGCATGTCTGAGCGCGCCAATCAGCAGTCCACGGACATTATTGGCATCCCGAAAGCGCACTTCGGTTTTGGCGGGATGGACATTGACGTCGACATATTCGGGATCAAGTTCAACAAAGAGCGCAGCCATCGGGTGTCGGTCACGGGCGAGGAAATCGGCATAGGCGGCGCGGATCACACCATTGAGCAAACGGTCTTTGACGGGGCGGCCATTGACGAACAGGAACTGTTTTTGCGCATTGCCCCGGCTGAGCGTAGGCAGACCTGCAAAGCCGGATATGGTGACCCCTTCGCGGGTCGCCTCGATCGGGATAGCGTTTTCACGGAAGTCACGGCCCATGATCGCGCCAAGGCGGGCGAGGCGGCGCTCGGTATCGCTGCCGGTTTCGGCATTGTAGCGAAACAGCGACCGGCCATTGCTCTCAAGCGAAAAGCCAACATCGGCGCGCGACATGGCCAGACGGCGGCAAGCATCGGTGACAGCCATCGTCTCGGCGCGTTCGGACTTCATGAATTTGAGCCGTGCGGGCGTGGCGTAGAAAAGATCGGAAACCTCGATACGTGTGCCACTCGCCCCGCGCCCCGTCCATGGAGCGGGTCTGGGCCCTTCAATCAGACCAGCCGTCACAAGCACTTCGCATGCGTCTTCACCGGGCGCACGCGAGATCATCCGCATTTTCGAAACCGAGCCAATGGACGGCAAAGCCTCCCCGCGAAATCCCATTGTGTGAATGTTGAGCAAGTCGACATAGCCCGTCTCGTCAGCGCTAAGCTTGGACGTCGCATGGCGTTCAAGGGCAATGAGCAATTCGTCCGCGCTCATGCCGCAGCCATTGTCTGTAACGGTCAGCCGGGTCAGCCCCCCCGCTTCGATGGTGATGTCGATTTGGGTTGCACCTGCGTCGAGCGCGTTTTCGACAAGTTCCTTGACCGCGGCAGCAGGCCGCTCAACCACTTCGCCCGCGGCAATGCGGTTGATCGCATCGGCAGGCAAGCGCTGGATCAGCGGTCGGTTAGAAGGTGGCACAAGAGAATCGGGCATGGGAGCATTATAAGGCCGAATTGGCCCAGCCCCTAGCGCCATCCTCGTATCGAGATGGGTCCGAAATACAGTGCGGCTAAGTGCCGGGCAGTTTAATCCGCCGCCCGTTCGAACGCTCGATGGTGACGGCTGCTCCACCTGTTGCGCTATCACTTTCGGCATCTGCCAACTCGTCTTCAGAGCCCGTCCAGCCTGTGACCGCGTCGCCAATGGTTGCGCTTTTGCGCAAAATCCCGGCTTCCTCATAGTCAATCGATTCGCGAATAATCGGGCTGACCGAAATCGCGCCTGCTTTGGCCACCAGCACCTGCTCGACACGGCTGGCATTTGCGCCCACTTGTTGACCGAACGTAAAGGCTCGCTCGGCCCGTTCGGCGGACAGCTCTGCAGGCCGCGTTGTGCCGATTTCCGGCGGACGCAAGCTATATTCAGGTGGCACGGTGAGCGGCGCTTTCTTGATAATGCGAAACTCGTTGGGCGCACTGGACTCGCCATTCGAACTGCACCCCGTGGTGGCCAGAGCGCCGCCAACAGCAAGGGCAAAAAGAACTCTCTTGGTCATGATAGTATCCTTAAAATGTATCGTCCGAGCGTGAACGCCCCAGCTTTAAGCACTTAGTTTAACTCATTCGTGCGAGAATATAAACTGATCGAGCAATAGCAAGATAGCACCAACAGTTATGCAGCTATCAGCGACATTGAAGACCCACGGGAAAAACGGGATAGATGGGCTTACATCCATAAAATCAACCACCGCGCCAAAGCGAATCCGGTCAATCACATTGCCAATCGCACCCGCCACAACGAGCGATAGCGCGACGACCAGTAATTTCCCCGTGGCCCTGAACAACCAGACGCAAAAGCCTGCGCCAATGGCCAGCGAGACGAAAACAAGCACCCAGCGCATAATCCCTTCGGACTGGAACTGACCAAAACTCATGCCGCGATTCCAGACCATTGAAATATTGAACAATGGGGACGCCTGTATCTGGCCGCAATATTCGGTGCCCGACAAGCACCCAAGCGCGTTTAGGCTGTCTTGCTTCAGGATCAGCATTTTCGACCATTGATCGATGATCAGGGCGATGGGAATAATCAGGCCAGCAGTGGCAAGACGGCTTGTCTGGGTCATCTCGTCTCCTGGGCAAGCTGTTTGACCGCCTCCGCGTCGCGCGGGGTCAGGTCGGGATAACCTGCGATCGCGGTGGCCGGATCGAAATATTTCCAGCTGCGCGCGCACTTGATACCGCTCGCCTTGCTTGGCACAACGCCGACCCCTTCAACCTCATCCAGCGTAAACGCACGGGCCGGCGGATCCTGATGTATCAGCTTCGCCGCAGAGGTGATGAACAGGTCTTCGGGCGTCTCCGCTTTCACAAGCTTCAACAGGTCCATGTTCGTAATATAGACCTCTGGCGCGGCCTCCAGAGATGAGCCAATACGTTTTTCACGGCGCTCGATCTCAAGTGCGCCTGTCACCACGCGGCGGACTTCAAAAATCTGCGCCCAACGGGCTGCGAGGGCCTCGTCTTTCCAGTCGGTGGGCACGTCGGGGAAGAGTTGCAAATGCACGCTGGCGTCGGCATTGCCTGCACCAAACCGGCTCATCAGGAAGGCTTCCTCAGTGGTGAACGGCATGATGGGCGCAAGCCATGTCAGCAAGTGTTTGAGGACATGGTCCATCACCGTGCGCGCAGCACGGCGGCGTGGTTCGTCCAGTGCATCGCAATAGAGGCTGTCCTTGCGAATATCGAAATAAACGGCCGACAAATCAACGGCGCAGAAATTGACGAGCGCAGCCATGATTTTCTTGAAATCATAGACCGTGTAAGCGGCACGCACCGTCTCATCAAGCTCGGCAAGGCGGTGGAGCACCCATTTTTCGAGGCCGGGCATATCCTTGCGGGCAACAGCTTCTTCAGATGAGAACCCGTCGAGGGCCCCCAAGAGATAGCGGAATGTGTTGCGTAAGCGGCGATAGGTTTCGACCGAGCCTTTGATGATTTCGTCAGAAATGCGCAGGTCTTCGGTAAAGTCGCCCGAGGCGGACCAGAGGCGCAGGATCTCGATGCCATATTGCTTCTGGATCTGCTTCGGGTCGACGGCATTGCCTTCGGATTTACCCATTTTCTTGCCGTCTGCATCGACGATGAAGCCGTGCGTGAGGATTTGCTTATAAGGCGGCAGACCACGCGTTGCGCAGCTCTCAAGCAAAGAGGACTGGAACCAGCCGCGATGCTGGTCCGAGCCTTCCATATAAAGATCAACCTGCCCCGTATCTTCGTCGATAATGCCCCGCTCGCGCATACAGAAGGCATGCGTGGTGCCTGAATCAAACCAGACATCGAGCACATCCGTCACTTTCGTCCATGTGTGCCCACATGTGTCGTCGCCGAGTAAAACGGCGTCGTCTGTGTCAAACCACGCTTCAACGCCGCCCTTGGAGACCGCTTCAACAATGCGTTGGTTTACGGCAACAGCCAGATGCGGCGGCATCGCTTTGGTGTGCGGCTCGCCGTTTTCATTGACGAAAATAGTTAGCGGCACCCCCCAATTGCGCTGGCGGGAGACCAGCCAGTCTGGTCGGCCCTCGACCATGCTTGTCAGCCGGTTGCGGCCTGTGGCTGGGAAAAACTCGGTCTGCTCAAGCCCCTTCATGGCCAACTCGCGCAGGGTCTTGCCGTCTTTACCGGGCGTGTCCATCGCGATGAACCATTGCGGGGTGGCGCGACGGATGACGGGCGCTTTTGAACGCCACGAATGGGCGTCGCGGATGGTGGTCATGCCGCGTGCGAGGAGGTTGCCGCTTTCGGCGAGGGCTTTGATGACTTCGGGGTTCGCCTTGCCCTGCTCGCCACGCTTTTTGCCGGAGGTGCGGATGATGTCTAGGCCAGCGAAACGGGGAACTTCGGCGCGGTAGCAACCGCCATCGTCTACGATGTCGCGGATGTCACGGGAAGAGCGGCCACTTTCGATCCAGACATTGTAGTCATCCTCGCCATGGGCGGG
>CAZMMU010000040.1:4959-6409 GCA_964567455.1 uncultured Hyphomonas sp.
GGGCTCCACATGACGGGTTTTGCGCCGCGCACCAAGCGGCCGCTCATCGCAATATCCAGGAATTCCGAGACAATTTTCGCCTCGGACTCAGGGCGCATGGTCAGGTACGGATTGTCCCACTCCCCTTCCACGCCAAGCGCGCGGAACTCTTCGGCCTGAATATCGACCCACCCTTTGGCGTATTCGCGGCAGCGGGCGCGGAATTCGCCGGGGGTGACATCGTCTTTCGAGCGGCCTTTCTGGCGGAACTCCTCTTCGACTTTCCATTCAATCGGCAGGCCGTGACAATCCCAGCCGGGCACATAGGAGGCATCAAAGCCCGCCATCTGATGCGAGCGGACGATGATGTCTTTGACAATTTTGTTCATCGCAGTGCCCAAATGGATATGCCCGTTCGCATAAGGCGGGCCGTCATGCAGCAGCCACGGCTTTGCCCCGCGAGCCTGAGCATCCGCGCGAAGTTTCTTGTAAAGGCCCATCTCGTCCCAGCGCTGGATCCAGTTCGGCTCGGCCTTCGGCAGGCCGCCGCGCATCGGAAAGTCGGTCTTGGGCAGAAATAGCGTATCGCGATAATCGCGCGCGGTGTCTTCAGTCTTTATGGTATCGGTCATGTCTTATGTCTTCGAATTAGGTGATTGCAGTCTATCAGGGCGCATTTGAGTGGTCCCCGGCCAGCGCAGTTTGGTGTCAGTGCGCGACCGGGCTGCTAATTCGAATGAGAGCTATGTATGTCATGCGCCCTCAACTAGCAGCCAAGGGTTAACCTGTCACTAGCGGGGGCCTTGTACGCGAAAGTTAAGGCGATGGCAGCGGCTGCACGTTGGAAATCACAATTCTTGTATTGCTTGTAACCGAAATCACGCCAAGGGCCGTCGCATCCAGGCTGACCGTGCTCGATTGCCGGAAACTGGCCCCCACTTCAGGCAAAAATTCGCAAGTAAGCTCATTGTTCATCGTGTGTATTCTGGCAATCGCTGAAGGCTTGAAGCTTTTGGTGATATATAGTCGCGAGTGGATTTGCTGCCCTGTTTCGAGCGAATAGGCCGCCTCTCTTACCAGAAACCTTGCAGCTTTTTTGGCGCGTTTGAAGTCGCTATTGCTTTCAAAATCCTCACGCTCAAGTACGATTTTTTCCGGTGGGGCAAGACGGAAGGCTATTTCGTCCTCCGTCTCCCAGATAATCTCGGCCTGAGGCAACTGTTCGGCAGATTTGGCAGCGTTCTCTTCAAGCTGTGACGCATCATATCCACACCAGAAAAGCGACGCCAGATCATCAGATGTCTGGAAATCTTCGACCTCTCTATCAAATGAAGCTGTTTCCTCTGCCGGTGGATTGAGGATGGTCACCCGGCTGCCCGCGGGCATAGCGGGATTAACGCGAAAACTCCCGCCAGAGCTAAGCTCTACCTGCTCACCATCCTCTTCGCCCGCGATCAATTCCTCAATCGTC
>CAZMMU010000040.1:6509-23374 GCA_964567455.1 uncultured Hyphomonas sp.
TTGTCAGCGCGGCGAGCTCGATCGTGAGCCATAGGCCCACGCTGAGCGCAGAGAGGCCCGCAATACCAGCAGCGCGCCAGCCGATCAGAGCACCGAGACCCGCCGCAATCGCCGCCATAATTGCGAAATGAATGCCGCTAAACGAGATGATTTCCAGTGACACCAAGCCCAGATAGAGCGCGCCGAGGGCAATGATCGCTCCAAATGCGAGGGCGATTGCGCGTTTTACGGGCGTTGGCGGGATTTCTCTGGCGCTCTTTATCCGTGCGAGGCGTTTTGCGAACCGGCTTTGTTTTTCGGGAGGCTTGTCCATGCGCTAGCCTGACAGGCAAGTGCGCGCGGCATCCACATCCTTGTGCATTTGGGCCACCATATCGTCGAGTTGGTCGAATTTCAGCTCAGGACGCAAGAAAGCGACCAGCGCGACTTCGAGGGATTTGCCATAAAGGTCTCCGTCCCAGTCGAAAATCATGGTTTCGAGCAGCGGGTCGCGCAGGCCCGTCGTGGGGGTGCGCCCGAAATTGGCGACGCCATTGCGCCACTCGGCTTCGCCCTCAATACGCGCACGGACCGCATAAATGCCGTGTCTGGGATGCAGGATGCCAGTGCCAAGGGTGATATTCGCGGTTGGAAAGCCAAGGGTGCGGCCCTGCTTTTCGCCATGCTCGACCACCCCATCAATGGTCCAGTCATGACCGAGAAGCGAAGCGGCCTTTTCAGGCTCTCCGGCCCGCAAAGCCTGACGCATAGCGGTCGAGGATGCTTTATCGCCCAAGCCTTCTACTTTCTCGACAATCGAAACCCCAAAGCCAAGCGCACGGCCAAGCGAAGCCAGCCTTGGCGCGTCCCCCATACGCCCGCGTCCGAACCGGAAGTCAAAACCGACAGCGACATGCGCCGCCTGCAAGCCTTCCGACAGGACTTCGCGGGCGAAGACGTCATCGGTCATGCCGGCCATATCCTTGGTAAAAGGCAGCTCGAACACGCAATCTGCGCCCAGCGCCAGCAAAGCGGCATTGCGGCGCTCCGGGCTATAGATGCGAAACGGCGGATCCTCTGGGCGAAACAAAGCGCGCGGTGGCGGCTCGAAGGTCGCGATGGCCAGCTTGTGGCCGGTTGCGCGAGCGGCAGCGATGACAGCCCTATGACCTGCATGTATGCCGTCAAAATTCCCCAGCGCGATCGCCATGCCAACCGCACTGGCGGGAATATTGCGATAGTCGGCATAGACCGCCACAGCGCGGGCTAGCTTTCGCGCGCGGGCGCAACCACTTGGGCTTCGCCCGTAATCACGCGCTTGCCATTAACGATGCACGAGACGGTCAAGGTCACCCGATTGCCCCGATCAATCTTCTCGGACACTTCCGCCCGAACGGTCACTTCATCGCCAATAAAGACAGGACGGCGAAACCGCATGGAAAGCCCTGTAAAGATGGCGCCGGGACCGGGGAGATTATTGCCAAGAATGCCGGAAATATAAGATGCGGTCAGCGCGCCATGGGCGATCCGTTGGCCAAACGGGGTCTTGGCCGCATAGTCATCATCCATATGAAGCGGATTATAATCGCCTGAAACTTCAGCGAATTTTGTAATATCCTCCTCGCGGATCGTGTGCACGGTTTCATGCGCTTGACCGATTTCGAGGTCTTCATAATATTTTGTGTCTGGGTGGCTCATTCGTGGCTCTTGCTTGTTTTGTGTTTTCCGACCTGTTTGCCCGCAAAGACTTGCAAATGCAATCCCGTTACCATCCCAGCATGGGTTGCGCGTAGCGGGCTTCGACACCATTGTCGGCAAGCAGAGCCCGGACCTCGGTGAGAAAATCGCCCGTCGCATGGTTGGCCAGCCCCGTACCGACATAAAGCGCATCAAGCTTTTGGGCGTTCGCGCCTTTCATATCCGTAATCGGGCCATCACCAATAGCGAGAATGCGAGAGCGTCCCGATACGCCCAGACCGGCAAGTGTCTCATAGGCCAGATCATAAATCGCCGCATGTGGTTTGCCCGCATAGACCGCTCGTCCGCCCTGCGCCTCATAAATCTGTGCCAGCGCGCCGCCACACCAGTGAAGCCTGTCACCAATTCGAACCTGAATATCCGGATTGGCACAAACAAGCTCGAGCCCCAATTGCGCGATCTCTGCCAGCTCATCTCGATAAGCCTCAGGATGCTCGCCGCCAATCTGGTTCCGCAGACCGATAATCAGACCCAGATCAGCCTTGGCAGGATCATCGACAAAGCTCAGATCGAGCCCGTCATAAAGGAAGCGGTCATGTTCCCAGCCTTCATCCGCGCCAAGCCGCCACAATGCTTTACCGGCATACCGCGCAAGCAGGGCCCGCGTGGCGTCGCCTGACGAGACACAGTCATCAAACGCGTCTGGAGGCACGCCAAGCGGTTCGAAATAACGCACCACTTGCGCCTTCGGAACCGGCGCATTGGTCAGCAGGCAAACCTTGCCACCCTTCGCGCGAAAATTGACCAGCGCCTCACACGCTGGAGCAAATGCAGCTCTGCCATTGTGGATCACCCCCCAGACATCGCAAAGGATGGCGTCATAATCGTCGGCGATTTCGGCAAGATGCTCAAGCCCGCTTGGGGGCACCAAATCAGTCACTCAGAATCGGCCCTGCATCCTTGGGACCAAACCCGATCAATATCGCCCCTTCGCCCCCCTTCGGATCACGGCTTGGCCCGAGAAAGTTGATCGTACCGTCCGCACGCACTTCAGCGAGCAGATCGGTATTCGGGCGCTCGGCCAAAAACTGCTTCAGGTCATACTGCGCGGTGAGTTGGGTCTTGGAGAACTCCCAACCGCGGTAATGGTCACGCAGAAGCGTATCATAGCTGCGCCCCCGCTTGATCAATGTCCGGCCACGTGTGCCAAGGCTGATGCTCTTGGGGTCTTCCTCCTCGCCCTCTTGAGACGACAATTGATAGACTTTGTGGCGTCCAAGCTCAGGCGCAAAATGACCTGCCACAAGTGCATTGTAAGGCTCGTTTGCGGACAGAGCGATGGCGGTATCAAACCGCGCATGATCGAGCCTGAGCTCGGCCTCTTCCGACAGAACTTCGCCGAAATAGGTCTCCAGGCCCGCATCGCGCGCAGGCTTCAAACGGCGCCAATTGCTGTCCGCCAGCGTGGTATCGACGCCAGCATCGTTCAACTCGCGGGCAAAATCGACGCTCCACGGGTTCACCCCGATTAACAGCACACCCGGCTTGCCAATCCGCGACAGCCCAAGCTTGCGCGCCAGCGGCCCAATCGAAAAGCCATGCAGCACAACGGTTGAGAACACCATGGCAAATGCCAGCGGCGAGATCATCTCCGCTCCTGTGAACTCAAACCGGCTGGTTTCCTGCAAATCCATCAGCAATTGGCCAAACAGACCCGACACGGCAACCGCAACAATTCCGCGCGGAGCGATCCAGCCGAGCAGCAAGGCTTCATTCCGGTCAAGCGTGCCATAGGTCGAAATCCAGACCGACAGTGGCCGAACAATAAACAGCATGCAAAACAGGAAAGCGACGGTGCGCCAATTGAGCGCCGCACCGATGGTCTCTGGCGTCAAATTTGCGGTTAGAATGACGAACACACCAGACACGAGCAGAACCGCGATGTCTTCTTTGAATTTGCGCAACTCGACAAGGCCCGCAAGCCGTGAATTGGCGAGCGTCATGCCATAGGCGGTCACAGCCACAAGGCCGATCTCGTTCTCGATTCCCTCGGCCAATGCATAGCAAAGAATGACGCTGGCAAAGATCAGCGGCGCTTTGAGATATTCCGGCGTCCACCCTGCCCGAAACGCCCGGACGATGAAGAACCCGAAGAACATACCCAGCGCGACACCAAGCGCTGCGGCGGTGAGAATCCAGATCGCTGCGCCAAACACACTGCCGCCACCAGAAATCACACGCACAACCTCGAACGCGGCAACGGCAAACAGAGCGCCAACCGGGTCGTTGACAATACCTTCCCATTTCAGCGCCGCACCCGTCCGGCCAGACAATTTCGACTGACGCAGAAGCGGCATAATGACGGTAGGCCCAGTGACGACCATAACGCCAGCGAACACAATCGAGCTGGCCCAATCAAGACCCGCTGCGTAATGCGCCGCCAATGTCCCGAGGGCCCACGCCAGAGGCCCGCCCACAAACACCATGCGCCGCACGGCGGGGCCCGCATCTTTCAGATTATCGAATTTGAGAACCAACCCGCCTTCAAACAGGATCACGGCCACGGCAAGCGAAATAATTGGCCGAAGCAAATCGCCAAACTCTTTGTCGGGGTTCAGAAGGGGTTCGCCCGTAATGACAGCCCAAAGTGGCCCAACAGTAAGTCCCGCCAGCGCCATCAAGACAATGGCAGGGGCCTGCAACCGCCAGGCAAGCCACTGCGCGCCCAGCCCCAAGGCCCCAATCAGGGCAACTGACAGGATGAGCGTATCTTCACCACTGGCAGCCAGAAATTGTGGAAGTTCAAACATAAATTCGCCCTGGATTGTCCTGTATCGGCCGCATCAGCTAACTAAGCATCATCCTCGGCAAAATCGAACCCAATCTCGCCCGCATAGTCCCCGACTTTATAGTGTTCGATCCGGTCAGTGAATGAGTCGTGAACATGATCGTAAATATGCTGGTAGAACGGCACAGTGTCATTGTCCGCCAACGGCAATGTCAGCGTATATTTCTCGCCCTCCAGAATGTTGACGATAAACTCTTCGCCAAGCTTCTGGCACTGGAACGTTACGCGAAGCCAGTCTGTGCCGTTGGACACCCGGAAAGCCAGCCCGAACGCGACGGGCACCAAGGGCCGGAACCCGCGCGGCGGCATGGAGAAGGCCTCATCCGTGTGCGCTTTGGGTTTAAACGGCCCGGCAGGCGGTACAAGCAGGACGCAGACTCCGGTTTTTGAGCCCATGAAATCACACATCCCATCCTTCAAGCTCTCGGCCAGACGGCGCACGCGGTCATAATTTTCTGCGGCAAGGGCTTGATACGTCTCAACCGTTGCCAAAAGCTCGTCAAAGCGCGCCATAAATACTCCTTATCGTCTCGTCAGATGTCTATTATCACAAAATTCATCGGGCGCTACGATTGAACACGCCCCACAGACCAGGCTCTGTCACCATGCTTTGCGCGGCGGCCAATCCCCTCACCTCAATCGAATGCAGCCCTATTTTACCCGTTTGAACTCGTACTAGCCCGATTTCAAGAACAATGGGAAGAGCGGCAGGCTCATTTAGAATCTCAAACTTGCCACCAACGGACAGTGATCGGATGCTTTTGGGTTAGACCAGCCAACGCCCTGCAATCTATAGCCTTTGTGCCGCTGAGAGCGCCACGGCGTACCGGCGCGTATATATTTGACGTCGGTCTCCACATTCTCGGCCGCCAAGGCAGGCGAGACAAGGATATGATCAAGCGCAGTATATTGCGACAGCGGCGTGTAGTGGTGCGACCAGCGCTCAAGTGGATCTGCGATACAGGCCATCGCCAGATCGACCGCAAACCCATCTGCAATCAGCGGACCAAGCCCATGGGTCAAATCTTCCACACCGTCGATTTCCAGATAGTCGTTCAAATCTCCCAGAATGGCCCATTTCGCCGCCGCCGGATCGACAAACCGCGCTTCTATCAGCTTGCGCACGGCCAGAGCCTCGGCCTGACGGACCCCGCGCGTCTCTTCGCGTCCGCCATGCATAGATTTGAAATGGCAGACGAAAAGGGTCAGCCTTTGTCCGTCCTTGGTAACATCAAGCTCAAGGCAATCGCGCCGGAAGACGTGGTCATTGCGATGCGCTTTAGCCGGCGGAGTGATCCCAAGATCGGCAAAGCGGAGCCCTGCATGGCTTTGCTTCGCCGCGATTTCAACACGCGACAAGACGCCAACATCGATGCCGCGCTGATCATTACCCTCAAAAAGGATATGCTGACCATAAGGCTGGGCGCTCCAGCGGCTTAGATATTTGTCATGGAATGTCGTCAGCGTGACGAGGTTCTCGACCTCCTGCAAGGCGCAGATATCCGCGCGCGTCGCCGCGAGCGCCTGTGCGGTCAGCGTGCGATCATCTTCGGACAGGACATTAAAAACCCGGCTGACCGCTTCGGCGTGCGCCTGCTCGGAGATGCCGGTCAGCTTCTGGCGCAGGCCGTCAATTTTGCCAGCACGAAAATCGCACCGCATAAGCAGATTTTCAACATTGAACGTGGCAAGGCGAAGGACAGGCATTCGCTTAACGGAGAGCCAATCGCTCCGTTCGTCAACCGGCTTTTACGCTCGCTCGCGCCCTGGCCACCCTACTCGGCGACCGCAGCGCGCTGCTTAAGCTGGTTCCAATATAGCTGTAAGCCGCAATAGGCGATGACAATGCCCAGATTGGCCGACACCAGCGTCCCCATAGGCTCGGCGCGGGCTGGCACGATGAAGAGGTCCACAAGGCTCGCAAATGCCAAGGTCAAGACAACCGCCATGCCCCGCCTGCGCAAGCCAAGGGTAAACGCCGTCCAGACAGCCAGCGAGCAAAACGCGACAAGCCGGATAATGTGATCCTGATAAGCAATCCCCGTCCCCGAAGACGACGAATAGACCATTGCCTGTATGGCTACAAAGATTGCGAGCACGCCCGTAACCCCTTTGGCAATCAGATGCCATGTCTGCGTGCTGCGCCCGTTCGCGATATCGGCCATGTGATCTGACATTTTATCTCCACCGTCCTTACTTGCCCAAATGTAATCACAGGGAAATTTCGGAGGCCTTAAACCAAATGGACAAATTTGATCGGTAGCTGGGAGTTCAGGCTGCTTTGACCGTTTTGCCAGCTTTAAATCGCGCCGCTTGTATGGCGTGCATGACCGTATCGGGCAGTGGTCGCAGATCCGACGGCACAGCCGCGCGGCCTAGCTCAATCGCCGCCAAGGGTGACATCCCGGCTGCATAGGCCGACAGCACGGTGCCTGTCACCGTCAGGAATGCTTCTTCTTCCTCGACAATCTGCCCAAATCGCGTGGCCACAGGAGAAACCACACCATAAGCGAGAAAGACACCCAGAAACGTACCCAGAAGCGCCGCTGCGATCATACCACCAACCACCGTGGGAGATTGATCGATGACCCCCATCGCTCGAATAATGCCGATTACAGCAGCAACAATTCCAAGCGCGGGCAAGGCATCCGCAATCATGTGCAGCGCCGATACAGCCCGCAATCTGGCGTCTGTATGAGCTTCGATCCGTTGCTCCATCGCCGCTTCAGCACGCCTCGGATCGGCTAGATCGAGCGCCATCAACCGGAACGTGTCGCAAATCAGGTCGCGGACAGGCTCGGTCTTGAGAATGTTGGGTGCGCGCTGGAAGACGTCGGTCTGCTCGGGGGTTTCAATCTCTTGCTCGATCGCAACGAGCCCGCCCTGACGGGCTCGCCGAGTGAGATCGTGCAGCAGGACAAAAAGCGAAACATAGCCGTCGCGTTTCCATTTTGGCCCCGAGATCACACGCCAGAAGCCCGACAATGCCTCCGCAGACACCGCAGGCGCATTGCTGATAATTAATATTCCGAACGCCGCTCCGCAAATCAGAAAGAGCTCGAAAGGCAGCGCAGCCATGGCCCCGCCCCCGACCGACAGAAGCGTCCCAAAAACCAATATAATCAAAGCAAAAAGCCCGATAATCTGGATCAAATGTCTATCCTCACAACCTGTTCAGCTTCAACTAAAACACAGGATGTTAAACAACCGCTTAGCGTCATTGCGGGGCCAGCGGCATTCTGGTAATTTTCGATATGGATGTTCTCGCAGACATACAAAGCGCCTTTGAAACCGGATCAAAGACGCCGACCAAATCGCTGTGCAGCTGTACGGGTGGCGCGAAACATGAATTGGTAATAAAACATTAAGCAAATATATCAATAATTTGCAGAAATTCGACAGGAGTTATCCCATGAAAACTTTGCTTGCCACTCTTGTACTGGCTTCGAGCGCCGCTTCAGCATCGGCGCAGCAGTATGCAGCGAATGATTATCGGGTATGCCCGCAGCCGCAGACCCAAAAGGGATTAACCGTCGTTGAGAGCGCCTGTGGAAAGGTCACCCGTCCTGACTTCACGCCCGGCACAATCTCAAGTCTCGCAGAACTTGAAGGCGCTCAAGCCGAGCGCGACGGATTTAAACAACGTGTGGCCGATTATGGCACATGTATCAACGAATTCATCAATTCCTATCGTCGTCCCGGCGGCGACGCCTCATCTTCGGCCCCCGACGAAGCAGCATGCGCACATGCCTGGGCGGAAGACCAAGTCACCCAGTCAGTCGTCGAGTATGGCCGGACCTGCATCGAATTCTCGAACCGGTCCATGACCGATGCCGAGATCGAGCCATGGAGCGGGTCCTGCTATCCCGATGTCAGCGGCAACGGCCACGGCTAGCGAAGTCGGGCACATCGCTTGATCTTTACCGCAATGCGGTAGAATAGAAGGCATGACGGGCTCAAGCAGACACCAGATACACCCAGCACCTCCGCGAGATCGCGGGGGTGCTTTTTCTTTGTTGTTCGTGTCCCTGCTGGCCATTGGCGCAGGCAACACAATGCTGATCGCCGCCGTATTGCCGCCTATGACGCGCGAGCTTGGCATGCCCGACTGGATGGCAGGGGCCATCTTCTCGCTGTCTGCGGCGCTATGGACCGTTTCCAGCCCGTTCTGGGGCAAGAAGTCGAGCCAATGGGGACGCCGTCCGGTCGCAGCGCTGGGCTTGGCCGGATACTCGCTGTCTATGCTCCTGTTTGGCTGTTTTGGCTGGCTCGCCATGAGCGGGCAGATCACCGGCGCTTTCGTAATCTTCGGATGCCTGTTGTTCTCACGCTCCTTTTTTGGACTGATCGGTTCAGGGGCAAGCCCTGCCGCCCAGGCCTATGTCGCCGACCGAACAAGTCCGGCAGATCGCACGAAAGAAATTGCCTCGGTTACATCGGGCTTCAGCGTTGGCGCGGTTGCTGGCCCGGCCTTTGCCGCCGCTATGGTCGCCGTATTCGGCCTGTTAAGCCCGGTCTTCTTCACATGCATTTTGGCCGCGACAATGTCGGTCTTGCTCTACACGCGCCTGCCGGAGAAGACCCCGCCGGCCCCGACCGCCAAACAAAAGAAAGCTAGCGCCGCCGATGCCAAAGGCCTCTGGCGCGACAAGCGGGTTCTACCCTTTCTGATCTATGCCGTCGGTCTATCTCTGGTGACAGGCGTACTGACCCAGACATTTATCTTTGCCGTAATGGACAAGATGGGCGTCTCTGGCGAGGCGGCGGCGCAATTTACCGCGCCCGCTTTCTCCGCTGGCGCTATGGGCACACTGCTGGCGCAACTGGTCATTATACCCCGCCTGCGGATTTCCAATCGCTCGCTCATGATCGTAGGAGCTTTAATGCTGGCCATGGGCGCATTGATGATTGTGCCGACTGAAGCATTCGCTGTGCTGGTCTCGGCGCAATTTCTGGTCGGAATGGGCCAAGGGCTGGCGCGACCCGGGTTTTCGAGTGGTGCCTCGCTTGCAGTTGGCCCGCACATGCAAGGCAATGTGGCCGGACTTGTCATTTCGGCCAACGGCATGGGCTTTATCGTCTCACCGTTTTTCGGCCCCTTTATCTATCAATATGTCGGCCAGAGCCTGCCATTCCTGATGGCCGCCGCCCTGCTTGTCTGTCTGGCTCTGTTTGCCCGCTTTGCTCTGCCGTCTGCGGATATTGTCAACGACACTCAGGCCCCCGGCGCAGATTAACCTGCAGCCGCAACAACCTGCCCAACAAGCTCGGGCGTCGGATACCCGTCTGCAACCAGCCCACGCTCACTTTGAAAACGTTGTAAAGCCCGGCGCGTCCGCGAGCCCATTATCCCGTCCGCCCGCCCCGCATCAAACCCGAGCGCATTGAGCCCAGTTTGCAGCGCGGTCATATCCGCAACCGACACGCGCGCGAGGTGGGTCGGCCATGGCGCTTGGGGGCCTGCCCGTCCTGCAATGCCATCCGCCAGCAGACCAACGGCAAACGCATAGGACAGCGAGCGGTTATATTCGAGGAATGTATCAAAATTACGGGTCAGCAAATATTTCGGACCGCTCGCATCGGCTGGCAACCAGAGCCGCGCTTGCTCGGTATCCTTGATGGGCAAGTCGCCGCCACCAAAGGCCTGCAGACCCAGCGCCCGCCACTGCAGGAGCGAAAGTTCGCGCCCGTCGGAGTAAATCAGGTCGAACCCCTCCGGCAGCGTCACTTCCACGCCCCAAGGCAGATCGGACCGGTACCCGCTCTGGCCGATATAATTGGCCGCAGATCCAAGGGCATCTGCGCGCGAGGTCCATAAATCAGGCTGGTTGCCACCGGAAAAATCGATCGCGTATTGTTGAAAGGTCGTTGGCATGAATTGGGTCTGCCCCATCGCGCCCGCCCAGCCCGCGACAAGCTGGTCGCGCCGCACGCGGCCCTGTTCAATCAGTTCCATGGTCGCCAGAAGCTCGGTTTCGGCAAGCGCCCGACGGCGGCCCTCCGTCGCCATATTGATCAGCGTCTCCGGCCCGTCAAAATTTCCGATATAGCCGCCAAAGCTCGTTTCCATACCCCAAATAGCGGCCACGACTTCACCATGGACGCCAAACCGCTCCTCGATCTCGGCAAAAAGCGCAGCTTCCTCAGCCTTGCGCGTCGCGCCCGTGTCAATATTGGCCGGACTGACTGCGGTTGCGAGATACTCCCAGATCGGTTTGGCGAACTCCGCCTGCGACGCCACATCCGACGAGCCATTTTCCCGCGCGGACGGCAAATAGGCCTCAAGCGGCTTCGCGTCACGCAATACGTCATAGACCACCATCGGATTGCGCCCTGCATCCATAGCCCGCACGGCAAAATCATTACGCCACGCATCAAGGGCCTCATGGCCAGAGGTTTCAAACGGCGGGATGCTGAACGTTCGGGTTGGAACCGTCGGCGCGGCTGGGCGAGCGGGCGCTGACGGGATGACGGCCGGAATCTGTTCGGTCAATTGCGGCTCGGGACTGGCGCCGGTCGCACACGCACCGAGCAGGACGACAAGACTCGCAAATTTTACACCCGTATTGCACAGCATCTCAATTCCTAACTTTTCAGACCGACCAAACATATCACCGCAGATTGACTTCCGCGATCCACTGCTATATTCCCCGCGCTCGACACGAAACTACCCGAAAAAGGCAGGGCCACAAATGAAAGTCCGTTCATCACTTAAAGCCCTCAAAGCTCGTCATCGCGACTGTAAGATCGTACGACGTAAAGGACGGGTTTATGTCATCAACAAGACCAATCCCCGATTTAAAGCAAAACAGGCCTGAGCAAAGTATGAATGACACGCGGATTTATTGAAATGCGTGTCAAGATTGTGCTTTGGGATCTGGGTCGGGTTCTCGTCGATTGGGAGCCCGAACGCGCCTATTTGGGCGCAATACCGGATGCCCCGGCGCGGCGGGATTTTCTGGACAATATATGCACAATGGCGTGGCATGCGCGCCATGACGAAGGCATAAGTTTTGCGGACAATGCAGAATGGCTTATTGCCAGACATCCCGAACACGAAGCGCTCATCCGGCGCTGGGGCGACCACTGGTTCGATATGTTCGATGGCTATATTGACGGCACGCCAGCACTGTTTGACCGGCTGGCTCAAACCGGCATCGCGCAATACGCTCTGTCCAATATGCCCGCCGATGACTGGCCAGAAATGAAACGCCGGTTTCCGCTTTTGACGCGATTCAACGACGCCATCATTTCGGGCGAAGAGAAAGTCATCAAGCCGAACCCCGAGATTTACCAGATCGCCCTTAGACGCATGGGCAGTCCGCCCTCTGAAACTGTTCTGTTTATTGATGATAGCGCTGCCAATATTGAAGCCGCAAGCAAACTCGGTTTCCAGACACATCTGATGAAAAACGCAAGCGGTCTTGAAACTGCCCTCATGCACTATAAACTGCTTCCGTAGACCTTCTCGTTTGGACGCCATGATCAAAGCCATCATCCTTGCAAGCTTTCTGCTCGTCAGCGGCGTCGGCTCTGGCCCGTCAGACGACATGTTTGACGCGCTGAAAATGGCCCCAAGCGCGCAAGAGGCCGCCCAGCCAGAAGCTGATATTCTGGCGTCTTGGGCGGTCAGCGGATCTGGCACGGTAGACCTTTTGATCGAGCGGGCAAGCATGGCCGAACAAGCCGGTGAGTTTGATCTGGCCCGGGCGCTTTATGACCGGATCGTTCTTATCGAGCCCGACTATGTCGAAGGCTGGTATCGCCGATCGGTCATCTTTCTCCAGCAGGAAAACATCCCAGAGGCGCTGCGAGATCTCAATGAGACATTGACACGCGAGCCGAGACATTTTCCGGCTTGGACCCGGCTTGGCACCCTGCTAGAAACTCTCGGTTCACGCACCGAAGCACTGGACGCCTACAATTCCGCCCTTGATATCCACCCCCATCTCGCACCTGCCAAACGCGCGGTTGCACGGCTCGCTGCCCAGACCGAAGGCCAATCTCTGTGAAAACAATCTATGTAATTATCGCGCTGCTTTTGCTGACGCCATTCCTATCTGCGTGCGTATCCAGCGCCATCTATACGGCGCGAGCAGAGAACGCCCACCCGCCCGCCGGTATCTTTCTAGAACTCAATGAGGCCAAAACGCACGTCATCCGTCGCGGATCGGAGGGGCCAGTGGTTTTGATGATCCACGGCGCAAGCGCAAATGCACAGGAATTTACGGGCTCACTGACCCCGCGCCTGAGCGATACCCATCGTGTACTGATGGTTGATCGACCCGGCCACGGCTATTCGGCCCGCCCGAAGAAAAGCTCAACGCTTGGTGTTCAAGCCCAACAGATGGCAGGCGTTCTCGAAGCTCTGGCACCCGGGGAGAAAGCGATCGTGCTGGGACATTCCTTTGGCGGCGCGGTCGCCCTCCGGCTCGCTCTTGATCGGCCAGATCTTGTCTCGGCTCTGTTTCTGGCCGCGCCAGTCAGCCATGATTGGGGCACGGACACAAACGCATGGTACACCTCTGCTGCAGCAAACCCGATCTTTGGCGGGGCATTTGTTCAACTGGTACCGCTGATTGGTCCAAGCCAAGCGCGCGACGGCATATTAGGTGTGTTTTCGCCAGAAACCGCGCCAGAGAACTATTATGAGAACGCGGCCATCCCCCTTCTCTTCCGGCCATCGCATTTCCGTGCAAATGCTTCTGATGTTCACCACCTGCGGGAGGAACTCGCCCGCCAGCAAGACCGCTACGACGAACTGAAAATGCCCATCACGGTGTTTTCGGGGATGCGCGACAGCGTGCTGAAACCTGCGCTGCATGTCGGCAAACTGGTTGATCAGATCCCCCATCTGGAACGGGTTGATTATTCTGACGGGGGCCATATGCCCCACCATGCTCATGGTGATGACATCGCCAGAAGGGTCAGGGAGCTTTCCACGAGCGACACTTTGCCTTAGACGCAGTGACCACGTTTCAATCCACACAAACTGATTCTTAGCTGGAGACCCAAATGGAAGACGCCGCAACCGCCGCCTTGACCGAAGCTGCCCGCGAAAAGCTTCGCCAAACCGTAGACCGCATCGAGCGCCTCGAAGAGGAAAAGGCAGAAGTTGCCAACCAGATCAAGGAAGTCTATGGCGAGGCCAAGGCGTTTGGTTATGATGTTAAAGCGCTTCGCCAACTGGTCCGCATCCGCAAAGTGGACCGCGCTGAACGCGAAGAACAGGAAGCCATTCTCGATCTCTACTTGCTCGCCTTGGGCGAAATCTAGTTTCCAGCGCGGGCGCAACCACACCCTTGATCTTAAGGCCGGAACAGTCAATTCTGCATCTCATGGCGCGCGACATTGACGAGAAGAAAAAACGCAAAGCCCTGCGCAAGCTGCGCAAGGCGGCTGAACGTGCCGAAGCAGAGAACGGGCCTGGCCTGTCGGACTGGGAACGCGAATTTGTAGATGAGGTTGAAATGCGGGTCGAGAAATATGGCTCCGCCTTTGCCGATCCAGAAAAAGGCAATCTCGACGAACCCCTGTCAGCTCTGCAAGCGCGCAAGCTCAAAGAGATAGACAAGAAGTCTCGCGGCAAAGCATCGGGATTTAAAGCGCGTTCGGGATTTTCCAAGGCGAAAAAGAAACAGAGCTTCACCCCGCGCAGCCGCGACATCAACGACGATATCGAGACGGTGGCCGATCACGCAGAGGCCGCGCCGCCATCCCCCGAAAAGCCACGCAGGCTCAGACTGGTCGCCGAAACCCAAGCGCCCCCACCCACACCTGAAGCCTCCGCAAAGCCCCCTGAGCAGCCTCACCCATTTCGCGTCATCACAGGTGGCAAAGACACATGATCGGACGCGCCCCTTTGATAGGTGCCATCGCTGGCGTCATAGCAGGCTGTAGCAATCCGCAATCTGCAGGATCGCCAACCGCGCCCCAGACCCCCTTGGCCGCTTCAGAGCGCCCCCAGCCAGTTGCCGCAGCCCCAATTGCAACACCGCAAAGCGAGCCGCCCGTCGTGGAACGGCAATCCTACGAGATCGTCCGGACAATCCCGCATGACACCGCCGCTTTCACCCAAGGCCTCTTTTTCCATGATGGCGTCTTGTTTGAAAGCACGGGCCGATATGGCGAATCGCAAGTGCGCAAACTTGATCCCAAGACGGGAGATGTCCTTGCCGTAGCTGACCTGCCCGAAACCGTATTCGGCGAAGGCAGTGCCCGCTGGGGTGACAAGATGATCGTGTTGACATGGCGATCAGGCGCGGGCTTTGAAATCGATATGGACACATTGGAGACCAATGGTGGCTTCTCCTATCCCGGCGAAGGCTGGGGGCTGACGGCAAATGACGAAGCCCTGATCCAGTCGAACGGCTCCGACCAGCTTTTGTTTCTGGACCCGGACACATACCGGATCACAAAACGATTGCGGGTGAAACTCAACGGGTCCCCTTTGCGCAATCTCAATGAGCTTGAATGGATCGAGGGTGAGATTTGGGCCAATGTCTGGCAGGCGGATCAAATTGTTCGGATTGACCCCGAAAGCGGGCATGTTGTTGGCGTCATCGAATTTACGGGGCTCTTTCCTCTCAGCGACCGCGACGTGCCGCTTGATGACGTACTCAACGGCATTGCCTATGACCCAGCGACAAAGCGCCTCTTCGTTACAGGAAAGCACTGGCCGAGCCTGTTCGAAGTGCGTATCGTAACCCCTTAATCTAAGATGCGATCTGCCGCAGCAGACCTTGCAGCCTTCGGAGAGCTATATGAAATCAGTCGTCATCACGGGCGCATCAACCGGCATAGGCCGCGCCACAGCAGAATATCTCGCCAGCCAAGGCTGGAAAGTCTTCGCGGGCGTGCGCAAGCCAGCCGATGGGGACGTCCTGACCGCAGCCAATCCTGCAATCCATCCACTTATCCTCGATGTCACCAAGCCCGATCAGATCGCTGCAGCAGCTGATCAGGTCTCCGCCAACCTTCAGGGCGAAAAACTGAGCGGCCTCATCAACAATGCGGGCGTGGCAATTATCGGGCCGCTGGCGGTCCAACCGCTTGACGAGATTCGCCAGCACTTTGACATCAACGTACTGGGACTGCTTGCGACAGTGCAAGGATTTGCCCCGCTTCTGGGCATGGACACGGAGCGGACGGGCAAACCGGGGCGTATTGTAAACATTTCAAGCTTTGGCGGACGCATGGCGCCCCCGTTCCTGAGTGCCTATGCCGCCACCAAACATGCGGTAGAGAGCTTGACCGACAGTTTGCGGCGCGAATTTATGGCCTACGGAATAGATGCGATCTGTGTCGCGCCGGGCGCAGTAAAGACACCGATTTGGGATAAAGCCGAAGAAGACGAGAAACGCGAGCCCTACGCCAATACGCGATGGGCCAATGCCATACGAAAATTCACCAAGAGCTTTCTCGAAGCTGGCGAACAGGGCTGGCCAGCCGAGAGAATCGCAAAGACTATTGAAACTGCGCTGACCCACCCGAAACCGAAAGTACATTATGCAATCGGGCCGGAAAAACTGGTCAATTACTCCATCGCCCGTCGCTTGCCAAAGCGCATGCTCGACAAGGGCTTTGCCAACCGCTTTGGGATGAAACCGCCTGAATAAGGCCCGATACGTGCCCAACAACGCCATTGGCATAAGCGATTAAGCTTTCTGGCACTCCGATTGCTAGGGATCGGGGACCTTCAACGATTGCCAATCTGGACGTTTATGAAAACGCTAATGTTGATCACTCATCGCCGACTGGACGCCGAGCAATCGGGCTCGAAAACCTATCTGAGACGCATGATTGGCCTTGCTCAAGAAGCGGGCTTTCGCGTGCGCATCGTCTGTCTGCCAGCGACCACATTTTCCAGCCGCCCTTGGGGACAGATTTCAGCGCAATTTTCGGAACAAGCCGAGATTGTCTGGCCCGGCACACTCAAGCTCGGCGAGACTTTCTGGAGCCTCACCCCCAGCATCTGGATGAAGTTTGGATGGCGGATTGGCCAGGAGATGCTGACAAAGCTAAAGCTTGGTCCGGCAAGCTGGAGACGCATAAAATCAAATCTCGCAACCGTTCCGCCAGAAACCGAACTGGCACGAATGCGGCGCATCATTATGGAAGATATGCCGGATTCCGTCATGGTTGAGTATTCAGCGCTCGGCCCCGTGCTCAAAGACCTGCCGGGTACCCTGCTCAAATCGCTGCTCGTACACGACTCCTTTGCCGCTCGACACGAACTTTTCCAGTCTCGAAACGAACCGTCCGACTATCCCGATCCACCCTCTTTCGCCGAAGAAGCCGCCCGCATGTCGGACGCAGACTTCGTGTTCCATGCCTCGGT
>CAZMMU010000041.1:0-23096 GCA_964567455.1 uncultured Hyphomonas sp.
TCGGCGCGTAGCGTTCCATGAACCGCTCGCCTTCAGAATTGGTCAGGTAACCGCCTTCGCCGCGCGCACCCTCGGTGATGAGGCAGCCTGCGCCGTAGATGCCGGTCGGGTGGAACTGGATGAACTCCATATCCTGAAGCGGCAGACCTGCGCGCAGGACCATGGCGTTGCCGTCACCTGTGCAGGTGTGTGCCGAGGTACAAGAGAAGAAGGCGCGGCCATAACCGCCTGTGGCGAGCACGGTCTTCTGGGCACGGAAACGGTGGAGCGTGCCATCGTCAAGCTTCCAGGCGGTGACGCCGCGACAGACGCCGTCATCGTCCATGATCAGGTCGAGCGCGAAATATTCGATAAAGAACTCGGTCTCGTTTTTGACGCATTGGCCGTAAAGCGTATGCAGCATGGCGTGGCCTGTCCGGTCGGCGGCGGCGCATGTGCGCTGGACGGGCGGGCCTTCGCCCATTTCGGTGGTGTGGCCGCCAAAGGGGCGCTGGTAGATGTTGCCGTCTTCATTGCGTGAGAAGGGCATGCCCCAATGCTCAAGCTCATAGACGGCGGCAGGGGCTTCACGGCAGAGATATTCAATCGAATCCTGATCGCCGAGCCAGTCAGAGCCTTTGACCGTGTCATACATGTGCCAGCGCCAGTCGTCCGGGCCCATATTGCCAAGCGACGCAGCGATTCCGCCCTGGGCGGCGACGGTGTGTGATCGGGTCGGGAAGACTTTGGTGATACAGGCGGTTTTCAGGCCCGCCTGAGCCGACCCCAGCGCGGCGCGTAGGCCTGAGCCGCCTGCGCCGACAACAACAACGTCATAAGTGTGGTCAATAAACTCGTAATCGCTCATGAGAGAGTCCCTTTGCGCAAGCCTAGCTCGCTGAAATCCAGATGTTCAGCACTGAAAGTGCTGTTGCGGCGAAGACCCCGATGGTGAAGAACGTACTGAGGATCAGAAGCGCCTGCCGCGTGCTTGTCTTAGATATATAGTCTTCGATGACAGTCTGCATGCCCAGGCGCATATGGTAAAAGGCCGCACCCAGTGTGAGGATGACCAGAATGGCATTGAGCGGCTCGGCCAGCCAGGTCTGGGCGCTGTCAAAACCGCCGCGCATGGCAAAGAGGCCGGAGATCACAAACCACGGCACAAGCACAATCAGTGCAAGTGCAGAGACGCGCTGGCGAATGTAATGGCTGGTGCCCGAGCGCGATGCGCCGAGGCCCCGGACATTGGCGGCTGGAGTGCGGAGTTGGTTGCTCATCGTGCCCGTCCTTTTAAGCGAAGTATGCAATCGCCCAGATGCCGAGCGTGGCAGTTATGGCGAAGAGGAAATTGAAAACACTCACGGCGCTGGCAACGCCGGGCGAGAAGCCGGTGCCCGGTCCGTCCCAGATCAGGTGGCGGATGCCGTTTGCGAAGTGATAGGCTAAAGCTGCGGTAAAGCCGAACAGGACAATCCGGCCCGGAATCGACATTAACAGACCCAAGACGGTCTCATAAGCTTCAGGCCCCATCGCGATCGAAATGATCAAGGCGGCAATCAGTGCGCTGCCGATATAAAGCGCGACGCCGGAAATCCGGTGAGCGATCGAGGCGGCCATAGTGGCATGCCAACGCCAGATTGAAACGTGCGGAGAAAGCGGTCTCTCAGTGGTGGTAGGTGTAGACGCCATTATAAAACCTCTTGCATCGCGCGGCAGATCATGGCTCGTTCTTAAACAGCATCGGTCAACTGTCAATAAATGCCTCAGGAGCGCCCCATGGTTTCGCGTTGGACAATGTTGCTGTTGATATGGCTTGGGGCAGGGGTGTTCTCTGTCCAAATCGCAGATGCCCAGACCCAACTGGAAGATACTGCTCAAGCGGGCATTGAGGCCGAGGCCCGCGCTGTCACAGCACGGATTGACCAGCTTCTGGCCGATTATGAGGCGTTCCGGCTTGAGGCTGATCCGTCCGAAGCGGCGCGCGCGACGGGGCAGCTTCCGAGGGGCTGGGTGAATGTGACCCCCGACCATCAGGCGCAGATATTGGCCAAGGCCCGCGCGCTTCTGACGCGGACACTGGCGCTTGGGGCGGATCATACAATTAATACAAATATTCTCGAAACCATCCTTGTTGCGCAGGTTAAAGAGCTCGAACAGGATACGCTGCGGGTGCCGTTTACCGGCGATTCCGGTTTTCATAGCGAGCCGACCTTTGTGATTGGCCGGACGCGTTTGCGCACTGCGGTCGATGCCGAGGCCGTCATTGCGCGCATCAATGCCATTCCGGCCTATTTTGATGACAATATCGCGAATATGCGGCGCGGGCTTGCGACCGGTTTTGTGGCGCATTCCGATCCTCTGGAGACCGTGATTGCGCAACTGGCAGATATGCAGACGGGTGATCCGCTGGCCAGCCCGCTCTATGCCCCTTTTCGGGCGCTGCCTGCAGGGATTGATGCCAGCACCGCAATTCGTTTGCGCAGTGAAGCGAACGCCGCCGTTGTGCGCGGTCAGGGGGCCTACCGCAAACTCTACCGGTTTTTTACCGAAGAGTATCGCGCGAAAGCCCGCCGGACGCCTGGCATCTTCAGCACGCCAAGGGGGCGCGATATTTACCGCGCCGCCGTTGCCCAGCATACGACAAGACCCGATCTGACACCCGAACGCGTCCATGCGATTGGTCTAGAGGAAGTCGCCCGCATTCGCCGCGAGATGGAAACAGTGATTGCCGAGACGGGCTTTGATGGCAGTTTTGCAGAGTTCCTCGTCTTTTTGCGTACCGATCCGCAATTCTACGCGACAACGCCCGAAGCGCTTTTGGCGGAAGCCTCTGTGCTCGCCAAAAAGCTTGATGCCGCACTCCCGCGCTTTTTCGGGAAGTTGCCACGCCTGACCTATGGCGTTTCGCCCGTTCCTGCGGACATTGCGCCGGGCTACACGACGGCGCGTTATGCGGGCGGCGACGCGGAAACCGGACGGGCAGGGACCTATCTCGTCAACACATACCGGCTGGACCAGCGCCCCTTATACGAACTGCCCGCGCTGACCGCGCATGAAGCGGTGCCGGGGCATCATTTGCAGATTGCATTGGCCCAGGAGCTTGAAGGCGTGCCCGAGTTCCGGCGGAGCTATTATGCAACCGCTTTTGGCGAGGGTTGGGGGCTATATGCCGAACGGATTGCCGGAGAGGCGGGGCTGTATGATACGCCGTATAAGCGGTTTGGCGCTCTGTCTTATGAAATGTGGCGTGCGTGCAGACTGGTTGCGGATACGGGTCTGCACTGGTTTGGCTGGAGCCGCCAGGAAGCGGAAAGCTGTTTCCGCGAGAATTCCGCGCTTGCTGAGCTAAACATCCAGACCGAAGTGACCCGTTATATAGGCTGGCCGGGTCAGGCGCTTGGCTACAAGATCGGCGAGATTACGATCCGGTCCTTACGCGCGGAGGCTGAAACCGCGCTCGGACAGGCATTTGATTTGCGCGCGTTTCATGACCTCGTGCTGGAGGAGGGGGCGCTGCCGCTCAACCTGCTTGAGGCGCGTGTGCGGGACTGGATCGAGTTGCAAGTCGATGGGCTTGAAACTGATGCGCGTACGGCACCATAGGGACGTGTTCTGGAGTAATCGTCATGCGCTTGACCATCATTGAAACCGGATTGCCGCCAGAGCCTTTGCGGGCGGACTGGCCGACCTATCCTGTCATGTTTGAGCAGTTGATCTCGCAGGTCGATGACGGGTTCGCCTATGAGACGTGTTCGGTGGTTTCTGGCGATCCGTTCCCGGACCCTGCGACGCTGGAGGGCGTTATTCATACCGGCTCTGCCTTTGGCGTTTATGATGACGTGGCATGGATGCCAGAGCTGTTCGACTTTATCCGGCAGACGGCGGCCGCGAAGGTGCCTCAGTTTGGAATCTGTTTCGGGCATCAGGCGATGGCCGAAGCGCTCGGCGGGCGGGCTGAAAAATCCGACAAAGGCTGGGGGCTTGGGCGGCATGAATACGAGACCCCGCACAGGCCGGACTGGATGGCGACGGGACCGGAGAATTTTACGCTCGCGGTGAGCCATCAGGATCAGGTCACAGCCATCCCCGATGGCGCAAAAATTATCGCGCAATCAGAGTTCTGCGTGTATGCGGGGATCGCTTATGCGTGCAGCCCGTCTGCCAGCTTTCAGGGACATCCTGAATTTGACGCGGACTTTTGTTCGGCTTTGCATGAATCCCGGCGCGCGCGCATTGGCGATGCGCTGGTCGATGCCGCGCTTGACAGTTTCGCCAAGCCGCTCACGCGTTTGCCCGTTGCCAAATGGATGGCCGACTTTTTCAGGGCGCAAGGGAAAACGCTTAGGTAAACAATTCGCGCTGTTGGGGAAACCCTCGTCGGGTTTACACCTCGCTTGCGCTTCGGTACGCAGCTTGCACACAATTCTGTACATTGCTCTCGAAGGGGACACCTAGACTATGATGCCGAAGCCACGCACTGATATTCTCGAAAATACACTCGAATTTGAAACCCTGCCGCTCGTCAAGCCGACGGGCTTTCGTGAATATGACGCGCGCTGGTGGTTTAACGGGATTGGCCATGACAAGCCAGCAGAGCTGAACCTTGAGGGGGTTAAGGCGCTCGGTCTTGGCATGGCGACATTATTTCATGAGTTGGGCGTTGAGCCGAAAGTGGTCACAGGCCATGACTTCCGTTCGATCTCTGCGGGGATCAAGAATGCGCTGATCCTGGGGCTGGTTCAGGGCGGCTGCGAAGTGCTCGATGTGGGTCTGGCGCTGTCTCCGATGGTGTATTGGAGCCAATTCGAGCTGGATGCACCGTGCTGCGCGATGGTGACGGCGAGCCACAATGAAAATGGCTGGACGGGCGTAAAAATGGGCGCGGACAAGCCGCTGACCTTTGGCCCTGTTGAAATGGGCCGCCTCAAAGAGATTGTGCTATCGGGCGATTTCGAACCGAGGGCAGGGGGCGGGCATTTCCGCGTTGATGGCATGCTCGATAAATATGTTGAAGAGGCGTCCAAGGGCGTGCGCATCTCGCGTAAGCTGAAAGTCGTCTGCGCGTGCGGCAATGGCACGGCGGGTGCATTTGCACCGCAGGCCCTGCGTGCGATGGGCGCGGACGTGATCGAGATGGATTGTAATCTCGACAATACATTTCCGAAATATAATCCGAACCCGGAAGACACGGAAATGCTGCACGCTATGGCCGCTGCGGTGAAAGAACATGGTGCAGATGTTGCGCTCGGGTTTGATGGTGATGGCGACCGGTGCGGCGTCGTTGATAATACGGGTGAGGAAATTTTCGCCGATAAAATTGGCCTGATGCTCGCGCGTGACCTCTCGAAGAATTACGAGAATGCGACCTTTGTGGTCGATGTGAAATCAACGGGCCTCTACAAGACCGATCCTGTGCTGAAGGAAAATGGCGCAAGCGTGGACTATTACAAAACAGGTCACTCCTACATCAAACGCCGGACCAATGAGCTTGGCGCATTGGCGGGCTTTGAAAAATCCGGCCACTTCTTTTTCCAGCCGCCGATTGGGTTAGGTTATGATGACGGCATTGTCGCCGCGGGCGCGATCCTCGCCATGCTTGACCGGAACCCTGACAAGACTATGGCAGACCTTAAAGGCGAGCTCGGCGTTGCGTTCACATCGCTGACCATGTCACCCCATTGCGATGACGAGATCAAATACTCGGTTATCGACAAAATGGTCGCCGAATATGAAGCGCTTAACGGAACAGAGATCCTTGGTCGCAAGGTCGTGGATGTGAATACGGTCAATGGCGCGCGTGTCACGCTGGACGATGGGTCATGGGTCTTGGTCCGCGCGTCTTCCAACAAGCCCGAGCTTGTGGTCGTGGTCGAATCGATGGCGTCCGACGACGATATGCGTGACCTCTTCCACAAAGAGGTCAAACCGCGCCTTGGCAAGCACGCCGAGGTCGGGGCGTATAATCAGGAGATTTAGGAGGTGAGTCACTTTGACTCATTGCCTATTTACTAAGGCCGCCGAATCAACCTTAATGTTCCTGTTTTATTCTAAGGAGCAGTCATAGTGGCAAGTAATACGGGCAAAGGTTATCGGAAGGGCGCAGTGAAAGCGCGGACCCAGTATCAGCGGTCAAATGGAGACTGGCAAAAGCGCAATGAGCGCAATGGTCAGTTTATGGAAACCAAAAGCAAAACACCCTTCAAAGGAGTTGCAAGAGAGCCGGACGGCAGAGATACGCCGAATGCTTAGATGACGACTTATCGATTTATTCGCGTGAAAGAACACAGGCGCAAAGGCGGTCTAGTTCACGAACATTGGCGATGTATTCCATCTACTGGTGCAGCCACGGGGTCGGGCCGGTCAAGTTGCCCGGATTGTGGTGCGTCGGTCAGAGTCAGGCTGATGCCTAATGGCGGGCTCGTGGTGTTTGAAGGCGAAAAATCCCTTCAAAGGATAAAGCATCCTTGCGCTGACCGATTGGGGCGGTTTTCTCGAAAGATACCGCAAGATAATCTAGACCTGTTTGAGCAAGATTGCCCGGCTCACGCCCGCCCCAAAAAGGCCACTTGATCTGACGGCATGATTGCTGCACTTCTCCAGAGAAACTGACCCATATTTGGAGTAGATTGATGCGTATTACCATGATCGGGACTGGTTATGTCGGGCTTGTCTCGGGAGCGTGCTTTGCCGATTTTGGACATGTGGTAACCTGTGTCGATAAGGATGTTCGCAAAATCGAGCGGCTGAACGCGGGTGATATTCCAATTTATGAGCCAGGGCTGAAGCGGCTGGTCTCCAACAATGTTGCCGAAGAGCGCCTGTTCTTTACCACTGAATCGAAAGACGCCATCGCCAATGCCGACGCTGTGTTCATTGCGGTGGGCACGCCTTCGCGGCGGGGGGACGGGCACGCCGATCTGCAATATGTTTATGCCGTCGCTGAAGAAATTGCCGAGCATATGAGCGGGTTTACCGTGGTCGTGACGAAATCGACTGTGCCGGTTGGGACGGGCGACGAGGTTGAAGCGATCATCAAAAAGGCGCGGCCAGATGCCGATTTCGCTGTGGTGTCCAATCCTGAATTCCTGCGCGAGGGCGCTGCGATCAAGGATTTCAAGATTCCGGACCGGATAGTCGTGGGGACTGAGGACGAGCGTGCGCGTGCAGTGATGCGTGAGGTCTATCGCCCGCTTTTCCTCAAGGAAAGCCCGATTGTGTTTACCTCGCGGCGGACCTCGGAGCTGATCAAGTATGCGGGCAATGCGTTTCTTGCGGTCAAGATCACCTTCATCAATGAGATGGCGGATCTTTGCGAGAAAGTTGGCGCGAATGTGCAGGAGGTGGCGCGCGGGATTGGTCTTGATGGGCGGATTGGGCCGAAATTTCTGAACGCAGGCCCGGGCTATGGCGGGTCCTGTTTTCCGAAAGATACGCTGGCGCTGTCGAAAACGGCGAATGATTACGGCGCGCCTGTGCGGATTGTCGATACGGTGGTCGAAGTTAACAAGGCCCGCAAAAGGGCTATGGCGGGCAAAGTGATCGACGCGCTTGGCGGCGATGTTAAGGGCAAACGGATTGCGGCGCTGGGGCTTGCGTTCAAGCAAAACACCGATGATATGCGCGATGCGCCCTCGCTTGATATTGTGCCGATGCTGCAGGAAGCAGGGGCGAGCCTTGTTGCGTTTGATCCCGAAGCGATGGGGGAGGCGGCGAAATTGTTGCCCGATCTCGAGCTTGCCAAATCGCCATGGGAGGCGCTGGAAGGTGCGGACGCTATGGTGATTATTACCGAGTGGGACCAGTTCCGTGCGCTTGATCTTGAGCGGATCAAAAAGGCTATGGCGGGGAATATTGTCGTTGATCTGCGCAATATCTACCGGCCGGACAATATGGCGGCCAAGGGCTTTTCCTATACGTCGATTGGCCGCCCGCAAGGCTAGCGAGGCTGGGCAAAACCTGTTAGGCCCTGTCCAAATTCTAGCTTTGGAGTGCCTCATGAAATTCTTCGTTGATACTGCTGACACAAAAGACATTGCAGAACTTGCCGCAACGGGTCTTGTCGATGGGGTGACGACCAATCCGTCGCTGATCGCAAAATCGGGTCGGGATTTTGCCGAGGTCATCAAGGATATTTGCGCGCTGACGGATGGTCCTGTTAGCGCCGAAGTGGTCGCCACCGATTATGAGGGGATGGTGTCTGAAGGGCGTACGTTGGCGAAGATTGCCTCCAATGTCTGTGTGAAACTGCCGCTGACGATGGATGGGTTGCGGGCCTGCCGGACGCTATCGGATGAGGGGACGCCGGTGAATGTCACGCTATGTTTCTCTGCCAATCAGGCCTTGCTTGCGGCGAAAGCGGGCGCGGCGTTTATCTCGCCCTTTATCGGGCGGCTCGATGACATCCACATTGACGGCATGGAGCTGATCGAAGAGATCCGGATGATCTATGACAATTATGGCTTCGAGACGGAAATCCTCGCCGCGTCGATCCGGACGGCCAATCATGTCAAACAATCCGCGCTTGCTGGTGCCGATGTCATGACCGCACCGCCAGCAGTAATCCGCGGGCTTGCCAATCATCCGCTCACAGATAAGGGCCTTGCCGCGTTTCTGGCCGATGCCGAAAAAGCGGGGATCAAGGTTTAGCCTTTCAAGCCCTTGTTGCGTTTGTTATTTCTCGATTGGCCGCAGGACCACGGGCATCCATGTATAGCCTTTGACGAAGGCATTTGGCGTCAGGTTCGGCTCGGCGAGCACTTCGATATCTGAGAAACGCTTGAGAATTTCTTCCCAGAGAATCTGCAGCTGAAGCTCGGCAAGGCGGTTGCCCACGCAACGGTGAATGCCAAAGCCGAATGAAAGATGCTGGCGAACATTGGGCCGCTCGATCCAGAGATCATTTGGCCGTTCAAAGTGCGTCTCGTCGCGATTGCCTGAAACGTACCACATGGCAATCTGGTCACCCTTCTTGATGGTCTGGCCGTGCATTTCGACATCCTCAAGCGCGGTGCGGCGCATGAAGGCGAGGGGGGTCTGCCAGCGGATGGTCTCGGAGACGAAAGCGGGGATCAGCGAGTGATCGGCTTTGAGAATGTCGAACTGGTCGCGGAACTTGTTGAGGGCATAAACACCGCCGGTCATCGAATTGCGCGTCGTGTCATTGCCGCCGACGATGAGCAAGATGACATTGCCGAGCAATTCCATCGGGACCATGTCTTTGGTTTTCTCGCCATGCGCGAGGAGGCTCATCAGGTCATTTGACTTCGGATTGGCTTTGCGATCCTGAAAAATCTGCATGAAGACGGTCAGGCATTCCATCATTTCCTGACGCCATTGCTCCTCGCCGCCCGGGCAGATGTCCGGATTGTTCATATTGGTCACAACATCAGACCAGCGGGTCAGCTTGCGACGATCCTCGAACGGGAAGTCGAACAGGGTGGCGAGCATCATGGTCGTCAGTTCGATGGAGACTGTGTCGACCCAGTCAAACGGTTCGTTGACCGGCAGACTGTCGAGCAGGTCTTGTGTCCGCTTGCGGATCAGCGGCTCGAACTTTTTGAGATTTGGCGGGCCGACGGCGGGCTGAACGGTTTTGCGCTGGATGCCGTGGCGCGGCTCATCCATGGCAATGAACATGGGCATTTCGAAGTCTTCAATCGGCTCGCCCAGCGTGATCCCGCCATGCTCCCAGGAGGAGGAGAACCGCGTATGGTCGATGTCGATTTTCATAATGTCTTCGTAGCGGGTCACCGACCAGTAGCCGCCGACAAAGCTGTCTTCGCACCAATGCAAGGGAGCCTCCTTGCGCATCCGTTCGAAGCGATCCCAATAGCCTTCACGACGCCAAAGCTCTGGATCGACCATATCGATGTTTTCGATTTTCAGTTCCGAAGCGGGCGGAATTGGTGCGCCGAATTCAAGCTGGGTATGGAAGAGCGGCTCGCGCGGGGTGGGCTGCGGGCGCTCCAGAGCGTCAAATTCCATTTTGTGTGCTGTATCAGCCATATCCGGGGTTCCTCTGGGTGCGCGTTGAACGTCTGTGAAGGTAATTAGCACAAAGTCATGAAGAAAACTATGACGGGTGTGTCACTTTTTTATTTTGTCCCCTGCGCGGCCGCGCAATGGGACGCGCCTTTGGCGGCTCATGGCTGGTTTTGTCTCCATTGCACAATTGTTCCCTTGTCCTGTCCGCGTCATCCCACGACTTGATCGTGGGATCTAGCACCCGAGGCCTCGACACGTGATGGATTGCTCGGTCGAGCCGTGCAATGACGCAGCGAAAAAGGTAACGTCCCCTCCGACGCCGAGAGCGAACCTTCTAAAATGTGGATAGCGCTTGCCTTATTCTACAATTCCGCATCCGCGGCGGATGACAGGCACTTTTACAGCGTGTCCTGATTCTGCGATACTGAGAGGGTGGGAGGCTCAATACCTGTTTCTGAGCGGCTCAGTTGAGTGTTCCGACGCGTGCTTGATGGACGGCTTGGCGCAATCTTTTGGCGAGGCTTGTGCGTTGGTCGGGGGTCAGGAATCGGCCGATAATGTAGGCCTTGTCCGAATAGGCGATGTGCAAATGCGTGTGCGGCGTGGTGGGGGTTTCCAGTTCGATGCGGACGAAGGCCACGGGCAGGTCTGCGGTTTTGTCGTCTTTGCCGCGTTGTTTGTGCCAGAGCCGCAGGCAATCATTGTCTACGCGAACAAAGGTCACCTGTTCCTGTGCCCGAAAACTGAGTTTGAAAGCAAACCAGATCGCCAGCATGTCGAGGCCGAAAAAGCCGAAGACCGGCCATGCGCCTAGGGTCAGATACAGAACACCGCCAGCGAAACTGAAGACGCCGACGAGTGACATAACGATCAGAAAAGCGCGTGGGCTAAGCGAGGCGTTCGGACGCAGCGCTTCGTCAAGGTATATGATTTCACGATCGGGTGTCATGGGGCCAGCTTAGTCACAATTTGCCAGAGCGGTATGAGGCCTTGCGTCGCGGTCTCCAGCGGCTAAACGTGTGGTGATGACAGATAAATCAAAAAGCAAACCCCCGCCAAAGCGGCGTAAAAAGAAACGCCGTAGTCCGGTTTTCAATCAGGACAAGGCGACCGAGCTTTATGCTGCGCTGGCAAAGGTGCGGCCTGATCCGCATACTGAGTTGGAATTTACCTCGCCCTATACGCTGGTGGTTGCTGTCGCCCTGTCGGCACAGGCGACCGATGTTGGCGTGAACAAGGCGACGCGGGGGTTGTTTGCGGTTGCGGATACGCCAGAGAAGATGCTGGCGCTCGGGCTTGAGGGTGTCGAGCGGCATATCAAGACAATTGGCCTTTGGCGAAACAAGGCGAAGAATGTGATCGCTTTGTCGCAAATGCTGCTTGATGATTTTGGGGGCGAGGTGCCGCAAACGCGGGAAAAGTTGATCCTGCTGCCAGGTGTTGGCCGCAAGACCGCGAATGTGGTTTTGAATGAGGCCTTCGGGCAGCCAACCATCGCCGTTGATACGCATATTTTCCGCGTCTCGAACCGGACCGGACTTGCGCCCGGGAAAACACCGGACGAAGTGGAAGACCAACTCGAACGGGCAACGCCTGACGCGTACAAATTGGGCGCTCACCACTGGCTGATCCTGCATGGACGATATGTTTGTGTCGCTCGGAAACCAAAATGTTGGGATTGTAGTATTTCGCATCTGTGCCGCTTCAAACCAAAAACTGCCGACCCTGTGACCCAATCAGCACTAGGGCCAAAATCTCACTAGTTTACTGAGGGTTAGAGGGTGAATTTTTTGGAGATTGTGCGCAAATCGTTGATTTGAACACGGTTCACCGAAGCTTGATTTTGATTGCTTTGGCGCATAATCTGCATTTATGTTATGAGGCGTTGGCCGCGTCTTTGAATCTAAACGCGCAAGTGCCGTGCTGAGGCTCGGACGCGGTTTGAGTGTAGTGTGGTCGGAGAGATTTCGTATGGCTGATCGGACCCCGATCGAAAGTGGTTTGGAGCTGCGGCGCGGGACATTCGCGACATTGACGGATGCTCTGGATTATGCGGCGCAAGGCGCAACCGGGCTAAATTTTTATTGTTCCAATGGTAAGCTTGAAACCAGTCTGACCTATGCGGCTTTGCGTGACGAGGCGATTGCGCTGGCAAAGCGGCTTGTTGTGTTCGCGCCGAAAAATGCCCTGATTGGTCTGGTTGCTGAAACAAGCGTTGCCTTTGCCCGTGCGTTCTATGCTTGCCAATATGCCGGGCTTGTTGCTGTTCCTGTTCCTATGCCGACAGCTATGGGCGGGCGGGAAAGCTATATCCATCAATTGCGCCAGATGCTGGGCGGGGCGCATGTGCACGCTTTGCTGGCGCCGACGCGCTTGATGGAGATGGCAGGCGAGGCTCTGGAGCCGATTAATGTGCCGGTGTTTGATATGGCGGATCCGGTCTTCGCTGATACGCCGTCTGCTGAAGGGGGTTTGCGACCGTTCGGGGCGGACGAGCTGTGTTATATCCAGTATTCTTCGGGAAGCACCAATGACCCCAAGGGCGTTATCGGTTCCCAACGTTCGGTAACTGCCAATTGCGAGGCGATCATCACGCATGGTCTGCAAGTGCGCGCGGGAGATCGTGCGGTGTCGTGGTTGCCGCTTTATCATGATATGGGGCTGATCGGGTTTTTTGTGGCGCCTATGATGTCGCAATTGTCGGTGGACCTTCTGGCTTCATCAAGTTTTGCGCGTCGTCCTTTGACGTGGCTGACATTGATTTCTGAAAATCGCGGTACGCTGAGCTATAGTCCGACATTCGGATATGAGTTGTGCGTCAAGCGATGGCGCAATGACCGCGCGCTCGATTTGTCGAGCTGGCGCGCTGCGGGGATTGGTGGCGACATGGTGCGCGGGGATGCGCTCGACGCTTTTCTTGAAACATTCAGAGATCACAAGTTTTCGGACAAGGCGTTCGTGCCAAGCTACGGCATGGCGGAAGCAACTTTGGCTCTGACGTTTGCGCCATTGGGCGAGGGGGCTATCTCTGACGAGATTGATAATGACCGTCTGCGTCGTTCGGGCGAGGCTGTTCCGGCGAGCGACGTTACGCAATCGGCGGCCCGCCGCACTTTTATGCTGTGCGGAAAAGTTCTGCCGGGTCATGAGCTGGAAGTGCGCGGCATGAACGGAGAGCCGCTTGCTGACCGGAAGGTTGGTGATATCTGTGTCAGAGGGCCATCAATTACGTTGGGCTATTACAAGAATGACGAGGCGACGCGGGCGACCATAACATCGGATGGCTGGCTGCTCACTGGCGATTTGGGATATATGCTGGACGGGCAAATCGTGATTACGGGGCGATCCAAGGATCTGATTTTGGCGCATGGCCGGAATATCTGGCCGCAAGACCTTGAATGGGCGGTTGAGGGCGCTGTGACGGGCCGGATTGGGCGGACGGCGGCGTTTCCCGTGACCAATGAAACCGGCGTGGACGAGATTGTACTCCTGGTCGAGTGCCGGTCGCGGAAGCCGGAAAACCTGTCTTTGCTCCATGCCGAAGCGACCGCAGCTGCGCGGCTGGCGGCGAACTCACCTGTTCATGTCGGCCTTGTGCCACTTTCAAGCTTGATTGTGACCTCATCTGGCAAGATCAGCCGGGCGCGGGCGCGTCAGAAATATGTCGGCGGGGGATTCGAAGATCTGGCGGCAGCGGCCTTCTCGGCCAAAAGCGAGAAGCTTTCGGCATCCGGCCTCTCTGATGCGAGATGATCGCGGGTAAAACAATTGCCGTTACAGGCGGGACCGGCTTTGTCGGCCGATCGGTGCTGAAGCTTCTCGCAGAGGGCGGGGCGGAGGTCCGGGCACTGACCCGCCGGCCGCGTTCTGATTCGCATCCCTCAATTGCATGGGTTCAAGGGGATTTGGGCGATTCGGACGCTTTGGCACGGCTTGCGGAGGGGGCTGACGGGTTTATCCACATTGCGGGTCTGACCAAGGCTGATCATCTGAGCAAATTGCTTGCGGCCAATTCGCAAGGGGCGGGCGCGGCTATGGTGGCTGCACGCGAGGGCGGTGTTGGGCGGTTTGTCCATGTGTCTTCAATTGCGGCGCGTGAGCCGCATCTGTCTGACTATGCGTATTCCAAGCGTGCCGGAGAGCGGGCTGTGATTGCTGCGGCCGGGGATATGGAGTTGGTGATTGTGCGTCCGCCAGCCATATTGGGGCCAGGTGATGACGCGACAGCGCCGGTTTTGCGCATGATGCGGCGAGGCTGGTTGACGGTTCCGTCGGGGAAAGCGCGGCGGGACGGGCGGATGTCCTTTGTGTATGTGGACGACGTTGCGCGGTTTTTGATTGAGCAGATTTCGGCTGACTGGCCCCCTGGGGCTGCGCAAGGTACGGGCTCGCGGGGACCTGTTCGCGTGTTAACGCCGCATGGCGGCAGTCCGGTGAGCAGGTGGGATGATCTGGCGGCAGCTGCTGCGAAAGTGCTCGGCAAACCGGTGCGTATCTTGCCTATATCACCCCTGATACTTGCACCAGCGGCCCGAATAGCGCAGATAAGCTGCGCACTATTTGGTGGGTCGACGTTTTTCAATGCTGGAAAGGTTCGCGAAATGCTGCATAATGATTGGACTGGGGATTCGATGATCGCCGGTGCACGAAATCTCGAGACGTGTTTGCGCCTTGCTTATGAATTGGACTCGTTGAATGAAACCCAGTGATGCGCCATCCACTGTGACCCCGATTACGAGTGGCTCTGACGACCCCATTTTTCAAAAAGTCTGTGCCTTGTTGGGACCCTATAATCGAAACAATGTTGCGATTACGCGGCAAACCGTGATTGTATCAGATTTGGAAGTTGATTCTGTAGCGGTTTTTGATCTCATTATGGAGGTCGAGGACTCTTATGATATAACCTTTCCAATGGAGACGGTGAGCGAGATGAAGTCCGTGGGGGACTTGGTGGGTACGATCCAGACACTTCGGCAGTCCTAGAAGGCGTTGCGATACAGATGAGTATATTTTCGAAATACGATCCAATTCTGGAGCGGCTTGGGCGCGTTATGGAAATTGGGCGCAATCCCGTTGGTATGCAGTTTGACGAGATCCTGTCAGCGACGCGCGGGATTGTGGACGGTAAGGAATTGCTGCTGGTCGGGACCAATAATTATCTTGGACTGACCTTTGACGAGGCGTGCGTGACCGCTGCCAAGGATGCGATCGATGCGCATGGCACCGGAACAACCGGATCGCGGCAAGCGAATGGCAACTATATCGAGCATGTCAAGCTGGAACAATCCTTGTCAAAGTTCCTGGGCATGGCCTCTACGATTGTTTTCTCGACGGGCTATCAGACCAATCTTGCTGCCATTTCTGCGCTGGGTGGGCCGACGGACCAGATCTTCATCGACGCCGATAGCCATGCCTGTATTTATGATGCATGCAGACTATCGACTGCGACGACTGTGCGTTTCCGGCACAACAATCCGGCAGATCTCGACAAACGGCTTGAACGCACCGAGAAACCTGAAGGAGATCGGCTGGTCGTTGTTGAGGGCATGTATTCCATGTTTGGCGATTTGGCGCCGCTTGATGAATTGACCGAGGTGGCCCATCGCCACGGCGCGATGATCTATGTCGATGAAGCCCACTCTTTTGGCAGCTTTGGTCCGACAGGGCGCGGCTGGGCTGAAGAACAGGGCGTGCTTGACCAGGTCGATTTCTATGCCGGAACCTTCTCGAAGTCTCTGGCTTCGATTGGCGGGTTCTGTTCGTCCAAGCATCCGCAGTTCGAGCTGTTACGCGTGGCGCGGCCGTATATGTTCACCGCGTCCCCGTCGCCATCGGCGATTGCAAGTGCGCAGGCCGCGCTTGACCGGATCATCAGCGACAAGGGCGAGCTGCACAAGAATTTATGGGCGCGTGCTGAACAGCTTTACAATGGGCTTGCGGAGATGGGTTTTGATCTGGCGGCGGATCATCCGAGCCCTGTCATTGCTGTGCGTCGGCCGGATGAGCCAACTGCTGTGCGTGACTGGAATACATTGTTCAATCGCGGTGTTTATGTGAACCTTGCTGTGCCGCCTGCGACGCCAGGCGGGGTCAGTCTGCTCCGCATCAGCCTATCGGCTGCGCATACAGAGGCGGATATTGATGAAGTGCTTGCCGTGTTCCGGTCAGTGGCTTCGGACAATGCAGCGGGCGCGGCGGCTGAGTAAGACAGTTCTGACTGGACCACGTAAGGGCCCTTCGGCACGATATATTTCCACGAGCTTACAAGGGCTTGGCTATGCTGAAAACCCGTATCATTCCGTGCCTTGATGTTAAGGATGGCCGAACGGTCAAGGGCGTCAATTTCGTTGATCTGCGCGACGCGGGCGACCCTGTTGCGCTGGCAAAGGCTTATGATGCGCAGGGGGCGGACGAATTGTGCTTTCTCGATATTGCAGCCACACATGAAGGACGGGGCACGCTTCTCGATATCGTCCGGCAGACGGCGGAGCAGTGCTTTATGCCGCTGACGGTTGGTGGCGGTGTGCGCAGTGCGGAGGATATGATCGATCTGCTTAGAGCGGGTGCGGACAAGGTGGCGATCAATTCAGCGGCCGTGGCCGACCCTTGCCTTGTCTCTCGCTGTGCGGGCCGGGCTGGGCGGCAATGCGTTGTGGTGTCGATTGATGCGCGCCACGTTGGCGACACTTGGGAGATTTTCACCCATGGTGGCCGGAAGGGCACGGGCATTGATGCGGTGGCCTACGCCAAAGAGGCCGTGCGGCTTGGGGCGGGCGAGATATTGCTGACGAGTATGGATCGGGACGGGACGAGGGATGGGTATGATTTGCCATTGCTCAAGGCTGTCAGTTCGGCTGTCAGTGTGCCGGTCGTGGCGTCTGGCGGGGCGGGCAGCGTGGATGATATGCCGCGTGCGATTATCGAAGGTGGCGCGAGTGCTGTGCTCGCTGCGTCGATTTTCCACTTTGGGGATGCGACATTGGCCGAGGCGCGCGCGGCCTTATCTCGTGCAGGTGTTCCGTCGCGTCCGGTAGAGCCAGAAAGGTTTGTGTCGTGAATACATCGAGTCAAATTGGCCTTGTGCTTTCGGGTTTGGCCGAGACAATTTCTGCGCGTGCAGAGGCGGGTAAAGAAGATAGCTCGTATACGGCAAACTTGCTCGCAAAGGGGCTGAACAAGATTGCCAAGAAGTTGATCGAAGAGGCGGGCGAGCTCGGACTTGCCTTGGCCTCTGAAACCGAGACGGATGTCGCGAATGAGGCTGCGGATGTGCTTTATCATATGCTGGTCGGGTTGCAGGCGCGCGGGGTTTCGCTCGATGATGTGGCGACGGTGCTGGCAAGTCGGGAAGGGCTTTCCGGGCTTGCAGAGAAGGCTGGGAGGTAGGGCTTTTTTGCCTCGCGCCGCGCAGCGGCTCCGGCGGGGCGGCCTGACCAGCCGGCGGGCTCTTGCCCTTGCGAGCGTTGCTTGAGCTGACCCTATTTGGCTAGAGTCGCGTCCATGTCGTCCAGCCGGCTTAGTTTGCTTTCGAACAAAGACCAGTCGTCATTTTCAGCTATGGCGGCCCAGATGGTTTCGATTTCATCTATAAGCAGGCTTTCGGGTCTATCGGATTGGAAGTATTCTGTATCAAGATTTATATTCGAGGCGGGCCTGCGCGCGAGTAAGGCTGCGCGGACGGGGGCGAACATCTCTTCCTTGTACAGATTGGCAATTGGGCTGCTCGTGGCGCGGGCCTCGCTTTCGGGACCGCCATGCCAGTCGAAAAAGACCTGTGACCAGGGCGCTTTGCGCTCGGTCATCCATGCATAAATGAGGGATAGGAACTCTATATCTTTTTCAAAAACTCCAGTCTGGACTCCGAACTGATGACAGGTCTGGTCGATAAAGGCCTGCTGGTAGGCCGGTTCGTAAGCGCTTAGAGACTCCGTTAAATCGTCCACTTCGGTCAGAGGTGACAAAGCGGCGGCGAGTTGCTGAAGCGCCCACAGACCCTGGGCGGGCTGGCGACCGAAGCGATAGAGCCCTTGTTCGTCGAAATAGGCGGCGACAAAGTTCGGGTCGCTTTCTGGCAAAAAGCGATAGGGGCCGAAGTCGAATGTTTCGCCGGTTATGTTGAAATTGTCCGTGTTCATCACGCCGTGAACAAACCCTGCGGCCATCCACTGACCGATCATTTTTCCGACGGCTTCGGCGATGCGGTAGAGCAGCGCTGAAGCTTGGCAGGCCATGTCCGGGTCGGCGGCGTCGGGGTGGTAATGTTTGACGCAATGGTCGACGAGACGGGCAAGGTTCTCGGTCTGCCCCAAAGCCATGGCGCGCTGGAAAGTGCCAAAGCGGATATGGGTTTCGGATAGGCGAACCATGACGGCTGAGCGGGTCGGGCTCGGTTCGTCGCCGCGTTGCAGTTCTTCGCCGGTTTCGACGAGGGAGAACAGTTTAGAGGTTTTGACGCCGAGGGCTTCGAGGTAGCGCGCGGCGAGGACTTCGCGCACGCCGCCTTTGAGGGTGAGGCGGCCATCGCCACGGCGTGACCAGGGAGTGGTGCCCGTGCCCTTGGTGCCAAGCTCGACGGGCTGGCCGGATTGGAGCTGGAACTGGGCGTAAAGGAAGCCCCGTCCGTCGCCAAGTTCGGGGTTGTAGTGGCCGAACTGGTGGCCGTGATAGCGCATGGCGAGCGGTTCGGGGAGGTTGGCGGGCAAAGGCGGAAAGCGGGTGAACCGGTCGGCCCAGTCTTCGTCGCTGAGGGTGTCCATGCCGAGAGGTTTGGCCCAGCGTTGATTGCGATAGCGCAGGATGGCTTTCGGGAAACTGGCAGGGCGAACTGGATCTGCGAAGGCGTCCGCAATCTCGGTGATCGGCGGCGCGGGGGGCATGATCTGGTCCCAGACCATTAGTCGATGGCTCCGAGCGCGCGGCCGACAATCTCGCCCGCCGTCTGCAGGGCCTCGCGGGCCTGTTTTGAGACGGCGGTGACGTTCAGGAATCCGTGGACCATGTTGGGGTAGTCTTCGATGGTGACCGGGACGCCGTGGGCGGCGAGCTTGTCGGCATAGGCGCGGCCTTCATCGCCGAGCGGGTCCCAGCCGCACGTGATGATGTGGGCCGGCGGCAATCCGGCGAAGTCGTCATCGGGGGCGAACAGCGGGCTCATGCGCAAATGGGAGCGGTCTTCGGTGGAGCCGAGATACGCTTTGCGGAAATAGTCGAACAGGGCGGGGGAGATGAAAAACCCGCTTTCCTGAAGGGGCATCTTCTTGGTGCGGATGTCCATGAACTGGACGAGCGGGTAGAGCAGAAGCTGGAAGGCGGGCAGGGGGCCGCCTGTGCGCAGCATTTCCTGAGAGAGGGAGGCTGCGAGATTGCCGCCTGCGCTGTCGCCCGCCACGGCCAAGCGGTCCGGGTCGATGTTCAGCTCGTCGGCGCGGTCTATGATCCAGCGCCATGCGGTGTCTGCGTCTTCGTGTGCGGCGGGGAATTTGTGTTCTGGGGCGAGGCGGTAGTCGACCGAAATGACGCGGGCGCGGGAGGCGTGGGCCAGGCGACGGGCGATCATGTCGTGGCTGTCGAGATCGCCGACGACGAAGCCGCCGCCGTGGAAATAGACCATGGCTGGCCCTGCGCCGAGGCCAGCGCCAAGCGGGGTGTAGAAGCGGGCCGGGCGCGGACCGGCACCGCCATCGACGATGAGCGCGGAGACATCGGCGAGCTCTGGCGCATCGCTTTCGATGGCGCGGCTGGCGCGGAAGAAGCTGGCGCGCAAGCGCTGGGCGATTTGCTGGGTGGAAAGACCTGACATGTCCGGCAGGGAGAGGTCTGGCAAACCAAGCCCGACCGAATCGAGCATGGCGCGGAGGGTGTCATTTATTTTCATAAGCGAGTGATGCCGCGAAACGGGGGAAATGGGAAGGGGAGGTGGCTCAATCGAGTATATAGCGGATTATAGGTGTTTTGAGGGTATCATGCGCTCATGCAGGACGCGCACGATGTCGATGCTTTCTCCCAGCACTCGGTAATAGACGACATGTCGATTGATTTGAATTGAACGATAGCCTGCGCGGACTTTTTCACGCGTTTGGCCAATCTCTGGATTGTCGATCAGCCCCTGTAGCCCGGTGTCGAGTTGCGACAAATATTTGTCGGCCTGTTCCTCCCCCCACTCGTCAAAACTATAGCGCCAGATTGCGATAAGGTCGGTTTTGGCGAGCGGCCGAATTTGAAGTTTATACATTCAAGCCCGCTTGTTTTTTGGCGGCTTTGCGGATGTCTTCCATTTCGAGCGGGGTGCTTTGTCCGCTGTTTTCGCCATCGGCAAGCGCGAGGCGCAGGGCTTCGAGTTTTTGTTCTTCTTCTTCCATGCGGCGCAGGGATGCTCGCACGACTTCGCTGGCATTGCCGTAGCGGCCGCTCTTGATCTGAGTCTTGATGAATTGGTCGAAATGGTCGCCGAGATTGAAGCTTGTTGTTTTTGCCATGGGTGCGCCTGCAATGTTGCTAGTGGTTACTATATCATAGTAATGTCGCTGCGCGGGCAAGCTTTGATCGGTTTGCGCCTATGTCCAATGGCGAAAAGGGCGCATGAGGTCATGTATCTGGCAGGGAGAGGTCTGGCAGACCAAGCCCGACCGAATCGAGCATGGCGCGGAGGGTGTCATTTATTTTCATAAGCGAGTGATGCCGCGAAACGGGGGAAATGGGAAGGGGAGGGGGGACAGGGCTGAGCCTTTGTCTTGAGTGTCCCAAAAGCGGTCGTTAGACTTAAGCCGCGAAAACCTATACCTTTCAATTGAAGGGTAAAATTAAATGTGGGCTGAATTTAAGGAGAAAACCTTCGAGACGGCTTTTGTTGGCGAGCTGAGGCTTCTCACAAACGTAATCTATGCTCCTGACCAGTGTGACGAAGCCCTACTCGGATTTGATGCTTCAGCATTCGTTCCATGGGAATTTCTACCACCAATTTTGCCTTATATGCGATTTCGCAGATGGCGTCACTTAATAGGAGTTTCATCCGCCGAGATGACAGATTTTGGTCGGGAGCTAAACAGTAGGCTCCCCGAATTCCGCTTGAATTAATTCGTCCAGTTTAAGAGGCCTGAGTACCTCACTCGATCATCTGCAGCGGAGTGGAGTTATTGGGAAAGAAAGTACTTTCGATATGCAGTAGGTGAAAAACAACAGCAATTGCTTCGTAAAATCTTCGATGTCGGAAAGCGTCGAGCAGTAGTAGTCTATGCAGTTCCGGCATTTCACAAAAGTGATGAGCTTTTCACTCACCAGCTAAACAATGCAATTATTGAGAATACAAACATCCTAAACGCTGCCCTCTTATCCGGTCATTCAAAGTGCACATTTGTCGAAGCTGGTCATTTCGGTGTTGGACATTCTGATCCGGAGGAACTCAGAAGTCCATCATTGCGACAGCTTATCCAAGCCCGAGATGATGCTGAGAAACTCCCATTCACCCAGCACGTAAAATCAACAGCAAATCAAATCAAGGAGCTATTTTTAGACGATAGTGAGGGCCGCACCACATTAGGGTTGGCTCGGAAAGCTATACTAGGAGGCGATCTGTCTGACATCTATCCTAGAGCAGAGGGGACTTGGTTTGACGCAATCATCACAATGGTGGCCTTCTCTTCAGCATTTGGCGTGAGAGTTTGTGCCTTAGGCTAAGGCCCGCTCCTGCCCGCGAAGCCACCTCGGCAGCCCGACCCCCAAATCCCTGCTGACAGCCGGCTGAACTTGTGGCACGCTTGGTGCCATGAAAAATATTGATGTGTTTTGGTCGTTTCGTAGTCCTTATTCGTATTTTGCGACGAAGCGGCTGCGGGGGTTGTCGTCCAAGTGGGAGGCGCGGGTGCGGCCTCGGCCGGTTTATCCGATTGCGATCCGGACGCCGGACTTTTTTGCCCATGCGCCCGAGCAGTGGGTGAGCTATCTGGTGCGCGATATTGTGCGGGTGGCACAGTATCTGGAGCTGCCCTTTGGCATGATGCAGCCTGATCCTGTGGTGATGGACATGACCACGCGCAAGATCGCCGCCGAGCAGCCCTATATTCATCGGCTGACGCGGCTGGGGATTGCGGCGTGTGAGCAGAGCGACGAGGGCGGCTGGGCGTTTATGGACGAGGTGTCGAGCGTGATCTGGTCGGGCCAGCCGTGGACGACGGGGACGATCCTGGCGGATGCGGTGGCGCGGGCCGGGTTTGATCTGGCCGAGCTGGACGCGAAGATCGAAGCGGAGACGGACCGGATCGATGCGCTGATTGTCGAGAATGAAGTGGCCCAAGCCAAGGGCGGGCATTGGGGGGTGCCGCTGATGGTGGTCGATGGCGAGCCATTTTTCGGGCAAGACCGGATTGATATGCTCGAATGGCGGCTGGAGCAGATGGGGGTGCCGCGTCGGGGATAAGGGGCATTGCCCGGGTTGGCGTGGCCTAAAGGGCAGCTGCGCCGTGATTTCGCCTTATACTCTCGGCAATAAATGCGGTATAAGACGCGTTCGATAGCTTTCGGGAAGTTGAGATGAAAATCATGGGTTTTGATAGTTTGCGGATCGCGGCGCTGGCGCTTGGCGCTGCGGCGCTGTGCGGGGATGCGCTGGCCAATCCGACGGCGATTGCGCGGTTCAAGGACTGGGCGGTGTTTTCCTCCGACGTTGATGGCGACAAGGTGTGCTTTGCGGCGACACAGGCGACCGATAAAGCGCCGCGCTCGGCGACCCATGGCGATGTCTGGTTTTATGTGACGAGCTGGTCGTCGGGGCGGGCGCGCTCGCAGCCGAGCATTAAGGTGGGCTATGACATAAGCACCAATGTGCCGCCGTCGGCGCGGATTGGCCGCTCAACATGGACGCTGTTTGCGAGCGGCAACGAGGCATTTGCGGCGGATGATGACGATCCGGGCATTGTGCGCGCGCTCAAGCGTGGCTCGGAATTGCGGGTGGAAGCGGTGTCTGAGCGGGAGACGCAAGTGGCGTATCATTTCTCGCTGGCGGGCTCATCTGCGGCGATTGACCGGGCGGCGGCGAGTTGTCGGTAGGGTGGTGTTTTCCCTGTCTCCTGCGCTGCGCGCAATGAGACACTGCTTCGCAGGCTGAGGGCTCTTTTGCGCTCGGCAGATCTATTCCA
>CAZMMU010000042.1:0-21897 GCA_964567455.1 uncultured Hyphomonas sp.
CGGATTGCGAGTGCCCGAACTGTGTAACCGGGGGCATTGGTTTTTGGCAGTGTCCAGAATCTTTCGCACATTTGGTTATGCTGAGGCGGCTTCGTTCGGTTGAAGTTTCATGTCGCGTAGAGGTGGCTTGCCCCTCGAGGGGAATTCGGCTGCATTAGCGTGAACGGTTTCTTCTGGAGGCGGATTGATTGTGTACCAAACGAGTGGACAAGCTGTGTACCAACGTCTAGGGTGAACTCCTGTAATACATTGCTTTAGCAGGATTTATATTGTGATTTTGTTCCCCTTAGCGGCACCATCTACCTGACAATACCATGTAAAAACAACGCGCTTTCAGACCTGTTTCTTGTGGTCCACCGCTCAGTCCGCCAATGATGCTCGTGATGCTTTTGGCGTTTTGGTGTGCTTTGGCGGTTCATTGAATGCTTGAACTTACCGATGCGGTGGGGGAGAGTGCGCGTATGACAGATAAAGCTCCCAACCTCATTACATCCTGTCTCTCGGAGCATGTCACAAAGGACGGCATTTTGCTTGAGGTTTGACCCAGCCCCCTAATCCGGGCCAGTAATTTGCAGAGTCCGTTGACCTATTGCCCGTTTGTCAGCCAGCGTCCAGTTAGGGCTGCGGCAGTCAAAAGTCGTGAAGGCCATCGGAAATTATTCTTTGCGTTGGGAAGACATAGGAGGTCTGTTTGGGGTAAACTTAAAATGGTTCAGCATGAGACTTATCGATGGATACAAAGCCCAAAAAGATAACGATGACGGAGTTGGCTCGGCTTGCCCAGGTCGATGTGTCAACCGTTTCGCGGGCGCTTAATGATAGTCCGCTGGTCAAACCCAAGACCAAACAAGAAATTCTCAAGATTGCCGCTGAGACAGGCTATGCCGTTAACGCGTCGGCCCGAAACTTGCGCAGGCAGTCAAGCGAGGCCATCGGCATCGTCATTCCGATGAGCCCGGATTCTGACCAGACAATTTCGGACCCGTTCTTTCTCGATATGGTCGGCGCAGTGTCCCATGCCGCGTCAAAAAATGGTTATGATCTGGTGGTCAGTATCCCGCAGAGCGAAGAGCAGATCGCCGAACGGCGCTTGCTTCAGACAGGGCGGGCGGATGGACTGATCGTTATCGGCCAAGCTGGACGGTCCGAGCGTCTGAATGCACTGGGCCCGCTGGGTAAGAACATTGTTGTTTGGGGCGGCAAAACGGGGCGCACAAACTATACGCTTGTGGGCAGTGACAATGTCGAAGGCGGGCGAACGGCGGCAGCGCACCTGCTCGATCTTGGACGAAGATCTATCCTGTTTCTTGGCGACACTGACCTGCCGGAAGTGAAATTACGATATGATGGGCTGGAGAAGGCGCATTCAGAGCGCGGGCTTTCTCATGACCCTGATATGCTTCTTAAGTTGAGCTTTGGCGGGAACACTACGTTTGACTCGGTTCGGACGTTCGTGGAGCGTGGCCGATCTTTCGATGCCGTGTTCGGGGCTTCAGACGTTCTGGCCATGGCCGCTATTCAGGCGCTTCAGTCACAAGGTTTGCACGTCCCGCACGATGTCTCTGTGGTTGGCTATGACGATATTGGACAGGCGGCCATGTCCACGCCTGCGCTGACGACGATCAACCAGAATATCAAGCTCGGCGGCGAGATCATGGTCGATTTGTTGCTCAGGAAGATTGCCGGAGAAAAGGTGCGCTCGAAATTGACGCCGACACAATTGATCGTCCGCGACTCATGCGGCGGAAGAGGGAAGGCTTAAGCGGAGATGATGGCCGCCTTGAAGGGTTTTTCATAAATATTGATCCGGCGCATAGGCGCAAAGCTTAGCTGCTGATGCTTTGCGGCCATCTCGGTATAAGGCGCAACGATGGTGAAATCTCCTGTGTCGAAATTCGCATCAAGCACGCTGCCCCCAAAAAGACCGTCCAGCCCCGGCAACAGGCTACCCGCCTTGTGATAGGTCGCCCACGGCCCACCTAACGATGTCGCTTTGTAAAGTCTGTGTTGTTTTTTCACGTCTTTATCTGGTTGGCCCTCGTAAAGCCGATTACATGCCGAGACCAGCATATAATAGAGATCGCGCTTTGCGTCATGGTAGATCTTTGGGACTTCGGCTTGGGTGTATTCATCGGCATCTGGTAGTTCGAGCGGCGGCAATAGTTTGTCTACGGACACATCATCGCCCTGCACTTTGAGTGTGGCATGACCAATAGCGGGTACTTTGGGGCCGAGCTTGGCGGAGTGAAACATATGGACAGCGCCGTCTTCATCTTCGAAGACATATGGATCGCGCCAAGCGAGAATGGGCCCATTGTCTTCGCCGTCCGCGCTGCCAAGGGTCTCTTGTGGTCCGAGATAATAACCGGCGGCAATGATCTTCTCATAGTCCCTTAACGCGCAGGACAGGGCCGCTTGTTGATGGCCAAGCTTAGATCTCAGACCTGACGTCAAGTTTGCGTTCAGAGACTGGACAAAGGGCCGGTCGGGGCTTGGCTGGCTTATGCCCGTATGCGCGAAGAGATAGCGGCCAGAGCTAAGCGCTGTGACCGACCCGCTCCAGATATTGCGGCTGTCGGACCGATCGGCCAAACGGCCAGCCTCGGCGACGCCGCCCTTGTCGGTCCACGTCTGGCCGTTATTGGCCGATACGAAGTGGCGAACGTGAAACCCGTGATTATTGCGGTCCTCCGGCCAGACGGCGATGGAATCATTGTCTTTCTTGCTCAGCGCGAGGCAATAGAGATGGACTTGCCCACCCTCGAATACAAGCCACGAATCCCAGAGCCACAGATCAGGATGGGAAATCCCATTCTGGAAAATCAGCTCGGTCGCCGGTGGCACCGGCATCCTTGTCAAAGCCATCGTCTAGGCCTCACCTGTGGCATAGTCAGATTGATTGGCTGCCAGCAAGGCTTCCGCCGCCGGATCGCGCAGCCAATTCCACACTGCACTTATAAACAGCAATCCAGCAAAGCCTGTTGCGAGCACGAAACCAATCCGCATATCTCCGCCGCCCCAGGTGTCGCTAACAAAGGCCATGAGCAATGGGCCAAACGCTGCCGAGGCCGCTGTGAAGAACAGTATGAGCCCGGCAATCGCGCCATGCTCGGATTTCGGGAAACAACTAATGCCCTTGGAATTGAGCGTTGGATAAATCATCGACATGAACAGCCCCGATATTGGCAAAAGAAAAACGGCAGCCGTTTTGCCGAGCAAGGCACTCGCCAGAAAACAGCCGAAGATGAGGCCGGTGAAAACGAGCATAACAAGCTTCCAGTCCAGAAGCTGCAGGATCCAGATGCCCAGGAACCGGCCTGCTGCGCGTAGAACAAAGAAGATCATCACGGCGTAAGCAGCGAACATCATGGCAATTTCGGTTCCCGTGTACCCGTCGAGGAATGTCGGTAGCCAGACAAATATCGCCACTTCCGAAGCGACATACATCGCAATCGCAAAGGAGAAGCCCAGCGCATACTTATTTCGCAGAAGCGAGAGCGTGTGCGCAAGGGAGGCTGTTGATTTCTCATCAGAGAGGCTTTCGGGGTATTCGGTAAAGAGGGCGGCGACGATCATCAAGGCGCAGAGGGAGGCGGCTATGAGGTAGAGCCACGTCCAGTTGATGCCATTGGTCGAGAAGTAGACAACCAGGAGCGGCCCGACAATCGCGCCAACACCAAAGAAGCCCTCAACGGCATTCATCTTTCGGGTGTGGTGTTCTGTTGATTCGGAGATATCACCGATCAGCGCCAAAGCTGCCGTCTTGAAAATACCGATGGCCAATCCAGACACAAACAGAAGTGACAGATACAGGTAGAAGCTCTGGCCTGCAAAAAATAGTGCGCTTGCAATACCATAAATACCAAGCCCCAGAATAATTGTATTCTTGCGGCCAAACCGGTCAGCCACAAACCCAAGCCCGATGCCGCTGCCAGCGACGGCGACCATGGTCGCCCAATGAAACGCGCTTGCCTGAATATTGGTGAGACCCATATCGGCCTTGGCAATTTTTATAATCTCGCCGACAGCATCCGTCGTCATGGCGAACATGAAAAACATGGCAAAGGTAAGCGCCGATATGAGCGTATGGTTTACTCTGCGCCCTTGCGGCTCTGTTTCGTGTTCAGCTACACTCATGATCCGTCCTCCTTTCTTGCTTTTAAATGAAAATACAATCGTTTGCAATTTTATAATTGGCGACCATTATGGACCTGAAGAACCAAGGCTATAACGACATGACCCGAACTGGATACTGAATGAGCCACGCTGACAAGAATATACTACTCGCCGGAATTGATGCGGGCGGAACGAGCTTCAAATGTGCGCTGTCGGATGCGGGTGGAAACATATTGGCGCGACAGCGTTTTGCCACAGTGTCGCCAGAGGACGTTATCAACAGCTGCTCGGATTTCCTGCTTGCGGAAGCTTCGGCCCACAATGGCAAGCTCAAAGCTCTGGGCATCGCGGCTTTCGGTCCGGTCGATGTAGACCCTAATTCAAGTCATTATGGCACGATCCTTAACACGCCGAAATCCGGCTGGAGTCATGTCGCATTAAGGCGCCGATTTCAAAGCAGGCTAGGTGTCCCCGTAAATCTGGATACGGACGTAAATGGCGCGCTCTTGGCTGAACTCCATGACGGCGCTGCCAGCGATGTGCAGACAGCGGCTTATGTAACCATCGGAACAGGAATAGGTGCTGGGCTCTTTGCGGGAGGTGCGCTTCTGGGTAGGCCCCTGCATCCGGAATTTGGGCATATTAGTATTGCGCGGCATAAGGATGATATTTTTGAAGGCGCTTGCCCGTTTCACGGCGATTGTCTTGAAGGCTTAGCCTCCGCGACGGCGTTCACGGCGCGGTTTGGATCCCCCGTCAAGCTGCCCGCAGACCATGCAGGCTGGCAAATCGAAGCGGACTATCTGGCGCAAGCGTGCTGGTCACTGTCGCTTTCGTTTCGACCTGAGCGGATTTTGCTTGGCGGAGGCTTGATGCTTGCCGACGATCTGCTGGAGATGGTGCGGGCAGCGTATCTGGTTCGCTCGGCCGGCTATCTGGAACAAGATGCAGATCAGATCGCAAAGCTGATTGCACGCCCCACCCATGGCGACGATGCGGGCTTACGCGGTGGACTGTATCTGGCACGCCAGGCGCTTTCCTAGCTGCATTCATTCGCGATCAGTAAAAAAACCGAAGCCCGCCATCGTGAAATGGCGGGCTTCTTTCATCTTACCAATTTCTGATCAGATCCTAGAAATTATAGCGGACCGTTGCCGAGATGGTTCGGCCATTGATCGGACGGAAGCGGATGAATTGTCCAATCGCCGGAGCACCTTCTTCCCCTTCGCTAAATCCGACCTCGTCAAACAGATTGTTCGCAGCAAGGCTGACTACCAGATTTTCAAAGATCTCGTAATTTATGTAAGCGCCAACGGTTGTGTATGCTGGCAGATCGAAGGAGTTGTCATCCTGAACCGGCGCGTCGCCCGTGCTGAAGATGTTCAGGCCGAGGTCATAGCCATCTCCTTCAAAATAGGGGTTCACATTGAGAACGAATGGCGCTTGACGACGGGGCGTATTGCCGAAGTTCGCATTTCCCACAGGGCCAGCGATTTCGGAGTCGGTAAAGGTCGCATTTGCCCTGACACCAAATCCGTTTTCGAAATACACGTCACCCTCAATTTCGATCCCGTTTGTATCAAAGCTTGTCTGGATAACTTCCTGAGTTGTGGCTTCAAAGGATGCTGCTTCGTCTACCTGCGCATCAAAGTAGACAATGCTTAGGCTGCCAGCTCCAAAGCGAAGGCGGGCGCCGACTTCGAACTGGTCAACAAAGTTCAAAAAGAGATCATCATCCGGCGAAACCCCAACACCATCTGTCACGACCAGATTTCCGGAAGACCGATCAGGAGAGGTAAGCGAAGCGCCTTCTGAATAGTTTGCAAACACTGCCAATGTGTCGTTGACCTGATAGTTTGCGCCGACAGAGAAGGTGTCGTGATCAGCGTCATAATCAGTTGTGGTGATTGCGTTCGGATCAAAGATCTGGGCGGTCTGTTCATTGGAGCCGATGACCCCATCGCCATTGACATCAAATGGGCCAACAATTCCGGTGCCGAAGCCAATGAAATCACCAGACACATTATTCAGAGTGCGGCGGTAGGAACCCTCAACCGTCAGGCCTTCATACTCGATGTTTGCCGAGAAGTAAGGCGCAATTTGACGGATGTCGAAATCCCAATAGACGGTGCAGCAAGCGCCAAAATTCGGGTTCCCAAAGCTCTGTCCATTGATGAACGAGCCGTCGGCAGGGTTCAGGAAGAGATTGTTCGGATCATCCGTGATGAACTCGCCGCCGCTCAACGTCGCGCGGGCATCATTAAAGCTCCAGATTTGTACGCTCTGTTGATCAGCGAGGAAAACACCCGCTTTAACGGTGATAAAATCGAAATCACCGGTGACGCTGAAGTCACCGAACAGGTTGCCAACGTCCGGTACGGATGTGTTGAACAAGACGAAGTTTATGTTCGCGTCGCCGCCAGCGAAAGTGCCGTCAGGGTTCTGGGAACTTGCATCAAGACTTGCGGGAAATGGGGCAAAAAAGTTGCCTGAAATATCAGCCCAGCGCCCTTTGGCATCGAACGTAAATTGCTCGGTAATCTCAAACGAGCCTTCCAGGCCAATAGAGGTCACTTCTGACTGGAAGCCTTCTGTGTCGCTCTCTGTAACATTGTTACCAGCGGCATCTTCGTCAAACCGGACGGCCGTATCGGTTAATCCCAAGGACGTTGTGCCATCGCCGAGATCAAGCCCGTTGAGCGCGCCGATTGAGCCATCATTCTGAACGATAGCGGGCAAAGGCAAGAAGGTCGGCACCCGATCGTCAAGGCGTTTGAAATGTGCCGAGACATGGCCGCGATCGAAATCCCAGCCAGCGCTGGCCTTGATCTGATAGCCTTCTTCAAAGCTACCTACTGTGTCGCGTACGCCCTCGCCAGTGCGGGCAAAGCCGCCAATATGATACCAAAGCCCATTGCTGAACGCGTCGCCATATTCCGCATCAAGACGGTATGTTTCAAAGTCAATACCGAGCGTGCCTGCAACAGAGCCGCCTCGTTCGGTTGGTTTGCGGGAAATGAGATTGACGATACCGCCTGCCGCGTTTGGCGCTTGAGCTGCGGCTGAGCCACCACGGATCGACTGAACGGAGCCGATCGTGCTGTCAATGCGCAGATAGCTATCTGCGGTGCTAAACTGTACGTCGCCAACAAGGAGGGTCGAGAAACCGTTTTCTTGCAGCGACAAATAACGCGAGCCACCAGAGGCAATCGGAAGGCCACGCACTTTGATATTCGCATTGGCATCGCCGCCCGTGTCTTCGGACTTTACGCCCGGCAGGCTGCGGAACAATTCATTGATCGAGCGCGGCGCCAGATTGACAATCTCTTCAGGGGTTATGGCAGACACTGAAGCGGACGATTCAAAAACTGTGGTGGCACGCGCAACGCCCGTAACAATGACCGTCTCCTGAACGCTCTCCTCGTCTTCAGCTGCCGTTTCTTGGGCCATTGCTGGCATAGTGCTCAAAGCAACCGACGCCAAGAGCGCGTATTTTCTATTGAATTTTTGCATAATATTCCTCCCAAAACATTTTTGTTTCCAAGTCGTCTGAAACACGAACATGGCTTGTTCCGAAATTATTCATACGCACTGGGATCAAAAATGCAATCGTTTGTATTTTGTAATTCATGAAGCGTGATAATTTGGCCACAGAGTGCGTAGGACGCGATCCTTTGGGCATGGGTGGGCGAGCCAGGTCTGCCGACATGGAAATCCGGGACGTATTGCCGGCCTGTTTTCCGGAGCCTATTTTGTCTTCGTTATGCTGCGAGTGTCTTATTGGGCAAAGCAGCGTGGTCAGTCTCCTCTGCTTCTGCGGGTGGGATGTTGCCGAGAGGGTCAAGCAAGCGGCGATTGTTGAACCAATTGGCCCATTCGAGCGCGGTAAATTCGGTTGGGCCACACGACTTCCAAGGGGGCGCGACTGGGAATAATCTCTGCCTTATAGAGACCGTTTATTGTTTCAGCCCACGACGCTCGCCCGCCTATGTTTCAACCTTGTTTGCCCGGTCCATTCATGCTCAGGGGTCGCGCGGTCAGAGATCGATCTTCACGAACAATTTTTCGGACCGCTGTGACAGACTTGAGACGCTCTAATCATCCAATTTTAGGGCTTGCCATACGGCGCGGGCCAAAATTTCTGAACCGACCTGATTCAAGTGATCACCGTCGGAATAGATGACCTTTCCATCGTGTATGCGCGTGCAGGTCGGGGTGTCCTCGCTGCAGAAAAGATCGATAGGATCGACGAACAGGAAACCAGCCGCTTCAGCTTTTGCGCGAATGATCTCGTTGACCGCGCCTGCGCGATACATCGAAGCGTCGCGACTATACCCGGCACAGCTCTGGTCCAATTGTTCGTCGGTCAAGAGATATTGGGGGCGCAGCAGACATTGGCTGGAGTCCAGGCCCGGATAGGGAACGGCGCCAACGAGGACGACTTTCGCTTTACTTGCGTTGAAGCGATCAAGTGTTGCGTCGAGGCCGCTTATGAATGCGGCTTGTGAGGGCAAGGTCGCTTGCGGAGATTGGCTGCCTTTTCCGATCCATGTTGGATAATTGGTGTCTGCATCTTCTGACCACCAATATTGGTCAAACCTTGCATGCAGGACGATCATGTCTGGCGACGTTGTTGCCAAATGCTCGAACGTGTCGCCGAAATCGCCTGCCTTCCATTTTCCGCCATACGTGGTGACACCATGAAAGGGAAGTGTGCCGTAGCGTGCGATCAGGGTCGCCCGGGTGTTTTCAGCAGCGCGTGTTTGTTCCAAGCCTCGCGCAAGCGCAAGTGCATGGCTGTCGCCGAGTATGACAAGATGATTGTCGAGGCGCTCGGAGTTCATGAATTCGCACCCTGTTTCGCTATGGAGGGAAGGGGAGTTGCCACAAGGGAAATGCGCCGTCTGGAACACCTGAGCGGCTCTGTTGTTTTCGGGAAGACGCCAGTCCCAGCCTTGTTTTAGCGGGATCAGAGACGCAATTGCCGCCAGCGCGGTCATGCTGATAATTAGTCGGCTGCCGACCGCGACACGCTCACTATTTTTCTGTGACGCCCATGGGCGCCGGAAGCGTGTCTCTACAAAGTGGTGGAGCAAGACGGCGCTCAGGAATGAAAAGGCTGCGCAGCCAATCATCTCGATTGGCTCTAATGGGCGATAGACCCAATATCTGTAGAGGATAATGACCGGCCAATGGGTGAGGTATAATGAGTATGAAATTCTGCCGATATAGACGGCACCGCTGTGGCCAAGAATGAAGCGGGCTGGCGCTGCTCCGAGGCCGACTATGAGTAGGCATGTGCCTATGGTGGGAAGGACGGCTGACAGGCTACGGTAATTGTGTGGCGAGAGCAGGGTAAGTGAGCTGGCTATCAGCAGCAGCCCTAAGGCGAAGGCGGACCAATGCAGATACTTATGTAGGTTAGCGAGGGTGGTAGCTGCCAGCAATCCGACACATCCGCCCGCTGCAAATTGCCATATGCGGAACGGGCTCAAATAGAAAGTTGCGCTGGGACTGGCCGCGTGTGCCCAGACGGCACCCGCAAAACTCACAAAGGCAAATCCAGTCATCAGAAGGATCTGTAAGGCGTGGTCGCGAACTTTCATCACCGTGTAAAGAACACAGGGCCAAAGGACGTAGAATTGGACTTCGACACCTAAAGACCATGTGTGAAGCAATGGGCGGACGTGTTTGGAGCTTGCGAAGTAATCGCTGTCGATCCAGAAGAACCAATTGGATATCGAGAAAGCGGCGAATGCCGCGGATTTGGCTGCACCGCTGAAATGGCTGGGACTCATCAAAAGGAAAGCGCCGAATAAGGTGGCGGCGATGGTCACCAAAAGCGCCGGTAGCAGGCGGCGGGCGCGTCTTACGATGAAGTCCACATAGTTAAACAGGCCAGTATCGATTTGTGTGCTGACGATACGGGTTATCAGGTAACCGCTGATAACATAGAAGATGTCGACGCCGATAAAACCGCCATGAAATACCGCTATGTCGAGATGGAAGGCAAGAACAGCCAGAACAGCCAGCGCCCGCAGCCCGTCCAGATTTGGTTCGTATGCCAGTGGCGCGCGAGGGGCGACCGCTAAACCGTCATGCTCTTCTTGGATTTGCTTGGTCGGATTCATATGAATAATTGGCCCCCCCGGACATTCAGGCGTGCCCATCCCGACGCCATCACCCCGTATGTCATTGGAGAGGCAGGCCGAGTCAATCGCGCTCACGCAGCGCGGGAGCTGTTTTGTAAGCCTAGTGCTGAGGGGTGAGATCAGAATGAACAAGCTTGTAGCGGGTTGGGATCATATTCGCTTGGGAAAGGGTTTTGCGTTTCCCTAAAGACATTGGAGTCCGGGGCTCGGGCAATGTTCGTTTTTAGCCGCAGGTTTCGGTCCCCAATTCTGTGTTTCGACTTACAATTTGCGCCAGATCCGCTAGTTTGCGGCAAAATATGTTTCCGGAGAGCGATTATGTTGAAACCTTTGTCCATTGCCGTGTCTGTCTTGGCGCTTGTGGCTTGTCAGCCCCCGGCTCCAGATGAGGCGAGCCAAGCGGCCAGTCCTGGAGCATCCGCCGTGAGCGAGCGCACCGAGGCAAATCCACTACTTGCGCCATGGCAGGGGCCATATTCGGGCGTGCCCGCTTTCGACACGATGTCGCTCGACGCGCTCAAGCCCGCTCTTGAAGCGGGTATGGAACGCACGCTCGCCGAGATCGACGCGATTACCGGAAATCCCGATGCTCCGACGTTCGAGAACACCATATTAGAGCTTGAGAAATCCGGCGCAGAGCTGGACCGTGTGTTCACTTATTGGGGCATCTGGAGCGCCAATCTGTCGAGCCCCGATTTCCGCGAGATCCAAAGCGAAATGGCTCCGCGTCTGGCCGCTTTCCAATCACAGATTACCCAGAATGATGCCTTGTTCCAGCGCGTTAAAGCCGTCCATGAAAGTGATGCAGTGACCAATATGCGGCCCGACCAGCAGCGCCTCGTCCGGCTCGTCTATGACGGCTTTGCCCGCAATGGGGCAACCCTGACCGGCGAAGCCAAAGCCCGCTATGCTGAAATCAATGAGAAACTCTCCGGCCTGCACACGCAGTTCGCCAACAATGTGCTTGCCGACGAGGAGGGCTATGTCACTTATCTGTCTGAAGACCAGCTTGGCGGTCTGTCCGAGGGCTTTATCAAAGCGGCCGCAAGCGCTGCGGAGACGCGCGGGGAGGCGGGCAAATACGCCATCACCAATACACGCTCTTCCATGGCGCCTTTCCTGACCTATTCGACCGAGCGCGACCTGCGCGAGCAGGTCTGGACCAATTATTATTCGCGCGGTGATAATGGCGATGCGCACGACAATAATGCCCTGATCGCCGAAATTCTGGCTCTGCGCCACGAGCGTGTCGGCTTATTGGGCTATGATAATTATGCGTCATGGCGGCTCGAAGACCGGATGGCGGTGACGCCCGAACGTGCGATTGACCTGATGGAAGCGGTCTGGCCCGCTGCGACGGCACGCGTTGCTGAGGAAGTCGCTGACATGCAGGCGGTCGCGGATACCGAAGGGGCGGGCATTACGATCGCGCCATGGGACTATCGTTTCTATGCCGAAAAAGTCCGCAAGGCGAAATTCGATCTCGATTCCAATGAGGTCAAACAATACCTCCAACTGGATAAACTCACAGACGCCATGTTCTATGTCGCCGGAGAGCTGTTCAACTTCAGTTTTACACCCGTGCCTGAGGGAAGCGTTCCGGTCTTCCATCAAGATGTCGGTGTTTGGGAAGTCACCGACCGCACCAGTGGCGATCATATCGGCCTGTGGTATCTCGACCCCTTCGCGCGGCAGGGCAAACGCTCTGGCGCATGGGCGAACTCGTATCGCAGCCACGAGACCTTTAACGGCAAAAAGACAGTCCTCTCCTCGAACAACTCAAATTTCATCAAAGGCGCAGAGGGCGAAGCTGTGCTTGTCTCCTGGGACGACGCCAGCACGTTCTTTCACGAGTTTGGCCATGCGCTTCATGCGCTTTCGTCGAACGTTACCTACCCGACCCTGAATGGCGGCGTGCGCGACTATACCGAGTTCCAATCCCAACTGCTCGAGCGTTGGCTCTCAACCGATGCCGTGATCGACAATTATCTCGTCCACTACGAGACCGGCGAACCTATGCCTGCTGACCTTGTCGCCAAGATCAAAAATGCCGCCACGTTTAATCAGGGCTTCAGCACGACGGAATATCTCGCCTCGGCCCTGGTCGATATGCGCTACCACACCACGGACCCCGCAGGGCTCGATCCGGATACATTTGAACGCGAAACCCTCGAAAGCCTCGGCATGCCCGAAGAGATCGTGATGCGCCACCGCTCAACCCATTTCGGGCACATCTTCTCAGGCGAGGGCTATTCGGCCGGATATTATGGCTATATGTGGGCTGACGTGCTGACGTCCGACGCCTCCGAAGCGTTCGCCGAAGCACCGGGCGGGTTCTATGACGAGGACGTTGCTGGCCGATTGGTCAAATATCTCTTCGCTCCGCGCAATGCGCTCGACCCCGGGGAGGCCTACCGCGCTTTTCGTGGCCGTGATGCTGAAATCGGAGCCCTGATGCGGGATCGCGGCTTCCTGGTGCCAGACGGCGGTTAGGCCTGCACTGCGCACCGTGCCGCATGGACATTTTGCGTGTCTCATGATCAAAGCGGACACAGACGGTTTAATCACTTCTGGAGCGCCTTTATGAGCAAGGGTCTGGTGACAATTTTTGGCGGATCGGGCTTTGTTGGCCGATACACGGCACGGGAACTCGTCAAGGCGGGTTACCGCGTTCGCATTGCCTGTAGACGCCCCGGTCTGGCGGGCGACGCCAAGCTGGCTGGTGGCCCGGGTTGGGTTGATGTCGTTCAGGCCAATGTCCGTAACAAGCCCTCAATTCTCCATGCGCTCTCTGGCGCGGATTACGCCATAAATCTTGTTGGCATCCTGCATGAAGCCGGCAAACAGGACTTCACCTCGACCCAGTTGACCGGTGCCCAGAATATTGCCGAACTCGCTGCGGAAGCGGGCCTTAAAGGCTTGGTTCATGTCTCGGCCATCGGCGCGGATGCTGAGTCCAGATCCAAATATGCCAGCACCAAGGCCCGTGCCGAGATCGCTGTGCGCGAGCATTTCCCGACGGCGACGATCTTGCGCCCCTCGATCATTTTTGGCCCTGAAGACCAGTTCTTCAACCGGTTTGCCTCTATGGCGCGGTTCAGCCCGTTCCTGCCTGCCATTGGCGGAGGCGAAACCAAACTCCAGCCGGTCTATGCGGGGGATGTCGCCGAAGCGATCACAGCGGCGATTACACGCGCGGATGCTCGCGGCAAGACGTACGAGCTTGGCGGGCCGCAAGCTTACAGCTTCAATGAAATTTACGACACCGTCATGCGCATCACAGGCCGCAAGCGCTTCAAGGCGCCGCTGCCATTCTTTATCGCGAAACCGATTGGTCTGATCTTTGGTGGCTTGTTCCGCTTCAAGGCTATGCTGATCGGTGGCCTGTTAGGCGGCCCACCCATCACTGGCGATCAGGTCGAGATGCTAAAAACCGATAATGTCGTCACAGACGGCGCGCTCGGCCTCGCCGATCTCGGCGTGACCGAGCTTGAAAGCGTTGAAGCCATCGTTCCCAAATACCTCTACCGCTACCGCCCCTATGGCGAGTTCAGCGAGGCTTAGGGTGTGTTGGGGCCGTTATTGATCCTGTCTTAATAACAAGCCCAAGACCTGCCGGATCAAAATCGTCCCGATCCGCGCGTTTGCTATTCTGTTCGAGCTGTTTAGATGGGATCAAAGCAGGCCTAGCTGTTGGGGCGGTCTCCCAGTTGCTCGCATGAACTGTCATCAAAGCAATAGACATAAGGATAGATCACACCGTGCCGGATGGTGGGTTCTCCATTGACGCGCTTGGGTTCAAACCGAAGGCGTTTAGTTGCAATAAGCGCGCTCTCGACGAAACCCTCATGGCTACATGTGATCTGGATATCCATAGGAATGCCATCAGCTGAGACATCAAATCGCGCTTCACATGTTGCCCCAAGACCTGCCTCAAGCATCGGCTCGGGATAGACGATCCAAGTTGGTGGCGCGATGGGCTGCGCATCGCGGTCAAGCTGGGCGGTGCCGGGGCCGGCGAGGAAGGCGAAGGTGCCGAAGGTGAGAGCGAGGAGGCCGCCTGTGATTTTGACGGGGTTCTTGATAAGAGTCATGGTCGTATCCTGTATAATTTGTTGCAGCTTGACCCGCCTGGACCGCTTCAGATAGGCGTCAATAAAACTGCGCATGGCGTGGCTCGCGGTGATGCCGTCGCGTTCGCAGGCGGCCTTGAAAGCTTCCTTTTTGGCATGCGGAATACGCACTTCCAGTGTCTCGGATTTCTTTTCAGGGCGTTTATCGCTCATCTCATTCTCTCTTGATCGGTCTGGCGGGCCTCGTCAGATCAACAGGCTGACTAGATGATGGAAACCGAAATACAGTCAGGACGCGAGTGAAATCGTGTCGGGACACGCGAATGTTAGGCATAAGAGGCCTGAAAGTGCGATTTAAGCGGAAATAAGATTGAGCCATAGAGGGCTGGCGGCAAGCAAAACAGCGCCGAGTGCCAGCCTGTACACTACAAAAGGCAGAAAGCTGATCCGCTCCAGCAGCTTCATCAGAATGGCAATCGATGCGTATCCCGAAACCGCCGACAGCCCCAGCACAATCAGCCCCTCTTTCATCGTCAGCGAAATCGCTCCGGGTTCTGCCGCAAAGAGCTCCAAAAATGCGTACGCCCCGCTTGCCACAATCAGAGGGGCGCCGATCAGCATGGAAAAGCGTGCTGCTTCGACCCGCGAAAACCCATAGGCCCGCGCTGCCGTCATTGTGATCCCGGACCGGCTGGTCCCGGGCACGAGTGCCGCAACTGCCTGTGTTGCGCCAATCACGGCCGCTTCGCTGAGACTCATATCCGCCTCCGTCTTATCGGCTTCTGGGCGGCTGTCGGCCCACCAGAGCGCCAGCGCAAAAATTACGGTCGAGCCAATCACGACCCAAACACTGCGCATGGCCAGCTGAACGGCATCTGGAAACTGCGTAAACGCTATCCCAAGGATCAACGCGGCCGGAAGCGACGCCAGAATCAACATGGCCAGCCGTGCATTGCCGGATAGACCTGCCTTCTTGCGCCCAAAGCCAGCCAGCTCCAATCCGCCCAGCACCGCCCGCCAGACATCATCGCGGAAGTAAATTAGCACCGCCAATAGTGTGCCCAGATGTGCCATCGCATTGATAAGAATTTCGTCTTCACCGACCAGCCCGAAAATACCCGCCACAAGCAAAACGTGGCCTGACGAAGAGATCGGCAACCATTCGGTGATGCCCTGAACGAGTGAAAGAATGAACAATTGGAGTAGTGACATGAACAGCCCCCCTGACGCGCCCTAAATAGGCTGTTCCGCAAACAGTGGCCAGTCTTCTTTATGTGTATCTATATGATATACAAATTAACCCGGGATGAAAGTCGCGAACCTGCCAAAAGCCTTGGTCATTGCTCTGTATATACTATAACGATATATAATGTTATTTTTCTTCTTGCATTGGGCTGCGTCGCGGCATATGACCAGCGTCTCACTGGAATTCCGGAGTCCCCAATGGCGCAATCCATGCTGCAATTCATCCATGTTGACCGCAAAACGCCGACAAAGCGCGGGGCCAAGAGGCGTAAGGATGATTTCGACGAGATTTATGGCGACTACAAGCCTGCCAAGGCCGCCGAACAGGCCTCCCGCTGTTCACAATGCGGCGTGCCGTTCTGTCAACAAGGCTGCCCGCTGTCGAACAATATTCCGGACTGGCTCCTGCTGGCGGCTAATGGACGGCTCGAAGAGGCCTATCACGCAAGCTCCGCGACCAATAATTTGCCCGAGATTTGTGGCCGCATCTGCCCACAAGACCGTCTTTGCGAGGGCTCATGCGTCATCGAACAATCAGGTCATGGCACCGTCACCATCGGGGCGGTCGAGAAACATATTACCGACACGGCCTGGGAAAAGGGTTGGATTGTGCCCATCAACCCACCGCGCGAGCGCAATCAGAGTGTGGGCATCATCGGGGCAGGCCCGGCCGGACTGACCGCCGCAGAGGAGCTGCGCCGCAAGGGCTATCAGGTCACCGTATACGATCGCTATGATCGCGGTGGCGGCTTGCTGATCTATGGCATTCCGGGCTTCAAGCTTGAGAAAGACGTGGTTGCACGCCGTCTCGCCCATCTCGAGGCGGGCGGGGTGACCTTTAAATACAATGCGGAGATTGGCGGCAAGGCAACCAGCGGATCCGCCGTCAGCTTTGCCGACTTACGCGCCGAGCACGATACTGTTTTGATTGCGACCGGCGTTTACAAGCCGCGCGTGCTGAAAATTGATGGCCTGACCGGTGCGGGTGTCCTCGAAGCGCTTGACTATCTGACCGCGTCAAACCGAAAGGGCCTTGGCGACACTGTGCCCGCTTTTGACTCCGGCGAGATCAATGCCGAGGGCAAGCGCGTGGTTGTCATCGGGGGTGGGGACACAGCGATGGATTGCGTGCGGACGGCTGTGCGCCAAGGCGCGAAATCGGTTACATGTCTCTACCGGCGCGACAAGGAGAACATGCCCGGCAGTGCGCGCGAAGTTCTGAATGCTGAAGAAGAGGGTGTGGTCTTTGAATGGCTGGCAGGTCCCGAACGCGTGGTGCGAACCAAAGCGGGGGGGATCAAATCGGTCACGGCCTCACGCATGAAGCTTGGCGCGCCAGATGCCTCTGGCCGCAAACGTCCCGAAGCGACGGGAGAAACACTCGATGTAAAAGCGGACATGGTCATTTGCGCGCTCGGATTTGACCCTGAAGATCTTCCAAAGCTCTGGGACCAGTCCAGCCTCGTCGTTAATCGCTGGGGCGCTGTGCAGATTGATTTCCGCACAATGGAAACGCGCGTGCCGGGCGTGTTTGCTGCGGGCGACATTGTTCGTGGTGGCTCCCTTGTGGTCTGGGCCATCAAGGACGCGCGCGATGCTGCCGAAGCGATGCATGCGCAGATGATGAAGACAGAAAAAGCAGCCAAGCAGGCGGCGGAGTAAAGATATGACCGGACCAAACACACATTTCCTCGACGCGCGCCAGAAACTGATCGATGCGCATGCGTATAATCCTGATGATGAGCACTCGGCCTGCGGAGTTGGGCTGGTCGCCGCGCTTGATGGTGAGCCGCGCCGCGAGATCGTGGAAATGGGTATCAAGGCGCTCAAGAATGTCTGGCACAGAGGCGCAGTTGATGCCGATGGCAAAACGGGAGATGGCGCGGGTATCCGGCTTGATGTGCCTCAGGGCTTCTTCCGGGATCAGATCACCCGCACCGGCCACACGCCAACCGATGCTGCCGTTTGCGTTGGGCAAATCTTCCTGCCGCGTACAGACCTTGCGGCGCAGGAAGCGGCCCGCACAATTGTCGAGCGTGAAATTCTCGCCATGGGTTTTTACATTTATGGCTGGCGTCAGCCTCCTGTCGATGTCTCGATTATTGGTCAGAAAGCAGCCGATACGCGCCCGGAAATCGAGCAGGTCATGTTCCGCGATGATCAGGCGCGCGACGGCGATGCGATGGAGCGTGCGCTCTATATTTGCCGTAGACGGATCGAGCGCCGCGCACGAGAGCAGGGCATCCCTGCGTTTTATGTCTGCTCGCTCAGCCACAAATCCCTGATCTATAAAGGCATGTTCCTCGCCGAAGACATTGACGCCTTCTATCTCGATCTCAAGGACGAGCGTTTCGTCTCGTCTGTGGCCATCTATCACCAGCGCTATTCGACCAACACATTCCCCCAATGGGCGCTGGCCCAGCCCTTCCGCATGCTCGCGCATAATGGCGAGATCAATACGCTCAAAGGCAATGTGAACTGGCTCAAAAGCCACGAGATCAAAATGGTGTCCGAGAGCTTTGGCGACCATCAGGATGATGTCAAACCTGTCATCACATCTGGCGGATCAGACAGTGCCGCACTTGATAACGTCTTTGAAATGCTGTGCAAGGCAGGCCGCTCTGCGCCTATGTCCAAGGCGCTCCTTATCCCCGAAGCCTGGTCCAAGCGCGCCTCGATCATGCCTGAAAAACACGCCGCCCTTTACCATTACTGTAACTCGGTGATGGAGCCGTGGGATGGCCCGGCTGCAATTGCCGCCTATGATGGCCGCTGGGCAATAGCCGGGCTGGACCGTAACGGTCTGCGCCCACTGCGCTATGCTCTGACGGCGGACAATATTCTGGCTGTTGGATCGGAAGTCGGCATGTGTCCGCTCGACAATGACACGATTGTTCGCAAGGGGCGAGTGGCGGCAGGCGGATTGATCGCTGCTGATCTGGAAACAGGCAAATTCTACGAGCATGACGAGATTATCGATATGCTTGCCAGCGAACACCCTTATCAGGAATGGCTGGAGAACGTCGTCGATCTTGAGGCGCAAATTGGTCCGGGGCCAGAGCCGCGCGTTTACGACACCCGCGAAGAGCTGCTCCGCCGCCAAACCGCAGCTGGCGTCACCATGGAGGAGCTGGAGCTTATACTCGCGCCAATGGCTGAACTGGGCAAAGAACCCATTGGCTCTATGGGTGACGACACGCCGCCCGCCGTACTCTCTGACAATTTTCGCCCCTTGTCGCATTTCTTCCGCCAGAACTTTGCGCAAGTCACCAATCCGCCAATTGACCCTTTGCGCGAAGACCGTGTGATGAGCCTCAAAACGCGCTTCAAAAACCTTGGCAACATTCTGGCCACCGATGAGGGCCAAACGGACGTGTTCGTCCTTAACAGCCCCTTCCTCTCCAATGGCATGTATGAGCGGCTGCGCAACATATTGGGCGAGGGGCTGACAGAGATCGACTGCACTTTTCCTGTCGAAGGTGTTGTAAATGATGGCGCTGCGCTCAAGGCGGGGCTCGACAGGATTCGCAGCGAGGCCGTGGAAGCTGTCGCGGCAGGTCGTGAACATATTGTGCTTACTGATGAACATCAAAAGGCCGAACGTGTGGCCATTCCGATGATTCTTGCGGCGGGTGCGGTTCATGCGCATCTGGTCGAGGAAGGGCTTCGCAGCTTCTGTTCGATCACCGTCAGGTCTGCGGAATGTCTTGATACGCACTATTTCGCTGTCCTCGTCGGTGTCGGCGCGACATGTGTAAACCCCTATCTGGCCCAAGACGGTCTTGCCGATAGACAAGCACGTGGACTTTTCGGTGACGCGTCAATCGGACAAGTTGTGTCAAACTACAAGAAAGCAATTGACGCGGGCTTGCTGAAGATTCTGTCCAAGATGGGCATCTCCGTCATCTCGTCCTATCGCGGCGGCTATAATTTCGAAGCGCTCGGCCTGTCGCGCGCATTGGTGGCAGATTATTTCCCGGGCATGACCAGCCGCATTTCTGGCATTGGTCTTGCCGGACTTGAGGAGAATGCTGTCGCGCGTCACATTCTTGCTTTTGACGAGCAGGTAACCGCATTGCCGGTTGGCGGATTTTACCGCTTGCGCGCATCAGGCGAGCCTCATGCGCTTGACGGCAATCTCATCCACACTTTACAAGCCGCCTGCGATCGTGGCGATTACTCCATCTATCGGAAGTATGCGTCTGCCTTACGCAACCGTCCGCCGGTTCAACTCCGTGATTTGATGGATTTCAAGCCTGCAGACCGCTCCAAACCGCTCGATGAGGTTCAGTCGATCAATGAAATCCGTAAGCGGTTCGTCACCCCCGGCATGTCCCTGGGCGCGCTGAGCCCGGATGCGCACGGCACGCTGAATGTCGCCATGAATCGCATCGGCGCAAAGTCTGTCTCTGGGGAGGGCGGAGAGGTCCGCGAACGTTATACCCCGCTTCCCAATGGCGACAATATGAACTCTGCGGTCAAGCAGGTTGCCTCCGGGCGCTTCGGTGTCACGGCGGAATATCTCAACCAGTGCCGCGAAATCGAAATCAAAATGGCCCAGGGCGCAAAGCCCGGCGAGGGGGGGCAGCTGCCGGGCTTCAAAGTCACCGAGTTCATTGCCAAGAACCGCCACGCCACGCCCGGCGTTACGCTGATCTCGCCACCGCCCCATCACGATATTTACTCCATCGAAGACCTCGCCCAGCTCATCTACGACCTCAAGCAGATCAACCCCGATGCCCGCGTCTGCGTCAAGCTCGTCGCCCGCTCCGGCGTTGGCACGATTGCCGCTGGCGTCGCAAAAGCCAAAGCAGACGTCATCCTCATTGCTGGGAATGTCGGCGGCACAGGCGCAAGCCCGCAAACCTCGATCAAACATGCCGGTCTGCCATGGGAACTTGGTTTGGCCGAAGCCCATCAAGTTCTCTCCATGAACAATTTGCGCGATAAAGTCACTTTACGGACCGATGGCGGCTTGCGCACGGGGCGCGACATCGTCATGGCCGCCATGCTCGGCGCTGAGGAATATGGTATTGGCACCGCCAGCCTCGTCGCCATGGGCTGCATCATGGTCCGCCAGTGTCACTCCAACACATGCCCCGTCGGCGTGTGCACCCAAGACCCAGAATTGATCAAGAAGTTTACGGGCAACCCGGACAAAGTTGTCAACCTGATGAGCTTCATTGCTGAGGATGTCCGCGAGACGCTGGCTGAGCTTGGTCTGTCCAGTCTCGACGAAGCGATCGGCCGATCAGACTTGCTTGCGCAGGTTTCACGCGGGGCCGCCCATCTGGACGATCTCGACCTCAATCCGCTCCTTGTGCAAGTTTCGGGCGGATCCGATGTCACCTACCAGCCCACCCGCCGAAATGATGTGCCCGATACGCTGGACGCGCAAATCCTGCGCGATGCGGAGCCTTTCTTCAAGCGCGGCGAAAAGATGCAGCTCTCCTATGGCGTCCGCAATGTCCAGCGCGCCATAGGCACCCGGTCATCCAGCGCGATTGTTCGTCAGTTTGGCGAGCGGGCTCTGGCCGAAGGGCGGCTGCATGTCCGGCTTGAAGGCTCGGCAGGGCAGTCCCTTGGCGCATTTGCCGTACAGGGACTAACGCTTGACGTGACGGGCGACGCCAATGACTATGTCGGCAAGGGCCTTTCCGGCGCAACGATCATCGCCCGTCCCCCCGCCAATGCTAAATTCGACGCCGGAGACAATGCCATCATCGGCAATACATGCCTCTATGGTGCAACCTCGGGCAGGCTCTATGCGGCCGGCACAGCGGGCGTCCGCTTCGCCGTGCGCAATTCAGGTGCCAGTGCCGTCATCGAAGGCTGCGGGGCCAATGGCTGCGAGTATATGACGGGCGGGGAAGTCGCGATTCTCGGCCCCGTCGGTGATAATTTCGGCGCAGGCATGACCGGCGGCGTCGCCTATATCTGGGACCCGAAGGACATTTTCGAAGCCGTCGCCAACCCTGACGCGATCAAATGGTACAAGCTCGCAGACCTCCCCGAAGCGCACGCTGAAAAGTTCCGTCTGCTGATAGAGCTCCACCACGAACGCACCGGAAGCGCCCGCGCGCAAAACTTGCTCGCAAATTTTGAGCAAACCTGCGCGGAAACTTTGCTCATCGTTCCCGACGAAGTCGCAGACCGCATTCTCGGGCAAGACGGCGTGAAGGTCGCTGCGGAGTAGGGGGATTTTTGTTTGTCCCCCGTTCGCTGCGCTCACGATGGGACGCGCCTTTGGCGGCTCAAGGCTGGGTTTGCTCCATAGCTAGCTTCTCTCTGTTTTGCCTCACGCCGCGCGG
>CAZMMU010000043.1:0-20622 GCA_964567455.1 uncultured Hyphomonas sp.
TAACCCATCTATACAATCACGGTTCGCCAGAAGCTGGAAGCCCCGTCATTTTCCAATACAAACGAGCAATGTGGCGCGGGTTCGTACGGATCAAGGCAATTTTGTGTGAGTGGTTATTAACTTTGCCACATTTGGGGGATGGGGGTGGGGCAGACAAGACACGCAGCCACGGGGTCCTAGCCAAACAGTGGGAACCACTGGACAAACAGTTATCGATTTCCGAGGCGAGTTTGCGCCAACTCCCACAAAAACAGCAGAAGGTTTCCTATCCCGACTATTCCTAAAAACATCGAATAATTTTCGAACATTACCTTCGCTGATGGAGAAAGAGCTACAGCAAAAACTAATACGGAACTCAAGCAAATGATCGCTCCGAATAATCCTATAGCCATATCAGGGTTCCCAAGTTGGACAATCAAACGTTTGAGCCCACCAAAGAAAAAGAACGGGACAGCGAATAATGTTGGGAACATGGTGATAAGAATATCCAGTACCGTCATGCTAATGCGCATCGCCCCAATTGCTCGCCGCTTGGGCTTCGACCAAGAGCGGGACGGTGAGCCCGGCGGCGATGCCGGGGGCGGCCTGCATTGTTTTGGTCACGACGGCGAGGGTTTTGTCCACCTCGTCTTCCGGGGCTTCAAAGATCAGCTCGTCATGGACTTGCAAGAGCATGCGCGCTTTTAGTCCGGCTTTTTCCAGTGCGCCCGGCATGGCGATCATGGCGCGTTTGATCACGTCGGCGGCGGAGCCCTGGATCGGCGCATTGATGGCTTGACGCTCGGCAAAGCCGCGCGAGGGGCCTTTGGCGTTTTTCAGGTCAATGTTCAGCTTGCGGCCAAACGCGGTCTGCACATAGCCGTGCTCGGTGGCGAAGGCTTTGGTGTCGTCCATATATTTGCGGATGCCGGGGAATTTCTCGAAATAGGATTTGATATAGTCGCTGGCTTCGCCGCGCGGAATGGCGAGCTGGCGGGCAAGGCCGAAGGCGGAGATGCCGTAGATGATGCCGAAATTAATCGCCTTGGCGCGCCGCCGCATCATCGGGTCCATGCCTTCAATGGGTTCGCCAAACATCTCGCTGGCCGTCATGGCGTGAATATCATGGCCCGCTTTGAACGCATCGCGCAGGGCATCAATCCCGGCAATATGGGCGAGCAGGCGCAGCTCAACTTGTGAATAGTCCGCCGAGATTAGCTTGTGGCCGGGTTCTGCGATAAAGGCTTCGCGGATTTTGCGGCCCTCTTCTGTGCGTATCGGGATGTTTTGCAGGTTTGGGTCAGAAGAGGAGAGGCGGCCTGTCTGTGCGGCGGCCATGGCAAAGCTTGTGTGCACGCGGCCTGTGGCGGGGTTGATCGCCGCTTGCAGAGCTTCGGTATAGGTCGAGCGCAGCTTGGAGAGCGAACGCCACTTTAATATGGTTTGTGGCAGGTCATGTCCTTGCGCGGCGAGGTCTTCCAATGTATCCGCGCCGGTTTGCCATGCGCCGGTCTTGGTCTTCTTGCCGCCTTCAATGCCCATTTCATCAAACAGGATCTCGCCGATCTGTTTGGGGGAACCCATCTTGAACTCGCGGCCTGCTTGCGCGTAGGCATCGGCTTCATATTCCGCCATGCGCTGGGCAAAGTCCGAGGAGAGACGCGAGAGCATATCGCGGTCGACCTTGATGCCTTCGCGTTCCATGCTGGCGATAACCGGAACGAGCGGACGCTCCAGAGTTTCGTAGACGGTGGTGACGCGGCTTACGGGCAATTTGCGCTTGAACACATGCCAGAGGCGTAGCGTCACATCGGCATCTTCGGCGGCATAAACAGTCGCCTTGTCGAGCGGTACGCGGTCGAACGTGATTTGCGATTTACCCGTGCCGCAGACGTCCTTGTAGGCAATCGGTGTGTGCTCGAAATAACGGGCCGACAGCGTGTCCATGCCGTGATTGTGTGTGCCTGCATTGAGCACGAAAGACAGCAGCATTGTGTCGTCGATCGGCGCGATGTCGATGCCGACATTGGCGAGGACGGTCAGGTCGTATTTGATGTTCTGGCCAACTTTGAGGACGGTGTCGTCTTCAAGGACGGGTTTGAGAGCGGTGATGGCATCTTCGAGCTTGATCTGCTCGGGGGTGGCGGCTTCGAACATGTCCCCTGCCCCGTCGGGATCGATATGGGCGAGTGGGATATAGCAGGCTTCATTCGGGGCTGTGGCCAGAGAGATACCAACAAGCTTTGCGGCGACCGCATCAAGACTATCTGTTTCGGTGTCTATGGCGAAGACGCCAGCGTCGCGGGCGCGTTCGATCCAGTGGTCAAGACGGGCAAGCGTGGTGACGGTTTCATAGGCTGAGCGGTCAACACTCTGGGCTTCGGGCGGAGCTTCTTCGAGCACGCCTTCGAGTTGCATCGCCTCGCGCACGCGGCGGGTAATCGTGCGAAACTCCATCTTTTCCAGAAAGCCGATCAGCACGTCCGGATCCGGGTCGGCGACGGCCAGATCTTCAACGGGCACAGTCAGCGGGACATCGCGTTTCAGTGTGACAAGATCGCGCGAGATGCGGACCTGCTCGGCATTGTCGATGAGGGTCTGGCGGCGCTTGGGTTGTTTGATCTCTTCGGCGCGTTCCAGCAGGGTTTCCACGTCGCCATATTCATTGATTAAGAGGGCGGCCGTCTTAATGCCAATGCCGGGGGCGCCGGGCACATTGTCAACGCTATCGCCGGCAAGTGATTGCACATCAACAACACGCTCTGGCCCTACGCCAAATTTCTCATGCACAGCGGTAATGTCGAGCGTGCGGTTCTTCATCGTGTCGAGCATGATGACCCGCTCGGTGACAAGCTGCATCAGGTCCTTGTCTGAAGATACAATCGTGCAGCGCGCGCCCGCCTTGTCGGCCATGTCGGCATAGGTTGCGATCAGATCATCGGCTTCATAGCCTTCCAGTTCGAGGGCGTGGGTGGCAAAAGCGAGCGAGGCTTCGCGGACGAAGGTGAATTGGGGTTTGAGGTCGGCCGGGGTCTCGTCGCGGTTGGCTTTATAGTCGGGGTACATGTCATTGCGGAATGTGTAGGAGCCTTTGTCGAACACACACGCGAAATGGGTCGGGCGGTCGGGGCCTTTAAGCTCTTCGAGCAGCTTCCAGAGCATGTTGCAAAAACCCGCCACAGCGCCCACGGGCAGTCCGTCCGATTTGCGCGTCAAAGGCGGCAGCGCGTGATAGGCGCGGAAAATATAGGCCGAGGCATCTATCAGATAGAGGTGGCTGTCTTTGTTAAACGGTGCTGAAGGCATGGCTGGCGATTCCCTTGATCTGGGTATGGGTTTAGCGCGTGGGGGGCATAGGGGGAAGTGGCCCAATGGCCTGCTCGGGTTTTACCCAAACGGGGACTTGTTGTAGATTGGCAAAATATTTTCGGGGGAGAGAAATATGTCAGACACGATGACCAGTGAGAATCCACGCCGCAAAACACCCTGGCATTTATGGGCAGTTGGCGGCGTTGGGCTGTTATGGAACCTGTTGGGCGGTTTCAATTATTACGCGACACAGACCCTTAGCGCGGACACACTGGCTGGCTTTGATGATGAGACTCGCGCCTATTTTGAAAACATTCCGGCGTGGTTTGATGCCGCTTGGGCGATTGCCGTCTGGGGCGCTGTTGTTGCCTGTCTCTTGCTATTATTGCGCAAAGCGTGGGCCGCACCACTGTTTCTAGGCAGCCTGCTTGCCCAACTTGTTTGCGTCGCCTATGCCATCTCGCAAAATGCTTATTCACTGCCAGATGGGACAACGACCATGATCATCACCAGTGTCGTTTTTGTCATTGCGCTCGGGCTTTGGCTTTACGCCCGCGCCATGAAGGATCGCGGTGTCCTGAACTGAAGAACAAATGAAATTCAATCAATCCTCTTAGATCGATTGAAAGCAGACTCTGCTACCATTTCCGCGTAGAGACGGGGTAGGGCAACACAGCAATGAACGGCACACGCGATCAAAGCGAGTTCGGTCGCCGGACGCGGCAGAATGGTCAAGCGCGCCTTATTGTTGACGGGCAAAAGGGCTGGACAGCCGCCCGCCGGTCAACCTCGCGCGCCGAACAATTGTGGCCGGCGTGGCTTGCGATCGGCCTGTCAGTCGTTTTGTTTTCCTACCTGTTTGTGAGCTTCGCTTTCTTCAGTAAAAGCAGCGCGCAATACGGCGCTTCAACCTATCTGGTCATATTCGTTATCGCACTTATCGCAGCCGCGCTCAGCTATGCGATCCTGTTTTATGTGTTCTCCTCTGTTCGCAACGCCGCCGAAACGCTCGGCAATCTCACGCTCCTCTCGGCCAGCAATACGGGGTTCAAGATTGGCGCGGCGATTGGGTTTGGCCTGTTTCTCTATTTCAATCCCGTTTTGTTCGGGGATCCATTTACCGGCAACCCTAGCGCCCCGAGCGCGATTGTGGCACAACTTATTCTCAAATCGCTGGGCTTTATGGGTATTGCCGGGGCCATCGGTTCACGGATTGAGAGAGCTTTCCGAGGCGGAGTGCAGACGGAGACTTAGCCCTGCCGGACGCCTCAACCCAGGACCGCTGGTGCGATCCAGAAACCGATTGCGGTTATGATGACCACGCCTGCCAGATTGATGCGTAGACCGACTCGCATCATTTCAGCCACAGGGACTTTGCCCGTTGCATAGATGATGGCGTTGGGTGCCGTCGCGACGGGTAACATGAAGGCACATGAAGCCGCGACCGCGGCAGGAGCCAACAGGCTGGCAGGGTCTGCGCCGACGGCCAGGGCCAATGTGCCGAGAATGGGGGCGAGCGTGGTCATAGTGGCGACGTTGGAGGTCAACTCGGTCAGGAAGATGACGAGGATGACGACAGCCGCAATGAAAAAAATCGGCGGTAGAACGGCGAGCACTTCTAGCTGGTTGCCAATCCAGTCGGCAAGGCCGGTGCGGGTGATCGCGCGACCTAGCGAGATGCCGCCGCCAAACAGGATCAGTACGCCCCAAGGCAGGCGTTCGGCTTCGTCCCAATTGAGCAAGGCGCGGCGCTCTCCCCCGCCCGCTGGTATCAGAAACATCAGGACGGCACCAAATATGGCGATGCCCATATCGGAGACCTTAGCCAAAACGGGCACAGCAGGAAGATTGATGATAAAATGTCGAGGTTCTGCAAACGTCGCAATTGGCAATCGAAAGATCCAAAGGAGCGCCACAGTTCCAAATACGAGTGCGACGCGTTTCTCCGCAGGTGACATATTGCCAAGCTTTGCTAGGGCCTTTGCGATGCTTTCCTGGGCGGCTGGGTCTTTGACACCGCTTGGCAGGCTCCAGCCAACCGCAAGCCATGCGGCCGGGATGAGCAGCGCCATGGCGGGAATACCGAATTTGATCCATGTCGCAAAGCTGATCTCGGCCCCGTTGATCCCGGCCAGAGCATCAAGCGCGATCAGGTTGGTGGGCGTTCCAACGGGCGTGGCCACCCCGCCAATGCTGGCTGCATAACAAATGCCAAGCAGGAGCGCGAGCGTGATACGGGTGTCGTCCTTGCCCTCCACAGACGCAGCCACTGAAAGCGCAATGGGCACCATCATCAGCGTGGTCGCGGTGTTTGAGATCCACATAGACAAAAGCGCAGTCGCAATCATGAACCCTGCAAGTAAGGCTTTGGGGCGATTGCCAAACAGGGACACCACGTTCAGCGCAATTCGCTCATGCAGGTTCCAACGCTCTATGCCGAGCGCGATGATAAAGCCGCCAAGGAGCAACAGTACAATCGTGCTGGAGTAACCGGACGCCGCCTCGGCGGGGGTGGCCGCGCCGATGAGTGGCAGGACTACGAGCGGCAAGAGCGAGGTTGCTGGAATGGGGATCGGTTCGGTCGCCCACCACAACGCCATCCACGCAAGAAGTGCGGCGGTCGCCCAAGCCGCAAAGCTCAAGCCCGCTGGCGGTCCGACCAGTAGCATCACCAACGCAATCAGCGGGCCAAGCCAAAGCGTTATGCGCCGGACGCTCATGGCTCTAAGCTCATCTTTGGCATTTGCCGCAGTAAAAGCTCGACCGGTTGGACTGTACGATCCGTTTGATCGGTTCCGAGCAGGCTTTGCAGGGCTTGCCTTCGCGGTCATAGACATCGAAACTGTGCTGGAAATAACCGAGCGAGCCATCAGTTGCGGCAAAGTCGGAAATGGACGAGCCTCCCGCTTCTATCGCTTCGGCAATCACCGCATTGATAGCCGGCGCCAGGCGCTCAGCCCGCAGGCCCACGACACTGGCTGCCTTGCGCTTGGGAGAAACTCCTGCGCGAAACAGGGCTTCGAGCACATAGATATTGCCAAGCCCTGCAACGACCGCCTGATCCAGCAGTGCGGCTTTGATCGGCGTTTGCCGACCTGTCAGAACCTCGTTGAGATAAGACGCCGAGAACCCGTTGGAAAGCGGCTCGGGTCCGAGTTTCTTCAGACGCGGATAAGCGTCGAACTGGGCAACGGGCCAAAGTTCCATAAAGCCGAATCGGCGGGGATCATTATAGGTGATCCGAACGCCCCCTTCGAGATGGAAGACAACATGATCATGCTTTGGCTCATCGCCCGTATCTGCAGCAAAGCTTGCTGTGGGCGCACCGTCAATTGTGAACCGGCCCGTCATCCCCAGATGCATAACCAGCATTTCGCCAGAGGACAGTTCGGCTTTTAGAAATTTCGCCGCGCGCCCAAGGTGAAGCACCGTTTGGCCGGTTAGCCGTTCGGCAAAGCGCGCCGGAAACGGGAAGCGCAAATCGGGACGGCGCTGCTCGACGCGCAAAAAGGTCTTGCCCTCCATCATGGGGGACAAGCCACGTCTGACCGTTTCGACCTCGGGTAATTCAGGCATAGCAAAACAGTATCAGAGAGCGTGTCGGTGCTACAGAGTTTATTTGGCGCAAACTGTAGTTTCCAGACGGGGTCAGCCTTCCCGCCATGCCCCGCTGCCCAAGCCTTCAAGCGTCCAGTCACCAATCTGCGCACGGATGAGCCGCAATGTGGGGTAGCCGACAGCAGCTGTCATGCGGCGTACCTGACGGTTCTTGCCTTCAGTGATGGTCAACGCAATCCAGCTATCAGGGACGGATTTGCGAACCCGGATTGGCGGGTCGCGGGGCCAGAGGCCTTTGGGCTCGTCGATAAGCTCCGCTTTGGCGGGCGCGGTGAGACCATCTTTCAGTTCGACGCCCTCGCCCAGCGCCACGAGCGCTGCGGCATCGGGTACCCCCTCGACCTGCGCCCAGTAAGTTTTGGGGGTCTTGTGCTCGGGATCGGCAATCTGTTTTTGCAAACGGCCATTGTCGGTGAGCACCAGCAGGCCCTCACTGTCACGGTCGAGCCGTCCGGCCGCATAGACGCGCGGCACGGTGATATAGTCCGACAGGGTTGGGCGCGCTGAGCCCTGATTGCCCTTATCGGTGAACTGGCTGAGCACACCGAACGGCTTATTGAACAGGATGATTTTTGTGATTACTCATACCCGCCATAGCTGCCCGCAGCGCCGGGGAAGACAACGGGGCTTTCCGAGCCGTCTTTCGCCACGCTGGACACACCGAAGAAGTAATTGTCGATGACGACATTCTCCAAAGTGTATTCGGAAACATCGCCGACGAATTTCGAATGGCTCCACTGGGCGTCCGTCGTCAGCCGCCAGTGGACGCGGTAGCCGGCGAGATTATCTGCCTGTGTGCCGGTGGGCCGCGACCATTTCAGCGTGGTTGAGGGTTGGACCGCACCTTCGATTGTGACGTCGGCAGGGATTGGCGGGGCGAGCGCGATGCCGGCCATAGAGACAATGTTGAGCGCGGTGAGCTTGGCGGCATAATCAAAATCCACCCCATCAATCGTGTCGCCATAGACGCGGCCATCTTCGGTGCGGAGGTCTTGATGCTGGCGATCATAATGCTCGTTGGTTTCCATAATGCGCACGCCCGGGATGCCGACCGCGTTGAATGGGCGGTGGTGTCCGCCGCGTCCAAATCGGTCGAGCCTGTAGACCATCATCACGTCAAGATTGGGAATGTAGCGGTCGGCCATGCGGTCTATGTAACGGGCGAGATTACGCGAGGGGCTATCGACTTCGCCGCCGGTGAAGCGCCTTGCACGGGCTTCTTCGGGGGTTTCAACATCGCGGGTGCCTTCGGAGAAAACGCGGGCTGTGGTGTTGTTGGTGACGCCGTTGATGCCGGAAATGTTTCCGATCATGTCATTATTGATGACGCCTTTGATGTTCCAGCCTTCAGCAAGCGCATGTTTGGCGACGATCTGACCACCGAAAAGCCCCTGCTCTTCACCCGACAGCCCCATATAGACGATCGTGCCGGGGAACTCGTATTTCGACAAAACGCGCGCCGCTTCAATCGCGCCGGCCATACCGGACGCATTGTCATTTGCGCCCGGGCTGTCGGAGGTGCCGTTGAGCGGGTCGGTGACGCGGCTATCAATGTCACCAGACATGACGATCATCCGGTTCGGATCGAGCGTGCCGCGCTGGATCGCAACAACGCTGACGACGTCCACGGGATCAGGAATGCGGGTTTCGCCGGAGATGGTGTCCGAGACATACACGACTTCGAGACAGCCGCCGCAATCTGCGGAGATGCGTTCGAATTCAGCGTGAATCCAGCGTCGTGCGGCCCCAATGCCGCGCGTGTCGCTTTCGGTTTCAGATAGGGTGTGACGGGTGCCGAAGCCAACGAGCTTGCGGATATCAGTCTCAATTCGTGACGCAGAGGTCTCTGTGACGAGCTTGTGCAACAGGGCGACATCGCTCTGCTGAGCGTGATCGCCAAGGCTTGCTGAAACGGGCTCGCCAGCCTGCGCGATAATCGGGACGGCGCCCGGCGCACGATCAGCGCGCTGGGCAAGCGCTTGCGTACAGGCCGTTAGCGCGAGGCCTGTGAGCGCAAAAAGGCCTGTTTCCAGAAAAAATCTGCTCATTTCATGTCTCCACTTCCTAAATTCATGCTGACGAACAGGTCTAGAGCGGATCGGGCATTGTGTCACCTGCCGCGCAAACAAGGGTGACGAGGGACGAAAGCTCTAGTATACCGCCGCCAAGTGGACCTGTTATCAGGAAAGCGGCCGGGGCTGATTATCCAAAACGGACCGCATGCGCGGGCTCGGTATGATTTGGCCATTCGGTTGTTTGTGACATTCTACGGGCTGTGAGGAGACCGATACATATGGCTTATGAAACGCTGATTACCGAGATTGAGGGGCATGTCGCTACAATTACCTTGAACCGGCCAGATGCCATGAATGCATTCAACAATATGCTGATGGACGAATTGACCGCCGCACTGGACACGTTCGAAGCGGACGATGACATTGGCTGCATTATCATTACAGGTTCCAGCAAGGCGTTTGCCGCAGGTGCGGACATCAAGGAAATGCGCGAGCTGACCTATATGGACGCGTATTATCGCGATTTCATCACGGCAAACTGGGAGCGCGCCTCAAGATGTCGCAAACCATTGATCGCTGCAGTTGCAGGCTATGCGCTGGGCGGGGGCTGTGAGCTTGCCATGATGTGCGACTTTATTCTGGCGGGCGAGAACGCGAAGTTCGGACAGCCGGAGATTACAATTGGCGTTTCACCGGGCGCAGGCGGCACTCAACGCCTGACCCGTTTCATCGGGAAGTCCAAGGCGATGGAAATGTGCCTGACGGGCCGGATGATGGAGGCAGAAGAAGCGGAACGCTGCGGGCTGGTCTCGCGGATTGTTCCGGTTGAAGACCTGCTGGATGAAGCCAAATCGGTTGCCAAGAAGATTGCGTCCATGCCGCGAGCTACGGCCATGTTAACCAAGGAAATGGTCAACGCCGCTTATGAGACAACACTTTCACACGGCATTATGCATGAGCGCCGCCTGTTCCACTCGCTGTTTGCAACGGAAGATCAGTCCGAAGGCATGGAAGCATTTGTCGAGAAGCGGACGCCTCACTTCAAGAACAAGTAGCGCTCAGCCCCTTCCCTATGTTGGAAACCTGCCCTAATACTGGTTACATATGAAACCAGTTTGAGGTGCTATCATGTCTGCTATCGTCCATCTCGCTATTCCTGCCGGTGACCTTGAAACGACCGTCAAGTTCTACACCGAGGTGTTTGGCTGTACGCTTGGTAATCGCGAGGAAGGCCGCTGGGTTGATGTCAATTTCTGGGGCAATGAGCTTACGCTTCACCAAAGCGAAGAGCAGCTTCCTTCGGTGCGCCATGATGTGGATATGGGCGCGGTGCCCGTCCCGCATTTTGGGATCCACCTCACTCAGGAGGATTTTGACGCCCTGAAAGATCGAATTGCCGCTGCGGGGCTGAGCTATATCGACGCGCCATATAGGCGGTTCAAAGGTGACAAATACGAGCAAGAAACCTTTTTCATTGCCGATCCGAATAATAATATACTCGAGATCAAATCAATGAAGCATCCTGAAGTCCTGTTCGCAGTGGCTGACTAGGTCCATTTGCCTCAAGATTTATGGCCAATATAGCGCCACGCCCCAAACGGGTGTGGATTAAGAATACTGGCGTAGAGCTGTTTTGCACCGGGATAGGACATGCGCTCGAATGCGGGCTGTGCATCCAGCAAGTCTGCACACAAGGTGTGATTATAAATCAGCCGCACATCCCGGGGGCGTTCGGCCAAATCAGCACACAGATTGGACAGAAACCGCTCGAAAACCGGCGGATCAAACGGATTGTAGAGAAACAGGGCAAGCGCTCCGTCGGGGTATCGATAGGTGCGCGCATCTGCGCCTTCAATACGCCAGCGGCCTTGTCCGTGACCCAATACCGATTGCAGATTTTCACGCGCCATTTTGGCCAGAGGCTCTGCGAACTCAACACCGATAACGCTATGAAACCCGGCTTCGCTGGCCTGGATCAGCATCCTGCCCTTGCCGCAGCCAACATCGATATAAGTCGTTTGGGACCGATCCATGTCCGACAAGGGTGAATGTAACGCATCAAACAGCAAACTGGGGGTGCCCGCATAAAGCTCGTCATCACCTTCATAGCCCCTCAGGTCTAAGACATCTGCCAATTCGGCCGCATCGACATTACGCGCGGTCTCGATCCCGCGTTGTGCGTCAAACCGCTCATCGCAAACCCGATGGACACGCCCGACAATGCGGACACGAAGTCTTTCGAGAAAATGACTGTCGCCCATGGCATTTGCCTAGTTTACTTAGAATCTTATCTCTTTCTTTGCGCGATTGGAGCGCGCGCCACAACCAGATTTTGCTGCAAACAATTTCGTTATGAGACCCTTGACGTCTGACTAGCTGTCTTCGGCAAGGCGAACATAATGGCGTTCTGTGTCTGCGATGTAATCGCGCGTTATCGGCACCGCCTCTAGCGAGCGGGCGAGTTGAACCTGAAACACCATTTGTCCCATATGCCGGAACGCCATTGCAGCGCCGGCGAGATAGAACACCCACATCCGCCAGAACTGCTCATCATAGAGCGCGACAATCTCGTCTTTTCTCTCGACACAGGTTTTGTACCAGGCTTCGCAGGTGTGCGCATAATGCAGACGCAGTATCTCGATGTCAGTGACCCATAGCTGGGCGCGTTCGATCTTTGGTGTAATCTCTGACAGCGCAGGAACATAGCCGCCCGGAAAGATGTATTTGGCCATAAAACTGTCCGTTGCGCCGGGGCCATCGGCGCGGCCAATCGAATGCACAAGCGCGACACCATCGTCTGACAAAAGATCGGCAACCTTCGAGAAAAAAGTCTGATATTGCGGCACGCCGACATGTTCGAACATGCCGACAGACACAATCCGGTCAAACGGTCCGTCAACTTCTCGGTAGTCAATCAGCTCAAACTTGACCTGATCGGATACACCCGCCTCTTCGGCACGTTGGCGTGCGACCACCAGCTGTTCTTCTGACAAGGTAACGCCGAGCACATCTACGCCCGCAACCTTATTGAGATAGAGCGCCATACCGCCCCAGCCGCAGCCAATATCCAGTACGCGCATGCTCGGCTTCAACAGGAGTTTGGCGGCGATATGCGCCAGCTTGTCGGTTTGGGCGCGCGGCAGATCATCGGGATTGCCGGGCTGCCAGTAGGCGCACGAATATTGCCTGTTCACATCAAGGAACAAATCATACAGCCCATCGGAGAGATCATAGTGATGGGCGACATTGCGCTTGGCCCGACGGGCATGGTTGCGACCATCAAGCCAGGTCTTCCAGCGCGGTTGCTGGGTGATTTTGTGCAACTCATTTCCGGGTACCCAGCGGAAATTGTAGGTTACGAGTTTGAGGAGGTCATAAATCTCGTACCCTTCTTCCATCTCCAGCCGGCCATGCATATAGGCTTCAGCGGCGCCAAGGGCGGGATCGCGGGCAATCTTGCTGGAGGCGCCCTTCTGGGTGAGTCTGATGGACACCTCTCCAATCTTCTCGTCCGCGCCTGGACCAAAGACATGGACGGACCCGTCATAGTCAGTGATCGTCAACTGCCCCGCACGAATGGCGCGTTTGAGCAAAATGGAAAGAAGTCGCATCGCGGCGCACTCCGTCAGCTAGGGTAGAAAAGAAATTCGCGTTCTCTTTTGCCAGCCCCGGCACATAAAAGAAAGTGGTTTCAAACTTTAAGATCCGCAATCAGTCGCTCTGCCTGCCGCAGGCTGAACGCTTCGGGGATAGGCGAGCGCATGACGACAAGGCGATGCCAGATCGGCCCGAGCAAAACATCCATGGCGTCTTCAATATCCCAGTCACGGCGAATGACCTGCTTTGCTGCAAGCTCAGCGAGGATCATGCGCAGGGGTGTGCGAATTTCGGTTTTAATCCATCCGCGCCACTTTTCTCCCGCATCCTCGTCATCGGCAGCGGCCAGCAAAGCCGCACGAAGAATGTAATTTCCGGCGCCGGTACGTGCCGTCGCTTCCAGCGGCGCGATAATTGCGGCGATCCGTTGCTGGGCGTCGCGGGCGCCGTCGGGCGAAGCGGGAATGAGCGACAAGGCCGCATCAAGGCAAAGTGTGCCGATTGACGGCCACCAGCGATAGATTGTCTGTTTCGAGGCATGGGCGCGGCGGGCAACATTGTCGACGCTAAACCCGCGCCATCCACTTTCAGCAAGTTCGTCGCGCACAGCCTCAAGGATAGCGGCTTGCGATGTTTCGGAGCGTTTGGGACCTTGGCGTCTTTGCCGGACGGGAGTTTTTTTGGCCGGTTCGTCAGACATGGGCTGCTTCCTTCAAGTGTCTGCGGCGACAACCGAAACAGGCCCGCCCTCTTTTTCTCTAACATTTGTATAAGGCCAAACTGTTACAGAAATCAGAACAAACCGTACAGTATCGGATTGTATTTGTTGGCACACAGATGGGTTCGACCCGCAAGCTCGCACCGAGCGGCGGCAAACACCTCGGCTGCGCCAGAAACGCGACACTCTGGTCCTTTGGCTAGGTCTGCTGTTCGCGCTCTACGGCCATCTGGATCAGTTCCCGCGCCTTTTCAACGCCCAGCCAGCCGTCGATCTTCGACCATTTTCCGGTTTCAAGATCCTTGTAATGTTCGAAGAAGTGCTGGATCTTTTCGACCAGAATGGCCGGTAGATCCTGATAGGTCGAGATCTTGTCATAGTATCGGGTGAGCGCCTGATGTGGTACGGCGAGAATTTTTTCGTCTTGTCCCTTGTCGTCGGTCATCATCAGGACACCGACAGGCCGCGCACGGACAACGGATCCGGGCACAAGCGGCCGATTGCCAACGACCATGACATCAATCGGATCGCCATCAAGGCTCAGCGTATGGGGGACGAAGCCGTAATTACATGGATAGCGCATCTCGGTATAGAGATACCGATCGACGAACATGGCACCAGAGGCTTTATCGATCTCATATTTGATCGGATCGCCGCCCAGTGGCACCTCGACAATGACGTTCACGTCGTCTGGCGGATTGTTACCGACGGTGATTTTCGAAATGTCCATGATAAGTCCTACTCTAAGCAAAATGGCTGACGTCGCCGCTGGCGATGGACTCTGAAGGCGGTAACGTCAAGTAGATTGGTGTTTGTTCCCATGCTGGCAACGTCTGTGTCCGGCTGTGCAAATGTGCTGCCAGCCTTTTGTTTTCGGGATAAACAGCTATAAATAGCCATTGTAGATGCGTCTGGAGTTTGAATATGCGCCGTGCTGTTATTGGGCTTGCGAGCCTGTTTGCCCTGTTTCTTGTTGCTCCAGCCGAAGCGGGACCCGAGGAGGACGCGCTTGAGGCAATGGCGGCCTGTCGTGCGATTAAGGCCGATTCTGTCCGGCTGGTCTGTATGGATGCCGCAAGCCAGTTGCTCGACGACGCCAGACGTGCTGCGCCAGAAAGTCCGGCATCTGCCGTGCCGGTGCCTGAAGCCCCTATCGCCCCAACCCCAACGCCCCCGGCCATCGATACGGCGGCAGCAGCCGAGGAGGCCGAAGCTGCTGCGGCTGAGCGCGCCGCCCTTGTCGCCGAGCGCGAGGCACTGGAAGCTGAACGTGCGGCACTGGCGACCGAACGTGCGGCGATTGAAGCGGCAGCCTCCGCTCCGACGCCCTCGGCCGATGCTGAAGGCTCAAGCCTTCTTGAACGCTTGCGCCCTGCGTCGAGAGAGTCCTCGCCTGTGCAAATCGTAAAAATTATCCGGCGGAGGCGTACTGGCAAGTTGCGGTTTGTCACAGATGAGGGCCTCATATTCGAACAAGCTCTCTCGCGAATCAACTTTCACCCCCCCAGCAGCTTGCCCGCCGAAGCGACGATCAGTTTTGGCGCTTTGGGCAGCAAGTGGATCAGGTTCACCGATGAGCCAGACCGAAAGTATAAGGTCTCACTCCAAGACCTCCAAGACTAGGCGGATACAGGATGCGCTCACCTGACTTCCAGACTGTAATTGAAACTGACTGAAATCCGTGCGGCCTCAGACTGATTGGGCATAACTTCATGCCTGAGCCAGCTTTCCCAAAAAAGAGCGGTGCCTGCCTCTGGTGTGCGGTAGATAAAACGCCTGCTGGCGTCAGGTGCGTCGGACACTAGCGGAGGGGCTGCCATCATCATGGGCAAGCGCGGATCTTCGAACTTTAGTGCACCGCTGCCCTCAGGCATCGCGACATAGACGGTCCCTGAGACAACGCTGTTGGGGTGGATATGGCCCGAATGGCTGCCGCCCTCGCCCAGAATGTTGACCCAAAGCGCATCGAGGACAAGCTGACGCCCGGCCATGTCCCAGTTTGACATAGCTGCGAACGCATCCGCCCGTGCATCCAGCCAAAGCTTCAGCGCGCCGAACGCCGGGTCGCGCTCGGGCAAATCATCGAGCGAGGCGTAGGATGTGTAGCCATCATAGCCCTGGCTGTCGCACCATTGCCCGCCCGCTTCGTCCGCTGCCTCCAGCGCCCAGGCCGCCTGTTCGAGCGCAGCAATTAGCGGCGCATCATCAAGCTTGTGCTCGGCGATGCGGGTTGCAAATAGGGAGAGTGTATTCGCCGCTTCGGTCACGGGCAGCCTACGCTGGCGATCTTGGCAGGCGGTGAATTGAGCATGGGTGACCTCTTGGACGTGAACGGATTGTCAATGCCCCAAGCCTAAACTGAAGACAAGCATGCAATCGGCAACGCATGACCGGCGGGGTCCGGCTTACAATCATAGTCAGGTGGGAGCAGACAATCGAAAGCGAAATGCGCAAACGGGTTCTGATCATCGGTGGATATGGCGTTTTCGGCTCCAAACTGGCCAGTGGACTGATCGGTGCAGGTGGTTTTGATGTGATCGTGGCGGGGCGTTAGCGAGGTATTTGCCAAACACAGGCCAGACCTCGTGATCGCTGCTGCGGGATATGCCGGATACTCACCTCATCGAATTGGCGCCGGTATAGGATGCGCCTTGTGATATGAAAAACCCCACAGGCATTTTCGCCCATGGGGTTTGATCCGGTCAGATTAATATCTGCTTACGAGCCAGAGGCGTCGTGATCGACAGCGGCCGCGGAGGCCGGCTTGACGAATTTCAGGGTGAACCGGTCGCTCTCGCCAATGGCCTGATAGCGTGCACCATCGTCACCTTCGGGCAAGTCACGGCCTTCACGTTGCCAGACATTTACTGGCGGCAAAGTCCAGACACCGAACGGATGGTCAGCGGTGTCTTTGGGATTGGCATTGATCTCGGATGTGCCAGCCAGCTCGAACCCAGCCGCTTCGGCGAGCGCAATCGCGTAATCCTGATGGACGTAGCCTGTGCCGCCTTGAGGGTCCTGCTCGGCAGAAGATGGCAGACGATGCTCCACCACGCCGAACACGCCGCCCGGCTTCAGCGCCGCATAGGCGTCTTCAAAAACTTTGGCCTCGGTGCCAGACCGCATCCAGTTATGGATGTTGCGGAAGGTCAACACGGTATCTGCGCTGCCAGCTGCAATGCTGTCTTCACCCAAAACACCGATGTTTACGGTGCCGAAATTATCTGCATTGGCAAATGTCTCGGCAAACCGTGCGTCGCGCTCGGCGTCTCCGCGTGTGGCCGCGACATAGGTGCCGCCGCCTGCTTTGAGATAGGGCGCGAGCACTTCGGTGTACCAGCCGCCGCCGGGCGAAATTTCGACCACGGTTTCATCTGCATCAACGCCGAAGAAAGCAAGCGTTGCTGCGGGGTTACGCGAACTGTCGCGGGCTTTGTTTTCGTCGCTGCGCCAGTCGCCATTGAGTGCGAATTCCATGGGGCTGACAGAGGGCGCGGCGGCTTCAGGTGCCGCTGCGCTTTCAGTCGGCGTTGCAGCGGGGGTTGAAGCTTGCTCACCACAAGCGGCCAACACGGACACGGCCAAACCGGCCAAAAGTGCATATTTCATCTTCTTCTCCTTTTTGCAGCCCTTGAACAGACCACGGTCTATACCTAAATCATCAGCGTCGAGGCGCCTCATAGGGCTTGGACAGGGACTTAAAGCCCTTCGCCGATTTCGGGAAGCGGTGTGAGCCCCAAAACCACAAATCTTCACGACATCGTGAGGATGCAAAATATAGATGTTGCTTTGAAAAGGACACTGAAAACATGACTATTCCAACAGATTTGACCCCTCTTTACCGCACCATGGTTGGTTTTGACCGCCTGGCTGGTATGATCGACACCGCATCACGGCTTGACGGTGCTCAAGGGTATCCGCCCTACAATATTGAACGCCTCGCCGAAGATGCTTTCTCAATCGAGCTGGCTGTTGCCGGATTTTCCGAGGAGGATCTCGATATCGAGATCAAGGACGGCCTGCTGACGGTGACAGGTCGCCATGTCCGGACCGACGATGCGGACGCCCGCGAGTTTCTGCATCGCGGCATTGCAGAGCGCGGCTTTATCCGGCGCTTCCAACTGGCTGACCATGTGATCGTTAGCGGTGCCGATCTCAAAAACGGCCTGCTCCGGATCGATTTGCTGCGCGAACTGCCCGAGGCGAAAAAGCCGCGCAAAATCGCGATCGGTAAGACGAAGAAGTCCAAGCCGACGCTGATCGACGGCAAGAAAGGCTCAGCCGCCTAAACAGCCCCCTGCTCATCTACGCCTCCCAAGAGAGGAGGAAACAATACGCTCCGCCCGATCGGCGGAGCGTATTTGCATTGTCGGGTATGTTATGATTTTGGCGCGCGATCGACACTCCGGCGCAGACTGATCAGCGCCTGATCAAGCAGGTCCTGCGTTGCAGCGCAGACCAATTGCCCGCCTGGCATGGCAGGTTCGCCGCGCCAATTGCATGCCAATCCGCCAGCCCCGCGCACGACAGGGATAAGTGCAGCCGCATCATAGGGCTGCAGACCGCCTTCGGCGACCAAGTCAATCGTGCCCGCCGCAAGCCGCGCATAGGCATAGGCATCAAGGCCATAGCGAACGATCTGGGCGGTGTGTCGCAAATGGGTCCATGCGCCCTGCTCGGCGGGGTTCATGATAAACGGATCGGTGGTCGCAATCACGGACTTGCGCAGATCGGTTTGGCCTGACACGCCAAGTGGTGTTCTCATTCCGGCTTTTTCGAGCACGGCGCCACCGGGCCACCCCAGATAGCGCTCGCCAAGCACAGGCTGATCAATCATGCCAATAATCGGCACACCATCTGGTCCGCACAGGGCAATCAAAGTTGTCCAAACCGGCAAGCCCGCCACAAAGGCGCGTGTGCCGTCGATTGGGTCGAGCACCCAGTTAAAGCCGTTTTTCGAGGGATGATCGTCATATTCCTCCCCCTGTACCCCATCTTCAGGGCGTTCGGAGCCAATCAAGGCCCGCATCGCGCGCTCGGCAGCCTGATCGGCTTCGGTCACCGGATCGAAGCTTGCGCCTGGTTTAGCCGCGAGCTTATTTTCCACACCGTCAAGCGCACGGAAATGAGGCGCAATTGCCATCCATGCCGCATCGGCAAGACGCCCAGCAAAGCCGAGCGCCTCTTTTATCGATTCAGGGGATAAATAGGTATCAGTCATAGGCTCGGCCTAACCCGTTAGCCCATGCGCAGCAAGGCTTGTCAGGACGCCATATTGTCGTCAGCATCCATTTCAAGCGCCTTGGCAAGCTCCAAAAGCCTGCGTCGGGGACGTTCGCTCAAACGATAATAGGCGCGCACCAGTTCAAGCGTCTCTTTCTGGCTGAGAACATCGCCAACAAGATGCTCGGCATCATTGGCTGGCTTGCCCGGAAAATCCCGGGCATCCAAACCATCGAAGAAATACTGAACCGTGACATTAAGCGCTTGGGACAAATCATAGAGCCGCGATGATGTCATCCGGTTTGCGCCACACTCATATTTCTGAATTTGCTGGAATCGGACGCCGACCTGAACAGCGAGTTCCTGCTGGGTCATACCTAATAAGCGACGGCGGCGGCGAAGCCTTTTTCCGACGTGAAGGTCTGTATCGTCTGCCATTTCGCGCTCCACAATGGTCATTTGGGACACATGAGTCCCGTTTCTGGATAGTTGTGGTCTATCTCAGCAAGAGCCATGCCGATCGGCTAGCTATGCATATTTGCATCATACCTATCTGTGGGAGACGTCATTTTGGCATTGAATTATATTGCACCGCAACATAAACATAGATCAACGCTTCGGCGTTTCCTCCCTAACTTTTCAGCCGCGCCATTGGGTGCGGCTTTTTTTTGCTCGGAACTAGGCCGCTTGCGCACCCGCAAAGGCGCAGCAGGCTTCGATTACGAATTTCAGGTCATTTTGCACGGTATTGAAGCCCTCTGTTAGCGTTACACTGGCTTCGTCCATATAAAGCGCGCGGTTGATTTCGATCTGTAGAGCATGAATTTGTCGTCTGGGGCGGCCATAACATCGTGTCGTATACCCCCCGGCATAGGGCGCATTTCGGGTCACCTTGTATCCCCGCTTGCGGAAGGTGCGTTCTACCAGCCCTGTCAGTTTACTTGAACAGCTCGATCCAAACCGATCCCCCAGCACAATATCAGGCAAGGCCCGGCGACCGGGTTGCTGCGAGGGCATAGAGTGGCAATCAATCAGGACAGCAACCCCAGATTGGGCCGAAAAATGATCGAGCGTCGCGCGCAAATATCCATGATAAGCATCATGCACCTGAGCAAGCCGATACTCCCCTGCCGCCCGGCTCATTGGCCGCGCATAGATCGGCTCTCCACCGGCGGCAAGTCTTGGCAGACACCCAAGTCCCGCTTCGACACGCGGGGTCGGCAAAGCCACGGTTCGGGGCGGGCCGTCATGAAACATAACCGGATCGAGCTCGCGCGCGTCCCGGTTCAAGTCGACATAGCCGCGCGCATAATTGGCATAAACGAGATGTCCGCCTGCCTCCGGCACATCGGCAAAGAGTTGATCCACAAAGGCATCCTCGGTTCGCCGCAAGCTGATCAGCGGCACGCGCAAATCGGTAATCATATCCTGTGGATACGCTGCGCCGCTATGGGGCGAGGCAAACAGGATCGGAACCGGGTTTGTTCCCCTTGACGGGCAAACTGCGCCAAACGCCTCCAGGCCGACAGCCGGGCAGACAGGTTTTGGCAAGGTTGGGGCTAGGATCGGGGTCACGCTTATATAAATTAATGTAAGATTGGCTGGGTCAACCCCCTTTTATTCATTTCAGATTTACCATCACCTGTCTTAATGTGTGCGATAGGCCAATTTTAATGGGGCATGACATGACAAAAATCCTGCTGGCGGAAGACGATCACTCGCTACGCACCTTTCTTTCAGCCGCGCTCAGACGGGCTGGGCACGATGTGCAAGATCACGAAGATGGCGAAGGGGCGCTCGAAGCACTGGAGCGCGAAGTGTTCGACTTGCTGCTGACCGACATTGTCATGCCGGGGCTCGACGGGATCGAACTGGCCCGCCGCGGCGCCGAGCTTGATCCCGCTATGAAGATTGTTTTCATTACAGGTTTTGCCGCTGTTGCCCTATCTTCGGGTGCGCCGACGCCGGCGGGATCAAAGATACTGTCAAAGCCGTTCCATCTGCGCGAGATCGTCGATGAAGTCGAGCGCGTGATGGCCGCCTAACCCACCCCCGCGCAAGACGCTTGACAGACGGGCCACAAAGTCCGATTTGAGCGGTGAAGAATTTAATATGGTCGATTAGCTCAGCGGTAGAGCACTGCATTGACATTGCAGGGGTCAC
>CAZMMU010000044.1:0-18058 GCA_964567455.1 uncultured Hyphomonas sp.
TCGAAATGGTTGCGGGCTTTCATTTCCCGAAACAGGCCTTCGCGCTGCATTTTCTTCTTCAAGGCCCGCAGCGCCTGGTCCACATTATTATCGCGCACAATGATCTGTACTATGGCAAAATCTCCTGAATTTTCATACTGCTTACGACATCGAACATGCCGCAGGCTCAAATCTGGTCCGGTCATGCTATAACCGGTAGGCCGCGTCCTTAACACGGCTTTGCCCGCTTGCCTACACCTGACTTGCCGTTCGTGCCTTAACATTTGAGCGTATTTTGATGACCTTGCCACCCTCCTCCGCCCTTCGTGCCCGTTGGCTTGACGCCCTTTTGCCACAAATTCCCTTTGATGGCTGGACCGAACAGGCGGCCAAATCCGCAGCCGAGGCGGCGGGGCTAGACGCCGGAGAACAGGCATTGGCCGCGCCGAACGGGGTGGCTGATCTCGTGGAGGCGTTTTTCGACGCGGCTGAAGACAAGGTTCGGGCACAGCTGGCCGACGCAGATCTTGAGGCGATGGGTGTGCGCGAGAAAGTGGCGCTCGGGGTCCGGGCGTGGCTTGAGGCTTTGGCGCCCAACCGCGAAGCCGCCCGCAAAGCCAGCGCACGCGGATTTCTGCCATGGGTGGCAGGCGACGCCGTGCAGCGGACATGGTCTGTGGCGGACACAATTTGGACGGGGATTGGTGACACCTCGCAGGATTACAACAAATATTCCAAACGCGGGCTTCTGGCAGCAACACTCCCGCTCATCTTCCTGCGCTGGCTGGACGAGGAAGATGACGCGGTTCTGGATGCCTATATTGCAGACAAGCTCACCGGCGCGATGACATTCGGCCAAAGCGCGGGCAAACTCGCCGGACCAATCCTTGATGCTTTCGAGCGGATGAAACCGCGCTAGGGCGCAGCACCAAGCTCGCGCTCCTCAGAGGCTGACTTTGCCGGATCAAACTCGTCAAACCATTTGCGCATCATCAAACTGGTGCGCAGATAATTGGACGGGATAGAACGCGTGCCATGATATTCGTTGACCATGGGCACAAGCCGCGTGGGCACACCGCGCACTTTCAACGCTGCAAAATATTCCTCAGCCTCGCCCAGCGGCGTGCGCAAATCACGTGTGCCGGTCATCAGCAAAGTTGGCGTCTCGACCATGCCAACTTGCATAATGGTCGAGTGGGCCAGCCATGGCTCGGGGTTCTCCCAGAAAGGCTCAGGGAAGAAATTATACAGCCAGCCAACAACATCGGTCGTGCCGGACATGCCGATCCAGTTAACGACCGGACATAAAGCAGCGGCCGCCTTGAACCTGTCAGTCTGGGCGATAACCCATGTCGTCAGCACACCGCCGCCTGAGCAACCGGTAACGAACATCCGGTCCTCATCAACAAAGCCGCGCTCAAGCACCGTGTCCACGCCCGCCATAAGATCGGCATAGTCCACAGGCCCCGGATAACGATGGCGGATGGCATTGGCGAACGCGCTGCCATAGCCCGTCGAGCCACGCGGATTGGTGTAGAGGACGACATAGCCACGGGCGGCAAACTCCTGAAAGGTGAAGTTGAACCCGCTATTGTACATGGCGTGAGGGCCGCCATGAATCGACAAGAGCAAAGGGTAGGTCTTGGTTTCGTCAAAATCCGGCGGATAGACGATCCAACCCTGCACGCGGGCCGCTTCGCCTGTCTCGGCTGTGGCATCATACCAGATTTCCTCGACCCGCCCGAGTGTTTTGCCGAACAGGATGTCTGCGTTGACATCCGTCAACGGGGTCAGGGTTTTGGCGTCTCCGGCAGAGCGGGCGACGGCGATTGCGCCGGGCAGATCGGATCGGGTCACCGTCAGTGCGAGCGCACCTGTGTCCGCAACACTTGCCAGACCAACGACCTGATCGCCTTCGGTCACATTGCGTAAGCGGCCACGCAGATCGGCCGCATGCAAATTGCGCGCGCCGCGATCGTCCATGGTGAAATAGATCTCGGAACTGTCGGGTGCCCATTGCAAAGCCGTAGGACCATCTGGCAGGTCTTCGGCCAAGACCCGCTCATTGCTGCCGTCTGCGTCAATCAAATAGAGTTTCGGGACGGGATAGGAAGTGTTGTGTTCGGGGTATCCGGCAAAGGCGATGCGCTTGCCGTCTGGCGAAAAGGCGGGGTTGCCATAGGTGCCCTGACCCTTCGTTAGCGTCGTGACCTCGCCGCTTGCCACGTCAACCAGATTGATGTGGCTTTCGAACCAGAAACCGGACTCGATCGGTTTTGCGGGGCCGTCAAAGGCAATCTTCTGACCGTCGGGCGACCATTCAAGGCGTGGCGTTCCGGCAATCACGCCCAGACCACGCTGGCCGACATTCCACTCGCCATCAGTGAGCTGGCGCGGCGTGCCGCCTGTCGCAGGCACAACAAAGAGATGGTCATAGCCCGAATTGGTATAGCCGACCCTGTCCTGACGATAATGAAGCGTATCTATAACAACGGGGTCTTCGGTCCATTTGGCGCCTTGTGGACGGCCCGGCAGGGTCACACTCCATTTGTCCTTCAGCGGCACCCGCGCAACAAAAGCGAGTTGGGCGCCGTCGGGCGACCATGACATGGCGCGCGGGGCATGCTCGAAATTGGTAACCTGCGTGACCAGCCCTTCGCCATCCATGAAGCGTACAAAAATCTGCGGCTTGTCATTATCATCTGCTTTGACAAAGGCGATACGCGTTCCATCAGGTGACCAGAGCCCCGCACCGCCATCCATAAGCTGCCGGTTGCGGTTGCCATCGGCATCCATAAGCCAGAGCGTGCTGACCTGCTTATCGTTCAACTTGTCGACCCGCCGCCGCGCATAAAGCACGCTTGAACCGTCCGGAGAAATTTGCGGATTCGACACGGATTCAAAGTCGAGAAAATCGACAAGTTGTAGTGTCTGGTTTGCATCCGTATCCGTGTCTTGCGCCGACGCGGTCGGCGAAAAACCTGCCAAGCTCAAACCGACAGACGCCGCCAGAAGCATCACTTTCATATGTCTCATTGAAAACCCCATCCTTAGATTATTCTCCCAGCCTACAACAACACGCCGCAAGCAGAAACCTTACTTGGGAAGAATTTCGATCAGGCCTTCCCTCTGCGCTCGAAGCGCGTCATGAGGTAGGGACAAGTTAAAGCCCTTGGGAGCGCCCGCATGCTGGATATGATTTTGGAATTTGTGCGGACTTTCGGACTGCCGGACAATCTGACATTCGGGATTGCTGTCGGCGGCGGTTTCCTTTTCGTGCTGGCGCTCGCCTTCTTGTCGTATCTGTTCATGCGCTACGTAATTGTCGCGACCCTGGCACGGATTATTATGCGCTCTGAATCCACCCGCGACGACACCTTTGCGCGGATGAAAGTGTTCTCGCGGCTATCTCATACCGCGCCCGCCATGGTGGTCTATGCGCTGGGGCCTGCCCTCTTTGCGGCATTTCCGATGGTCCAGCACGTGATAGAGACGGCGAGCCTGATTTATCTCACGCTGATGATTATCCTGTTTATAGACGCGCTGATGAGCGCGGGGCTGGTTATTTACAATACGTACAAAGTCTCCAAGACCTTCCCGATTACGAGCTTTGTGCAGATCGCCAAAATGCTGCTCTATTTCTTCGGCGCTGTGACGATTCTGGCGCTGGTCCTGAACAAATCGCCGTTTGCGTTCTTTGCAGGACTTGGCGCGATGACAGCCGTCTTGATGCTGGTGTTCAAGGATCCAATTCTCGGGTTTGTAGCCGGTGTTCAGCTGTCGACAAACAAGATGGTCTCGGTCGGAGACTGGATCGAAATGCCAAAATTCTCAGTCGATGGCGACATTATCGAGATTGGGCTGACCACAGTGAAAATACGCAATTTTGACAAGACGGTCACAACCATTCCGACACAGTCTCTGATCAATGACAGCTTTAAGAATTGGCGTGGCATGCAGGAAACGGGCGGACGCCGGATCAAGCGGGCTGTGCATCTGGATGTCAGATCTGTGAAGTTCTGCGACGCGGAAATGCTAGAGCGGTTTTCGCGTATCCAGTTCATCGCGGACTATATCACGAGCAAGAAGGCGGAGCTTTCCGAGTTCAACTCATCCGCAGGCATCGACACATCTACGCTGGTCAATGGCCGTCATATGACCAATCTGGGCACGTTTCGCGCCTATGTGGAGGCGTATTTGCGCGCCCACCCCCAGATCAGCGACGAGTTCACCTTTCTGGTCCGCCAACTCAAGCCAACCGAGCATGGCCTGCCAATTGAGGTCTATGTGTTCACAACGACGACCAATTGGCTGGAATATGAAGCCATTCAAGCCGACATCTTCGATCATTTGCTGGCCGCAGCGCCCGAATTTGATCTGCGCCTGTTCCAGAATCCGACAGGCTCTGATTTCGCACGCGCCGGGATTTGATCGCCGCCCGTCCGTGCCAATAAAAAGCCCGCCGCTTTGACACGACGGGCTTTGGCGAGCTTTGCGACCAGAGGCTCTATTTTGCGAGCGCGTCCAGTTTGCCGTAATGCTCGGCAAGCAGATAGTAGAAGGTGACGCGCGATTTATTGCCGCCTTCAGGCTTGAGCTTTGCGCAGACAGACTGGATTACCGCGTCGATCTCCGGATTCTTGTCCGCGACGGAGAGCTTGCCACGACACCATTTTTCACGAACGCGCTGAAGCTCGGTCTCATCCGAACAAGATACCAACGAACTGTCCCGATTGCGCAGGGCGATGCCCAGATGTCCCACAATCTTCTCGGCAGCAGCCTGATTGTATCCGTTCGCGTACTTCTTGATGTTGTCCGCGTATTTAGAAGCGTCAGCCATAAACAATATCCCCTCAGATTTCTGACTACAATGTGCCCCCTAGCACCGGCGATTTTGCCTGAGTCCCACACTTTTATCGCCAAGCGTTGTGTTGTCAAATAATTCGCGCGCATGGTTAACATCACGCGCACGGCGAACCGTATTTTGCGTAAAGCGCGGCAATGCCCTCCTCCAACTCATCAGTCCAGTCGAGGTCGAACGCATCGATACAGGTTTTGAGCTGTTCCATATTTGTGGCGCCGATAATGGTTGACGTTGTGAAGGGGCGCGTGTCGCAGAATTTGATCGCCAATTGTGCCGGGTCGAGCCCGCGCTGTGCAGCAAAATCGAGATGGGCATTTATCGCCTTCTCTGCGGCCGGGCTTTCATAGCGTTGCAGACGCTGGAACAGGGCTTTGCGAGACCCTTCGGGCAGAGCGCCGTTCCGGTATTTTCCAGTCAGGTAACCTTGAGCAAGCGGGGAATAAGCCAACAGCCCGATATCCTCGCGAATGGCAATCTCGTCCAGCCCGTCCTCGAACTTGCGGGCGACGAAATTATAAACATTCTGGATAGACGCCATGCGCGGCAAGCCATGTTTGTCGCTTTCGGCCATAAAGCGCATAACACCGAACGGGGTTTCATTGGAGACACCGATATGGCGGATACGGCCTGCATCAACATGACGGCCGAGATGGCCGAGAATGTCCTCGAACGCCTCATAGGGATAATTATAGGCTTTGGCATCCATTTTGTTGCCGAAGAGCGGGACGGGACGGTCGGGCCAATGAAGCTGGTAGAGGTCGATATAGTCCGTTTGAAGCCGTTTAAGGCTCTTTTCAATTGCCTCATCGATCTGTTCGCGCGTCTGGCGCGTGAATTTCACATCCCCCTCGCGCGACCATGTATTGGGTGAGAGGCCACATATTTTGCTGGCCAGAATGACATCCTCGCGGCGACCGGTCTTTTTGAACCACGTCCCGATGATACGCTCCGTGCTGCCCTGGGTTTCAGCCTTGGGCGGGACAGAATACATCTCTGCGGTGTCCCAGAAATTTACGCCGCGCTCCAGGGCATAGTCCATTTGGGCATGACCCTCGGCTTCGGTGTTCTGCTGGCCCCATGTCATGGTGCCGAGGCAACACGATGTGACAGATAAGCCTGTGCGGCCCAGTTGGCGGTTTTCTATGGTCATATTTCCATTTTCCTTCAATTTCTGGTACATTCGTAACGAATTAGGAAGGTTCGCCAACATCTAATGTTGCCAAAGAGCCGGAGGGTCCCAATATAGGAAGGCGTGCCGACTGTCGGCAAAGCAGTCCGTTTCGATGTTTGAAGGAGCAGAAATGAACGATTTTAACAGATCTTATGGTGCGCAGGGTCGCGCTATGGACATGTCCACCGATGCAGGGCTGCGCGCCTTCATGCTCGGTGTTTATAACAAGCTGGCACTGGGGATTGCGCTGGCTGGTATCGTCGCTTATGCGGCCGGATCAGTCGCTCCCCTGACAGAACTCCTTTATGGCACGAGCCTGCGCTGGGTCGTCATGCTGGCACCTGTAGGCCTTATCCTGATCGCCAATTTTGCGATGCGCAGACCGACGCCCGCTGGCACAGCCGCAATGTATTGGGCAATCGTGGTCGCTATGGGGCTTTCTATGGGGCTCTACTTCGCGATGGCGCGTATCGGTGTTGGCGGCGTCACGCATCTGGTGCTGGCAAAAGCGTTTTTTGTGACCGCGGCAACCTTTGGCGGCCTGTCCCTGTTTGGCTACACAACAAAGCGTGACCTCGGGCCGATTGGTACATTTGCCATGATGGCGCTGTGGGGCACGTTTGTGATCGGCATGGTGTTCTTCGTCTTGCCGATGATCTTCCCGGGGCTCGCTTTCTTGCAGTCCAATACGATGCAGATCATCATCTCAGGCGGCTTTGCGCTGTTCTCTGCAGTGCTCGTCGCATGGCAGACCCAGAGCCTCAAAGAAGGCTATTACCAGTTTGGCGGGAATGCCGACGCTATGGCCGTCGCAACCAATTGGGGCGCGCTGAACTTCTTCATCTCGTTCGTGAACATCTTCCAATTTGTTCTTCGGATGATGTCGAGCGACTAGGCTTTATCGCCGTTTATGGATTTAAGCCCCGAGCCGGATGGTTCGGGGCTTTTATTTTTTGGGTGGCATGTCGGTCCTGTTTGCGGCTGTGCGCGAAAGCCATTAGATAAGGTCCGATAGCGTAAGGGGGCTAAAATGGCCAAGGAAGCGACATGAAACGATGGCTTGCCGTTCTACCCCTGCTCGCCCTGCTTGGCATGGGCGTAATCGGAACGCAAAATCTGTTGCGTGAGGACAAACCTGCTGCGGGACTTTCAGATGGCCGCGCTGCACCGCAGATTGCGTTCGATCTGATCGATGGGTCAGGACAGATAAAATTTCACGAGGGCGCGCGCGGCAAGCCGGTGGTTGTCAATCTGTTTGCAAGCTGGTGTGGGCCGTGTGAGGTCGAGCATCCGCTGTTGATGGAGTTGGCGCGGACGCATCCCGATCAGACCTTCGGCGTGCTTTATCGCGACAGTGCCGAAAACGGGCAACAGTTTCTGCGCCGACTGGGCAACCCGTTCAAGGCGGTGGCCCATGATCCAGACGGACAGGGCGGGCTTGATTTTGGCCTAACCGGTGTACCTGAGACTTTTGTGATTAGCGCTGAGGGCCAGATATTGCAGCATGTGCGGGGCGTGCTGACGCCGGAGACAATCGAAGAAATACGCCGACTGCTCGCCGGCGAGCCAGAGCCTGCGCCACGTCCCTGAAAATCATATCTTTAGGCCGGGTCAGGCGCTTCGCTACGCATCAGGATTTCGCGCTTGCCTGCATGGTTTGGCGGAGAGATGACCCCGTTTTCCTCAAGCTGTTCGATCAGCGTGGCAGCGCGATTGTAACCGATCTTCAGACGGCGCTGTAGATAGGACGTCGACGCGCGCTTGTCACGCAGGACAATGGCGAGGCCCTGAGCGTATAGGTCTTCCTCAGCGCTGCCTGTCGATGTGCCGAGCATCGCATCCATAACGGCCGAGCTGTCACCCTCATCAGGATCATCGAGAATGTCAGCCTGATAATTCGGCTCGCCCTGTTCTTTAAGCCATGCGACCACCGTTTCGACCTCTTCATCAGAGACAAATGGGCCGTGCAAACGCTTGGTTTTGCCGCCGGGTGCCTGATAGAGCAAGTCGCCCATGCCGAGGAGCTGTTCAGCGCCCTGCTCACCCAGAATCGTCCGGCTGTCAATTTTCGTGGTCACCATATAGGAAATACGCGTCGGGAAGTTCGCCTTGATGGTACCGGTGATCACATCAACCGATGGGCGCTGGGTGGCAGTGATCAGGTGGATACCTGCAGCGCGGGCCATCTGGGCGAGGCGCTGGATGCAACCTTCAATTTCCTTGCCGGCAACCATCATAAGATCGGCCATCTCGTCGATCACCACAACAATGTTCGGGATCGCGTCAGTTGGCAGAATCTCGGTTTCGTGGATCGGCTTGCCGTTCTCGTCAAACCCGGTCTGGACTTTACGGCTGAGAATTTCGCCATTTTCACGATACTCTTTTGCCTTGGCGTTAAAGCCTGCAAGGTTGCGAACATTGGCCTTGGACATCAACTCATAGCGGCTTTCCATCTCGCGTACGGTCCATTTGAGCGCGTTCACAGCCTTTTTGGGATCGGTGACGACGGGGGAGAGCAGATGCGGAATGCCTTCATAGATCGACAGTTCGAGCATTTTCGGGTCGATCATGATGAAGCGGCACTGTTCAGGGGGCAGCTTGTACATCAGCGACAGGATCATGGCGTTGACGCCAACGGACTTACCTGAGCCCGTGGTCCCGGCGATGAGCAAATGCGGCATCTTGGCAAGGTCTACCACCGTGGGTGCGCCGCCAATATCTTCACCGAGCGCCATTGGCAGAGCCGCCTTGGACTTGGTGTAAAGGTCGGATGACAAGAGCGTGCGGAAGAAGACGGTCTCCCGACCATCATTTGGCAGTTCGATACCGATCGCATTCTTGCCGGGCACAACCGCAACGCGGGCAGAGTTGGCACTCATGGAGCGGGCGATGTCGTCAGCCAGCGAGATAACGCGGGCGGATTTGACACCGGCAGCCGGCTCAAGTTCGAACAGGGTGACGACCGGCCCCGGACGCACTTCAATGATGCGGCCACGCACGCCGAACTCGCGCAGGACTTCGGTGAGCCGCTCGGCCTGACCGAGCAAAGCTTCCTCGTCGATGGCGCCGGAGCGGATCGGCGGGGTTTGCAGGAGATCGATGGGCGGCAAGGTGACATTGGAGACGCGGCCGCCCTTGTGGACCCTGGCGCGCGGCGTGCGGAGAGGTTTGGTCTTGACCGGAATAGGCGCTTTGTCCTCGGCATAGTGATCCGCCTCGGCTGCTTGCGCGGGCGCCGCCTCATGCGGGACGGGCTCGTCGATATACTCGGGCGCAGCTGCATAGTCATCATCGCCGGCAATGATGATGCGGTCATCTTCAAAATCGTCATCAACCCCTCGACGCGCATCAAGAAAGGCGCGGAAACGGTGACCAAGTCCACGCATACTCCGGGCAGCTCTGCGGCTTTCGCGGGCAGCGGCACTTTGCAGAAGGAAGGCGTCGCGGCGTCCGAACCCGAGCGCCATGCTGGCCGCCCAGAACGCCCCTGCTCCGCAGCAGATCCCTGCCCACAGCTGAGGCTGCGGAATCATCAGGGCTTTGAACGGGAACATAAACATATGTAACAGGCCGTCACCCAGAACGCCGCCAAGCCCCGCGCTCAGTGGCCATGATGCCGGCACGGGCCAAGCGGCAAAACTGGCCGCAGACAGAGGCACAAACAAGGCACCAAGCAGCCAGCGGGAGATTTTTGGGTCCCCAATCAGCACCGTGCGCATCGCGCCGCCAATCATTGCAGCAAGCCCAGCCGTCCACGCGGACCAGCCGAGGCTTTGGCGGGCAATGTCCGCAAAGATTGCGCCAGTGGCCCCAAACAGATTGCGGGCGTCACCACTTGTCGCTGCGTTCCAGCTCGGATCTGCAGGCGCGTAGGAGCCGACACTGCCGCACACGAAAACACCGATGACAAAAGCCATAGCGCCGGTTAGCATCCGCCAGACCGGATCACTGACGCTGCGCTGATCGGCTTGCGCCAGTTTGACGTCATCAAGTGTGCGCGCTCTCGCCATGTACAAACTCCCAAATTCTCGTCGTTTGAACGCTACTTTGGCGGCAAGCTCTTAACGGGGTGCGAATTTTGAGCAATTTTTCGGGCAATTTTGCATGAATTTGCGGTATTTTGGCAGTGAAACACGCGTCTGGGGCGAAAAGATCTTAAGATAAGCTTGCACCCGCGCCGATACGCCACTCTGGACGCTCATCGGTCTTAGACCTAGTTTTCTCCCATGACAAATGCAGCGCCCTCCCCCGATCCGGTCTTCGACATTGCCATCATTGGCGCAGGCCCAACAGGCGCGACATTGGCATTGGCAGCCGCCCAGACCGGCTTCTCGGTGCTCCTGATTGACGGGCGTGACCCTGAACATGCGCGCGCGGATGGCCGGAATTTTGCGATTGTACGCGGGTCATGGCGATTATTGGCCGGATGCGGGGTGACCGAGGAGCTGTTGGGCCACGCCCAGCCGCTTAATGGCCTTGAAGCGACCGATGGCGGACGGCACTGGTTTGGCGCGCCTTCTGCTCTGTTTACCGCCGAAGATTTGCCGGATGATGCCGAGGACATGCCGCTTGGCTATATGATCGAAGCGCCACGTTTACAGGCGGCGCTGGACAGAAAACTCGCCGCCAGGGATCGGGTTCACTGGAAGCAGAAGGCCGCGTTCACGGGCTTTGAGCGTGGGACCGGCCATGTCGCCTTGTCACTCGCCGATGGTCACGTCCACAAAGCGCGGCTTGTGGTCGGCTGTGACGGGGTCAATTCACCGGTCCGGCAGGCCGCCGGGATCACAGTCGAGGGCCGCGATTATGGCAAATCCGTGTTCGCGGCAAACGTCACGCTATCGCGTCCCCATGACGGCATTGCGCGGCAATTGTTTACCCCGGAAGGTCCCTTTGCCACCCTCCCCTTACGGGGCAACCGGGCCAATCTGGCCTGGTATATGAAGACGGGCGCGGCGGAGACATTGGCGCGTCTGGGCCCTGACGAGATCGACGCCGAGTTGAACAGCCGGTTCGCAGCATTTGCTGGCGAGATGCGGCTCGACGGCAAGGCCATCTCCTATCCACTGGAACTTAAGATCGCAAACCGTATGGTCGCGCTCCGCATCGCTCTGGTGGGCGATGCAGCACGGCGAATCAACCCGCTGGCGGGACAGGGGCTGAATCTTGGCTTCAAGGATGTCGCGGCGCTCGTTGAGGTGCTCGAAGAGGGTCGCCATGCGGGGCTTGATATTGGGGCGCTTAATGTGCTCGACCCGTATCAGGAATGGCGCAGGTTCGACGCCAACGCGACGGCCCTGGGTCTTGATGCGATTGACCGGCTGTTCTCAAATGATCGTGCCGTTCTGAAACCCCTGCGAGGGGCGGGATTGGCGCTCGCAGACAAACTGCCATTTATCCGGCGCGCACTTGCCGGACAGGCCAGCGCGCAACAAAAAGATTTGCCGAAACGCATGCAACCTTGAACGGCGTAGACGCACGCGATTGATCCGGGCGGCCCAACATCGGCGCTAACCCTGATCGCTAAAGTGATCCTTTGGTCGAAGCAGCCGCGCCCTGAAGCCGGTCATCGGGCGCAATGGCCATTCGCAAAGCCCGGGCCAGCGCCTTAAACAGGCTCTCGGCAATGTGGTGCTGGTTCTCGCCATAGAGATTTTCAAGGTGCAGACACATGCCTCCGCGTGTCGCAAAGGCCTGGAAAAACTCTTTGAACAGTTCGGTGTCCATCTCACCAATCTTGTCGCGCTTGAACTCCACTTTCCAGATAAAATAAGGACGCCGACACAGATCAAGCGCCGCGCGGCTAAGCGTTTCGTCCATTGGCAGATAGGCATGCCCGAACCGCGTAATCCCGCCAAAGTCGCCGAGCGCTTCGGCCACCGCCTGTCCAAGAACAATGCCCGTGTCTTCGACCGTGTGGTGCATATCGACGTGCAAATCGCCTTTGACCTCGACATCCAGATCAATCGCGGAATGTTTGGCGAAACTTTCCAGCATATGGTCGAAAAACCCGATTCCGGTAGACAGGTTTGATTGGCCAGTGCCATCAAGGTCGATCGACAGCTCGATGCTGGTTTCTTTGGTCTTGCGCGAGATTTTTGCGGTTCGTTGCTTGGTCATGGCCGCTATATGCTACCCTTTTCGTTGCGATGCCAGTCTATTTGTTCATGAAATTCTAAACACTTCATTCTAGCGTTTCTAAGAGGATGAGCGAATCAAAGAGACCAGTCGGCGTGAAAAAAGCAAAAAAGACCCCGTCCGCAAAAAAACCGGACCAAACAGTGGAACCACTGCCGAGATCATCCGTAAGCATACCGGTTGATCATGAAACAGCCCTGAGCTTGTCGACCGGGACGGGTGCAGGATCCATTACGACGCGGCCCAACGCTCTGGTCAAACTCGTCCCGCGCGCGCTGACCACGGCCTGTCTTGCGTTCTGGTTTGCCTTGTGCGCGCTCATGTTCCCGACATTGCGCCAGATGCAGCCGACGCAAATGGCACTTTTGGGCATTCTGGCTGTGTGCTCCTCGGCCATCGTGGTTCATCTGGGAATGCTAACCACCACGATACTGCGCCGTGAGCTGAGCAAGCTGGCCATGCTTGCGCGCCGTGATCAGGCCAATGAAACAGCCGAATTTGACTATGACGAATTTTCGATCATCGCCAAGGAGATCCGGTCCAGCAATGCGATTGTCCGCGATGAATTGGAAAATCTCCGCCTGGCCGCGTATCGGGATATGAGCAACGGCCTACCAAACCGGCTGAGCCTGATCCCGGAACTTGCCAAGGGGATGTCGCTATGTGACGAGCGTTCCCCGTGCGCGGTGTTCCACATTATCCTCGACGGATTTACCAGCGCGGAACATGTGCTCGGCGTAACCGGCGGTGAAAGACTGCAATCCATGGTCGCCTCGCGCTTAACCATGTTTCTCGCCGAAGGCGCAGCAAATGAAGACCGCATCTTGCAGGATGTGTTTCTGGCATCGCTCGGGATAGGCCAATTTGCGATGTACATGCCACACAATGCCGGACGCAAGAAAGCCGCCCTGCTCGCCAGACAATTGCAACTTGTGTTCAACGAATCGTTCGATCTGGATGGGCGCTCGATCTCGGTCAAGCTCTCAGGCGGGATCGCTGTGGCCCCTGATGATGGCAAGACACCTGAAAAGCTTTTGAAGAATGCCAGCCTTGCGCTGAACGAGGTTTTGCGCGCGGGCAAAGTTGGTTTCCAGTTTTTCAGTCCGAGACTGGAGCGGCTTGCCAAAGGACGCGCCCAGTTCGAGCGCGAGCTGAGAGACGCGGTTGCCAAGGAGGCTTTCCGCCCTGTCTTCCAGTCCAAGATTGATTTGTCGACCGGCGAAATTGCCGGGGTCGAGGCGCTCGCACGCTGGTACAGAACCGAAGACCAGATCATCTCTCCCGGTACGTTCATTCCGCTGGCGGAGGAATTGGGCCTGATTGACGATATCGGTTTCCAGATCCTGCGCCAGTCTTGCGATGCTGCGGCGGACTGGTTGCGCGCTGGCCACGACATACCTGTTGCGGTCAACGTAGCACCTTGTCAGTTCGACCGGCCGGACTTCATAAATCAAGTGGTTGCCGCTTTAAATGAAAGCAGTCTGCCCCCGCGCATGCTGGAGCTTGAGATCACGGAGACCATGGCGGTGAGCAATCCCGAACAGGTGGCAACCGTGATGAAGCCGTTGCGGGCCATGGGCGTAAAGCTTGCGATTGACGATTTCGGGACCGGCCATGCCAATCTGTCACTGCTAACCCAATTGCCGTTTGACATTTTCAAGATTGATCGACAATTTGTCTCTGCCCTCGACAATGAAGAACAAGCGCCAGCGGTCATCGAAATGATCCTGTCTATGGCCAGAACGCTCGGCATGAAGACGGTTGCCGAAGGTATCGAAACCGAGGAACAAGCCGCATTCCTGACCCGCCGCGGTTGCACGCTCGGCCAAGGCTATCTGTATAGCCGCCCCATCCCCGTCGCCGAGTTCCGCAAGCTGGTCCGCGAATGGCCAAAGAGTGATACGGTCGCAAACCTCCGCAAAGCAGGCTAGCGCGGCGCTGCGGTTCGACGTGAGATTAGCGTTGTAACGTTGTTAGGCGTCCACGGGCGCTTTGGCGTGGCTGGCGATAAAGTCCCGCACGCGCGGGACGATCTCATTGCGAAAGCGCGAGCCGTTGAACACACCATAATGGCCAACACCCGGCTGAACATAATCTTCGCGCAGACTGGCTGGAAGTCCCTTGCAGAGGGTGTGCGCGGCCTGCGTCTGGCCAATGCCGGAAATATCGTCCTTCTCCCCTTCTACGGTCATAAGCGCGACATCACGGATGGCCTCGGGGCGCACAAGCCTGTCGCGATGGTGGAAGATACCTTTGGCGAGATGGTGCTCCTGAAAAATCCGGCGGATTGTCTGGAGATAGAATTCTTCGGTCAGATCGAGCACGGAAAGATATTCATCATAGAATTTGCGGTGCTTGTCGGCATTGTCGCCATCGCCTTCGATGAGGTGATTGAAGAACTTCCAGTGGGCGGAGACATGATTGTCCCAATTCATATTCATAAAGGAGGACAATTGGACAAAGCCCGGATAGACACGCCGCATTGCGCCCGGCCATGGGGGCGGAACAGTGTGGATCATATTGTCCTTGAACCAGTCAAACGGTCGGTCCTCCGACAGCTTGTTAGGTATGGTCGGGGACTCGCGCGCATCGATGGGCGAGCCCATAAAGGTCATCGTGGCGGGCCGCGCCGGGTCATTGTCCTCAGCCATCATCGAAATAGCGGCAAGGACAGGCGGGCCAGGCTGGCAGACGGCCAGCACATTCGTCCCTGCGCCCAGTTCGGTCAACATCGCGCGGACATGGTCGATATAGTCATCAAGATCAAAGCGGCCAAACCAGATGGGCACCATACGGGCGTCCGACCAATCGGTGACATAGACGTCATGCGTCGGCAGGAAAGCTTCGACGGTGCCACGCAAAAGCGTCGCATAATGCCCCGACAACGGCGCGACAATTAACAGCTTTGGCTGCGGGCGGGCTTTCGCTCCGCGCGCTTCGGTCATCGCCGTTCGGTCCCGACGGAAGTGCAACAGCCGACACCACAGACTGTTCCAGACGGTGTCTACGGAAATCGGAACCTCGACGGCATTGATGCGCGTGGTGTCAATTTGCCAATCGGGCTTACCGTAGAATCTCGTTGTGGCTTCAAATACATCTGCCGCCGCAGCCACAGATCGACCAATCTGGGTCTGCCCTATCGGATTGAAAGAAGATCGCAGGCTGGCGCGCGACGCTTTGACGGCCAGTCTAAGCGGGATCATAGCGGCCCGGTTCATTTCAACAAAACTATAAAGCATGCGTACCCCAACTATTGCTGCACTGCAACATATGCACAGCTTGGACCAACGTCCAAGTTTAAGAGCAACAAAATTACAGCAATTGGTCGAAAGGCCCCTGAATGCCTACCTCAGGTGCTCAGATAAGCAGGTGCCAATGTCTTCGGCGGTCGCCTCATGCGTAAAAAACGTTTTGAGTGACCAGTTTTCGTCCATCAGATAAATGATGGTCGAGTGATCCATTGTGTAATCTGCGAGGCTTTCGGGTGTCTCGACTTTGGTGAATCCGGCGCTAAACGCCGCCGCAACGGCCGAGATCGCATCAACTGAGCCTGTAAGGCCCGTTATATCGTCGGGGAAAACAGGCGTTTGTATATATTCAGCCATGGCATCCGGCGTGTCGCGTTCGGGGTCGACCGAAATAAGAACTGTACGGGGGCGCTCCATGTCATCCGGCAAACGCTGCAAGGCGCGGTCAATGGTCACAAGAGTTGTCGGGCAGATATCCGGACAATAGGTGAAACCGAAAAAAACGAGGCTGTGGCGTCCCTTGAACGTCTCTTCTGTTACCGCCGCTCCGGTGTGATCAACCAGTTCAAACGGCCCGCCAATATGGTCATAGGCCCTTGTCGCGCATCCCGCTACGGCGCCACCGGCGGCCGCCTCACTCCTGCTGGTGGTTACCGAATCAGAGCACGCCGAAAGGGCTGCGAGAATGAGCATCGGGATATATTTGGCGGCCATATGTTTCATATGCGGCCGAATAAGACTTGGCGCAAGCTACACTCTGACGCATGATCGGGCGATGAATCGGGAAACTCATGCCACGGGACCGGGGCTCGACGAAGCCATGTTCGCCCTCCCCGAAGAGGGATTGCGCAGTGTCGGCTCCGCTCTGGGGCGCGCTCGGCTGCGTACGTTCATCGGACTACGTTGGATTGCAGTTGCCGGACAAACCCTAGCTGTCCTAACTGTGTTTTTCATACTCAAATTCAACCTGAATCTGGGACTTTGTCTCGCCATTATCGCAAGTTCAGCCTGGTTTAATGTAAGTCTCACATTCGCATTTCGCACTCAACGTCTGGCAAACACATTGGAAGCCAGTTCGCAATTGGTGTTCGATACAGTCCAGCTTGCAGCGCTGATTGCCGCGACAGGCGGATTGGCCAACCCCTTCCTGCTTTTGCTACTGGCACCAGTGACGGTCGCGACCGCAAGCCTCAAAGGCTATCGCGCAGTCTTACTCGCCGCGCTCGCGCTGGCGCTGGCCGGGACCATGCCACTTTATGCGGCACCCCTGCCCTGGGTTGTTGGAGAAGACTTGGTCCTACCTCCGCTATACCAATTGGGCCAGTTTGTCGCCTTGGCAGTCGGGCTGGCCTTCTTTGCGGTGTCTGCGGTCAGACTGAACCAGGACGAAGCCCGACTGGTGCGGGCGCTCGACGCCGCGCAGATCGTTATGGCGCGCGAACAAAGACTGTCTGCCCTCGGCGCTATGGCGGCCATGACCGCTCATGAACTCGGCACACCGCTGGCGACAATTCATCTCGTTTCAAAAGAAATGGCCGCCACGCTCGAAGAGGGTCATCCCTATCATGAGGACGTCGCCCTGCTGGCCGAGCAGGCCGAGCGATGTCGCGGGATCCTGCGCAAATTGTCCGAAGAGCGCGACACTGGCGACATTGTCCATGCCCGAATGCCGCTCTCATCCCTTGTGGAAGAAGCCTCCGCGCCACACAAAGGGCTCGGCGTCGATGTGTTTGTTCGCACACGCGCGGTGGCAGACGGCGAGGAAAAGCTGCCAATTCTCGCCCGCAGCCCCGAAATCCTGCATGCGCTTGGCGCATTCATCGAAAATGCCGTGAGTTTCGCCGCGACCGAGGTCCACATCGAGGCAACATGGAGCGCAGCCGACTATACCGTCACCATTCGGGATGATGGTCCGGGCTTCTCGGCGGACGTGCTGCCAAAGCTTGGCGAGCCTTATGTTTCCGAGCGCGGAATAGATCAGGCTGGCGGCGGCGATATGGGCCTGGGTTTCTTTATCGCCAAGACGCTGGTAGAGCGAACGGGCGGGCGGATTGCCATGCAAAACCGCGTTCCCCCTGCGCATGGCGCGATCGTACAGGCAACCTGGCCACGCGCGGCACTGGAACCTGCCCCCGAACACCCTATATAGTGGTCAGGCGATACCGAGGAGCTGGATATGGATCGACCGACTAAACTTCACGAAAAGCTGGAAAATGTCGAAGATCGCACCTGTCTGGTGCTCGACGATGATGGCCCGTTTTGCCAGAGGCTGGCACGCGCCCTTACCCAGCGCGGCTTTCTGGTCTCGGCCGTCTCGACCGTCAGCGAGGCGCGCGACATTGCGCGGCTGAACCCGCCCGCTTTTGCCGTGCTTGATTTGCGGCTTGGCGACGGGTCCGGGCTGGACGTCGTCGAAGTTCTGCACACGCACAGGCCGGACTCACGCGCGGTAATCCTGACCGGATATGGCGCCATCGCCACCGCCGTCGCTGCCGTTAAGGCAGGCGCTGTGGACTATCTCTCAAAGCCCGCCGATGTCGAAGACATTATCAAGGCGCTCGTCGCCCGCGCCGACGCCAAACCCGCCCCACCGGAAAACCCGATGTCGGCGGATAGGGTCCGCTGGGAACACATCCAGCGCGTCTACGAGCTGTGCGA
>CAZMMU010000045.1:0-17828 GCA_964567455.1 uncultured Hyphomonas sp.
GTCCCCGACAGGATTTGAACCTGTGGCCTCCGGATTAGGAATCCGGCGCTCTATCCGGCTGAGCTACGGGGACGTGTTGGTGGGCGGGGCTGACGTTTCCTCGGTGGGTATCAGGGGTGATAATGCATAGGGGCGGCTGCAAGCGCGGCGGTCTTTGCGCGCGCCGAAAGCCCAATAGAGCAAGGTTCGGGGCGGTTCAGTTGGCGTGCACGCATACATGGGGTCTTCGGCCCGGGCAAGCTCGGCGGGATCAGCGGTCGGGTCGTTGAGAAGCTGGCTGATATAGTGGAGCGAGAATGTGTCCTGAGCGTAAGTCGAGTGATTGATCGATGCAAAGCGCTCCCAAAAGCCGTCTTTGAGGAATGTAATGTCAAAGACGCGCACCCCCGGGAAGACGACCGGACCGCTGGCGGGTTTGAAAAAGCCGATACGCGTTTTGCGGCGACGGGCATCGCGTGTGAACAGGTTGCGTAGAATGCCAGAGACCGCCACGGCCCGATCATTGCGCGAGGCCAGGAAGGTCAGCGAAGCAGCAAGCTGTTCAGGCGGGCCGAGCCATTCGCGGGCGAGACCGCTATCCAAGTCGCCAGCGGCGAGGATTACCGCCCCGAGATTCGGGCTTTTTGGCGTATTTTGTCCGATATTCGCAGGTTCAGCCCGAGATTGCCAGACATCGCTATCTCTGAGCAAAACCACGGCCTGAGAGAAAACGCGGGTGCCCATGCTGTGGGCGATCACATGCAATTGGCCGCCTTCAGGCAGCGTATCTTCGATCTGCAGCATGAAGTTTGCGAGCGCGCGGGCGCTGACATCAGCATCGACCTGATCGTTGAAATATTCGGTCAGACGGGCGTTTGAGGGCCATGAGAAGTAAAAAATGGGGCCGTCAAACCCTGTATCGCTTTTGAGCTGGGCCGCGCGGAATGCGCCCGCCCGAAAGGAGACGTTGAAGCCGTGGACGTGGAGAATGGCATCGCGCTCGTCGGATTCGGCGAACAGGTCCGCGACCGTGGTTTCGAACATGGTGTGGTCGGCGAAGGCCGTGGGCGCGCGCAGAAACGAGAAAACGCGGGCACGGTCATCATCCGTGACGGATCGCCGGTCGCTGGAGAAACTGCGGATTTTATCACCGCGACGATGAGTGGCAGGGATTGTAACGATCACCTCGCCGGTCTCCAGTCGCGTAGACGTTTGTAATTGCGGGATGTTTTCGGCAACGGCGTAGGTTTCTGCCTCGGTTTCAGGTTCGGTGCCGTAGCCGCGCTGGCCACTTTCATCGGCCTCGGCCCGATTGCGATTTGTGCCGTAGATGACGCGGACGCAGTGGTAGCCATCACCAGAACAGCGCTGGGCGTCGTCCGCGGGTGCGAAAACAGGCTCCGGCGCCCGGACGGGCGGGTGTTCTGCCGGTTCGGATGATGAGGGCGGCGGCGGCGGAGGGGGTGGTGGCGCGCTGCGTTCAGGGTTGGCACCCTGACTGGCGCAGGCCGCAAGACATAGGAATAGAATCACCCAAAATATACGCATCTGTCTCGTCCCTCGCCTGAAGAATAGCTCAAGATTTATCCTCCGGCCATAGGCTTCACGATTGCGGCCAGGGGGAATTGGCTCTAAAGACGCGCCTATGCAGACAATTGCGCTAATTGATTATGGTTCTGGCAACATCCATTCCGCCGCTCGGGCGCTGCGGGCGGGTGCGGATCTGGCGGGCGTATCGTGCCAGATTGAGCTGACAGATCAGCCCGAACGCGTGGCGCGGGCGGACAGAATTGTATTGCCGGGCGTTGGGCATTTTGCCGATTGCATGGCGGCGCTGCAGGCCCGCGATGGGCTGATCGAGGCGCTGGAAGCGGACGTTATTGGGCGCGGAAAGCCGTTTTTGGGGATTTGTGTCGGCATGCAACTGATGGCTGATCTTGGGCTTGAAGATGGCGAAACCCCCGGTTTGGGCTGGATTTCGGGCTGCGTTCGCCCGATTGCGCCCGAGGGTGGGCTGGCGGTACCGCATATGGGCTGGAATGAGATTAAAGCGCAAACGGACCATCCTATCCTGCGGGGTTTGGCTGACCAATCCCACGTTTATTTTGTCCATTCATATGCGTTTGACTCTGCTTCGGACTCTGCTGTTGCAGCCACCACGGCGTATGGGCAGACGATTACGGCGGCTGTGGCCAAGGACAATCTATTCGGCACGCAATTCCACCCCGAGAAAAGCCAGAAGGCGGGGCTTCAATTGCTGGCAAACTTTGTGAATTGGACATTATGAGCGCGTTTCATCTTTATCCGGCGATTGATCTGAAGGATGGCGCCTGTGTGCGACTGATCCGTGGGGAGATGGACAAGGCGACCGAGTTTAATGCCGACCCCGGCGATCAGGCCGCAAAATTTGCGAAAATGGGCTTTGATCGGCTCCATGTCGTTGATTTGAACGGCGCGTTTGACGGACGAGCGACGAATGCTGCGGCGGTTGAGGCGATTTTGAAGGCGACAGATGTGCCGGTGCAGCTGGGTGGCGGCATCCGGACACGCGCCGATATTGACCGCTGGCTGGCGGCGGGAATCTCGCGGGTGATCCTTGGCACCGTGGCGTTGCGCGATCCGGCCCTGGTCAGAGCGGCGGCACGTGCCCTGCCGGAGCAAATTGTGGTCGGGATAGATGCGATCGATGGCATGGTGGCCGTTGAGGGGTGGGCCGAGACCTCGGATATGTCTGCAACCGAACTGGCCAAGGCGTTTGAAGGCTGCGGCGTGGCGGCGATTGTGGCGACTGATATCGGGCGAGACGGGCTCAAAACCGGCGTAAATGTTGAATTTACAGGTGAATTGGCGGATGCGGTTTCGGTGCCGGTGATTGCATCAGGCGGCGTGAAGGCGGTTTCCGATATTGGGGCACTTCGAGCCCGCAAGGGCGTTCGGCCCATAGAGGGCGCGATTCTGGGGCGGGCGCTCTATGATGGGGACATTGTGCCTGCCGAGGCCGTTCAGGCGGCGCGTTAGCCCCATTTGCGAATTGACTTGCCATGCCCTTGCGCCCTAGAAACGCGAGAGATGGTGCTGCTCTAATCGGCGGCTAAGAGGGAAGCTGGTGTGAAACCAGCGCTGTACCCGCAACTGTAAGCTCGGAGCTTATGGCCAATATGCCACTGAATGTCCCGTTTGTCGGGTTTTGGGAAGGCGGCCAGAGGCGCAAAACGGGCAAGTCAGGAAACCTGCCATCGCGTCGTTCGCCCGAGGCCGGGAGTAGCCTGGAGGGCAGGAAGCCTGTGTTTCCGTTGAAGCGGCCGTGTTTGGTCCGTCGTCCTGGGGGTTATCCCCCTGGGGACCCGCCGTTTTACGAGGTGTGTGTCGGCGCGCGCAACTCGCTTTGGAAGCCTCTCTTATTATGTCTATTCGTACCAAATTTTTTCTATCCACTTTTCTTGCTGGCGGCGCCCTGGGCGCGCTCGCCCCTGCCTTTGCTCAGGAAGAGGATGAGGTCACCCGGCTTGATCCGGTCACGATTGTCGGCCTGCGCCCTGTCGCAAAGGAAGATGCGACTGTGAGCGTGACCGTGCTCGACCGGAACGCGTTGGCTGTGCGCGACAGTCCGCTCTTGTCTGATCAGCTGCGCGCGGTGCCGGGGCTCGGCGTGTCGCGGAACGGGGCGGCTGGCGGGCTGACACAGGTGAGGCTGCGGGGGGCGGAAGCCAATCAGACGCTGGTTCTGGTCGATGGGATTGAAGTATCAGACCCTGTGACTGGCGAGACAGATTTTGGATTGTGGTCGGGGCTGGATGCAGGCCGGATCGAGGTTCTGCGCGGGGAGCAATCGGCCTTGTTTGGCTCCGAAGCGATTGGCGGCGTGATCAATGTGGTCACCAATAAAGAGGCGGGGTTTGCGGGGCTTGCCGAGATCGGCTCGCGGGGCTCGCTGCGGCTGGACGGGCGCGCGGGGCTCCGCTTCGAGAATGACGGCTATGTGGTCGTCTCGACGGGGAACTCGGTCACCAATGGCACCGACACGGCCGGACTTGATGGCGAGACCGATGGTAGCCAGCACTATTCGGGTTCCTTGCGCGCCGGAGTGACGCTGCAACGCTGGCAGCTTGCAAGTCTGCTGCGTTACTCAGACAGCTCGGTTGATTTTGATGAGGACGGCAATTTCGACGGCGCGCTCGATAATAGCGCAGCGGAGATCGACACGCAGCAATTTACCGTAGGCGGATCGGTTTCGGGGGACGCGTTCGGTGTGAATCATTTGCTGCGGGGGAGTTTTCACGTCACCGAACGAGAAACGGAAAATTCGGGCTTTGACAATGTGACCGATGGCGACCGGTTCGAGGTGGCTTACTCCCCTTCCGTGACGCTGGAGACAGGCGAGCTGACGCATCGGTTTTCGGGACTGATCGAGTATGAGGCGACGGATTTCGAACGGCGGGATGCGCCTGCATTTTTTGGTGATCCGAACCAGTCTCAAGGGTTTAACACGCTGGGGCTGGCGGCTGAGTATGGGCTGTCTTTTGGCGCAGTCGATCTGAGCGGGTCGGTACGGTTTGATGACAATGATGGCTTGTTTGAAGATGCGGTGACATGGCGGATTGGCGGGGGTTATGGCTTCGAAGCGATCGGGGGTCGGATACGGGCTTCGATTGGAGAGGGTGTGACCAATCCAACGTTTACGGAGCTTTTTGGCTTCTTTCCCGGCTCGTTTGTCGGCAATCCCGGCCTTGTGGCCGAGCGCTCGCTCGGGTGGGAGATTGGCTGGGATCAGAGCTTTGGGCCTGTCACCGCGTCGCTGACCTATTTTTCGGCTGAGCTTGAGGACGAGATTTTCACGGCGTTTGATGCCAATTTCAACTCAACGCCACAGAACCGGGCCGACGATAGTGATCGCCAGGGCATCGAGTTTGGCGCACGCTGGCAAGTGAATGATCAGCTGCGCCTCTCCGGACAGGCGACATGGCTGGACAGCGAAGACGAGAATGGCGTGGCGGAAATCCGTGTGCCGGACTGGACGGCGGCGCTCTCTGCAAGCTGGCAATCAGACGCAGGCTGGCGGGCTGGTATTGCGCTTGATCTTGTCGGCGAGCAGACGGATTTGAACTTCGGGACATTTCCGGCAAGCACTGTGGACCTGCCGACATACGCCTTGCTATCGGCGAGCCTTGATGTTCCGGTCACCGAACGGTTGGCAATCACCGTCAGGGGCGAGAATTTGGCAGACAGTGCGGCGCAGGATGTGTTCGGGTTTAATCGGACGGGTGCGGCCGGATTTATCGGACTGCGGTTTAGATAATGCGGATTGGCGCGCTCGCTCTGGTCTGGCTTCTGGTCGCCTGTTCGGGCGAGCGCGCTTTGCCCATTGCGGTAACGGATGAGCCGGCCAAGCGGATTGTCAGCCTTGATTTTTGTGCGGATCAATATGTACTCAAGCTCGCTGACCGCGCGGATATATTGGCGCTATCGCCTGAGGCGGTGATGGCGCATTCCTATTTGCGCGCCGAGGCGGCGGGTTTGCCAAGTGTGCGTCCGCTGGCGGAGGATGCGATCGCATTGAAGCCCGATCTTATTGTGCGCTCTTATGGCGGGGGCCCGAATGCGGAAGCGTTTTTTGAGCGGGCCGGTATTCCGGTTTTGACGGTCGGTTGGGCGGGTGACATTGACGCGATCAAAAGGGTCACACTGGAGATGGCCGAGGGGCTGGGACACACCGCACGGGGGGACACTCTGGTGGCGCAGATCGATGCGCGGCTGGCGGCCCTGCCCGTACTCCAAACCAGCCAACGCGTGCTCTATATGACGCCGACGGGGGTGACGAGCGGAGGCGGGACGCTGATTGACGAATTGATGTCGGCGGCGGGTGCAGAGAATTTTGAAACGCGGGCGGGCTGGCACAGTTTGCCGCTGGAACGGTTGACGGGCGAGCAGCCGGACATTGTGGCGGCGTCCTTCTTTGATGCGCCCTCGCTTGGTCAGGATATTTGGAGCGCGGCGCGGCATCCGCTTGCAAGGCAGCAGATCGAGACACTGCCTGTGGCCGAGCTTTCAGGCGCGTGGACGGCGTGCGGGGCATGGTTTGCGCTAGATGCGGTTGAAGCCTTGGCGGGGGTTGCGCAGTGATGGCGCGGGCACTCCCCTCTCTGGTGCTTGGGGTCGCAAGCCTTGGTGCGCTGCTCGCGGCGTGTTTTCTGGGATCGACCGCGATGGCGGCCGAACGGGTGATTGCGGGGCTATTGGGCACAGGGAGCGCGGGCGATACGCTGATCATCTGGCAGATCAGGTTGCCGCGGGCACTGGCGGCTTTTGTGACGGGGGCAGCGCTTGGGGTGAGCGGGGCAGCGCTTCAGGGCTTGTTGCGCAATCCGCTGGCGGAGCCGGGCGTGCTGGGGGTTTCGGCGTCGGCGGCACTGATGGCGACGCTTGCCATTTATTACGGACTGACGGCGGTGAGCGCCTGGGCGTTGCCTGTTGCGGCGATTGCCGGCGCGCTGCTGGCGACAGCGGTGATCGCGGCGGCAGCGCTGAGAACGCAATCGGTCGTGACGCTGATCCTGATCGGAGTGGGCCTATCGAGCTTTGCGGGCGCGCTGATGAGCCTGTTGATGAATTTTGCGCCGAACCCGTTTACGCTGTCGGATATGGTGAACTGGATGCTTGGCACGGTCGCCAATCGGAGCTTTGAGGATTTGGCGCTGGCCGCGCCGTTTCTGCTGGCGGGCTTTGTTTTGCTGTTTGCGAGCGGACGGGGACTGTCGGCCCTGACGCTTGGGGAGAGCGCGGCGAGCGGACTTGGGCTTGATCTGAAGCGGCAGCGGATTTTGACGGTGACAGGCGCTGGGCTGGCGACGGGGGCGGCGGTATCGATTGCCGGAGCGATTGGCTTTGTCGGGATTGTTGCGCCGCATCTGGTTCGGCCATTTGTGCGGCATGATCCGGCGCGGACGCTGCTGCCCTCGGCGCTGCTGGGCGGGCTGATGCTGGTGCTGGCTGATATTGGCGTGCGGCTGTTGCCGACAAGTACGGAGTTGAAGCTGGGCGTGGTGGCGGCGCTGATTGGTGCGCCGGCCTTTATCTGGATTGCAGCAAGGCGAGGTCAGAGCGATGACTGAACTGGCCGTCCAGAATCTCGCCATCAGCAAGGCTGGCAAGCGGCTTGTCAAAGGCGTCTCGTTTGCGGTGCGGCAGGGCGAGCTTGTTGTGATGCTCGGGCCGAACGGAGCGGGCAAATCGCTGACGCTGCATCACGCCATAGGACTGGGACAACCAGATGACGGGCGGGCCATGCTTGACGGCGCACCTGTGCGGACGCTCAAGCCGGATGTGCGGGCGCGGGCGCTGTCATATCTGCCGCAAATGCGGCCCTTGGCGTGGCCTGTTCAGGTCAGCGATCTGGTGGCGCTTGGCCGGTTTGCCCACGGCGCGCGGGCGGGCAGACCTGGCTCTGTCGATGCGGCGGCTGTGGCCAGCGCTATGGACGCGTGCAGCGTCACCGAACTGGCGGGGCGCAACGCCAATACGCTGTCAGGCGGGGAGCTGGCGCGGGCCCATTGCGCACGCGCCTTTGCGTCTGAAGCTCCATTGCTGATTGCCGACGAACCTGTGGCAGCGCTTGATCCGCGTGAGCAGTTCCGGATTATGGACCTGTTCCGCGCCTATGTGACCAAGGGCGGCGGGGCGCTGGTCGTGTTGCACGATATTAGATTGGCGGCGCGGTATGCGGATAGGCTGATCTGGATGAAGGATGGCGAGATTGTTGCGGACGGGGCTGTCGAGGTGACGCTTACGGCTGCGCGGTTGGCGGAGGTTTATGGCGTGCGCACGGAGGTGTCTGGGCGAGATGTACGGGTGGTGGGGGTGGTTTAGGGGGCGTTCCCTAGAGATGGATTGCGCGGGCGGGGCCGCGCAATGACGCAGCGAGGCGTAAGTTGCAGTCCGCTTTTGGTCAGACGTCACCGCCACTGCCGGTATCCCCAGCGAACGATAGGACTGAGGTAGCTTGGCTAAGTTCTCACCGGTCCGACGATACCTGCGCAGGCAGGGCATACGGAAATGGGGGGCCTCGCCCCTCCCGCTACCGAAACGCCCCGCGTCGCCAGAGTTTGTAAGCGAGGATTGGGGACCAGAGGATGGGGTGGCGGCGTTGGTGGGGGGTGATGTCTATCGAGACGTCCGAATGAGATTTGAGTTTGTGCAGAACATAGTCGAGGCCGCCATCGAAGGTGAAGGCGGCTTTCAGCACACGGAGGGCTGTGGCGGGTTTGCCGACGAGGCGGCGGGTGGCCCAGCGCCAGCGGGCGCGTCCACGGGCGCGCTTTGAGGGATGGGAGATATAAATATTGCCATCGCTGTCTGCCGGGCCGAACAGGGCTTGGCCTAGCGCGGTGTAGCGGTCGGCGTAGCGGTCTACGATTTCAGTGGCGCGTTCGAGGGGGCGTTCGGCGCGCAGTTCGGTGCGGTAGCTTTCAGCGAGGGCACGAGACCAGAAGGCCCGCGGGGTCATTTTGCCAGACATTAAGGGGCTGGCTTGATCGGCGAAATGGCAGACAGCTTTGGCGAGGTCTGTGATCAGGTCTTGGCGGATGGTCTCGCTCTGACAGGATATGATGAGGCAAGGCTGGGAGAAGCGTGCCCAAATCATCGGCTCGCGTGCGCCGCCTGTGACGCGGCGCTTGAAGGCAGGCAGGGAGACGATGGAATATTTCGAATTCATCGGCTGGGCGCTGCGGTCTTCGGCTTCGAGATAGTGGACGCTTGGCGGCAGGGCGAAGCTGGCCAGCGCTTTAGGGCTTTTGCCGTGAATGTCTTTATAGCTCCGTGTCAGGACGTAATAGTCGAGCATTTTTTCGATATTGTCTGCTTCGCGTAGCCCGGAGCCGTAGAAGACGAAGGCTTGCACCGTATCGCCATGTTTTGCGCTGATGGCGGCGGCCATGTCTATGGCGCGAGGCGGCGGAGTGGCGGCTTGTTCGGCGGCGATGATCTGGCGCACGCGGGCGAGGCGGTCTGTGAAGGGTTCGTCTGTCATCGGATAAACACGGCAGGGCGGGTGGTGGAAATTTTGATTTTGCCGGAGGGCGGCAGGCTGAGGAATTCGCCGTCAAGGACGAGGTCGCCGGAATAGCCGAGCAGAGCTTCGTCTATGTTGAAGCTTTCCATGCCGCGTTTACGCATCGTCTTGCGACCGGACTTGGCGAGGATGCCCAACATGGCGCGCATCAGACCATTGGCCGGCCATGTCGCGTGGGTGAAGCGTAAGGGCTTGTCTTCGGTGCCCCAGAAGGGGTCGATGCCGAGATTGAAGCGCGGCAGCGTGGTGGCGAGGGTAAACAGGTGTGAGCCTGCGGCGTGGAAAGCGTCGCTTTCAAAGGCCATGTCGGAGGGGCGCATGACTTCGTTGCCTTCGCTGCCGCGCGGGCCGAAGATGAGCCGCGCAAGAGTGAGTCCGACCGCGATAGAACCGCTTGCGCCCTTGGAGTGTAGCTCGCGGCGACAATAACGAATGCCATTGGGCAAAGCGCCGGTGGACAGGAAGAAGCCGAAGATCGGGTCCGCATTTTTCGCCAAGCTGATTTCGAGCAGCGGGATGTGTTCGGTATGGGCGGCGAGATTGCCTTCGCGCAGATCGGCCAGAAGCGCGCGGATCCCGCCCTTGCCGGCATTGCGCACGCCCATCACTTTGGCGGCAAGGTTGGTCATGCCGCCCGGCAGGAGGGCAACGGGCGTGTCGGCGGGCAGCGGGCAGCGCTCGCTCAGGATTTCGGTCAGCACGGCCATCGCCGTTCCGTCCCCACCTTCGACCAGCAGCGCATTGACGCCATCGCTTGCAAGCCGCTCCAGCACGCGCGGCAGGTTTTCGAAAATGTCGAGGGAATGGAAAGACGCGTCAGGCTCGCGCGCAGCGGCGGCGGCGAGGACCGAGCCGCGCTTGGAGACAGAATGACTGCGCGGGTTCGAGATCATGCCGAACCGCCAATTCATCTGAGCCCTTCCTGGTTGAGCCACAGATATAACCCAAGTCCGGCGAAGAAGACTGTGATGCCGAGCGCAGCGGGCCATGCGGGAAAGGCGCCCGCGGTGCCCATAGTGACCATTATCCCGTCGAAGATCATGAACAGGAAGGTCATGCCAATGCCGATGATCAGCGCGAATGTGCCCGTGTCGCGCCGGCCAAGGCGTTGCATCACCGGCGCCGCAACAAGCAACAGCGCGAGCGCGGTGACCGGCAAGGTCAGGCGTTTGATCAACCAAACCCGATAGGCGACCGAGGGCCGGCTGCCCGAGCCTCGAAAAGAGGCGAAGGCGCGCAAGTCGCGAATCGAGAGATTGCGCGGGTCGGCGGCGAGCTTGTCGATGACGAGCGGGGTCTGGTCGGTGGCCCAGAAGTCGAACGGCGCCGGCGCTGGATCGACGCCGTCGACTGCGACCGATGAGAGGCCTGACAGCGCCCAGCCATCGCCTGTAAAGACCGCGCGTCTGGCCCAGGTTACGCCGATAATCTGCGCCTTGTCATTGCGTTGAAAGAAGGTGAGATCGGTCAATGCGGTCAAGCCATCGCGGCCCTTCATCCGTACAAATGTGCCTTCGTCATTGAGCCAGAGCGGATCATCTCCCGATACATTGCCGCCCTGATATTCACCAATGCCCCAATCATTGAGCGCCTGAACCGAGGGCGGGACGCGGGCATTGATCAATACCACGGCCAATCCGGAGACAACCAGAACGACCGGTGTCAGGGCGCGCACCTGAGCAAAGACGGACAGGCCGACACCTTGCAAAGCAACAAGCTCGTTGCGGCGAATCAAGGACACGAAGGTCAACAGCAGCGCCAACATGAGCGTGAACGGAAACACCTGATCGAAGATGACTGGCGCGCGCAGCCACATATAATAGAGGGCACCCCCTTCCTCGCTGGCGGAAATTTCAGAGGCGTTGGCAAGCGAGTCCAGAAGGCCGGTCAAGACAACAAGACCGAACGCTGCGACAAGCCAGATCGAGATGAAGAGCTTGCTGAGATACCAGATCAAACGGGTCATAGGGGATCACTTGGCCCCATCATAATGCGCATAAAGCGGCGCCCGAGCCGCTTGACCACAGAGCCAAGATCGAACGATAGAAGCATGAGCGGCGGTGTGGCGACAAAAAGCGCGCTGCGCAGGAACAGGCCCAGACCGATCACTGCAATCAGACCAAAAACAGGCCATGTCCCCATCCAGGGTGCCACTGCGCCGGTATTTGCGAGCGACTGGCCCGCTTCAAGCGATTTTTGCGCGACAAGCAGGAATACGATGCCGACAGCTATGCCCGTCGATTGGAACGACCGGCCATAGCCGAGCCCCATAGGAAGCGCGATGAGCGGCAGGAGCAAGAGGAGCAGAGATCGCCCGAGTTGCGAATGGGCGGTGGTTGCAGCAACATGCGGCTCAACGACGCCGCGTCCGCCGCCGCGTGCCTCGGTGATCAGCTCCAATATGGTCAGTTCGCGCTCGTCATCGCCGCGCGGGCGGAAGCTGAGCACATCGCCTTCAATGTTCCAGTCAAGCCGTCGGAAGTCGAGCTGTTCGACGATGAGCTTGTCTTTCGGGGCGATCGTGATGCCTTGCCCCGCATTGAGCGTGATCCGCGTTTCATCCTCAAGCACGCCGCGGCCGATCCGGCCAGTAGGGGCGGTGGTGATCCGCTCCCCGTCTTCAGGCAGGCCGGTTTCGAGAATGAAGACCGCACCGAGTCTGTCCCCGCCAGAACGGTCTTCGGTCCAGAACACGAGGCGACCATTCTGGGCAAATTTGCCTTCCTGAAAGGCCGCTTCGTCGGAGGTCTGCTCGACCCGATCCACTGTTGCGCGGAAATCATATCGGCCAAGCGGTTGCAAAAAGCCCATCACGAGCAAGCTGACCAGCGCCAGGACGCCCGCAATCAGCATAAAGGGGCGCAAGATCTGGAACATGGACACGCCCGCGGCCAGCGACGCTGACAATTCGCCTGTTCGGGAAACGCGATCCACTGTGATCAGAACGCCGAGAAACAGAGCCACCGGAATGGCAAGACCGAGATAATATGGAATAAGGTTGAGCAACATGCGCGCGGCTGCACCAATGGTATCATCGGTATTGGACACAAGTTCGAAAATGCGCAGCAGGCGTTCCAGCAAGAGTACGCCGAGCGCCAAAAAGGTTAATCCGGCGACAACCTGAACACATTGTTTCAGAAGATAAATATCGAGCCGACGCATTACAGCCTTTTCATGCTGGAGGAGTTGGGTTTGTCTGATAGACTTCTTACATCAGTAAGGCCACAGCGCTTGATAAATTGGAAGATGTTATCTTATGAAAATCTTGTCCAGATTAACAAAAACCGCACTCGTTTTACCGGTATTGGGGGCTCTGCTGGCAGGGCCCAGCTTGGCTCAGGAGCCGCAACTGGACACAAAATATGCGCCCGAGCTGAATATTTATGAGGGCGAAGGCGCCGATTCTTGCGATCCGGAGCTGCTGCAAATCCGGGCTCTGGTGAACAATATCGAGGCGGGTGGTGCACTTGTGGTCGAGCTTTATGGCGATGATGCGGACAATTTCTTGTCAAGCGATGGCCGGTTGCGGCGTATCCGTGTGCCCGCTACCGATGGACCAATGTCGCTTTGCATCACGCTGGACACAGTGGGTACGTATGCTTTGGCGAGCTATCATGATCAGGATTCGGACCGGAAACTGGACCGGAAATGGAATTTTTTACCGAAAGAACCGTTTGCGTTATCGCTGAACCGGCGGCTGAAATTGCGCAAACCCCGGCTGGAAGAAGCTGCGGTCGAGATTGGCGCTGAGGGGATAGATCTGGATCTGAACCTGCGGACGGGCCGCGGCTAAACACCGCTTTGAGGTCAACTCTCTGTAAGTGGGCTGGCCCAAGTTCGATTTGCAGGATATATACAATGCTCGACGGGTCGGATCGAGCGCACCGTGCGCGCGTGGCATTACAAGGCGGAGTGCGCCATGTTTATGAGTATGAAATCCTGGAAGAACCAGCAGCATTTGCTCAACCGGATGGGCATCAAAGAGCTGAACACAGCGTATTTCACCTATCCGGGCGTGCAGATCTATTTGATGCTGATGCTGGCAAGCTTTGGTGCCGCGATCTATCAAGGCGGCAGTGCCGTCTTGTTGCTGGCTGCATTTGCGGTGCCGCTGATCGGGCATCCGGTGATCTGGTACATTACGCACCGGTTTATCCTGCATTCGAAATTGCTGATGCGGTTCAAGGTCACGGCCAAACTTTGGAAGCGGACGCATTATGACCATCACCAGAGGCCAAACGAATTGTCGGTCCTGTTTGGCGGCTTGCACACGACGTTGCCGCCGATTGCTCTGATTTATGGTCCGATCGGATTTCTGATCGCGGGTCCAGGCGGAGCGGCGCTGGCGATTGCTTCGGGTATTTTCATGACCATGTTCTATGAATATGTGCATTGCATCCAGCATTTGGGATTTATGCCCAAGTCAAAATTTCTAGCCTATGTCAAACGAGCGCACTTGCTGCACCATTATCATGATGAGCGCGGCAATTATTCGATAACGGCGTTCTGGCTGGATGCGGTTCTGGGCTCTTATTACAAGGACGCCACAGCACGAACCCGCAGCGCGACGGCGCGAAATCTTGGCTATACGGACGAGGTCGCGACCCGGTTTCCCTGGGTCCGCGACGCGACGCTGGAAGCCGAGCGCAACGACACAGCCGCACCACACACACCGGCCGGATCCAGCCAGGCTTGATCAGTTTAACATGTGTGGGGAGACACGCCTGCTATGACTGTTACGATTGTCCAGGCGACGCGCGCCGCTGATATGAAGGCCTTTGCCGAACTGCCCTATGGGCTTTATCGCGGGGAACCGGGCTGGCGGCCGCCGCTGCGGATGATGCAGAAAGACCAGTTCAATCCGAAGAAAAATCACGGGCTGGATCACCTCGATGTGGCGTATTGGCTGGCCAAATCGGGAGACAAGATTGTCGGGCGGATTGCGAGCTTTGTGAACCGTTTCCATTTGGAGGTGCACAAGGACGAGACGGGTCATTTCGGGTTTCTCGATACCGATCAAGCTTATCCTGATGCGCAGGGCGCGCTGCTCGCACAGGCGGAAGACTGGCTGCGGGCCAAGGGCATGAAATATATTGGCGGCCCGTTCAACTTTTCGGTTAATGAAGAATGCGGCATGCTGATCGACGGGTTCGAGACGCCGCAAATGATGCTGATGCCGCATGGGCGGCCCGATTATCCGCGCGTGATGGATGCGCAAGGTTATGAGAAAGCAACCGATACGTATGCGTTTCTTGGCAACACGCATGAAGGCTATCCGCGCCCGCCAATTGTGACGAAGATGCAGGACTATGTGGAAAAGTCCTCAAAGCTGAACATACGACCTATGCGCAAAGGCAAGTTCGAAGAAGAGATCACGCTGGCCATGGATATCTTCAATGATGCGTGGGCGAACAATTATAATTTTGTGCCCTACTCAGACACTCAGGTTCAGCACATGGCGCAGGAAATGAAGATTCTGATTGATCCAGCCGGATTCTGGTTTGGCGAAGTGGATGGCGAGGCGAAGGGGTTTATCCTGATGCTGCCCAATCTGAACGAGGCGATCCGCGACCTCGACGGACGCCTGTTTCCGCTGGGCTGGGCGAAGCTGTTTTGGCGGCTGAAAGTGTCGGGCGTCAAATCTGCACGCGTGCCGCTGAACGGCATCCGTCAGGAGATCCAGAAGAAGCGGTCCGGCAGCGCGTTGATGCTCGCCCTGTTTGAGACATGCTATGGCGCTATGCGTCCGCGCGGCGTTGAGGATGTCGAGTTGAGCTGGATTTTGGAAGATAATATTGACGTCCAGAACATGATCAAACTGTCTTCCGCCTCGGTCTACAAAACTTATCGCCTGTACAAGAAGCCGCTATAGGAAACCGATGCCACTGTGACGTCCGTTCTCATCCTTGCCGGTTCGCGCCAAGAAAATTGCCCGCTCTGCCGTGACGCAAATGTGGTGTCCAAAGCGCTGGTGCCGCTTGGCGGGATCAGAATGATCGATCACATGCTGCGCGCATTGCGAGATACACCGGAGCTTGATGGAGACATCTGGATCAGCGGGCTGTGCCCCAAGGAACTGGGCACCAATGCGCCGCCGGATCTTGCCGATTTTATCGGACGGATAAAGCCTGCAGGGGTTGGAAAAGGTCCGGCAACTGCCGTGCTGGCTGCGCTTGAAAAGGGCGCGCAGACGCCGCTGCTGGTGACAACGTGTGACCATCCGCTCTTAACGCGGGCTATGTTGACATGTTTGCTGGAGGGCGCGGAGGCGCGGTCATGTGATTTTGCGGTCGGGCTGGCGACACGGACGGTCATCACGGAAGCTTACCCGAAGACCAAGCGGACCTATTTGCCCTTTGGCGGTGAAGGATATTCGGGCTGTAACCTCTTTCTGATCCGCACGATACCGGGCATGGGCGCGGTAGAGTTTTGGCGGGATGTCGGAAAAGATCGGAAAAAGCCGTGGAAGCTTGCTAGGCATCTCAGCCTGGGTACATTTTTTCGCATGATGTTTGGCCGATTGGAACTGGAGCCTGCGTTCGCGTTCGGATCACGCCGGATCAAGGCTAAAATCGCGCCGATTATTATTCCCATTGCTGAGGCGGCCATTGACGTGGACAAACCGGCAGATCTGGTGCTCGTCTCTTCGATCCTTAAAAAAGCTGGCTGAATATGTCTGATAAGCTTGCCAAAGATACCGGAGCGCGCATTGCCGCGAATACCGGATTGATGTTTCTCGGCAAGGGCGGCGGGGCCGTTTTCAATGTGCTTGCCATGGTTTTGGCAACGCGCATCTTGCCGCCGGCCGAGCTTGGCGCGCTGTTTATCCTGCATGCCTTTATGCTGTTGTCTTCGGAATTGGGGACGTTCAAATCCTGGCAGGCTCTGATCCGGTTTGGTGTTCCGCATTTGCAAGGGGGTGATACGCCTGCCCTGCACCGTTTGATGCGGTTTACCCTTGGGCTCGATATGGTCACGGCGCTGGTGGGGAGCGTGGTTGCGGCGGTGGTTTTGTGGCTGGGCCATGGCGCGCTCAATCTTGACAGCGCCTATCTGCCAATCGGGCTGGCCTATTGCCTGCTGATCCTGTTGCGACTGCGGTCAAGCGCCCTGGGAACTTTACGCCTGATCGACCGGTTTGATCTGCTCGCAATGCACACGCTGGTCCAGCCGCTGGTGCGGTTTGTCGGCGTGGTCCTCATCATGCAAACGGGCGGCGGGTTTGCAGCATTTGCGCTTGTCTGGGCGGTGGCTGCGCTCATGGATTATGTCATTTTGTGGTTGCTTGCGCTCTGGCAGCTTGAAGTGCGCGGTCTGCTCAATGGACTGTTTTCCAAACCGCCCACTCTGAAATCACCTGAAAAGGGGCTGTGGTCATTTTGCTGGATTGCAAATATCGACGCGTCGATTGCGGTTGCCAAGCTGGAACTGCCTGTTTTGCTCGCCGGTGGCGTGTTGGGACCGGCCTATGCGGCCGTGTTCAAGATTGCCCAGCAGATCGCCAGTGTTCTGGTGCGTGGGACCCAGCAACTTGACGAGGTAATCTATCCCGAGCTTGCCAAACTGGTCGAGGCGGGACAGACCCATAAAGTCTGGCCGCTGATCTTGCGCACGGGCGGCATCATGGTGGCGATTGCGCTTGTCGTTGGCGGTGTGGTTGCTGTCTTCGGGCCGGATGTTCTGTCCTATTTGATGCGCGCGGATTATGGACCGAGCGCAACGCTGGCATTGTTCTTGTTGCTGGCGGCGTCGATTTCGGCAGCCTATGCCCCGCTGCTGCCAACGCTTTATGCTGCAGGCCGGCCCGGACGGGCGCTCATCGCGCGGGCGAGCGGGGTCGGCGTGTTGCTGGTCCTGTTCGTTGTGCTCGCAAGGACCATTGGCGAGACCGGGCCGGGCTGGGCGTTTATCATTGGCGATCTGGTGGCGCTGGTGCTGGCGGTGGCGATCACCCAGCGCACCCTATCGCAACAGGTCGAGCTTGATATAAAGAAGACGTTTGGCTGATTGGAATTTTTATGGCTGGCACCGCGCTGTTTGATCTGGACAAGACGATTACCCGCCAAGGGACGTGGAGCCGGTTTGTCCGCTATGCGACAGGTGGCGGGCTCGGGTTTTGGGGCAAGCTGCCGCTGGCGGGTTTGCAGGCGGTGAAATACAAGGCGGGCTTTGCCAATCGCGCTTCGGTGAAGGAACGCTCGATTGCGCTTTATCTGGAAGGGCGCACGCGGGATGAGCTTGAGGGATTGGCGCGCGGCTTTGTCGAGCGGGATGTGGCGGGCGGTTTGCGTAAGCAGGCGCGCGCGGTGATCGAGGCACACAAGGCAGCGGGCGACAGGCTGATTATTGCCAGCGCTGCGGTCGATCTGATTGTCGCGCCTATGGCCGAGGCACTGGGGTTTGACGGCTATATCTCGACGAATTTGCAATGGGATGCGGATGGGCGGCTGATGGCGCCGCTCGATGGCGAGAATTGCTATGGCGAGGAGAAGCTAAGGCGGGTCGAGGCGTATTTTGACGGGGTGCGGCCCGCCGGACCGATCAGCTTTTACTCCGATCATGTGACCGACCTGCCCTGTCTGGTCTGGGCCGACAGGGGCGTTGCGGTCAACCCGAACCCGCCTTTACGGCGGCAAGCGCCGACGAGCGGGGTCGAGATTGTGGATTGGGATGTTTGAAGCGGGGTGAGTCCCCGTATGCGCTGCGAAGGCAGGGCTGGCTTGGCGCTCTTGCGAGATTGAGGAGCCGCCCCTGCCTTCGCAGGGGACACGGGAACAAAAGC
>CAZMMU010000046.1:0-15999 GCA_964567455.1 uncultured Hyphomonas sp.
ACCTCCGGCGTGACAGGCCGGCACTCTAACCAGCTGAGCTACACCCGCGCATTTCCTAGCCCTTATGGGCCGAAGCGCTCGTCTAATCAACCTCTTCTTTTGGGTCAAGCAGAGCTTTCAATTATTTTACCTTCAAATGACGTTCATCGGCGGTGAAATATGCTAACCTACTGCGATATGTGCCACCAACGGAGCAAGTTCCATGAAACGCGTCCTTATTTCCATACTCGTTATAGTCGTCCTCGCCATCGGCGCTGCGATAGGGGCGGCCCTGCTGATTCCCAAGGATGTGTATAAGGAACGGATCGAAACAGCGGCAACAAGTGCGCTGGGGCGCCAGATCGCTCTAAACGGCGATGTCGGGCTATCCTTCTTCCCGCGCATCTCGGCCAGCATCGAGGATGTCACGGTGGCCAATGCTGAGGGTTTCGACGGTGAGCATCTGGTCAAAGCCGGTGCTTTGCGTGCGTCGGTGAAATGGGGACCGCTCCTGTCGCGCAAAGTTGAAGTGCACGAATTGGCCTTCGTGGACGCGGATATCCGTCTGCAAAGACTCGCCGACGGCCGGACCAACTGGGCCTTGGGTGGCGAGACAGATGAGACAGCGGCAGAGGATACCTCTGAAGGCGGCGCTTCGGTCGATGCAGGGGTTGATCGGGCGCGGCTTATCAATGCGTCGCTGACCTATGACGATGCAGAAGCCGGAACCGTTTACGAATTGCGTGAGTTTAATGCCGAAGCGTCGGTCAAAGCCCTGACGCTCCCGCTAACGGCGAAGGGCGACGGTATTTTCGATGGCGACGCTTTCCGGTTCTCGGTCGATCTCGCATCACCGCAAGGATTGATTGACGGAGAGCAGACCGCCCTCGTCGCCGTATTGTCTACTGATTTTGCGACTGCGAGCTATGATGGCAGCGCGACGCTGGGCGACACGCCATCGCTTGACGGGGCCTTTGCATTGGCCGCAGACAGTATCAGCGTTCTGGCTCAAAATGCAGGGGTCGACCCATCCACGCTTCCGGTTGCGTTGCCCCCACTTGGAAGCCTTAACAGCGAAGGCACGGTCTCGGGTGCGCTCGACAATCTGAACTTGCAGTTTGCGACGCTGACGGTCGACGGCGATGCGCTAGAGGTCAACTATGCGGGTGCCGTGACTGTGGCAGAGACAACCAGCGTCAATGGCGACCTCACCTTCAGAATGGACCGGGCCGCACAGACAATCGATGCGCTGGGATTGGACATTGCCCAAGCGGGCGCATTGAGAGATGCACGGATCGCGCTTTCGGGCAAAGTGAGCGGTGCAACAGATGCGCTGGCGATAAGCGATACCGATTTCAGCATCAAGGGGCCGCTGCTCGATGCTGCGTTTAACGGCGCGCTGTCCATGGCTGGATCGGGTCGACTGGATGGCAACATCCGAGCGGCGAGCGCGCAATTGCGAGATCTGGCCGCAGCCGCAGGCGTAGAACTCGAACCGGGCAGTACACTGCAAAGCTTCGACATTGCTGGAAACACAAGCGGCAGCTTTGACAATGTGGCAATTGGCGGGCTGAACGTCACGCTCGACGACATCACTGCGAATGGCACACTTGGATTTGACCTCCGCGGTGCACGACCCAAAATCACAGGTGACCTTACGACCGGAGCAATCGATTTTACCCCATTTCTCGGCGAGCCTGATCCAAACGCGCCAAAGGGGTGGAGCAAGGCACCGCTCGCGCTCGATAGTCTGGACACAGTTGATGCCGACATCAAGATTTCCAGTCCCGCGCTGACAATTGACAAAGTCGTGCTGTCAGATGCTCGGCTGAGCGCTAATCTTTCGGGCGGAAATCTTACAACTGTGATCGAACAGTTCAGCGCGTTTGGTGGACAATGGGGCGGTAATATTGGCCTGAGGACATCAAGCGGGACGCCACAACTGACGATGGCCCTGACCGGCAATAGCATTCTGATGCAAGACATTCTCCAGACATTTGTCGGGCTGGATCGATTGTCGGGAAATGGTCAGTTCTCGCTGGACATTACAGGTAAAGGCGCAAGCATATATGACATTATGAACAGCCTGAATGGCGACTTTGGTGCATCACTGGCAAACGGCGCTTTACAGGGCATCAATATCGGTCAACTGCTCAGAACCACAACCGATCTTAGGTCCAGCCTCGCCTCCGGCTCATTCGATCTGGGGCTCTCACCAAGCACGCAAACCGACTTTACCTCGTTCGACTCGGTCCTGAAGGTTCGTAATGGTGTCGCTCAGATTGAACTTATGAAGATTCTCAGCTCGGCATTTGGTGCAGATGGTTTGGGCGAGATCAATCTGGGTCAACAGACCATAGACATGGCCTTACAGATTGCGGCCGACGCAGCCGGCCAAGGAAATCTAAACAATGTTCAGGTGGGGAATATAGGTATCCCGTTGCGGATCAGTGGCGACTGGTTATCCCCATCCATTGTTCCGGATACAAGAATGCTGCAAAACCTGTTAGCGGGGAAAGCTGTCGACCGTGTGGGATCTCTCGTTCAGGATCAAGTCGGTGGTGTCTTGGGCGATACGGCGGGCAATGCGCTAACCGGCGTGCTCGGCAATGCTCTGGGGGGCGGGCGGCGCGCCCCGACAGGTGATTCTGGCACGACCCAACCAACGGCTCCGACAGCGCCCGAGCTTCCGGACACGCCTCCTCCGGCAGAGGCAGCCCCCGAAACGGTTCAAGAAACGGTCGAGGACGCCGTGGAAGATGTTGTTGGTGATGCGCTTGGCGGTCTCTTTGGTCGCAAAAAGAACTAGGGGCATATCAGGTCGGGGCTAGCTGCTCCGGCCAATCCTTTGCTTGGCAATCCTGTCAGCCACCTTGCTGGTTGGCAGATTGCTCGAGAGCGCTTCGTCAAGGACGCGGCCCAGCGTGTCCATGAGAATGTTCAGTTTGTCGTCGACCCAAGCGCGCGAGTAATTTCCCGAAATCTCGGCGGCGACATTGATGATCCCGCCGCCATTAATCACGTAATCCGGTGCGTAAAGCACACCTGCCTGCCTCAGTTTATCGCCCATGTCCGACGTTGCCAGTTGGTTGTTCGCGCCCCCTGCAACGACTTTCGCGCTCAGACGCGTCAATGTATCGTCATTGATCGTGGCGCCGAGCGCATTGGGTGAGAAAATATCCATGGGCTGATCATAGATCTCCTCTGGCGCGACGATTGTCGCCCCCGTCTCCCTGGAGATTTGGCGAAGCGCCGGCTCGTTCACATCCGAAATGAACAGCTTCGCGCCCGCCTTGGCCAAATGACGGCAAACATCGCTCCCGACATGGCCAACGCCCTGCACCGCAACGGTCTTGCCGTTCAGGTCATCAGAGCCAAATGCACGCTTTGACGTTTCGCAGATACCGCGATAGACGCCCAGCGCCGTGACCGGGCTCGGGTCACCGCTGGCCGCCTCTCCGCTTTCGAGACCGGCTGCATACTTGGTTTCCTCAGCAGCGGCAGCAAGATCGCCAGGGCTCAGCCCGACGTCTTCCGCTGTCCAGTATCGCCCGTGTAAGCTTTCGACGGCGCGACCAAATGCGCGAAACAGATCGGGACTCTTATCCGTATGTGCATTGCCCCAGATCACGGCCTTCCCGCCACCGAGCGGCAAGCCCGCCATCGCGTTCTTGTAACTCATCCCTTGTGACAGGCGCAGAGCATCCGTCAACATCGCGTCACCGGAGGCGTAATTCCACATCCGGCACCCGCCAGCGGCAGGTCCAAGCGCTGTAGAATGAATAGCGACGACTGCCCTTAGCCCGCTCGCTTCATCATGAAAGAAATGGACATCTTCATGCGCATCGAAGGAAGAATGATCGAACATGGCGGAGCCTCGCGCAAAATTTGGTCGTCAACTGGGATGTCATTGTCATAATCAACTATGACAGGCAAGCACAGCAATCCCGATTCACTAAAATTGGCTATTCTGGTGCCCACGGAATTGGCGGCGCGCCTGATGGCAGCTCCGCATCAGCTGCGCGCATAAACGCCAACTGATCTTCGAGCACCCGTTCATGCTGCAAGTCGCGCATCAGCATATGATAGCCATTTTCGTAATACGCGGTGCGCACATGCGGGGCCAATGTCGGCGCGGTGCGGCGCATGAAGGATTCGGGAATAATGTCATCCTTAGCCCCGTACAATAGCAGCGTATTTGGCGGCAAGCGTCCGGCCGACTTGTGACCATTTTCCATCACAGAAACGACGCCATAAACCTGATCTATGCGGTTGTCGAACGTGTTTAACGCGTCTCGCCCGCGACGCACGAGCATGTCGTAATTGTCCGACGGCGTTATTTTCTGCACCGCAAATTTCGGTGGAACAACGATCCATCCGGGCCGGATCTTGGTTGAGGCCCACAGGCTTGCTCGATGAAGAAGTGGCAATCCGCCCCAGCCGCGCAAGCCTGGCCCTGACAAAATCAAGCGATCCACATTCTCAGGTGGATTGTCCGAGCCAAATGCAGTCATTGCAACGGCCCCGCCCATGGAAATACCAACGACGCTCAGGGTCGCTTCAGGGTGCCGCGCCCTTGCAATGCGAACAGCTGCGCGCAAATCTTCGCGCATCAACTCCTCTTTGGGCCATTTTCCGCGCCCGACCGACCGGCCAAAGCCGCGCTGATCATAGGCATATGTCGTCACGCCACGTGCAGCCCAATAAGGGCCAGCATATTCGAACGCAGCAGCATAATCGTTCATACCGTGGATCCCCACGACAACATATTCAGGGTCGCCCTCACCATCGGCTTGCCAGGTGGTCAGCCCCAATGCTGCACCATCAAAGCTCGTAAATGTGTTAGCCTCGGGATTAAACGCTTCCATAATCGCCTCCTGCACTGGCAAGGCTTGTTGATGCCCCCGCGTGGGACCACAGGCCGCCGCCCACATTCCGATAAGGACTATGCCGACAAGGCCTGCGATATAGCGCTTTTTAGGGCGGGAAGTGTCTCTGTCTCGAACCATGTATGTTTCTTTAGCCATCCGGTGTTGCGCCATGAGGGATGCGGCAAAGTGAACACACCCTCACTTTTATACGTTTGCCATTGCCGCACCGTCTCCGTCAAGTTCCGGCCCATACGTTTTCCCAAATGCCACTTCTGGGCATACCCGCCAACGAGCAGCGTTACGTCGATATTTGGCAGCTGCGCCAACAGTTTCGCCCGCCAAACCTCCGCGCAGCGTTTCATCGGCGGGATATCCGATCCGTTTTTATCATAGCCTGGAAAACAGAAGCCCATTGGCACGATCGCCACCTTTCTGGCATCATAGAATTGAGCGTCATCAACCCCCATCCAGTTGCGCAAACGAACGCCTGATGGGTCCGAAAACGGCCTGCCGCTCTCCATCGCCAGGTTCCCAGGGGCCTGACCGACAACCAGTATCCGCGCAGTTGATGATACCGAAAACACGGGTCGCGGCGCACGGCCCATCTCGTCCTTGCAAAGCGTACAGGCGCGAATCTCCCGTTCAAGCGCGCTGAGGGTATCGGCCATATGATCGCTGGCTCCTTTTGATTGCGGGCGTCAAAATATGAGGCGGCGGTCTATAGCCCGCCCGTGAAGACTCGCGCGCCCCACATTGCCCAACAGAACAGATGACGTAGCTTCACGCAACGTTAGTCGCCATATGCCTGTTGAAGGCATCCCCTCGCCGTGCCAAACTTTAGGCAACAAATTTTACGGAGAACATCCATGATTCGACTAACAACGGCACTCAGCGCCCTCGCCTTGATTGCCGCGTGTGGTGGTTCAAATACCGACACGCAGACATCCGAAAGCGCGCCTGCTGGCTCCACTGAAGCGACGGCCCAAATCGGCGAGGACCTGCTATTGCCGCTATCAAGGGGAACGCAGCCTGCTATTTCGGGGGCCGAGATCGCCGCCCGGATCGAAACATTGTCCGACGACATATTCGAAGGCCGCGCGCCAGGCACCGAGGCAGGCGAAGCGGCGGCGAACTGGATCGCTGCCGAAATGGCACGAATCGGCCTTGAGCCGGGCGCCGCGGATGGCAGCTATTTTCAACCTGTCGATATGGTGGAACTTACGCTTGATGCCGCCAATTCCAGCTTTTCCGTCAGCAATGGCGCAGAGTTGACGGATATGACGCTCGGCACGGATGCCGTGATTTGGTCTAAACGGCAAACTGAAACCACGCTTTCATTCAGCGAATCCGAAATGGTATTTGTCGGCTACGGCGTTGTCGCGCCTGAATATGGATGGGACGATTATGCGGGCCTCGATGTGGCCGGAAAAACAGTGGTTATTCTAGTCAATGATCCTGGCTATGCCACACCTGAAGACGCGCGGTTTAATGGCCGCGCCATGACCTATTACGGGCGCTGGACATACAAATATGAGGAAGCTGCGCGTCAGGGGGCCGCTGCCGCTATCGTGATCCACGAGAGAGCGCCTGCATCCTATGGCTGGGATGTGGTGGCAAATTCATGGTCAGGTGGACAGCCGGATCTCGTACGCCCAAACGCTGGCGAAGACCGCACCTTGCTGGAGGGCTGGATCAGCAACGACATGGCGCTCGACCTTTTCGGCCAAGCGGGACTGGATTTCGAAGCTATGAAACAGGCGGCCGCCCAGCCCGGCTTCACCTATCAGGATATGGGGAATCTGACGGCCTCGGGAACGATCACCCAGCAGATGAAAGAGCTGCAAAGCCGCAATGTGGTCGGCGTCATCCCCGGCAAAACGCAGCCGGACGAGTATATGCTTTACGTCAGCCATTGGGACCATATCGGCAAGAAGTCCGGCGAGAAAACCGGCGCTCCCGGAGAAGACTTCTACGAAGACCAGATTTTCAATGGCGCGGTGGACAATGCGTCGGGTTCTGCGGCCACTCTTGAGATCGCCGAAGCCATGATGGCTGAAGAACTGGACCGCTCGGTCCTGTTCGTCTCGGTAACGCTTGAAGAGTCCGGTTTGCTGGGGTCCGCATATTATGCAGAAAATCCCACCGTGCCGCTCAACAAAATTGTTGCCGGAATCAACATTGATGCGATCCTGCCAATTGGGAAGACCAGAGATATGGTGGTGGTCGGATACGGTGCATCTGAACTGGAGGATCGCCTGAAAGCGATTGCCGAAGCGGATGGCCGCGTCATCGTCCCTGATCCGACGCCAGAAGCGGGCTATTTCTATCGCTCGGACCACGTCTCGTTTGCGAAAAAGGGCGTGCCGATGCTTTACGCTGATGCTGGCATAGACAAGATTGATGGCGGAGAAGCTGCTGGACGGGCTTTTGCCGAAGTCTATACAGCCCAAAACTACCATAAGCCCGGAGACGAGTACGATCCGGACTGGGATATGTCCGGCATTGAACAAGAGACACAAACACTGTTCAAGCTCGGCCGCGATATTGCGGCGTCTGATGACTGGCCTTCATGGTATCAGGGCAATGAGTTCAAGGCGGCCCGCGACGCATCCCTCGCAGCTGCGGACTAGGACTTTGCTCTCCTATCAACATGGATATCATGCCGGAAACCGCGCAGATGTCCTCAAACATGCTGTCTTGCATGCCGCTCTGACACAACTCGTGGAAGCCCGGCACAAGGTCTTCTATGTCGAGACCCATTCTGGCCGCGGTCAGTATGACCTCATGGGCAAGCAAGCCCGCAAAACTGGCGAAGCCAAGGACGGCGTGCTGTCCATGATGGATGACCGCGCGCCAAGGCCGTTAAAACCGTGGCTACGTTCAGTGACAGAGGCCGGCGTTGCCGCATATCCCGGCTCGCCACTGCTTGCCGCAAGCGTGCTGACAGAACGAGATCGCCTCGTGCTGTTTGAAAAGCACCCGCAAGAATACGACGCGCTGCACAATGCGACCAAGGAGGATGGGCGCATTCAAACGAAGCGAGCCGACGGATATGCCGGCGCCCTCAAGCTTGCACCACGATCCGGCGAGACCATGTGCCTCCTTGTCGACCCAAGCTATGAAACCATGGCGGATATGGATACGCTTGCAGACTGGTTACCCAGGGCTCTGCGACGCTGGCCGAAAGCACAGATCCTCGTTTGGCTTCCCTTGTTCAGAGACGAACGAGAAGTGGAGTTCGGCGCTTATCTGTCGGATTTGGCCGAGGGGTATATCACAGGCGCACGTTGGCCCATTGATCCCGACAAAGACACCGCGCTCGAAGGCACGGCAATGATTGCCTTCCGCGTGTCACCTGCTATTGGCGAAGCCATGACGACCATTGGCTCAAGCTTGCAGTCCTGGTGGTCGACTGCGCCGTTATAAGCAATCCAGTTTCGGAGCCAGCAAAGACATGACCCTCATCATCCGACTGATGATCCTCTATATCCGAACGGCCTTCTCTAAAACCGCGATGGACATTCACGCGCGTCATACGATGAAGTTCCGTGTCTGGATCAGCGACCATGACATGTTCCAGCACATGACCAACACGCGGTACTTCTCGATCACGGACATCGCGCTCATGAACTGGATGATTGAGACGGGCCTCTGGCGTGGTCTGCGAAAGCAGGACTGGACGCCAATGGTCGTCTTCAAGGATGGCTCATATTTGCGCAGCCTTCGATTCCCCGAAAAGTATAGAGTTGAAACGCAATTGATCGGTTGGTCAGGCGCCTACATCGTGTGGCGGCATGAATTTCGAAACGGAAAGAATGTGCTAGCGGCAGTGACCAACACTGTGGGCCGCGTCGTGGCATCGGATGGCAACCACCCCAGCGCAGATCAAGTGATTGAACGGCTTAATATGAATGTTGCTCCATCACCGCAAATCCCGGCCATTTATATGGCTAGACTTGAACAGTTGGAATTAGAACGCGCTAAACCACAAGACGGCACCACGTAGCAGAAACGCCTGAAATTTTGGCACTATCGACCAAGCCGCATAATCCCTTTTTACGCGATTCATACATCTTTTTGGTTGTATTTTAATTCCAAGGGTTGTAAATTTGGCCTATGGATAACAATATCTTACCCTTGGTGCAGCCAACCACGCAAGACATCTTCCGCAACGAATGGCGATTGCAACTCCTCTCTCTGGAGAAGAGCATTGGCTTTATGGATCTGCAATTGGATGCATCTCTGAAACGCATTGCACCGCAAAACAAGGAAGATCAGGCTTGGTTGGACTTTTGCAAAGTCGAAAGACCGTTGATTATGCAAGAAGCCAGGGAAGCCTTACGACTGCTTCGGTTGCTGAGCGACCCTCAGTCCCATTGCGATTAATGGCTAACTCGCCTCGGCAATAACCTCGTTCATATGTGTGAGCAACGTCTCAAATCCGCCATTACGAACCATCACTGAAAATTGCGCCTTTCGTTCGACGACGAATGACTGGCCGTCCACGAAGAAGTCCGTCAAGAACAGTTTCCCGCGTCTGTCTCGAATTCGCCAGTCAAGCACCGCGCGCTCTTCTCCGGCATCAGAAAAGACTTTAGACCTGACGACAAAATCACCCGGGCGGCGCTCAATTGTTGCGCCTATATCGATACGTCGCTCGACAAGACGGTCGATAGACCCACCGATTGCCGCTGAAATATATTTTGAAAAATTGTCATCATACTCAGAGATCTGCGCATCCGTTGCAGCTTTCTTGATGTCCCCTGCGATCAAGTATCCTTGCAAATAGGACACCGCCATCTTCTGCAGGAGCGCGTCTCGCAACGCTGCATCGCTTCCGCCATCCGTACCAGCGTTTATGCTCCGCAACTCGTCCAGCAGGTCTGATACAAATTTATCAGGCGCGATGGCGGCTTCTACAGTCGCGGCGGCGTCTTCTGCAACAGCCATACCTGAAAGAGATTGCGGGACGCCCATAATTAAGGTCAATGCAGCCCCAATCAGCGCAAAACATAATTTGAAATAATTCACAGGCACTCCACGACCTTGCGACCCGGACCAGGCCATTTGTAGATAATATGCCGAAGTAACCCTGAAAGAAAGATAACACCTTGTAATTTTGCAGCTATGACCCTGCCAGGCGTTTCCGGTCAAAAACATTCAAAAGCCATGGTTGGACCAGAATGGTGCAGATTAGGGTAAATCCAATCGCAATCGTCAGCAAAATGCCCATACTTGCCACCCCTCTATGGGCCGAGAGCATGAGCGTTCCAAAGGAACAGACCGTTGTAATTGCGCTAAAAAAGACTGCACGTGGCGTCGATGTCTCGTAAATTTGGCCCGGATCACGAGAACGCCGTGCACGAATGCCCAAATGGATGCCGCTATCAGCGCCAACGCCCACCAGAAGTGGAACGGCAATGACGTTGGCGAAGTTAAACGGCACACCGATTACAACGGACATGGCTGCTGTCAGCACGCCAGCCAGAAGCAAGGTCAGCAAAATGACGCCAACCAGCAGTCTGTCGCGCAAGATAAAAAACAGCAGTCCTGCCACGGCAAACCAAGCATAGATGATCGCGATGACCATGGCACGCGAGATCACGCGGCCCGATTCGAGCACGCTACGCGCAGAGCCAGCCGCCTGGGGAGCCACCGCTCTGACCGCTTCGACAAACCGCTGGCGCGCGTCTTTGTCCCTCAAATCCTCCTCAGGTTCGATTTGCAAACGCAATCGGCCATCGGATGCAACGAACTGGCTGCTTAACAATTCCGGCAATGCATCAAAGGTAATTTCCTGCGGATAGATCTGCTTTTCCAACCGGTCGTATTGCTGCCCCCAAAACCGAAAGATATCCCCTTCGATCGCGCTTTCATAATCTAGCGAGGCAATACGCGCCTGCTGTATCTCCTGAAGTGCGTTTAGCAATCGGGCGGCGCTTGGGTGTTCGAGTTCAGACAAAGCGGTGACCAACCGCGCTTCCGCGCCCGCTTGCGCCGCATCTGATATAATGGCCTCTTCGCCAAATACGCTCTCAAGTCCGAATGCAGCTATGTCGATCGCATCAAGCTTATAGTCTTGATCTTCAGGCACCAGATCGGCTGGCCCCAAAACCCGACGCACTTCCGGAAGCGCCTCAAGCACCGGTGAAATGTCATCAACAGCGGCCGCGTCTGGCAAGAGCAGCGACAAATTGTAGGGCTGCGTATCCTCATCATCGAACAGAAGGTTAAACGCCTGAACGGATGGTGCATCAGGGTCCCGCAGCGCCATGGGGTCTGCATCAAACCGGACATAAGGAAGCAGGAACAGCGAGAGCCCGCCAAGCGCGATGGTCGCCATCGCAACGCGCGACTGCCAAGGCCCTTCAATCGAGAGCTTCGACATATAGCCGCTCGGCACCCCGCTCTTAAGACGAACACCCGAATTTGGCGGCAACAAGGCCAGAACGGCCGGAAGCAAAGTGACCGCAACAATAAATGCGACAAGCACGCCAAACCCGGACACAATGCCCAATTGCGTCATACCTGTGAACTGGGTCGGCGCAAAAGCAAAGAATGCGATCGCAGAGGTCGGCGCACAAAGCGCCAGCGCCGCCCCGATGTGCCGGTTCGACTTGAACAAGGCGGCCCTGCACCCCCGGCCAATCGTTCTTTCCTCCTGAACATGAAGCGCCAGGTGAATCATGAAATCGATACCGAGGCCCACCAGCAGAACCATAAACGCAACAGAGACCAAATTCAGTGCGTCATAAAAGATCGCTGCGAAACCAGCCGTAATCAATATTGTGATGACCAGCGCCAGAATTGACGTTGCCACCAGCACAGCGGACCGAAGCGCAATCATCAAAAGCACGATGATAAACAGTGCCGACAAGGCCAGCGACACCCCGATACCCTCCGTTACACTTGCCAACTCTTCCGTTCGCAAAACGGCATTGCCCGTGATCGATGCAGAAATATCAAACTCGCTCGCCGCGACCACCTCATTGATGGCTTGGTCTATCGCCAAGACCGCTGGCCGCGCTGGCTGTAGGCGTGACAAGTCAAGAACGGGCGTGATCGAGATGATTCGCTGATGCAGATCCGGTGAACCGTCTTCTGTCTCGGACCGGAAGATTGCTTGCCACGACAATGGCTCCGGCACACCCGCTTTACGCTTCTCCACGGTCGCAGACACGGCATCCATCGCGCGGACGAGCGCAGACGCAGGCTCATCGGCGGGATCGATAGGCTCAATCGCATCCGCCAGCGACAGATAGAGGCGCGTCATATCCGGCTCTCGACCCAGCCGTTTGAGGATCGGAGCGGCAGCGCTTATGCCGCCCAGAATCTCGTCCAGCTCGGATGTCTCCAGAAACAGAAGGCCGTTTTCAACAAGAAAAGGATCTGCGGTCGCCGCAAACACATCACTGACCACATCCGTTCGACCACGCAGCACCTCGGATATCTTCGCGGCAAAAGCGTCCGCCTCATCATCGCTTCGGGCACGTATGATCAACGCAACGCGAATCTCTTCCTTCGGGAACGCCGCTTCAAAATCAATCTGCGCCTTCCGATAATCGAGCTTGGACGATACCATCCGCGAGGTATCAGAGTTTACTCCCAAACCGTTCATAGCCAGCACCAGCCCCAATAATGCCAGCGCGATGAGCGCCGCGATCATCTTCACAGGATGGCGCATCACAAACGACATCCAGGCCCACAACGTGCCCTCTATGCGGTTTAGAAGTTGAAGATTCATACCAGACAGCGGCCGTGGTTAGACGAGACAATAGTGTTCTGCGACTCTAGACTGCGCCTAGGCAAATTGTCCACCGTAACCATACATTCGATAGGGAATTATTCGTCCGCTATATCGACATGGCTCCTGCGACAAATCGAGCGTCATCACGCGGCTCATATCCTGAGGTCCCGGAAACAGCAATTGATCCGGCTGCACAGGCCGAAATCCCAAAGGCGAAAAATAGTCAGGTGACCCGATAATGATGGCGCCTTGCCACGCTCTTTCGCGTCCCGCATCCAGGGCCAGACTGCACAATTTCAAACCGAGCCGTTCACCGCGATAGGCCGGATGTATCGCAACCGGCCCAACGAAAAGTGCCGGCCCGCCCTGCTCTACAAGGATCGGCCACAAACGGACGACACCAACAACTTGCCCTTTGTCGTTGATGGCAACCCTGTTCAACTCGGTCACCGACCGATTGTACTCGCGCAAACGCTCTGCCGTTTTGGCAAAATGCCCGGGTCCGAATGTCAAGTCATAGAGCGCTTCAATGCCCTCTGCATGACGGGCAGGCTCTTCAGCGAGGATGGTCTCTATCATAATTTCTTGCTTACCGGGTTTTGAAGACCGAACTCCATCTCACCGTTTCAAGTGCCGATCGGGCAGTCTGGAAACGCCAATTGATCGCGCGCTCTCCACTCGTCGCTGACATAGTTCACAATAAGCGATTGCCGCACGCCCGCAAATGGGCGGCGTTCAAATCCGTGAATTGTAATGTTCGACGGGACAAAAATCATACCTGTTCCCTGCGCAAATGGGCTGGTGCCAATATGGACCTTCTGCTCGTCATAGATATCTGTACCGAGCTCGCTATGCCGCGGATCATCAGATAGATAAAGCAGAAGCGTAAATTTCTTCACGCCCAGATCAGAGTGCGGCTCGAGCCAGAAGCCGTTCGTATCCTGGGCAAACTCGGCGCGTAGATACGTCCCGCTCAGCGATGCACCGAACCGGGTTTCGATCAGGTTCGTTATGTCGGCAGATTGAAACGCCGTTGCAACCGCTGCCGCTAAAGGGTGCTCACGCTGACAAGCCTGATCGAAATATGTTCGCGTCGCATTATGAACTTCGCGCCGACCGGATACGCCATCCAGCTCTGGAGCGGGGAATGGTAGCTCACAAATGCCCGCCGCAACAGACGTGGGAAGCATCCCGTTGGCAATCCAGTAAGGGTAAGGTGTGGTTGATGCCGCCGCACTTGTAAAACTCGCGGTCAATTTGGCTCTAATCTCCGCGGTCAGCGTGTCATCAGGGTGTGCATTTACAACGGACATATCTGCACTCTGCTCTTTACTAAGCCGTTGCGAGCTTGAGCACACAAACTTCTTTTAGACTTGGGCGAGACAGTTTTATCTGACGCAGGTTCTCGAATTGGCCGTCGAGCCTATTGGCCACCCAAACCAGGATATTCTCCAATGTAGGTACAGGCAGCCCGTCAATATCATTCAGCAATTGATGATCCAGTTCCCCAGCAAGCTTGCCGAGCGCGTCCGTCAGAACCGCGATATCCTCCACCCACAGCTTACCGGGCTGGACCTTTCCGGCGATCGTGACTTCCAGTTCGAAGGAGTGGCCATGTATGCGCCCATATGGATCATCGCCGCCCCGAGACGGCAGGCGGTGCGCCGCTTCGAAGTTTACCGATTTGGAAATTTCGAACCATTGGCCTTCAACATTCATGACGTCTGCGCATGCCGCCTCCGCGCTTATGGCAGGCCGATCAGTTTGTGAGTTTGCAAGCTTAGTCGCCATTGGGGGTACTTCATACAATATGCTGCGGCGGCCGCGATATTCTCGGCCGTCTTGTCAGAATCCATCGGTTGCAGGAAAAAGTGATCAAAGTCCAGTCCTGCGAATGATTCAGGGCGCGCCAGTCTTTGAGGGTAAACAAGCTTAAGCTCGTTGCCCGAGCGCTGCTGCAAAACGGCATCAGCTTTCGGACTGACACAAATCCAATCGAGGGAATCGGGAGCTTTCAGCGTTCCATTTGTTTCAACCCCGACTTCAAACCCGCCATTGTGCAAGGCTGCGATGGCGGGCTCATCAAGTTGCAAAAGGGGCTCGCCGCCCGTGCAGATCACATAGGGCGTTCCGTTACCGGCCGTCGAGGTCTTGTCCCCGGCGTCCCGATCTTGCCAGATTTTTCCAACATGCTTGGCCAACGCTTCAGGGCTTGCAAACTTGCCCCCGCCGGGGCCATCTGTCCCAACAAAATCCGTATCACAGAACTGGCAAATCGCAGTTTCGCGATCAGCTTCCCGCCCGCTCCACAAATTGCATCCGGCAAACCGAAGAAACACGGCAGCCCGTCCGGTTTGTGCGCCCTCGCCTTGCAGCGTGACATAAGCTTCTTTTACGGAATATACGCTCATCGTCCGGTCTGTCCTCGCCATGTCTCCCATCCATGCTTGCGCAACTGACACGCCGGGCATGTCCCGCAACCATACCCCCAATCATGGCGCACATCCCGCTGCCCGAGATAGCAAGTATGAGTGTGCTCAACGATCAATTCGACAAAATCCTTCCCACCCATATCGAAAGCCATCTGCCAAGTTTGCGCCTTATCAACATCCATCAGCGGCGTCTTGATCGCCATTGGTGTGTCTAACCCAAGCGACAAAGCCTCAGCCTGCGCATCCAGCGTCGTTCGACGGCAATCTGGATAACCGGAAAAATCTGTCTCGCACATGCCGCCGACCAGAACATTCGCGCCGCGCCGCCAGGCCCATGCCGCGCTCAGGGTAAGAAAGACGAGATTTCGAGCCGGAACAAAGGTCGTTGGTAATCCGGTTTCGGTCATCTCGATTTCTTTTTCGCGGGTGAGCGCCGTATCGCTCAGAGCACCAAGCGCCGTAATGTCACTGACATGATCCTCCCCCAGCTTCTCGGACAGGATAGGCATTCGCTGACGCAACGCTTCAAGCACCCGCAGGCGGCAGACCAATTCAACGTGATGGCGTTGACCATACGTAAATCCAATTGTGTCGACTTTTGCGAAGTGATTCAAAGCCCAAACGAGACAGACGGTCGAATCTTGCCCTCCGGAAAAAAGGACAATGGCATTTTGGTCACACTCGGACACAAATCTCTCCTAACTCTTGGCGCACGGCGCGCGCAAACACCAATACTATCGGCAACTCCACGTCATATCACGCAGAACCGACGGCACCATCTCAGTTCGGAACGTTGACACGATGACGCAGGTGTCGCTCAATTGACAGCGAGTGTTCAAGCATAATGCGCACCGAAACAGAAAAACTGGTTACCGGCCATCCGCCGGGATCTAGGGAGGAAACCAAAAATGAAGTTTAACCGACGCTACAACTCCAAGCTACTTTGTGGTGCAGCGCTGTTCAGTCTCAT
>CAZMMU010000047.1:0-15826 GCA_964567455.1 uncultured Hyphomonas sp.
GCGGGTTGGCGGGTCTATGGGCCAGAGGATTTTGCGCAATTGCATAAGGTGCAGACGCTGAAATCTATCGGATTTTCGCTGGCGGAGATTTCGGACCTGCTTGATGGCGGAATTGAATTGGCAAGCGTGCTCGATGCGCAGGCCAAGGCGCTCGCCCATCAGCAGGAGCGGTTGTCGCGCGCAAGGTACGTTCTGGCCAAAGCACAAGCCCAACTCAAAGATGGCAAAGGCCTCTCTGCGGATGATTTGATAAATCTGACAAAGGAGACCGATATGAGTGAATTTGAATGGACCGAGGCGCATGAGGAACTGGCCGCGCGGCATTATACCAAAGAACAAAGGGATATGTTTGCCGCGCGTAAGATGTCGCCGGAATTTCAGGCCGAGATTGCGGCGAAATGGGAAAGTATTCTGGCGGACGCCGAAAGGCTACGGCATGGCGCGCCGGATACGCCGGAAGCTATCGAGTTCGGTCGGCGCTGGATCGCTGCTTCGAAACTCTTTTCATTGGGCGATGCGGATACAGATTCCGCTATGTCGAGCTGGTATGAAGATGGCTTTTCAAATCCTGAAACAGCGAAGCTGATGCCCTTTTCGAAAGAAGTCTGGGACTTTGCAAAACTGGCTGTTGCGGCTGGTCAGGCACAGGACGGCATTGTCTAGACTAAAGCCCTACCCTCTCGGATGAGCCTCTCGGTGGACGGCTTTGAGCCGCTCGCCATCAACGCCGGTATAGACTTGTGTTGTGGAGAGTGAGGCGTGGCCTAAAAGCGTCTGGATGGCGCGCAGGTCTGCGCCGTTTGCGAGCAGGTGCGTGGCGAAGGCATGGCGGAGGGCATGGGGGGTGGCTGTTTTGGGCAGACCAAGTTCGCCGCGCAGAAGCTGGACCCGCGCCTGCACAATGCGCGGGGACAGCGGTCCGCCTTTTTCGCCGCGGAACAGGGCGTCATTTGCACCAAGGGCATAGGGGCAGGATTGCACATAGGCAGCTACCGCCTGACGGATGGCGGGCAGGACGGGGATGATCCGCATCTTGCCGCCCTTGCCCGTGATGCGCAGGCGTTCTGGCAAGGTGGCGTCGGCGCCGGTCAGGCCGAGCGCTTCGGAGATGCGCAGGCCCGCGCCGTAAAGAAGTGACAAGACAGCAGCGTCACGCGCGCCGACCCAAGCGGGCTTTTCGAGATTGAACTCAGCCTGTTCGATCATCTCCCTGGCAACCTCGACAGAGACGGGGCGCGGCAATCTGGCCGGGCGTTTTGGCCCTTCCAGGTAATCTATTTCGGCGTTTGGAAGGGCGTGGGCGCGGTCGAGCCAGCGATAGAGCGCCTTGATCGAGGACAGCAACCGGGCAATCGACGCGTCGCTTAGGCCATCCCTTCGGCGGGCCGCCAAAAAGGCGCGGATGTCACGGGCACCGAGTTTGGAGAGCGCCACAGGGCCAGGCTCTGTTCCGGTGTGGGCGCGGGTGAAGCCCAAAAATCCTGCCAAGTCGGATGTGTAAGCTGAGACCGTGTGTGCGGCCAGGCGGCGTTCGTCGCGGGCATAGGTTAGAAAGGCGTTGAGGAGATCCATGGCGGCAGATTACAGGGGTGATGTTAAAAACGGGTAAGCGACGCATCTGGGCTCAAAGCGCGCCAAGCCCATTTCCCTCGCCGTCGGGCTGATGTATCGGGAGACGCTATGCCTGTTGCCCGTATTCTCTTTCCGATCGCTTTGCCGGAGCCGTTTGATTATGCGGTGCCCGAGGGGATGTCGGTCGTCGCGGGCAGTTATGTGATGGCGCCGCTTGGCAAGACCGTACGCAGCGCCGTGGTCTGGGAAGTTGTTGGCGACGATGTGGCCGAAGGGCGGACGCTAAAGTTTGTCGAACATGTCTATGACACGCCGCCGATGAGCGCGGCGATGCGCAAATTCATCGAATTTACGGCCAGGTATACGGTCGCAGCTCCGGGCGCTGTGCTGGCAATGGCGCTTCGGGCGCGGGGTGGATTACAACCCTCTCCGCGCGAAACCGTCTATGCGCTAACCGGCCAGATGCCTGACCGGATGACAGACGCGCGCGCGCGGGCTCTGGACGCTGCGCAGGCTCTGTGCCCGGCGTCCGCAAGCGCGATTGCACAAGAGGCCGGCACGTCTAGCGCCGTGGTGACAGGGCTTGCCAAAGCTGGCGCGCTGGTCGCAAGTCGCGTGGATATTGATGCGCCGTTTGAGCGTCCAAATGGTGATCTTGAGGGCAAGGCGCCGACCGATGAGCAGGCTTTGGCGGCTGGCACTTTGGTCGAACAGGTCGAGGTGGGCGGTTTTGCGCCGTTTTTGCTCGATGGGGTCACGGGTTCTGGCAAGACGGAGGTGTATTTCGAGGCGATTGCGGCGGCCTTGCGTAAAGACCGCTACGCGCAGGTCTTGATCCTGTTGCCCGAAATTGCGCTGACACAGGCTGTTTTGGCGCGTTTTACCGAACGGTTCGGCGCACCGCCAACGCCCTGGCATTCAGGTCTGTCTCAGAAGGAGCGACGGCGGAGCTGGCGTGAGGCGGCACATGGGCGGGCGCGGATTGTCATCGGGGCGCGGTCGGCGCTGTTTCTGCCCTACCAAAAGCTTGGGCTTATTGTCGTCGATGAAGAACATGACGGCTCTTACAAACAGGAAGATGGCGTGGTGTACCATGCGCGCGATCTGGCCGTGATGCGGGCGAAGCTTGAAGGTGCAATGGTCGTTCTCGCTTCTGCGACGCCCGCACTGGAAACGGTCGCAAACGCCGAATCGGGCCGATATTCAGTGCTCAAGCTCTCGGCAAGGCCGGGCGCAGCGCAATTGCCGGAGGTAGAGCTTGTGGACCTGAAGCAAGACGGACCGACGCGCGGGAAGTGGCTGTCTCCGAAACTTGCCTATGCAATGGGCGAACGACTTGAACGCGGAGAGCAATCGCTCCTGTTTCTCAATCGGCGCGGCTATGCTCCGCTTGTGATCTGCAAATCCTGCGGCGAGCGGCTGAAGAGCCCCGGCACAGATAGCTGGCTGACCGAACATCGTTATACGGGACGGCTTGTGTGTCACATTACGGGATATTCGATGGCGCGGCCTGAGAAATGTCCACTTTGCGGAGCGGCAGATAGTCTGATGGGTGTGGGACCGGGCGTAGAAAGGGTGGCCGAAGAAGCGCGGGTTTTGTTGCCAGAGGCCCGCATTGAAATTTTCAGCTCGGACACAGCGCGCGGCGGAGAGGCCACGCGCGGGATTGTGGCGCGTATGGAGGCGGGCGAGATTGATATTCTGGTCGGGACCCAGATTGTCGCCAAGGGACATAATTTTCCGAAATTGACTCTTGTTGGTGTGATTGACGCGGATACAGGCATGAAAGGTGGAGATTTGCGCGCGGGCGAGCGGACCTATCAGCTCTTGTCGCAGGTTGCCGGACGGGCCGGACGCGCGGATGATCCGGGCACCGCGATGATCCAGACATTTGCACCAGAAAGCCCAGCGATGCAGGCCCTGCTGCTCGGGGATCGGGACGGGTTTCTGGCGATTGAGCGGGAGAACCGCGCCATGGTGGGCATGCCACCTTTTGGACGATTGGCGGCGCTGATCCTGTCTGCGCCCTCGCCTGAAGCTGTTGATGCATTTGCGCAGGAGGTCGCCAAGCTTGCGCCGCATGGTGACGGGGTGGACGTGTTCGGGCCAGCGCCTGCGCCGCTGTCAGTGGTGCGTGGACGGCATCGGCGGCGGTTTTTGGTGCAAGCGCCGCGCAATGTCGATCTGTCCGCCTATATGGCCAGCTGGCGGAAACAGATGAAAGTGCCGTCGAATGCGCGTATTTCCGTTGATATTGACCCATATTCCTTTGTTTGAGGCCTTGTGATGATCGAGATTGACCTGCCTGAGGAAACCGCAACACACGCGCTGGGTGCGCGCTTGGCGGCGCTGTTGAAAACAGGTGACTTTGTGGCGCTCCATGGTGGCCTTGGGGCAGGGAAAACGATGCTCTCGCGGGGAATTATTCGCGCGCTTCTAGGGGCAGATGTGGAGGTGCCTAGCCCGACTTATACGCTGGTGCAGACATATGAGGTGCCGGAATTTACGCTCTGGCATTTTGACCTATACCGGATTGAAAATGCGCAAGCGCTGACCGAGCTTGGCTGGGACGAGACAGAAGATGGCGTGGCGCTGGTCGAGTGGCCAGAGAGGGCCGAGGGGCATTTGCCGAAATGGCGGCTGGATGTCCGGCTGAGCGAAGATGGCACTGGCCGCAAAGCAAGACTGGAACCGCACGGCGAAGACTGGCAGAACCGTATGCATGGATTCGCGCTCTAACACCCGACAAGATCTGATTGCCCACTTTCTGGCGAGCGCCGGATGGGCAGGCGCCGAGGTGGCTTGGCTTGGTCAGGATGCTTCGACACGGCGCTATGCCCGGCTCACGCGCGGGCCCGATACAGCGCTGTTGATGGATGCGCCGCGTGTTGAGGCCGCCCCCTGCCCGCCGGATGCGGATGAGGCGACACGCAATGCGATGGGCTGGAATGCGCAGTCGCGGCTTGCCGCGTCACGGGTCGATGCGTTTGTGGCCGTGGCCGAGCATTTGCGAACGCGGGGGTTTTCTGCGCCGGAGATTTATGCGGCGGATGCTGAGGCGGGGCTCGCCCTGGTGGAGGATTTTGGGGAGGCTCGCGAATTTGCGCGGCTGATCGAGCGCGGCGAGCAGGACGAAATTGCGCTTTATGGTGAAGCTGGCGCACTGTTGGCACACCTGCACAGCCAGCCCGCACCGACCTGCCTCGCCGAGTGGCCGATTCTTGATTACGACGAATTGGCCCTTCGGGTGAACGCGGATTTGTTTGCCGAGTGGTTACCGCAACTTGAGCCGAGGATGGTGACGAGCGAAGCGATGTTGGCTGATTGGGCGCGGGCGCGGGACGGGTTGATCGGGCAGGCGATGACGTTTCCGCGGGACTTTATCTTGCGTGATTTCCATGCCGAGAATTTGCTCTGGTTGCCAGACCGGTCTGGACTGGCGCGGATCGGGCTGCTTGATTTTCAGGATGCGATCAACGGTTGGGATGGCTGGTCGATGGCGATGCTGATCCAGGATGCGCGGCGGACGGTTTCAGACGAGGCATGCGAAGCGGCGGTGGCAGCGTATATTGCGGGGACCGGAAAAGACCGGGGTGCATTTGAAGCGCGTTTGGCCGTGCTCGGGACGCTCAATGCTTTGCGGATCAAGGGGCTGTTTGCGCGCCTTCCAATTCGTGACGGCAAGCGGCGGTATCTCGACTTCATGCCGCGTCTCGACAGCTTGCTTGTCGACAATCTAAGGCATCCGGCCTGTGCACACATGGCCGAGTTTGTGCGGACTTATGCCGCTTTCATTTTTGAGGATACGGTATGAGTGTTGTTCCGCATACGGCCATGGTTCTGGCGGCAGGGCTGGGCACGCGGATGCGGCCTTTGACCGAAAAGACTGCCAAGCCGCTGATCAAGGTCGGACGGAAAGCGCTGATTGACCATTTGCTTGATCCGCTGGTCGAAGCGGGGGTGAAACGGGCGATTGTAAATGTGCACTGGTGCGCTGATCTTGTCGAAGCGCATGTCGCCCGGCGATCTGATTTGGAGATCATTATCTCGGACGAGCGCCCTCGCGCGCTTGAGACGGGCGGCGGACTGGCGCTGGCGCGGCCTCTGCTTGGGGATGATCCGGTGTTTGTGGTGAACACGGATGCGTTCTGGGGCGGGGGCGGGCCGCGGCCACTGATGGAGATGGCGGCGGCGTTTGATCTTGACGCGATGGACGCGCTTTTGTTGCTGGCGGACAAAGAGCGGTGTCTGGGGTTTCCTGGCGCGGGCGACTTTTTCCTTGGCGGGGACGGTGGGCTAACAAGGCGCGGGGAAGCGGCGTCTGCGCCTTGGGCTTATGCTGGTGTGCGGATTATCAAGCCGTCGCTTTATGATGGGCGCGAGGCCAAACCGTTTTCGGCGCTAGAGATTTGGGATCCGCTGATCGCTCAAGGGCGATTGAAGGGGCACAGGCTTGACGATTTCTGGCTTCATGTCGGAACGCCAGAAGCGCTGGCGGATGCGGCTATGTGGCTTGGGTGTCACGGCGCATGACGCCCGCAGAGCTCTTCCTGCCGGAGACGCCACGTGTCTGGACGATACCGCCGGGGGCGAATTTTCTCGGGGCCTTGGCCAAAACACTGGCTGAGGCGACGGGACTGAAGGATAATCCCGCCGCACTGGCCGATGCGCTGATTTATGTTCCAAATCGACGGTCGGCGCGGGCGCTGGCGTTGGCGCTTTACGAGGTGGGCGGGGCGCGGCCCATTCTGCCGCCGGACATTCGCGCTTTGGGTGATCTGGAAACCGAGGAACCGCCGAGCGGGGCGGAGGAAGCTTTGACAGACCTCGGCCCGCCCCTTCCCGCAGCCCAGAGGCTCGGCGCGCTCGCGCAATTGGTGATGGCGTTCTACGACGAGCGTGAGATCGCCCTGCCGCCTGCCTCGGCTCTGGCCGCCGCGCGGGAGCTTGGGCGATTGCTCGATTCGGCTGCGCTGTCGCAAGAGCATGTTGATTGGTCCGGGCTTGGCACGCTTGTCGAGGATGATGATCTGGCGACCCATTGGCAGGACTCGGTGAGATTTCTGGAGATCGTCACCAAAGCATGGCCCGATTGGCTCAGAGCGAGCGGTGCGACCGAACCTTTCGCGCGGCGGCGGATTGTGGCCGAGGCGATTGGATTGACGCTGAAAACGAACCCGCCCAAGGGTCCGTTTGTGATTGCGGGGTCTACAGGAGCGACGCCTGCCTCGCGCGCTTTGATGGCCGCGGCGTGTGATCTGCCTCAGGGGTTGGTGGTGTTGCCGGGGCTCGACAAGGATACCTCGGCGCAGGCTTGGGCCAGTATCGAGGTGGCGCCGGATCATCCCCAGCATGCCTTGGCGGGGACCTTGTCGGATTTGGGCCTTGTGCCCGCAGAAGTCCCGGTCTGGCCGGGTGCGCTTGAAGAGGATGCCCCCGCTGCGCGGCGACGGCTGGTGCATGAAAGCCTGACGCCCGCGTCCGAGACCGCTGACTGGCTCGCGCGGCTTAAAGAACTTTCTGGACCGCAGAGTGAAGCCGATTTTGCAACGCGCGCGCTGGAAGGGCTGACGCTGATTGAGGCGGAAGATGATGCGCATGAAGCGCTGTTGGCTGCGTTGGCTTTGCGCGAAGCTCTTGAGACGGACGGTCAGACGGCCGCGCTTGTAACACCGGACGCGACCATTGCGCGGCAAGTGGCAGCGATCCTCAAACGCTGGGGTATTGATGCGCCACCATCGGGCGGCGTACCGCTGATGCGGACGCGGGCCGGAGCCTTTGTCGCCCTGGCGCTGGATTGGGCCTGCGATACGGGGCATCCGGTGGCCTTGGCCTCGCTTCTGAAACATGAATTTCTGGGCACGAATGAGGAGGCGTTGGCAGCGTTCGAGATTGGCTTTCTTCGGGGCCCGCGCCGCTGGGGCGACATACAGAGCCTGCAAGCGTACATTCCTCAAAAAACCGAGGAGATGAGGGGTAAGCCATATGGGGAGATTGCATCGGAGACACGCGATCTGGCGCTCGGTCTTGTTGCGCCGCTTGCGGATATTGCTGGCACGCATGGCGGCATGTTTGCCGATCCCGACAGGGGCGCTGATGGGCCTGAGGCTGTCACGGCGCTGACGGCGCTGGTCAACAGATTGGCTGGTGACGAGACGCGCGTCTGGACAGGATCTGAAGGCGCTGCGGCTTCACGGCTGCTCGAAGCGGTGGCGGCGTTTACCGCGGAGCTTGGACCCATGATGCCGGACATGTTTGTCGAGATTGTCAGCACTTTGGCGGCGAGTGTTACCGTGGAGGCGGCGGGGGCGGCGCATCCAAGGCTTGCGATTTGGGGACCGCTTGAAGCAAGGCTGCAACAGGCAGACAGGATCGTGCTTGCCGGGTTGAATGAAACGGTCTGGCCCGCCCAGCCTGCGCCAGATGCCTTCCTGCCGCGCCGGTTCCGCATCGCGCTTGGACTGACCGCGCCGGAGGCACGGCTTGGATTGGCGGCGCATGATTTTGCGCAACTGGCCACGGCGCCTAACGTCTTGATGCTCTATGCGGCACGGCGGGACGATGCGCCAGCGGTGGCCTCGCGCTGGGTGCTCCGGCTCAGGACATTGGCCGAAGGTGCGCTCGGAAAGGCGGGGGCTCAAGCCGCCTTGTCGCCACCGGCCGAAGCGGATCCGCGCCTTTGGGCCGAGGCGGTTCGGGCGGATCGACAAACCGCTGACCCAACCTTCAGCAAGCCCGAACCATGCCCCCCTGTTGAGGCGCGACCGGATAAGCTTTCAGTGACAAGGATTGATACGCTCCAACGAGATCCGTACACGATTTATGCTGGCAGCATTTTGAGGCTGTCCCCGTTAGAGGCACTGGATGCGCCGCTTGATGCGCGCCCGCGCGGGACGGCGATACATGCCGCGCTTGAAGATTTTGAAGGTCTGCCGCCGGATAAGCAGACTGCAGATGTGCTCCACCGCGCGCTTATGGACCATTTGCGCGGTGCGGGTAGCCCCGATCATATGGTCGAGGCGGAAAGCGCAGTGCTCGCGAAAACGGCTGCGCAATATGTCGACTGGTGGGCGGCGCGCCAGAGCGAGCGGGTCGCGGTCTGGCCAGAAGAGAAAGGCCGGCTGGAGCTGATGATAGAGGGGCGGGCGTTCACCCTGACCGGGATTGCCGACAGTATCGAGAAAATGGCGGACGGGACCTATACGATCATTGATTTCAAGACCGGCGACGGCAAAACGCGCAAGCAGATCGAGGCGGGATTCGAGCAGCAGCTTCCGCTTCTGGCCGTGATTGCAAGCGAAGGAGAGCTAACTGACGCGCCGCGCGGTGCCGTTGGCGGGTTTGGCTATGTTTCGGTGCGGTATAATTTTCAAGGCAAGATGACAAGCAAGGGCAAGGAAGATGCAGAGGCGCTGGCCGAAGCGGCGCGGTCGATCCTGACCGAACTGATTGCCGCCTATCGCCAGCCTGATGCGAAATATCTCTCGGTGCCGCGCGTGCAACTCATGTCGACCTATGCGGGCGATTTTGATCGGCTGGCACGGCGGGCGGAATGGGCGGGAGACACGAGTGATGGTTGAGCCGATCCCCTGCCCCGATAGCGAGGACTATAAGCTTGCCGCGAAGGCGCAATTGCGCGCGGCGGATCCGGCGCATTCGGCTTGGGTGTCAGCGAATGCCGGATCGGGGAAAACCAAAGTTCTGATTGATCGCGTGGCCCGTCTGCTGCTCAAGGGGGCAACGCCGGATTCAATTCTGTGTGTGACCTATACGAAGGCGGCTGCGAACGAGATGCTGGAGCGCTTGTTTGGCCAGCTTGGCACCTGGTCGATCCTTGATGAGGCATCGTTGAAAACCAAGCTTGCAGCGCTGGAGAACCGCGATCCGGCGGGGTATTCGGATGGCGAATTGCGGGATGCGCGCGCGCTGTTTGCGAAAGCGCTGGAGACGCCGGGCGGCCTGCGGATTGAAACCATCCATGCGTTCTGCTCGCGTATTCTGAGGCGGTTCCCGCTTGAAGCACAAGTGGCGCCGGGGTTTAACGAGATTGATGAAGCGGATGCGGACCGGTTCTGGACGGATGCGCTGACCGAGGGGTTGATCGAGGCAGCGGCCGAGCAACGCGATGTGCTGGACACGGTGGCGCTGGCGGGCGGCGGATCCGGTATTGCGAAAGGGTTGGAGGCAGCGCGGGCGACGGGCCCCAGATTGCTCGATTTTGCACGCCGCTATGACGAGGATCCGACGCTGATGGACGCGGCCTTAATGGCAGCTCTGGGTGCGCCCGAGGAAGACGAAGATACATTGATCGCGCAGGCTATGGCGACACTTCCGCTTGGCGCGCTTGGCCGCGTCGTTGAAATATTGGACGCAGACGGTAAAGCCGGATCGACGCGCGTGGCCAAGGCTTTGCGAGAGGTTTTTGAGACGCAGAGAGCGGCGGACAAATGGGCCTTTTATCGTACCTTGTTTTTCACCCAGAGCGGGTCGGAACGCAAAACGGTGGTCAGCAAGCCTGTCCTCGCGCACGCCGAAGCAGCAGCATTGTTCCAAACGGAGGACTTGCCTGAAGGGTCGGAAGTCTTGCGGATACGGGCGCTCGATCAGGCGATCAAAGCGGCCCGACTTTATGAGCGGTCACGCGCGTTGGTACACTTGTCGCTGCCAATTCTCAAGCGTTACCGACAGGCCAAGCGAGACCATGCGGCGCTCGATTTTGATGATCTCATCGCACTGACCCATCGCCTGCTGACCAAGGCGGATGCGGCCAATTGGGTGCTTTATAAGCTTGATGGTGGGCTGACCCATGTGCTCCTGGACGAGGCGCAGGATACCAGCCCTGATCAGTGGGGCCTCTTGAATGCTCTGACCGAAGAGTTCTTTTCAGGGCTTGGCACTGAGCGAGCGCAAGACCCACGCACCTTGTTTGTTGTGGGCGACGAGAAACAGTCCATTTATTCCTTCCAGGGCGCGGACCCGCAGCAATTCCTTGAGGAACGGCGGGCGTTTGAAGCCAAAGCGCGGGCGAATTTCGGCACGGCGGAATTGCCTGAAATGAGCATGTCGTTCCGCTCGTCGCCTGAGATCCTTCAATTTGTCGATCAGGTTTCGGAATGCGGGGAGGTGGATGGGAACCCCTATATCGCCCAACCCGTTGCAGAAGCCAATCTGACGCGGCACACAGCACGGCGCGCCAACCAGCCCGGCTGTGTTGAATTGTGGCCGATTGACGTGCCCACCCAAGAAGAAGAGGCCAAACCTGCCGAAGCGCCGCTGGACACCCAGCCTGCGCAAAGTCCGAAAAACAAGCTTGCCCGCAAGATTGCGGAGGCGGTCAGGGATATGATTGACCGGCAGGATATGGTCTGGGCTGAAGACGCAGACCGGCATTGGGCGTACAGGCCTGTGGAGGCGGGGGACGTGCTGATCCTTGTCGACAACCGGACCGGCGGTTTGTTTGATGCTTTGATCAGTGCTCTGAAAGATGAAAAAGTGCCCGTGGCCGGAGCGGACAGGCTGGTGCTGGCTGATCATATTGGTGTTCAGGATTGTCTCAATCTCATGCGGTTTGTGCTGCTACCTGAAGATGATTTGACGCTGGCGGAAATTCTGCGCGGGCCTTTTGGCAATCTTGTCGATGATGACAAGCATTTGTTCAAGCTGGCTTTTGAGCGCGGGCGCGAGACATTGTGGCAAAGGTTACAAGGGTCGCAGGTTCCAGAACATATTGCGGTGGCCCGGTTTCTCGAAACCCTGCTGGGCCGACGATATCTGCCGGCCTATGAATTTCTCTCGCTTCTGCTGGAAGAGCCGAGCGTTTATGGACCAAGCGGATGGGACCTGCTTGCGCGGCGGCTCGGCCCGCCGATGCGCGATCCGGTGCAAGCGCTACTTTCGCGGGCGATGGCGTATGACGCCAAGACAGCAACATCGCTGCAAGGCTTTGTCGCCAGCATGGAGGGAGACGACAGCCAGATCAAACGGGATCTGGCTGCACCCAATGGCGACGTTCGGGTAATGACCGTGCACGGCGCGAAGGGATTGCAAGCACCGATTGTGATCCTGCCGGACACGACAAGAAGAGCCAGCACCAGCAGCAAGGCGGTTGTCGAGATTGATGGTGTGCCTGTCTGGATGTCGAAGGCGGACGATGACGTAACGGCGACAAAACGGGCGCGCGAAGACGCTAAAAAGCGCGAGGCCCGCGAACGGCGGCGGTTGCTTTATGTGGCCCTGACGCGCGCGCAGGATCGGCTGATTATTTGTGGTCCCTGGTATGGCGCGCGGCCCGCTCCCGACAAGCCGCCAAAACCGGGGTATCCGGATGCGAGCTGGTATGCGCTTTGTGCAGAAGCTATGGAGACACTCGCCACCGAGCGGCCGATGGACGAGGATGGACAGCGCGGAATTTGGCGATTTGGCGCTTTGCCGCCGAGAGGGTCAGGTCCCGCCCAATCTTCTGAGGACACGGCGTTGCTGCCCGACTGGCTGAACCAGCCTGCCCCGCAAGAGGCAAAACCTGCGCGCCTGCTCGCGCCAACCTCGCTGATGGCAGATGACGCGCCCGTGCTGCCGCCCATGGGAGAGGCCCGCGCGGCGAGACTGAAACGCGGACGATTGATCCACGCTCTGCTGGAGCGGTTGCCCGCTTTGCCCGCAAATAAGCGAGAGGTTGCAGGCCGCGCGTTTCTGGCGCGCGATACGCAATTGGCAGAGGATGAACGCGCCGAAATGCTGTCTGCGGCGATGGGCGTGTTGACGGATACACAATTTGACGAGGTGTTCGCCGAAGGTGGGCGACCTGAAGCGCCCGTGATCGGCACCGCGCCGGGTTTGCCAGAGCATATGATCACCAATGGTCGCGTGGACCGGTTGATTGTCACGGAAACAGATGTGCTGATCGTTGACTATAAAACCGATCGGCCACCGCCGAAATCGGCCGATAAGGTCGGAATGTCCTATTTGTTGCAGATGGCGGCCTATTGCGCTGTTCTGGCAGAAGCTTATCCGGACCGGACGATTCGGGCTGCTCTCGTCTGGACCGATGGGCCGAAATTGATGCCCCTGCCTGCCGACTTGTTAGAAAAGGCACTATCACAAACGAGTGTAGCTGTTTGAATTCTGGTAAATCCAGCCTATTTTACTTACGCAACTCGAAAAGGGGACCAGCATGGCTGCTCTAAACATTACCGATGACGATTTTGACGCGACAATCCAGAGCGATATGCCTGTTGTGGTAGATTTCTGGGCTGAGTGGTGTGGCCCGTGTAAGCAAATGGCACCGCATCTTGAAGCGGTGTCTGACGAGCTGTCTGGCAAGGTGAAAGTCGTGAAAATCAATGTCGAGGATCACCCGATGGCTGGCTCGAAATATGGTGTGCGCGGCCTGCCGACGCTGATGATGTTCAAGGACGGTAAAGTCACCGCAACGCATCTGGGTGCTATGTCCAAACAGCGCATCACCGAATGGATCAATGAGAGCGTTTAGGTTTTTTAGCTAACCCCGGCCAAGCCGTGCGCGGAACTCGTCATAGCCGAAATCGGTGAGCATGGTGATTGTGCCGTCTTCATTGCGAACGGCGATGTTCGCAAGTGGGGTGCCGTTAAAGGTGTTGGTTTTGACGAATGTGTAATGCATCTGGTCGGTGAAGATCAGGCGTTGGCCGATCTCCAGCTTTTCGGGGAAACTGTAAGTGCCGAGCACATCGCCGGTCATGCAGGTTTTTCCGCCGAGCGTATAAGTGTGGGCGAACTCGTCTGGCTGACCTGCGCCCAAAATATCAGGTCTGTAGGGCGCTTCGAGCACATCGGGCATATGGGTCGAGGCGCTGGCGTCTAGGATGGCAAGTTGGGTGTCATTTTCGTGGAGCGCGAGGACGGTTGCATGGAGCTCGCCCGTATTGACGACAAGCCCAGCGCCCGGCTCAAGAATGGCCTCCACAGTGAAGCGCGCCTTGAAGGCGCGGATCGCTGTTATGAGCGCGTCCGTTTCATAGCCGTCTTTATTGATGAAGTGGCCGCCGCCGAAATTTACGGCGCTGACCTTTTCGAGATAGGGCGCAAAATTTTCAGCAAGATGATGGATAAGGCCGACCGAGCCATCCGCCATACTCTCGCAAAGCGCGTGGACGTGGAGAATGTCGATCTGGTTCCAATTCACTGTATCAAGCTTTGCAGGCACTTCGCCAAAGCGCGACCCGGGCGCACACGGATCATAGAGCGCGCCGCCTAATGTGGCGTTGGAATAGCCCGGATTGATGCGCAGACCGGTTTTGCAGTCTGCCGCGCGCGCAATATGGCCGAAGCGGGCGAACTGTTCGGCGCTGTTGAAATAGACGTGCTGGGCGAGCTTTGTCAGGCGACGGACTTCCCCTTCGGTGTAAGCAGGAGAATAGACGTGGACTTCCTTGCCGAACTCCTCTGCGCCGAGACGGGCTTCGTGTTCGCCGCTCGCTGTGGTTCCGTCGAGATAGTCGCGCATGGGCGGAAAGACAGCGGGCAAGGCAAAGGCTTTGGTGGCGAGCAGAATTTTGCAGCCTGCGTCGCGACGGATGCGGGCGGCAGTTTCCAGATTGGCGCGCAGACGGGCGGCGTCTAGAAGGAAGGTGGGGGTTGGAATATTGTACGCAGAGTCATTTGTCATCGGGAGAGCCATACTCATCATCGTGCCACTTGGCGAACGACCTAAATAGATGGAAGAGACCGAATGCGCCCAATATGAAAGCAAATATATACCAGTTAGCGGTGATGCCCCCCCAAAACGTATCTGCATCATCTGACCGCTGCACTTCAAGAAAAGCAAGCAATAGCAATACTGCAGACATTACTAGCATCCGGAACGCGACCGGAAATAGTATCTTGTATACTGCGCCGTATATTCGTGCACGCTTGGTCAACTATGTCTCCAACCCAAATAACTCCGTATGCTCACCGTCGGCAACATCCAGCACATGCCAAGGCAGGCCGCGTTTGGCGACGTCGTCCAGAAACGGTTTTGCGGGGAATTGTTCGACGTTGAACACGCCCTTGCCCGACCATTCGCCCGAGAAGAACATTTTTGCACCGGAGACGGGCGGCACGCCGGTTGTGTAGGAGACCGCTTGAGCGCTGACTTCTTTGAAGGTTTCGGCGTGGTCTGTAGAATTGTAGATCATTTTGGTGAGCGGTTTGCCGTCTTTCAGACCGCGGAAGATGCAGCCAATAGAGGTCTTGCCTGTGTAATCATCAGCGAGGCTTGAGGGCTCCGGAAGCAAGGTTTTCAGAAACTCCATCGGGATAATCTCAACGCCCTTGTGTATGACAGGATCAATCCGCGTCATGCCGACATTGGTGAGCACGTCGAGGTGTTTTATGTACTCGTCGCCGAAGGTCATCCAGAAGCGTATCTGTTTCAGACCACGGATGTTCTTAACAAGGCTCTCTTCTTCCTCATGATAGAGCAGATATGAGGCGCGTGGGCCGACCTCGGGATAGTCGATCATGGTACGGATGGCTAATGGGTCTGTCTCGATCCACTCCCCTTCCTTCCAGTATTTGCCGTGCTGGGTCACTTCGCGCAGGTTGATCTCAGGATTGAAGTTGGTCGCGAAAGCTTTGCCGTGGTCGCCCGCATTACAGTCTACGATGTCGATATAGTGGATTTCATCGAACAGGTGCTCTTGGGCGTAGGCGCAATAGATGTTGGTGACGCCCGGATCGAAGCCGCAGCCGAGAATGGCTGTGATGCCCTTGTCGACGAAACGGTCCTGATAGGCCCATTGCCAACGATATTCGAACTTGGCCTCGTCGCGGGGTTCGTAATTGGCCGTGTCCATGTAATTGGTGCCGGTCTCAAGGCAGGCATCCATGATGGGCAAGTCCTGATAAGGCAGCGCCATATTGATCAGGAGATCGGGTTTGACCTTGTTGATCAATGCAACGGTGGCAGCAACATCATCAGCGTCAACTTGCGCAATCTCGATCGGCGTCTGACAGAGCGCGGCGACTTTTTCGCATGACGCAATACGACGCGAAGCGAGTGTGATGTGTTTGAATGTGTCGCGATCCATCGCGCATTTTTGGGCGACAACGGAGCCTGCGGCCCCTGCTCCGATTATGAGTACACGATCCATGCTAAGGCACTCCCCGTATTGGTTGTAATCTTCGGCATTTGCGCCAAAGCCGCGACCGTTTCAAGCGTTTTCTCAATCTCTCCGGAGGATCCGGAATTGGCGTCCCCGACAGGATTTGAACCTGTGGCCTCCGGATTAGGAAT
>CAZMMU010000048.1:0-15388 GCA_964567455.1 uncultured Hyphomonas sp.
CATGATGGATCACTGCATAAAGCGATTCCATCACTTCCCGGGACTAAACACCTAGCAACCAAATCAAGCGCACGTTCAAAGACTATAAAGAACAGTCAACTAGAACGGCAATCGAACTCATCAGCACACGATTCACACGCATTTCACACGCAGCCGACTAAACGCACATTGATTTATTTGTACTTTTTTGGCAAGAAAATGAGACGAAGTGCCCATAACACCCTGTTTTTATTGAATAATTATTCCTTTGACATTGCAGGGGTCACAAGTTCAATCCTTGTATCGACCACCATTTTTCCCTCACGGACGTAGCCAAGTATGCAGGGGCGAAAGGCGCGTAAATCTCCATCGTAGACATGCCAGATTGTTTGTGGCCAAGCTGGGCGGACACTTCCCAATCCGATACTCCACATATTCTTAAGTGCCGTGCCATCGTGTGGCGTATCGAATAGGCCGTAACGCCCAAGCCGAACCTTGTTGCCTTGCGCATCCGCCTCCAAGCTGATTTCACACTCCGAATATTTTGCCCGTCCCTCATTAACAAGAAAGGCCCCCCCATATGGTCTCTCAACGTCTCAGGCAGCTTGACGGTTGGCCTGTACTTCTTGTTCTGGCCCGCCCTACGGGGTTAAGGACGACCAAATCATGTTGAAGATCAATCCTGTTGTGGATCAAATCATAGATCGCCGAAGGGCGCGCAACCGTTCCGGCCATCCATAGAACGAACTGCTTGAGATAATCCGCATCGGCTCGAGATGGTAAGTCCGGCGCAACAAGTGCAGGATCTTTTCTGTGATCTCAGGTGACGTTTTCCGGGGATGATTGTGCGGCACTGACCTGCAATTGATCAACCCAGCCTCGCCATGCTTGGAATAGGCTTTGCGCCACCGGTAAAACGCAGCTCGCCCAATGCCAAAATATCGGCAGGTCTTGCTAACATCACCAATCTTGGCTGCATGCTCAAGCACACGCGGTTTGCGTAGAATATCGCGTCGATCATTATTCATTGGAGCGACATTTCTTCCTCTGCGAGGATATTAAACAAGGTGTCTCGCTGAATGCTACATATCTACAGGCTGCCAAAGACCTGCTCGTTCGCGAATTTCGGAGACCGGTTCGCTTTCGACTGACACCACCCATGGCCGGATCACCCGCCACAGAAGGGGTTCAGGTGATTTATCGCGAGTCTGAGCATTTTTCTTTGAACCATCTGAGCTGCTGGACCGTCTCACCCCCTGTAGCGGCAAGGAGCGCTTGGTCATGCGCCGAAGGACAAAATCGACCGGCCCTGAGATCAGCTCTCTGTCGCAATTCGTTTGCGCGCAGCCGACACACACCCCCACTCCACGAACTCAAAACGAAGATAAATATTATGAAATCGAATACACCCAACAATCGCTCCAAGCTCGCAGGGGCAGCGCTAGCTGCTCTCGGGAGTCTTGGTCTTTCAGGAAAAGCAAGTGCTCAACAAGCGGACAACCTTGTTGCCGCAGACGCAATAGATGGCGTTGCTCAAGTACGACAGTTGCCTGATGGCTCCGTAGAAATCGTTATGGATGACGGACAAGTCCTGAAGCTCGATGCGAGCCAGGTCACTGTTGAAAACGGTCAGGTTTTCGTTGATGCAGCGATTGCCGAGGGACTTGCAGCAGACGCTTCCAGCTTTATCGCAGACAATGCGCTCCTGCTTGGTGCAGCGGCTGTTGTGGCTGCTGGTGTTGGCATCGGCGTAGGTGTCTCTGGCGGGGGCGGTGACGACCCTACCGACATGGCTGATATTCTTGTTGGAACGGCGGAAGCTGATGCGATTGCAGGCCTTGCAGGCGATGATCAAATCTCCGGTCTTGCAGGCAATGATACGCTTGATGGCGGCGCGGGCAACGATACGCTCGATGGTGGCACGGGCGCGGATACGCTTATTGGTGGTACAGGTGCTGACACGCTTATTGGCGGCGCGGGTGATGACACCATTGTCTCCGATGCACTCGACACAGTGGACGGCGGTGCTGGCACGGATACGCTTGATCTATCAAGCGCGGCACCAGGCGTGGTTATCGATCTGGACACGAACACTCCCCAACCCGGACCTGCCTCACAGGACGGTGCGATCCTAGATGCGCCCGGCGGTGAAGTTGTTGTGGAAATCGACGATATCGAGAACGTCATCGGCACGTCCGGTGACGATTTGATTCTGGCCAACAATGAAATCAATGTCATTGATGCGGGAGCTGGCGACGATACAGTTCACACATTTGGTGGTGCTGACACGGTTGATGGCGGCGCGGGCACGGACACGATCCTGTTCTCTGCAGGCGGCGGCGTGACCATCGATCTGGACGAGATGGGCGGCGCGACCGCAACCATTGGCGAGATGGAATCAGACACAATCTCGAACTTCGAGAACGTCAATGGCTCTGCCATGGGTGACGACAATATTTCGGGCAACTCTGGCGTCAACGTCCTGAACGGCCAGGGGGGAGATGACATCCTGAACGGCGAAGGCGGTGCGGATACGCTTATCGGCGGCGAAGGCGATGACACGATCATCTCTGACGGCCTCGACACAATTGACGGCGGCGAAGGCATCGACACGGTCGACTTTTCAGCCGTTGAAGAAAACACGACCGGCGGCGCTTTCAGCGGTGTGATCGTTGATCTGGACGTTAATTCTGCTGGTCCAAACGGCACGCCTAGCCAGGACGGGGCTGTACTGACGGCGCCTCCGGCAGCAGGTGGCGAACCAATCGTTGATGTTGACGATGTTGAAAACGTGATCGGATCTGACTTCAATGACGGCCTGTTTGGCAATAATGAAATCAACGTCCTTGACGGCGGTGCAGGCAATGACATCGTTCACGGCTTTGCCGGTGATGACTTCCTGCAAGGTGGCGAAGGCACAGACACAGTCTTGTTCTCTGCTGCTCCGGCTGGTGTCGAAGTTGATCTCAACCAGCAAGTTTCAGCTGAAGAGTTTGACGCAGCCGTTGAAGCAGGCGAAGGCCAGATCGCAGCCGTAGGCGGCGCAGGCAACAATGTTCTGTCCGGTTTTGAGAATGTGACCGGTTCGCAAAGCGATGATGACATCACAGGTGACGCCAACGACAACGTGCTAAACGGTAATGGCGGCGATGATGTCCTGACAGGCGGTCTGGGGAATGACACCCTGATCGGCGGTCTGGGGAATGACACCCTGAGCGGCGGCGAAGGCTTCGATACAGCCGACTTCTCTGATCTGGACGTTCCCGTGCAAATCGTTGTTGACGCCGAAGGTGACGGAACAGCCACACGCGACACAGGCTTTTCGGTTGAAGTTGTTGACGCTGTCGTTGACGGATCTGCTTTCGGTGCCGACTTGACCCCCCAGACATTTGTATCTGAAGCGGTTGCAGGTAATATCTACTTCAACATCCACACAAGCGAGTTTCCCAGCGGCGAAATCCGCGGACAGCTCGGTGTCGTCTCTGACGTGACAGATGCAGATGGCGTACGCACCATCGTTCTGGAAGGTGGCCTCGACGCATCACAAGAGCCAGGGCCTCCGGTTGGAACCGCTTCTGATTCAGAAGCAACAGGCTTTGCCACAGTAACGATTACTGTGGCTGCTGATGGAACTGTGACCTACAGCTCGACGCTGGATGTTGAAGGCATTGCCCCGAGCGAGCTCATCTCTCTGGGCGCTGTTTCAGCCATCCACTTGCACAATGCCCCAGCTGGTCTGAACGGCGATGTTGTGCAAGACTTTATCGTAGACGCTGGAAATGCAGGCCCTGCTCTGCCCTTTACCGTCGTTGATCCAGTTACCGAAACCGACACGCTCGACAGCATCGAGGAGTTCATTCTCTCTGATGATAATGACAGCTTTATCTCGAACGGTGCCGGCGCGCAGACGGTCTTTGGCGGCGAAGGCGACGATCTGATCGCTGGCGGCGGAGGAATCGATATCCTTGATGGTGGTGAAGGCAACGATACCAACTCATTCGAGAATATCGGATTTGATGTTGTTGCAAGCCTCGCTGACGGGACAGCCTCCTATGGTCCGGTCAACGAGACGTTCACCAACTTCGAAAACCTCACCGGGTCTGCCAACAATGATATGCTGACCGGCGACGAGAACGACAATATTCTCGACGGCGGTGCAGGAACAGGTTCTGACACGCTGATCGGTGGTGACGGTGACGACATCCTGATCGGTCGCGGCGGAACGGACTTCATTGATGGCGGTGCAGGCATCGACACCAATTCGTTCGAAGGCATCGGTCTGGGCGTTACCGCCACTGTCGACGCTGATGGCGACGGAACGGCTGTTTACGGACAGGTGAACGAGTCCTTTACGGGTATCGAGAACCTCACCGGAACGGACAATGATGACACTCTGACCGCGACAGGTGCTGCGTCCAATACGCTGATCGGTGGAGCCGGTGACGACTTCATCTCTGGTGGTGGCGGGTCCGACATCACCGATGGCGGCGCAGGCAATGACACCGTCTCTTTTGCGGATATTGGTCCGGCTGTGACAGTCTCCGTTGATGAAAACGGTGACGGCACAGCGGTCTATGTTGTTCCATCAGGCACAGAGATTGTGGACACGTTGACGAGCTTCGAAAACTTCGTAGCACGTGAAGGTGACGGCGATGTGCTTGACCTGTCCGCCTTCTCGGAAGGGGTTCGTGTCGATCTTGATACGAACACCCCGCAACTAGGGCCCAACTCCCAGAATGGTGTTGTCCAGACCTTCGACGATGCCGGTGATCCGGTTGGCCTGTTCACTGTCACCGACTTTGAAAACATTGTCGGCACAGACTTTGACGATGTTCTTCTTGGCAACAATGAGACGAACATCATTGAAGGCGGCGGAGGTAATGATGCGATCCACACATTTGGTGGCGCAGATACTGCCGATGGCGGCGAAGGTATCGACACGGTTCTGCTGACTGCAACTCCGGTCGGTACAATGCTCGATCTTGACGAGGATGGTAACGGCACCGTTATCATCAACGGTGAGGCGTCAGACATGGTTCTCAACTTCGAGAATATTACAGGCTCGGCCACGGGAGACGATACGCTTTCTGGCAACTCCGGCGTGAACGTGCTGAACGGTAATGGCGGTGATGACACGCTAACCGGCGAAGGTGGCGATGACACCATCAATGGTGGTGAAGGAAACGACACGGCCATCTTCAACGATCTTGCTGCCAATATCGACGTCACTGAAAACGACGACGGTACGCTGACAGTTGTGAGTGCAGACGGCACCGACACGCTGACTTCAATCGAGACAATTCTCGACAGTGAAGGAACGGTTGTGTTCACCACGCTGACGGCTCCTGCTGCGACAGGATCAAACAATACGTCTGTCGTGGATGCGGGTTCAGCTAACGCGTCAAGCACTTTTGCTCAAGACGATGCGCTCGCGCTCGCCGATGCAGCGGCAGCCGCCGCAATCAGCGATCTCAACGAGATTGGCTAAGCCCTTTCTTTGATCAAATGACATGGGCGGATTTCCCGCCGCCCATGTCACCCTTCGGGGTGCCACAGGTATCCCGGTTTTAGAATTTCATCCCTTACGAGCAGGACAAGGAACATGACGGACACTCCTTCGACCAAAGCGTTGACCTCTGAAAAGAGCAGTACCGGATTCATAAGCTGGTTTGCGGCCATGAGGCGCAACCTCCCCGGATTTTACGGACCCATTTTTGGCTTCAGTCTCGCGATCAATGCGCTGATGATGGTTTCGCCGCTCTATATGCTGCAAGTCTATGACCGGATACTGACCTCTGGTTCTTTTGATACGCTCGGATGGATTACGAGCATCGCTGTCTTCCTGCTGACGATTTATGCGGGTGCGGAAGTTGCCCGCCGCCGCCTTTGTATTCTGGCTTCCGAGGCGCTTGAGGAGAAAATTTCAGAACGCGTCTTCAAGCATTTTGAAACCCAGCAAGATACGAACACACGCTTGACCGATGACTTGATGGTTCTATCTCGCGTGCGGGGACTTTTTCAGAACCAAATTATCCTGCCCTTCTTCGACCTTCCCTTTGTGCCGTTCTTTCTGATCATTCTGTTCCTCATCCATCCGTTTATCGGCATGCTTGGACTTGGCGGCGCGATACTGGTCTTCATCGTCGCGTTTATGGCCGAACTCACGTCTCGCCGGACCAATGAAATGGCGTCTGCGGCAAGTTCACAAGCTTTCCATATTGCGTCTGGGCTGAGTCGGCAGCGCTCCGCGATGATTGCAATGGGGCTCAACAAAAACGCGCTGGCAAAGTGGCGCGAAGCGAAAAGTGTCGCTCGCGAGCTCAATATGAAAGCAGGATCACGCGAAGGCGGCTTCACCTCTTTTGCTCGTGCGGCGCGTCAGGTTCTCCAAATTCTCGTGCTCGGCGGCGGGGCCTATCTTGCCCTCGGTCAGGAAATTTCGCCAGGTGCCATTGTTGCCGGGTCGATCATTATGTCGCGCGCACTGGCACCGGTTGATCAGATTGTAGGCAGCTGGCGTGCGCTTGCGCAGGGCCGTTCAGCCTGGAAACAGCTGGAAGAAATTAGCGGTGCCGACGAGCAAGCCGAAACGTTCACACCCCTGCCCCGTCCAGACGCCGATTTGGCGATTACGCGGCTGTCGGTTCAAACGCCCGGAAGCGACCAGCCAATTGTTCGGCCGTTTAGCCTTTCGATGACTGGCGGGAATTTCATGTCCATTGTTGGCGGTATCGGAACCGGAAAAACGACGCTTCTGCAGACTTTGGCCGGTGCATGGTTGCCAGCGGCCGGCGAGGTCTATCTAGCTGGCCGCGACATCCACAAATGGCCAAGCGAGGACCGTGGCCAGTATTTCGGATATGTTCCTCAGGATGTTGAGCTAATGCCCGGCACCATCGCGCAGAATATTGCGCGGATGGGTGACGCTGAGTCGCATGAGATTATTGATGCGGCAATACGGGCGGGCGCGCATGAGATGATCCTCGGATTGCCGAATGGATATGAGACACTTATTGGTCCGCAAAACGCCACCGGGCTTTCGGCCGGGCAGCGCCAGTTGATCGGTCTTGCGCGTGCCGTATTTGGCCGACCGGTGGTTCTGCTCCTTGACGAACCGACGGCCAATCTGGACCCGCAATCGGCCAAACGCGTCATCGAAAGTCTTGTTCAAGCTGTGGAAGCGAACACGATCGTTCTTGTGGCAACCCATGACCCTATCTTGATCGGAGCCACTGAAACCACATTGCTTATTCGCGATGGTGTCATCCTTAGCGCGCGGTCGGCGGATTATCTATCGGTCTCAAAAGCCCAACCAAAAAACAAAGTCACAAAGTTTGAAGCAGGTGCATCATGAAACCCTCACAAGATCCCGTTGTAAAGCGTATGGCCGTCGCATGTTTTCTGGGCTTGGGCGGCTTTATCGCCTGGGGCAGTTTCGCCCCACTTGAAGAGGGCGTGGTCGCCTCCGGCCAAGTCATCGTTGAAAGTGACCGGAAGGTGATACAGCACCTTGAAGGCGGCATCATTAGCGAGATTAATGTCCGCGAAGGCCAATGGGTCGAACAAGGCGAGACACTTGTTGTACTTGAGAACATCGTCTCGTTGGCGGGCCGCGATCAGGTCGTTCAGGAATATGCCGCCCTTGCCGCTTCAACAGCGCGTTTGCAGAGCTTGCTGGACGCGGACACACAGCCGGATTTCTCAGCACTCGACGCACTGGAGCTGGGCGCTCAGGAACGGGACGATATTGTTGCGCGCGAGCGCAGCCTGTTTGCCCAGCAAAGACAGGCATTGGCCGCCGACATCGCAGTGTTCTCATCGCGCAAGCAAGCAGCGATTGACGTTCAAGCCGCACGCGGTGAGCAGGCGGAGATTGTCGGTCGCTCTCTCAGCGCAGCTCGCAATGAGTTGGCCTTGATGCGTGACATGCAAGCGCGTCAATTGGCGCGGATCGATCAGGTCTCGCAAGCTGAGAGACTTGTCGCTGGTTTTGAGGCGGACATTGCGCGTCTTCAGGCGGAAGCCAGTCAAGCCGCAGCCAACCAGCTTGATCTGCAGGCGCAGATAAATCAGGCCCGGGCACAGTTCAGTCAAGACATATCTGCCAGCTTCCTCGACACGCGCGCAGCGCTTTTGACGGCAGAGGAAAGCCTGCGCGCTGCGCAGAACATTCTGGACCGCTCGGTCATTACAGCGCCTGTCAGCGGGGAGGTTCTCAATATGGAATTTGCCACGATTGGCGGTGTTGTGCGGCCCGGTGAAACGATGATGGAGATCGTTCCCAATCTTGGTGAGATAACGGCCTCGGTCAGGGTCAGGGCGAGCGATCGCGCAACCGTCTATGAAGGGCAAACCGTACGCACCCAATTTAGCGCCTTCAGTAGCTGGAGCACACCGAGTCTTGACGGTGAAGTTGTTGATGTCAGCGCCGATTTGAAGACAGATCCGTCGACCTCGGCAACATATTATGAAGCCCGTATTCTGGTACCAGCTGAACAAATGGAGCTGATTGAAGGCAATGAAATTATTCCGGGCATGCCGGTCGATGTCTTCATATATTCTGGCCGCAGCCGGACGATGTTCGACTATCTTCTCGAACCGTTACGCGAGTCCGCTTTTCGCGGTCTGCGTACGTCTTAGGGGCTGAAACGATGAAACGATCCATACTTTGCGCCATCACTCTCCTGATGCTGGCCCCTTCCCTTGCGCAAGAGGCGCAAGCTCAAAGCGGTGACACGTGTCTCAGCCTATCTCAGGCGATGGATTTGTCAGCCGCGAATGACCCCGGTGTTGCAACCAATCAGGCTCGTAAACGCGAAGCTATTGCCGGTGCAGACGAAGCCCGCTCCTTGTTCAAGCCGCAAATTTCGGCCTTCGCCAGAACCGGTCTCGGCGATGTTGGGCTGATTGACAGCGCTATCCAGAACCAGATTGGCCTCAGTGCATCCCAGCGGCTTTTCGATTTTGGGGATGCACGGCTGGCTCGCGAGGCCGCCCGGTTCAATGTCGCAGCTACAGAACAGGACATAAATCTGTCCCGCCAGCAAGCCGCGTTGCGCGCAGCCTCCGCCATTCTCGAAATGTCACAGGCTCAGGAGGCGATCGTGCTCACAAATGATCGCGAGGCCTTCTTTCGCCAGCAGTTGGAGGCGGTCAAAGCGGCCCTCGCAGAGGGCGGGGCGACCATTTCGGAGCGCGCAGAAGTTGCTGCGCAAGTCGCCAACGCACAAGCCTTCTTTCTTGATCTGCAAGAGCAGCGTGACAATGCACAAACCATTTTGAACATCGAAACCGGTACAGCCAATCTTCCATGCGAGCGACCGCTTATCGAGGCCGAGTTTTCGACGATGGCAACTTCGCTTGAATCCGTCGACGCCCTGCTCGCAAGCACATTGAGGGATGCACCGGAATTGCAAGGTCTTGAAGCTCGGGCGAAAAGCCTCAGTGCACAGAGCGAACGGCAAAGACGAGAGCGTTTGCCGATTGTCAGCGTGGTCGGCAGCGCAGCCTACTCCTCAATCGGATCGGCTGGAAATTTCGAACTTCAAGAACGGATCGGTCTGGATGTCGCCATTCCACTTTATGCCGGAAACGCGATCCGAGCCAGAGGTCGGGGCGCAACCGCGCGCGAAGCTGCCGCCAAAGGCGAGGTCGCACAGCGTCGCCGCGAATTGGAACAGGACGTTCGAACGACTTATCGGCGCGTCTTGTCGTTACGCGCTCAGGAGATTGCTGCCCAAGATTTTGAGGACCGCAGCCAGGAACTGCTTGAATTTGCCGAGATAGAATATGCAGCCGGCACACGCACTCTTCCAGATCTTGTTGATGTCCGCATTGAATATGAAGAAGCCGCGCTGCGCCGTATCGGGATCAAATTCGCCCGATACAATCAAATGCTTCAACTTTTATCATTGAGCGGACAATTATAGCCAACAGCGCCATCATGAGATTCAGAAAAACGCCGCCGGCAGATGTCTATACCGCACGTGGATCGGCGGTCCTGCTCGAACGATGAAAAATCAAAGCGAGGGCAATGAAGCCAAGGCGCTTGCAGCACGCAAAATCTGCTGTTTAACTGGAAACCACGGTGGGCTGGTCTTCTGACCGATAGCGACCATCTGTATCCAATCACTGGACGACGGACTGTCCAATACGACAGCACGGCCTGGCCGCACTTCTTGCCAGACTACAAACCACCCGCGCCAAAAACCAGCTTGCCCGTAGCGTGCAAGCTGCCTTATAATATGGAGGCAGCATGGACGCTGCTATGTCGAAATCGCTAGCTCTAACAAAAGCCGTAGATCACCTTGAGAGGGCAAACCATCAGGGGAAACGGACTTGAGGCAAAATTGATGCAAAATAAAGAGCAAGACAAAGCGCTCATTGCACGAATTGCAAAGCTTGATCGTCTCGCCATGCGGGAGTTCTATGACACCTATTCAGATGCTGTATATCGATTTGCAAAAATTTGGCTCGCAGACCCATTCGACGCGTCGGATATAATGCATGAAACGATGATGGAAGTCTGGAAGTCCGCTGGAAAATTTGGCGGACGTTCTTCGGTGAAAACCTGGCTGTTCAGCATCGCAAAAAACAAATCCATTGATCGCAATCGCAAAGCGGGCCGTACCATTCTGAAAGACCCTGATCCTAATGTGGCTGACGAAGCGCCTACGCCCGTTGCGGCTCTGGAAGCCTTTCAAGATGCGGAAAAAGTGCGGGCATGCGTTGAAGGCCTGAGCCCCACACATAAGGTTGCTGTGCACCTGGCCTTCTATGAGGACCTCACCTATCGCGAGATCGCTGACATGGAGGGTTGCCCTGTCGGTACCATCAAGACCCGCATTATGCATGCGAAGAAATTGCTGATGCGTTGTCTCTCTAACGAGCTGTGATTTGACCAAGCTTGCTATGAAACTTCATGCCTTGGCGCTATTGCGCAATCACGCTGTCCACAATCTCAGCACTCTTAGACAACACCGATATCCCCCGGTCACGCGCGTCGGCATCTGCGAAACCAAGGCGGTAAATGCCAAGTGCTGACGGGCCAGACACAATGTCAGCCTCAACCGCTACCAGCAAATCGCGAACGGCTTTTTCAGAAACATTTTCAGCAAACGCAATCTGTGCAACGAACTCTGCTCCCGTCTCAGTCACGGGGACGTATCGAGCGGTGTCCTGTGCAGGGCTGCCTATGAAACTCGATGAAAACTGTCCAATGGCCAAAATGCCCAATGCAATGGCTGCAAACTTCCAAAGCCGAGAATTGTCGTTTGCCGCCCTCTCAGGTAGATCTTGCGCGCCCTCAAGCCCGTCCAGCTCCCGTGAAAGACGCGCCCAACCAAGTTCCCCGGGTGACGCTTCATGCACTGAACCAAGCTCTCCTGCGCCGACAAGACCTTTGTAATACGCCAACTCTTCGGAGATCGCAGCATCTGCTCGAGCCGCCGCCTCTACTTCAGCGCAAGCTTCCTCGGAAAGACGTCCCTTGGCACAGTCAAGCAAGCACTCGCTTATATCATCAGCGGACATCTTTTCGAATTCTATCCCCAAGGCGGTCTCCTATGCTGTCAAACCCCAATGAAACACTCACGCGAATGAACCTAACATTGCTTTGCTAATAATTGTGTCGTTCACAAGAGCGTTATGGTTCACTTTTTTTATGGCCTACTGCTTTTTTCCAACTAAAGTCCCTCAGAATTGGCCGTAACGATAGATAATTGACCCTAGCGAATAAGCTTATATTGCTGCCGATCCGGTCGCTGCAGAAGGAAATCTCTGTTCATGAGTCACGCTAGACTTGCAACGGCCCTAAGCATGCTCGTTGGGCTTGCATCGCCAGCAGTCGCTGAAGGAATTGGGCTTGATTCTGTTCTCTTTGGCGATACGCGGCTGCGCTATGAATTTGCCAATGAAGCGGCAAGTCCTCTGCGTGCCAACGGCCTAACCCAATCTCTGCGCTTAGGAATTGAAACGTCTTTTCGATCCCGCTTGTCCGCGATTGTCGAGGGAGAATCCGTTCTCGGCATTGTTAATGATTTCGATGACGGGACAGGCAACAATCCTGACAGACCGGTGATTCTCGACCCCAACAGTTTCGAACTGAACCGGGCTCAGATAACAGCGCGATTTGCCGATCAAGCCTTCCTGACCGTGGGAAGACAAAGTCTGGTGATTGATGATCAACGCTTCATCGGCACACTCGCCTTTCGCCAAAATTCGCAAACTTTCGACGGCGCCAGTATTGCTTGGCGCACTTCGGGTGGTTCGACATTCCAAGCGGCCTATATCAATCGCGTCAATAGGGCTTTGGGTGCCGACAATCCGGCCGGGAGATTTCGGGGAGACTCCTATATATTGAATGCAAATGTGCCAACACCATTTGGCAGGTTTGGTGTGTTTCATTATGCGTTGGATCTGGAAACAGGACCGGAGGACGCCCTTCAAAATACCAACTCGTCGAAAACCTCTGGAGCGCGATATGATGGTCGATGGCATCGCCAAGAATTCGGGCTGGATGTAGAGGCCTCCTATGCCCGCCAAAGAGATTTCGCAAATAGCCCGTTTGAGTATAGCGCCGACTATTGGCTGATCGGCGCACGTGCTTTTGCGGGACCCGTCAGTGCAAGTTTTCGTGCCGAGTCCCTGGGAGCGGGGGATGGTCAATCCTTCCAAACGCCGCTTGCAACACTGCATAAATTTCAAGGAGAGGCTGACATTTTCCTCGTAACACCGATTGATGGCGTTCAGGATCTGGAAGTTTCCGCACAGTGGAATATCTTCGATATTGGTCCCTTCAAGGGCATTAAAACCGGTGCAAGTTTCCATTGGTTTGATGCTGAACGTGGCGGCGCAAATTATGGGACAGAAATCGATTTGTCTTTAAGGGCGAAGATCGCTGAAGCTGACATTTCGTTCGTATATGCGAACTATCGAGCGGAAAGCTTTGGGACCGATACACAACGCACTTTTTTGAGTATTTCGAAACGATTTTAAACCGAGAGAAATGGTGTGATTTCGATAGATTGAACCCCTAGCGTTCCCCAATCGACACATTTGAGGCTACAACTTTAAAGGCAAGAGCAATGCGACCACTACACAATTTTCTTTCGGGCGCATGCTTGGCCCTTTCGTTAGCTGGATGTGAGACTTTCACACCTGACGCGCCATCCAGCGCACAAATCCAGCAAGATGAGGGTATTCTTGAAGACTCGACCAATGTTGTGGTTCTTGTTCGCACACACGAGCAAGCAGACACATTGCTGGTCAATGCTGCGCACCGCGGCTACCAGTTGAATGAGCGGACGAATTTAGAAGCGCTTGAAATGATCATGCTGGACTTCAAACGCCCCTCTGGTGTGAGTGGCGACATCGCCATCAGCGACATGAAAAAGATGGAACCAAGTGCAACCGCAGGACTAGACCATTTTTATACATTACAATCCAAAACAACAAACAATACTGGAACCTTGCCAAGATTATACGCTCAAACCATGCTCGATTGGCCAGCTAACGGTTGCACGACAAACATCCCGATTGGCATGATTGATGGGACTGTTAATCCATCAAATCTGAGTTCACGAGACGCAGTCATTATCGCAAAGAACTTTAGCAATGGAACGGCCGGTGCGAGCGATCATGGCACGGCCATCGCTGAATTGCTCGTCGGCAACGGTCGTTTGTCCGGCGCCAGCCTTTATAGCGCATCGGTCGTAGCGGCCGATAACTCGGACCAGCAAGGCGCGGGTGTTTTCGAACTGGTCCGCGCGATTAACTGGTTGCAATCAGAAAATGTGCCGCTCGTAAACATATCTTTGGCGGGCCCCTATAACGCTATACTTGATCGGGTCATCCAACGCGCCAGTCGTAAAGGTATGATTATGATCGCGGCTGTGGGTAATCATGGTCCTGATGCGAAACCAAGATACCCCGCAGCCTTTAACGCCGTTATTGCGGTGACCGCTATAGATAGCTCACGGAATATATACAGGCGCGCCGTTCGCGGTGACCATGTCGATTTTTCTGCTCCGGGCGTAGACGTCTTCGTGAACAATGGGCCGGATGCAAAGTACCGCAGCGGCACATCTTTGGCCGCGCCATTTGTGACCGCCTTGATCGCAAGCGATATATATCTGTCCACTGAAGATGACATCTCTAACATCAGAATACGGATGAGTGCTGTCACAGAAGATCTTGGCCCCTCGGGATATGATCCTGTTTACGGACGGGGTCTGGTCCGCTCAACGAGCAACTGCACGTCGCCCGCACCTGCATCGGGAAATGCACTCGCTCCGCATTAGAGCCAGACAGGACACAAAGTCCACACGGCGTATCTTCTCGTTTGAAAACTATTTTGAACCCTCTGCCGACTTCAATCGACTGACCCTGTAACCGAGCCTTGTCCCCGTATTCCGGGTCAACTGGAATTTCTCCCCTCCCCTGTGGGGACAAGGTTCGGCGACAACGAATTCTATTGAAGACAAGCAAGGATATTCCAAATGTCATCTGATGCGAGATACACCGCCAAAGCCTCAAAGCGCGCCCTTAAGCTGAAGGCATCGGTCTCATTTATAACGATCATGGGTGCTTGTGCACTGGCCAATCCTGCCATCGCCCAAACTATTATTCTCGACGGCAACACTGTCACGGTTACCAGTCAGGCAAACGGAGAAACAATCTCTGTCGCCCAGGGCGTGACAAGCACTGTAGATGGCGCCCCGGTTGTGCTCATCGCGAATGATGATGTGACGCTTACCAATGCTGGAATGCTGGCAACGATTAATGGCAGCCAAACGGTTCAGGCTGGTGTCAATACGGCGGGCGCGATCATAAACAATACCGCTACAGGCATAATCAATGGCGATAGCCGCGTGGTGCAAATCGACGGTGTCGGCGCCACACTTAACAATGATGGACAAATCATTGGTACAGGCGACCAGCGCAATGGCACTGTCTACACCAATGCAACAGCGACCGACTTCACGCTCAATAACACCGGCACAATCGATACCGGTGCTGGTAATTTGGGCGCAGGCTTTTCCGCTGAAGGTGTTGCGGGCGGCACAGTGATCAATGTCGACAATTCCGGGACCATTCAGGGCCGTGGCCAGGCCAGCGCAGGCGCTGCGACCGCTGGTGACGGCATCCGCTTTGAACGCACTCGCGTGGCCGGCGCACTCGACGCGTCAACAAGCGCTGTCTTTTCCGGCACGATTGAAAATTCCGGCACAATCACATCAGAAAGCCTACAAGGCACAACCGCTGGCATCCGCTTTGTGAACGGCGTTTCGTTTAATGGAACGATCAACAATTCCGGGACAATCTCCGGCGCGCAAAATGGTCTTTACTTCGGGAACGCTACACCTGCTGGTGGCGGCGACTTTGCAGACGCTGTTGTCAACAATACAGG
>CAZMMU010000049.1:0-13611 GCA_964567455.1 uncultured Hyphomonas sp.
TTAAACGGTTTCCGGTTTTGCGTCATTGCACGGCTCGACCGTGCAATCCATCTCTTGACGTTTCATTCGGGTGATGGATCCTCTGATCCCCGCTCAGGCATCAGCATCACAATTAGAGCTCAGCCACACAAATCACACATTGAACCGGAAGTGCAGAACGTCGCCATCCTGAACGATATACTCCTTGCCTTCGGCGCGCATCTTGCCAGCATCCTTGGCACCCTGCTCACCCCCGCAAGCGACATAATCGTCAAAAGCGATGGTTTCGGCACGAATAAAGCCTTTTTCAAAGTCGCCATGAATGACGCCCGCCGCCTGTGGCGCCGTTGCGCCTTCACGCACCGTCCAGGCGCGTGTCTCTTTGGGACCACAGGTGAAATAGGTCTGAAGACCGAGCAATTTATAGCCTGAATGGATCAGCCGGTTCAGGCCCGGCTCCTCAAGGCCGAGGCTTTCCAGAAACTCCGCCGCTTCATCATCTTCCAGCACCGCCAACTCGCTCTCGATCTGGGCAGAGATCGTCACCGCTTGCGCGCCTTCGTCCTTGGCATAGGCAAGGACCTTTTCCGAATAGGCATTCCCCGTTGCGGCATCATCCTCGCCAACATTGGCAATATAAAGAACGGGCTTCGAGGTCAGCAATTGTAGCATGGACCAAGCTTTCTGATCATCCTCAGGCACCTCCGCACGGCGGGCCGGACGTCCCTCATTCAATTCGGCCAGCGCCAGATCAAACAGGGCAATTTGCGCCTTGGCATCCTTATCACCGGACCGCGCTTTCTTATCCGCCGCGGCGCGACGTTTCTCCAGACTTTCAAGATCAGCAAGCATCAGCTCCGTTTCAACCGTCGCCAAATCGGCAATCGGGTCAATCTTTCCGTTGACATGGGTGATGTCATCATTCTCGAAACAGCGCAAAACATAGATGATCGCGTCGGTTTCGCGGATATTGGCCAAAAACTGGTTGCCAAGCCCCTCGCCTTTAGACGCGCCTTCGACAAGCCCCGCAATATCAACAAAGTTCATGCGCGCCGGAATGATCTCCTTCGATCCGGCAATGTCAGCCAGCGCTTTGAGCCGCGCTTCAGGCACGGCCACCTCGCCAACATTGGGCTCAATCGTACAGAACGGATAATTCGCAGCCTGCGCCGCCGCCGTGCGCGTCAACGCATTAAAAAGGGTCGATTTGCCCACATTTGGCAATCCAACAATCCCGCATTTGAAGCCCATAGCCCAGAATCCTTTTAAAACTCACCCGCGCGGATTACCGCATCTGACGCAGAATAACAGGGGCAGAATGCGCGCAACCGCTTAATCGGCTGGCAAAATGCCCAAAAACAGGTATTCTCACCCAAAAATGGGGAAAAATTGTATGGCTTATGATGTATTTGTCGCTTATGCGCCCGAGGACAAGGATATGGCAGCGCTGGTGACTCGCCGCCTTCGCGCACTCAAATTCAAGGTCCGGTTCAACAAGCGCGGGGAAGACCCGACATTCGACGACAAGGACGCCCGCGACGCGCTCAAATCACAATCCATGCTCGTCCTCTGGTCCGAAAACGCGCTTAAATCGGACTGGGTACGTGCTGCAGCGTCGATTGGCCATTCACGCCCCGGCACACTGGTCCAGACCGGCCTCGACACGGCCATCCCATATGAACCGTTCCAACTCGACAAGCGCTACGATCTCACAGGATTTACATCCCGCACAACGGTTGAGGGCTGGTATCGGACGGTAGAAGAACTTGGGCGCCGCGACGGGCGCCGCGATCTGCGCGCCTGGATTGATATTCCCACAGGTGACGAAGACGCGAAAACAAACTGGCTCGACGCGCACCCGACCGACCCGCTGGCCTTGCACGCCGTTGCCCTGCGCAACAAGAAGCTGGGCATTACACCTGCCCCAGCCCCGACCGCCGCCAGCGCGAGCGCGGCCGCCCTTGCCGCAAGCGCAATCGGATCAGGCTCGACCTCACACAGCCCGGCAGCCGCCGCGGCAACCGCAGCGACATGGGAAGACGAAGACACAGGCGCAGGTTGGCTGATCCCCCTGATCCTGCTCGGGATCGCCGCCATGCTATTGTTTGGCTGGTGGAACCGGTCCGCAGCGCTTGCCAAAACGGCCAGCGCATCGGTCACCCAGCTGGTCACGACCTGCCCGGCAGGCATGATCCCTGCGAATGTGCTCGGTCAGGGCACACTTGAAACAGGGCCGGTCATTGTAGACGAATAGCGCCGAGCGCTGAAACGCCTATGATTTGCCTTGCTTCGGGTCTGATTTCGGCGCAGGCGCAAGCCGCATCACTTCGCTCTGATAGCGCTCATCATCGCCATTTGCCAAATACGGCAAGGCGGTTATGCACCCGTCAAGCAGCGGCGAAAGCCAAGCAGCGTCGGCCTTGGAGAAGTCTGATAAGACATAGGGCATCACCCGTGACTTGTCGCCGGGATGGCCAACCCCAAGCCGGACACGCCGGACGTCAGCGCCCAAATGCGCCAGCGTTGAGCGAACGCCATTGTTTCCGGAATGCCCGCCTCCACGCTTGACCCGCATACGTCCGGGCGCAAGATCAATCTCGTCATGAAACAGGGTGAACGCATCCAGCGGCAGCTTGTAAAACCGCATCGCTTTGGCAAAAGACTGACCCGTTTCATTGTAGAAGGTCATGGGCTTCATCAGCAGCGCCTTGGTCCGGCCGGCATCCGTCTCGATCCAGCCCTCGCAAATCATCGCGTTGAACTTCTCCCGCCACGGACCAAATCCCGGCTGAGCCGCCAACTCATCCATCACCATAAAGCCGATATTGTGCCGGTTGCGCGCATATTTCGGGCCAGGATTGCCCTGCCCTGCGAGGATCATCATCACACGCCCCTCCGCATCAAGAGATGGGTGACGCGCCCCGAGCAGACGCGCCACCCCTGATTTGAGTGTCTCCAGCAGCGTGGGGATTAACCCTCACCCTCGCCTTCTCCGGCGTCGCCCTCGGCGGCCTCGCCTTCAGCGCCCTCTTCATCTTCAACAACATCTTCAACAATCTCGGCAGTCCGGCCGGCAATCGTCGCAATCGTGAAGTCGCGATCCGTAATCGTCGGCTCTGCGCCATCTGGCAGAGCAATATCGGAGATTTTGACATTGTCGCCAATTTCCAGCGCGCTGACATCAGCGGTGAGGCTTTCAGGGATCGAGCCGGCGGCAACATTAAGCTCAACCGTATAGCGCACCACGTTCAACGTGCCGCCCTGTTTCAGACCCGGAGATTCCTCCTCGCCGACAAAGCGCACAGACACTTCAACCGAAATAATCTGGTCTAATTTCACCCGATAAAGGTCAACGTGCAGCGGGCGATCATTGACCGGATGGAACTGGATATCCTGCGGAATAACCATCTGCTTCTCGCCCTCATGAACGAGCGTGACAGCATTGCCGCGGAACTTGCCTGAATTAATGGCCTTGGTCAGCTCATTGGTTTTGAGCGACACGGCAACAGGCGCCTCTCCGCCACCATACAAAACGCCCGGGATCATCCCGTTCCGCCGCGCCTCACGGGCACCCCCTTTGCCGATACGCTCGCGTACAGCCACGTTGAGTTCGATATTTTTAGCCATTGTTTTTCCTTTCGTCCTGAGATCCGTCTGCGCCTTAACGCCAGATGATCACCTGACCCGAGCGGGAAAGCCCCGCCGGTTCCAGCGCGCTCTATACGGGGTCACCGCCATGCGCGCAACCGTCCAGACTTGAAAATCAGCGCTGGACAACATCTCATGTTCTCTATATGTTCCATTTCTCTTTGTAAGAATCAGATTAGGCTCGCCCGATGAAAACCATCGCACTCATTGGTAATGTTGAAATAGACATTCTGCATCTGGTCTTTTCCGGGCTCGGTCTGATCTTCGCGGGCTGTCTTGTCTGGGCGATCAACAGAGCCAAAACCGAACGACTCCAGCTCATTCTGGAGCTTGAGCATCTGCAGAACACAGAAGAGACCGCCCGCACGCAGCGCCTACGCGCTGAAGAGGCAGAAAAGCAATTGGCCGCAGCCACGGCGCTGGACGCGAAAGCGGAAGAACGCTTCCAAAGTCTCGCCCAACAAGTCATGACCGCCTCTCAGAGCCAGTTCATGACCCTCGCCAATGAGACATTCGCCAAACACAAGGAAGGCGCCAAGGGCGAGCTAAGCAAGCTGATGGAGCCAATCGGTGAGAATTTCGCCGAATTCAAAAAGCGTGTCGAAGCCATCGAGAAGGTCCGCGCCGAAGACCGCTCCGCGATTGGCGAGCAGATCAAATCGATGGCCAGTGATCTTGAGCGCAACCGAACCGCGACATCAAAACTCGTTACCGCCCTCTCCGCCCCCAAAGGCGGCGGCCGCTGGGGCGAGATGACCCTGCGCAACGTCATGGAACATGCCGGGCTTTCGGCCCATTGCGATTTTCTGGAGCAGAGCCAGACCACAGACGATGACGGCAAGACATTACGGCCCGATGTCATTATCCGGCTGCCAGGCGGGCGGGAAATCGTGGTCGACTCCAAGGTCTCGATTGACGATTATCTCAAAGCCGTCGACGAGCCCGATGCATCCAAGCGGACCCTTCACCTCAAAGCTCATGCCCGCAATGTCAAAGCCCATATCACCAAGCTTTCCACCAAAGGCTATCAGAGCACGGTGTCCGAACGGGTTGATTTTGTTGCCCTGTTCATTCCGGGCGAAAATTTCTATGCTGCAGCCCTCGAACAAATGCCGGACCTTATGGATTACGCCTCCTCAAAACAGGTCATCGTCACGACACCATCCACCCTGCTTGCCCTCGCAAAAGCCGTCTCCTATGGCTGGCGTCAGGACGAAGCGACCGAGAATGCGCGTGAGGCAGCCGAGCTTGGCCGCGTCCTTTATGAGCGCCTCGTTGCGATGGGCACCCATATTGAACGGGTTGGAAAATCGCTCAACACCGCAGTAGATAGCTATAATAAAATGAGCCGGTCGCTCGAAACGCGCGTCCTGCCAAGCGCGCGGAAGTTTCAGGATCTGTCAATTGCGCCGCCCGACAAATCCATTCCCGAAACCGCCAGACTGGACAGCCGCGCCGCCCTGCCGGACCGAACGGGCGAGTTGGACTTTGACGAGGACGCAGCTTAACCGCTCTCCCCCATCGCGAACGCGCTTGCCCATTGATATTTCGCGCGCCACCCCCTATTTTCCGGCCATGGCCATACTCGATATCCTCACCGTTCCCGATCCGCGCCTCAAAGAGGTGTCTCTGCCTGTTGAAGGCGGCGTAACCGACGCGCATCGCAAACTGATGGACGACATGCTCGAGACCATGTACGACGCGCCCGGCATCGGCCTTGCTGCGATCCAGGTCGGGGTCCGCCTGCGCATTATCGTAATGGACTTGCAGGAGAACGACGAAAAGAATCCGCGTTTTTTTGTAAACCCCGAAATTCTTGAGACGATCGAAGAGACCCAGCCCTATGAGGAAGGCTGCCTGTCCGTGCCCGAAATCTTCGACGAGATCGAACGTCCCGCCCGCTGTCGTTTGCGCTATCTCGACTATGATGGCAACCCGGTCGAAGAATGGGCCGAGGGGCTTTACGCCGTCTGCATCCAGCATGAAATGGATCACCTCGAAGGCACGCTCTTTATCGACTATCTCTCGCGCCTAAAACGTCAGCGTGCGGTCGATAAGGTCAAGAAAGCGAAGCGGCTCAGCGCGGCAGCCACAAATTGACCACGGAAGATCACCCAGACAGCACGCCCGCTCTGCGCATCATCTTTATGGGCTCGCCAGACTTTTCCGTAACCATGTTGGACGCCCTTCTGGCGACCCGGCACGAGATCGTCTGCGTCTATTCCCAACCCCCCCGCCCCGCCGGACGCGGCAAATCCGATCGCAAAACTCCCGTCCATCAGGCAGCCGAACAAGCGGGCATAGACATCCGCACACCGCGCTCGCTCAAAAAGCAGGCCGAGCAGGACGCCTTCGCCGCCCTCAACGCCGACCTCGCCATCATCGTTGCCTATGGATTGATCCTGCCGCAACCTGTTCTGGATGCGCCAAGGCTTGGCTGCGTCAACCTCCACGCCTCCCTTCTGCCGCGCTGGCGAGGTGCCGCGCCAATCCAGCGCGCGATCATGGCTGGCGACACAGTAACAGGCATCCAGGCAATGCAGATGGACGCAGGGCTCGACACCGGCGATATTCTCTTTACAGAAGAAACGCCCATTACGCCAAACGATACCGCCGCAACCCTTCATGACAGATTAGCAGACCTCGGCGCAGGCATACTACCGCCCGTCATCGACGCTCTGGCCGAAGGGACCGCGAAGCCTGAAAAACAATCCGAACACGGCGCAACATATGCTTCAAAACTCGACGCTGGCGATCAAAAGATAGACTGGTCGCGTCCCGCCTCCGAAGTGGATGCCCAGATCCGCGGCCTCTCGCCCTTCCCGGGCGCGCGATTCGACTGGACCCCTGACGGCACAGACCAGCCAGTGCGCCTCAAGCCCCTCATGAGCACATGCGAAGATGGCAGCGGCCCGCCGGGCAAATTGCTTGATGATCAGATGCTTGTGGCGTGCGGAACCGGTGCGGTGCGGATCACACGGCTCCAGCGGCCGGGCAAAGGTCCGATGGATGCCGCAGACTTCCTGCGCGGCACCAGAATTGACCGTGGACAGATTTTCACATGACGCGCTACCTATTGCGGATCGAGTATGATGGCGCACCGTTTTGGGGTTGGCAGCGTCAGGACGATGGCCCAACCGTTCAGGGCACACTGGAAGCTGCCGCCGAGAAATTGAACGGCACACCCGCAATCGTCTATGGCGCTGGCCGCACCGATGCCGGGGTCCATGCGCGCGGACAGGCCGCCCATATTGATCTCAGGCCAGACATACCCGCACGCAAGATCGCCGACGCCCTCAACGCGCATTTGCGACCCCACCCCGTCGCGGTCCTCTCCGCCCAAGCGGTGCCAGACGCGTTTCATGCCCGCTTCCATGCTACCAAAAGACACTACCGTTATATTATCCTCAATCGCCGCGCAGACCTGACAGTCGATCACGGCTTGGCCTGGCGGGTGCCATATGCGCTTGATGAGCAAGCCATGACCAAAGCCGCGGGGCATCTTCTGGGCCGGCATGATTTCTCGACATTCCGCGACACCCAATGCCAGTCGCGCACGCCCGTCAAAACGCTCGACGCGCTTGCTGTAACACGCACAGGCGACCGGATAGAGATCACGTGCTCGGCGCTGTCTTTCCTGCACAAACAGGTCCGCTCCATGGTCGGCAGCCTTGTCGAAGTTGGCCGTGGACAGCAGGATGCGGATTGGATCGCAGAAATTCTGGCCGCACAGGACCGCACAAAGTGTGGTCCCGTCGCCCCGCCGGACGGGCTTTATCTTGAAGCCGTCGAGTATCCCACACCCGAAGAAGGAGGCCCCCAAAATGACCGCGAAGATTGACATCAACGCATTGCCCACCCGCACAGGAACGGGCTACCCGCCGCCGCACGATGGACCATGCCGCCAGCGGGAAATCAAATCCCTCGGCGACAAAGTCGGGCTGACCCAGTTCGGCGTCAATCTTGTCCGGCTGAAGCCGGGCGTCTGGACCGGCCAGCGCCACTGGCACACGGTGGAAGACGAGTTCGTCTGGGTCACCGAAGGCGAAGTCGTGCTGACAACAGATGATGGCGAGGAAATCTTCCGCACAGGCGACTGTATTGGATTCCCGGCAGGCGTCGAGAATGCCCACCATTTCCGAAACGAGAGCGATACCGACGCCGTGTTGCTAACCGTCGGCACGCGAAGCCTCGAAGACGAGTGCCACTACCCCGATATTGACCTGTTTGCCAAAGCGGGACGATACACCGACCCGAGTGTGTTCGTACACAAGGATGGCACGTCCTATTCGAAAGGCTAGAGCGATGCCAGCGTGTTGACCGCAATATGGGCAATGATCGGCGGCCCCAAAGAACCGGATGCAAGCCGCAACCAGCCCAGCACCAGCCCGAGCAGAAAGATCGCCGTAATCGCCGGCACAGTGTATTGCGTATGAAGAAGCGCAAAGCCAGCCGCTGTGACAATAACTGCGGCAATCTCGGGAATGCCGCGCCCGCGCAGAAAGCCCAGCAAGATACCGCGAAAGCCAACCTCTTCTACAATTGGCGCAAGAAGGATGACATAGACCAGCATGAGCATGGACCCGCGATCGGTAAACATGCTCGTGTCGAAATCTTCGCGCGTCGTCCAGTCACCCTCGCCGCTGGACACAAGGCCGCCAATAATCTCGAACACTTGCCAATGAATAAGTGGCACCACGAGCACTGCAAAAGCGAACCATTTCATCTCCGCATGGACAGGTCCGCCAAACGGTTCGCCACTGACCTTCTCCGCCCAAAGACACATACGCACCAGGATCAATCCCTGAAGGAGGCTCGCATAAATCCATTTCTCACGATTGCCCGCAGGGCCCTCATCGCTCAGAATATTGAGCAGATCCGGCGTCAGCGCATAAAGAAACACGGCGCTGACGAAGGAGTAGACGAACGCGGCAATGAGCGGCCAGTAAACCGCATGCCATGGATGGCGCGACAAAAGCGCATCAGAGCGATTAATCGCGCCCATCAGGTCAGGCCAACCTCAGCCAGGGCCGCAGCCTGGCGATCGGCCAGAGCCGCCTGAGAAAAACCATCAAGGCTTTGTTCAAACAAGCGGTGGAAATTCAGCTCCGCCCCAAGCCGCAAATAGGCCGCACCAAGCCCGATTGCCGCCCGGTCCATGAAGACAAATTCCCTCGGAATTTTCACAGGGCCCTTCTCCTTGAGCAGCTGCCGGACGCGAAACGCTTCCTTGCGACCATAATCACCCGGCTTCACACCATCGGCAATCGAGCGCACCCGATCATCAATCAACGGACCATAGATGAACCCTGCCCAGACATTGAGCACTTCAACCAGATCCCGCGACAGGTTTTCAAAGCCCCAGATCTCATACGCCGCATAGGCGGCATCAAAATCATCAGCCAGAAGTGCCTTGTACAGCGCCACGACGCCCGCAACGAAGCTCGGCGGAAAAATACGAATACAGCCGAAATCCAGCAGATTTACCCCGTTTCCGCCGTCGGTGAGCTGGTAATTGCCCAGATGCGGATCCCCGTGGATAACGCCAAACGCATTCATCGGCCCCCACCACGTCCAGAACAGTTTCTCGGCAATACCGTTCCGCGTGACTTCATCAGCGCTCTCAAACGTTTCCAGCGAGCGCCCTTCCGCCCAACTCATCGTCAGCAGTCGCCCGGTCGACAGCTCTGGCACAGGCTCCGGCACCGAAACAAAATCCTTGTCCGCAAGCATCAGCCCGTAAAGCTGCATCGCTTTGGACTCACGCTCATAATCGAGCTCCTCGCGCAAACGGGCGGCAATCTCGGTGACCATATCGCTCGGATCGATCGAGCCATCCATGCGCCGGAACAGGCCAAGCATGGCATTGAGTTGGCCAACATCGCTCTCAACTGCGCTCGACATATCCGGATATTGCAGCTTACACGCCACCGTTCGGCCATCATGAGTCACCGCCTTGTGCACTTGTCCGAGCGACGCGGCATGAGCAGCCTCACGTCCAAATTCTGCAAACTTGCCCCGCCAGTCTGCGCCAAGCTCGGCCCGCATACGGCGTTTAACAAAAGGCCAGCCCATCGCCGGGGCCTCGGCCTGAAGCGTTGCCAGTTCAGCGGCATATTCAGGCGGCAAAAAATCGGGCACGGTGGACAGCATCTGCGCCACTTTCATGAGCGGCCCCTTGGTCTTGCCCAAAGCCTCCGCAAGCGCGCGGGCGGCTTTCGCATCGCCTGCTTCACCACCAAACAAGCGGTTCGCCCCCATCGCAAGCGCGGCACCAGACAGGTTTGCGCCGACCTTGGCCGTCCTGCCAAGCCGTCCGCTTAGTCGGTTTCGTTCGCGATCCGTAGGATGAGCCATTTCTATGTCCTGTTCCAGTCAGATCCCTAATATAGGAACGCAACCGGCTAAGTGTCGCGGTTTATGCAAAATTTTTCCTAGGCCGAGCAATTTCCGCCACCCAAGACACAAAACTCGGCACACCAGCGATGGTTCAGGCTCACCGGGCGAGCGGTCGCCTCTGCCAGTGTTTCACCGAGCTCGAATGCCTCGTCATAAGCCAGCAGAGTACACGGCATGACGGTCGCATGGTCGGCACCCTTTTTACGAACAACCATACGCTGGCTCGCGCACATCATGCTGGCCGGATCTACGTTGAGGATTGACCAGCAGCTTGTGGTAATCTCCGGCGGCATCTCAGCGCTCGTCATTTCGGGGAACAAGACAAGGCGAGACGGATCAAGCGGATCGATCTCAAGGCCCAACCTGGCAATAAGTGCGCCATAGGCCGCCCGTGCCGTCGCCTCATCCTCCTGAAGCACCTGACGCCCGGCGATCGCCGCCGCAATTCCGCTCTCGGCAATCCACGACAAGCCCTTGATGGCCGCATCATAGCTGCCCGCACCGCGCTCTTCATCATGCAGCGCTCGGCCATGATGATCCATCGATACACGCAAGATGAATTGCCCTGCAAACCGTGCCTGAAGCGCGAGCAACCCCTCGCGAATGCGTCTGCGCATCATCGGTTGCATGGCATTGGTCAGAAGGAGCAGCTTGTGCCCACGCGCAAGGATCGCGTCCATAATGGCCAGTATATCCGGGCACATAAATGGCTCGCCGCCCGTAATCCCGATCTCTTTGGTCCCCTCACCGAGCGCATCAATCTCATCAAGAAAGGGCAGCACATCGCCAAGCGACAGATAGACCAGCCGATCATTCTTCGGCGAGCTTTCAATATAGCAATTCTCGCAAGCAATATTGCACAAAGTGCCCGTATTGAGCCACAGAGTTTGCAAGCCATGCCAAGGCACATGGGCGCGGCTCTCACCTTTGGCGGTCTTCCGTGGATGGGAAAATGGCAATAGGTCCGGATCAGTCATCGTCATGCGGCCTTGTTTAGCCCGCGCGCCCTCAAAACAAAACGCCTATCGTCGGGAATGCCGCAAAATTGATACCCCGCCCAAGCCAGACATATCGTCGGCTTTGGGCGGGATGTCATGATCAGAAGCCTAGAAGCCGTATACGACAGCCACGCGGGTCGCTGTATCCGTGCGCACAAAACCGTCTGGCGGATTGGTATCGTTGCGAACCTCAAAGGAGACACGCCCCGAAATCCTCTCGGTCAATTGTGCCGTAACAGCGGCGGTATTGATCGTCTGGGTCGACGTATCCGTCCAGATAACGTCCGTATCGTTCGTAAAGGTCACCTTGTCATTGAAGTCGTAGGCAAACCGCGAGGAACCACGCACAGCGAAATCATTGGCAGTGAAGCCCGGCGTAGCGATAATCTCCGGCGTGGCGGGCGTAACGATCACAATCGGCGGGCCAGCGTCAATCACCGCGTCCATTGCGGGTGTAATCACATCAGCCACCACACTGCGCCGATACCCCGGAGCCACTTCTACAGCCCAGGTAAGCGGCTTTTCCTTGAAGATATGATAGCCCGCACCAACACCGACAAAGAGCCGCGAGTCAAAACCCGAAAACTGGTCTTCTTCATAGGAAATGTTGCCAAATCCGTAGATCCGATCGGTAAAATCGCGTTGGGCCTGCGTGCCGACATACCAGCGATTACGATTGTCCACACCATCAACCTGACCAAAATCATAGCCGCCTTCAGCGCTGACTTTCCAAGGATCAAAGTCTTTTGACAGCTTCAGCCCAACGCCGACATCAACTGTATCAGTGTTACCTGTGGTGATGCCTGCGCCAAGATTACCTTCGCCCGACCAGCCATCGGCCCAACCTGCTGACTGCGCGGATGCCGCACCCGCAAGTGCAAATCCGAAAATTGCTGCAATTAGTGTTCTCATTCTAGGTCCCCTTTGGGTTTACTTCAAATCCAGACTGGCCAGCCCGAACGCGACGCCCCCGCGTCTGAACGTCTCGGGCTGACAACTGGGCGCACTAAATTCCGCGAGGCATGAACACAATATGAAATCGATGCGCTTTACTGCAGAAATCGTGATCCGCGGCAAATTCATCACACCCGCCACACGATGCCTCAGTCCCCCCACCCATTGCCTCAAGGTCGCGGATTTACATACCACGCCAACGCACTAGTGTGGGGCGCATTGCAAAACTCGGAGCGCGCATATGACCGATCAGTCCAAACCAGCGGCCCCAACCGGCCCTCTGGCAGGCGTAAAAATTCTCGACATGTCGAGCGTCGTCCTTGGCCCCTTCGCGACCATGATCTTTGGCGATCTAGGCGCGGAAGTCACCAAGATCGAACCGGGCAAAGGCGATCTGATGCGCTATGCCGGAAAGTCTCCAACCGGCGATTTGGGGCCAATATACACCAATCTCAACCGCAACAAGGCATCTGTACAACTGGATGCGAAAACGGAACTGGGCAAAAACGCCCTAATCGCGATGATAAAGGACGCAGACGTATTGTTCACCAATGTGCGGCTCGCCGGCATGGCGCGACTTGGTCTCGACTATGATGCGGTCAAAGCCATCAATCCCTCCATTGTTTACGTTCACTGTGCAGGCTTTGGCGCAGACGGCCCCTATGGCGAGCGGCAAGCCTATGACGATCTCATCCAGGCCGCTTCCGGCTTTGCGCATTTGAACACGCTCCGCGACGGCTCCGCCCCCGCCTATGCGCCCTCACTCGTCGCAGACAAAACAGTCGGCCTCTTCGCCACATACGCCACAATCGCTGCCCTGTTCCATCGCGAACGCACAGGGCACGGCCAGTTCGTCTCCGTCCCCATGCTCGAAGCGTTCACCTTCTTCAACATGGTCGAAAACCTCTATGGCGAGACATTTTTGCCCGGCAATGGCAAAGTCGCCTACACAAGATCCATCAATGCCAATCGCAAGCCCTACCCGACCAAAGATGGCCACATCGCGCTCGTTCCCTATAGCGACGAACAATGGGAAACCTTCTTCAAACTTGGCGGCAAACCGGGCGTATTTGAAGACGAGCGCTTCTCAACCTATGCCGCTCGCACTGAGAACATCGGCGCGCTTTACGCGCTCATCGAAGACGTCTCGGCCACGAAAACCACACAAGATTGGCTCGATTTACTCGATGAGGCGCAAATCCCAGCCATGCGCTTTAACAAAATGGCCGACGTGCTGACCGATCCACATCTGGAAGCCGTCGGTTTTTTCCAGACCCGCACCCACCCGCAAGCAGGCGATTACCGCTCCATGAAACACCCCGTCAAATTCTCCGCGACCCCGGCCTCAGTCCGCACCGACCCGCCAACCTTGGGCGCGGATACTGAAGCGGTACTCGCAAGCTTGGGACTGGGCGAGGTTTAGACGATCGGGATGTCTGCTTTTTGGTCATTTTTCGCCCTGTCCGCGTCATCCCACGACTTGATCGTGGGATCCATCACCCGAGGCCTCGACACGTGATGGATTGCACGGTCGAGCCGTGCAATGACGCAAAACCGGAAACCGTTTAAGTCCCCTCAGACGCCGAGACCGGACATAAAGCCCTGATCGAGACACGGTCCCCTTCCCCAAACC
>CAZMMU010000050.1:0-11939 GCA_964567455.1 uncultured Hyphomonas sp.
CATCCAATTCCACCCGACCGGCATTTACGGCGCGGGCTGCCTGATCACCGAAGGCGCGCGCGGCGAAGGCGGCTATCTGACCAATTCAACAGGCGAACGCTTTATGGAGCGCTATGCACCAAGCGTGAAAGACCTCGCCCCACGCGATCTCGTCTCCCGCGCCATGACAATGGAAATCCGCGAGGGCCGCGGTGTCGGGCCAGACAATGACCATATCTTCCTGCACCTTGAGCATCTGGGCGCGGACGTGCTGGCCGAACGTTTGCCCGGCATCTCCGAGACCTCGCGCGTCTTCTCTGGCGTCGATGTCAACAAGGAGCCGATCCCGGTTCTGCCCACCGTTCACTATAATATGGGCGGCATCCCGACCAATTTCCACGGCGAAGTGCTGACCAAGAAAGACGGCGATCCTGACAGCGTCGTTCAGGGCCTGATGGCCGTTGGCGAAGCGGCATGCGTGTCCGTTCATGGCGCAAACCGTCTGGGTTCGAACTCGCTGATTGATCTCGTCGTGTTTGGCCGCGCGGCCGGTCTGCGCTGTGGCGCGACGCTCGACGCGGGCGCAAGCCAGCCAGAACTTGCCAAAGGTGCAACGGACGCGCATCTGTCCCGTTTTGACCGCATGCGCAATGCCTCTGGCGAACACTCCGTCGCCTCGCTCCGGCTCGAAATGCAAAAGACCATGCAGGAAAACTGCGCCGTCTACCGCACCGGCGACGTTTTGCGCGAAGGGGTCGAAAAGATTGACGCCGTGTTCGACAAACTGCCCGGACTTGATGTGCAGGATCGCTCCATGATCTGGAACACCGATCTTGTCGAAGCGCTCGAATTTGACAATTTGATCGCCCAGGCCTCGGTCACCGTAAACTCTGCGGCCAATCGCGAAGAAAGCCGCGGCGCCCATGCCCGTGAAGACTTCTCCGAGCGCGACGACGCCAATTGGATGAAGCACACACTGGCATGGCATGGCGATAAGGGCGTCAATATCGATTATCGCCCCGTCCATGATTTCACCATGTCCAACGACATCGGCTACATCAAACCGAAAAAGCGCGTTTATTAAGGATACTGCCCGATGGTACAGCTCACACTCCCCAAAGGCTCCAAGCCAACCTCCGGCAAAAGCTGGCCCAAGCCCGCAAAAGAGGCTGGCGCGAAGATCAAGAAGTTCAAGATCTATCGCTACAGTCCCGAAGAGGGCAAAAATCCGCGCTGGGACACTTATTTCGTCGATACAACCAAATGCGGGCCAATGGTGCTCGACATCCTGATCTATATCAAAAACAATATCGACCCGACCCTCGCCTTTCGCCGCTCCTGCCGCGAAGGGGTCTGTGGGTCCTGTGCCATGAACATTGGCGGCCAGAACACCATCGCCTGCACCAAGGGCTGGAACGAAGTGGCAGGCTCGACCATCACCATCGCGCCCCTGCCCCACCAGCCCGTCGTCCGCGATCTGGTGCCCGATCTAACTAATTTCTACGCCCAGCATGCCTATGTCCAACCCTTCCTGAAAACCGACACGCCAGCACCCGAAGGCGAGTGGAAGCAGTCCGAAGACGACCGCGCGCATCTTGATGGGCTTTATGAGTGTATCCTGTGCGCCTGCTGCTCGACATCGTGCCCGTCTTACTGGTGGAATGGCGACAAATATCTCGGCCCCGCCGCGCTCCTACAGGCTTACCGTTGGTTAATTGATAGTCGCGACGAAAGCGCGGGCGGACGGCTCGACGATCTCGAAGACCCGTTCAAACTCTATCGCTGCCACACCATCATGAACTGTGCGCAAGTCTGTCCCAAGGGCCTAAATCCCGCCAAAGCCATCGCAAACATCAAGCATATGATGGTCGAACGGGTGAGCTAGGCGCTAAGCCGCGCGATAGACCGCGCAAGATTGGCCCGCGCCGGGGCTTCCCACAAAGCCCCGCAATCGTCGGTAAAATAGAGCTTTTCACGCCCTAAAAAGCCTTTGAGAATATTGGCCCGCGCCGTCCGGTAGACCTCTTCGGGCACAAAGCTGTATTCGTGCCTGATATTGTCCTCATAGACATCAAACACCGCCTCGCGCGCGCCGAGAATGGACAAATCCATATCAAGGAAAAGCGCCGCATCTGAAAGCGCCCCTCCCTCAAGCCGCTCCGGCAATTGATGTTTCGCTGTCGCCTCGATGATAACCGCCGCCTCTTCCAGAGCCGCATCAGGCAAGACCCCCGCGCCCTCGGCCCGCAACAGATCAGCGCTAAGAGCTTCATTGTCGCCGCGCATAGGATCATAGATCGCATCATGCCAGTAAAGCGCCCACAGAACGCGAGAAGGATCATGCATCTGCGCAGCAAATGTCTCGAAATGCCCGAGCAATGCCTCGATATGCACCCAGCTATGATAGGCCCGCTGGGGCTCGCCATATCGCGCTTTCAAGCTGGTTAGAAGAGTCTCGCTCGGCTTAATCAACCTACATCACCACCACAACCTTGCCCTTGGCGCGGCGTTCCATCAGTTCGGTGATCGCCGCAGCGGATTCAGCCAGCGGATAAGTGCTCGAGACATGCGGCTTGATCTTACCGTCTTTGTACATGCCGAACAGATCGTTGACATTGGCGACATGACCGGCCGGATCGCGCGCCACGGCTGCGCCCCAGAACACGCCGCGCACATCGCAAGACTTGAGCAGCGTCAGATTGAGCGGCAGCTTCGGAATGCCCGCCGGAAACCCGATCACAAGAAACCGCCCTTCCCAATTCATCGCGCGCAAAGAGGCTTCCGAATACGCCCCGCCAACCGCATCGTAGATAATGTCTACACCCCCATCAGAGACGGCTTTGATGTCATTGGAAAGCGCCTTTTGCTGGTCGCGATCAAGCTCTCCGGTGGGATAGATCAAGCCCTTATCCGCGCCCTTGGAGAGACACAGATCAACCTTCTCCTGTGTCGAACAGGCCGCAATCACCTCCAGCCCCATCGCCTTGCCAAGCTCCAATGCTGCGAGGCCAACCCCGCCCGCCGCGCCAAGAATGAGCAGCTTTTCGCCCGGCTTCGGATCAGCGCGATCTTTCAGCGCATAATAAGACGTTCCATAGGTCAGAACGAAAGCGGCCGCCTCTTCGAATGGCATCTCGTCAGGGATCGGCGTCACGCCATGAGCTGCGGCCACCACTTCTTCGGCCATCCCGCCATTGCCCGTCGACGCGAGCACACGGTCGCCGACCTTCACATGGGTGACCCCCTCGCCGACAGATTTGACGATGCCCGCCACTTCGCCGCCGGGTGAAAACGGACGCGGCGGCTTGAACTGGTATTTGTCCTGAATGATCAACACGTCCGGATAATTCACCCCGCACGCCTTCACCGAGATCACAACCTGGCCAGCACCCCCTTCAGGGCTTGGCACATCCTCAAGCACCAGTGTTTCAGGTCCACCAACAGTTTTCGAGAGGATGGCTTTCATGGCAAATGTCCTTTATGCGGAAAGTAAGAAATGATTACAGCAAACCTAGCGGGCAAACCCCTCTGAGGTAAAGCGGCAAAGGAGCCTGACGTGACGGCAAATCAAACAGCCGACTGGGCCGTGGCCCTGCATGGCGGGGCGGATGCCACCCCCAAACGCGACTATGCCCATGTTGAAGTCCACATGACAGGCTTGCTCAAAACCGTCGCGGCGATGCTGGACGCAGGGCAAAGCGCGCTCGATGTCGCCGAGTTCGCCGTCGCCGAGCTTGAAGCCTGCGGACACCATATTGCCGGCAAAGGCGCCTCTCCCAATCAGGACGGGATCTGGGAGCTTGATGCGGCCATCATGCACGGGCCCGACCGCAAAGCTGGCTCAGTCTCCGCCCTCGTCGGCTTTCTGAGCCCCATCAAAGTCGCCAGACAAGTTTTGCTGGAAACCCCCGTTATGCTCTCCGGCGCGGGCGCAGCGCAGTTTGCAAGCCTGCACGGATATGAACGCATCAAAGACCCGGCCACCTATTACGACCCCTCCGTAAAAGAAGCTCTGCCGCCAAATGCCGCCGGGCATGGCACGGTCGGTGCCGTTATCCGCGACAGATCGGGCGCTCTGGTTGCCGCGACATCCACAGGCGGGCTCCTGAACAAGACGCCAGGCCGCGTCGGCGACAGCCCGATCATCGGCTCCGGCACATGGGCGGATGAAAGCGTTGCCGTATCCTGCACGGGTGAGGGCGAGTACTTTATGCGCACAGCAGCCGCCGCAAGCGTCGCCGCGCGGGTCAAATATGGTGGGCAAAACCTCGCTGACGCAGCCGAGGGCGTAATGTCCGAGATTACCGAACTCGGCGGCAAAGGCGGCCTGATCAGCGTCGATCGGCATGGCCGCATTGCCCTCCCCTATAATTCGCACGGGCTAAAACGCGCCAGCGCCGACGCCAATGGCAGGTTCGAGGTCAGAGTGTTCGACTGATGGCCGCCGCGTTTCTCCTCTGGACCGTCTTTGCCGCCCTGTGCTTTGCCTTTGCGCTCGCCATACAGATGCGGATAATCCTCGGCGTGATTGTGGCCCGCGCCTTGCGCGCTCGCGACGAGACCCTCGGCATCAAAGCATCGCGTCTGGCCATGGTCCGCGCCGGCAATGGCGAGCGCGATGACGATCTGACAGACCATATTCATGCGACCTATCCCGAACAGGTGCGCCAGCTGAGATTAGCACGCAAAGTCTCTGTCATAACCCCTCTCCTGATCATTGCCACATTGGTGCTTTGGCGTGTATTCGGGCAGGTAAGTTAAAGGGGCGCGAGCATGCGTGGATATTTTGCAATTGGTGCAGAGGGCATTTCAAAGCCGATGAATCTCGGCGCACTGATGCGCACGGCCAATGCCTTTGGCGCGGCGTTCGTCTTCTCCGTCAAAGCCGAGGACCGCACCAAGATCGCCTATAAGTCCGACACATCACGCACTTTCAAGAACCTGCCCTATTATCAATGGGAGACACCCGACGAGATGCACTTTCCAAAAGGCATCCAGCTGGTCGGCATCGAGCTGACAGACGACGCCGTAGACCTGCCAGAGTTTCGCCATCCGCGCATGGCCGCCTATATTTTGGGGCCAGAGCGGGGCAATCTGTCAGACGATATGGTCAGCCGCTGCGATCATGTCGTCAAAATCCCGACCAGATTCTGCATCAATGTCTCGCTCGCAGGCGCGCTTGTCATGTATGACCGCGTCCGCACCAGCGGGCAATGGCGCGACCGCCCGATCATGCCCGGCGGGCCAGCTCTGCCGTAATCAGCCCTGATCCGATCAACAGTTTGGTCGGGCCATGAACCGCTGCCCATTATTTCCCCGCCCGACATATTCGCCGTGCTCAAACCAGATCGCGCCTTCTGCCCCGCCAATCGCCCCGTTATGATACCGGTGCAGACTGCCCCACTCCGAGGCGACATACTGTGCGCCATTGATCATGAAACATTTTGGCGTCCGGTCACGTATAGGATCCAGCTCTTGAGCCCGGCGCTCGACCTCCTTCGCAACAGATATGCAATAAGGACACTTCGCGGTGTGAGAACGTGTGCTCTCTGGCCCCGAACGCGACCAATTCTGATCAAAATGGACCCTTAAATCCAACGCAGCATTCAAGAGATCATTCTCGATCGGCAACACTTTCTCGACGAGATATCTCAAGCCGCTCCGGGTCATATCCCTCAAACTGCGGTCGTAATTCGTCTCGATAAAATTTATGACCGCATCCCGAAACGGCTGCGCAGATGCACGCGGCAGCCCCGTGCCAATTGCGGCCCCCGCCATGGCAATGATCACCTTCCTCCGGTTGAGTGCCAAGCCCACTGTCCTACCTCCCTGAACCATTGCTTCAGAGAACAGTTATGCCCGCAGCTCAGATGCGTCCGTGACCAGGGTCACGCGCCCCGATTTGGGCAGGGATCCCTAACCCACGCGCCGTTCAACGCCTTGCCAGTATTTTTCGCGGAGATCTTTGCGTAGGATTTTGCCGGATGGATTGCGCGGCAACTCGTCTGCGAAATCGACCGATTTTGGGCATTTATAGCCCGCTATACGGTCTCTCGCCCAGGCGATGATGGCGTCCGCGTCAGGATTGGTGTCAGGCTTCCGCACGACAATGGCTTTGACCGCCTCGCCCCATTTCTCGTCCGGCACACCGATCACAGCAACATCGGCCACATCAGGATGACCGAACACAGCATTCTCGACCTCGGCCGGATAGATGTTCTCGCCACCAGAGATGATCATATCTTTGACGCGGTCATGGATAAACAGGAACCCGTCTTCATCGAAATACCCCGCGTCGCCCGTATAGAAGAAGCCATCCCGGATCGCCTCTTCGGTCGCCTCGGGCCGGTTCCAATAGCCCTTCATGACGAAATCGGACTTGATCGCAATCTCGCCGACCTCCCCTGTCGGCACCGGATTGCCGTCGCCATCCATGCACCGAATGACCGTGCCCGGATACGGCACGCCGCATGAGCGCAGCTTGCCCCAGGCCGGATCATGCGCTTCTGGCGGCAAAAACGTACCCCCGCCCACAGTCTCGGTCAGCCCGTAAAGTTGGGTAAACCGTGCGCCCATCAGCTCTTTGGCCTGTAACAGCAAATCTTCGGTGATCGGCGAAGCGCCATAGAACACCTGTTTGAGAGAGGAAAAGTCGGCATCTTCGACATTCGGTATCTGCGTCAACATCAAAATCACCGCAGGCACCCAGAACGCATGCGCAATCTTCTTCTCCGAGATCAGCTTGAGCAATTCCATCGGCACAATCTCACGCAAAATCACGGTCTCGGCCCCCTGCGCCATCGCCAGAATGCCGACATTGACCCCCGCCACATGGAACAGCGGCATCGCGTTCATCACCGCCTCGCCCACACCATAGGACGACCACTCAAGCACCGCGCACTGGCGCATAAACGCCATATAGTTGGCATTGGTCAGCATAACGCCTTTGGGCAAACCCGTCGTGCCGGACGTGTAGAGTTGGATCACATCATCATCAGCCTGCGCCTCAAGCATTGGATCGTCTTCGGGAAACCGCGAAATCACATCGCTATAAGATGGCCAATCATTATGTCCGCCATCAATCGCAATGATCCCCTTCAGATCGGGCAACTCCTCGGCAATCACTGCGGCAATGTCGTAAAATTCCTTCGCCACAAACAGCACCTTGGCTTTGGCGTCCGAGGCAATAAATTGCATTTCCGACGCGGCCAGACGATTATTGATCGCCGCCAGCGCCCCGCGTGCCTTGGCCGTGCCGAACACAATTTCGTAATAGACATCCATATTCTTGCCCAGATAGGCCACCCGGTCACCGGGCCGCACATCGGCTGCGATCAGAGCATTGGCAACCCGATTGGCACGCGCATCAACTTCGGCAAAGCTCGTGGCGCTGCCCTCAAACCAAAGCGCCGTACTGTCAGGCCGTAAGCCAGCCTGAACGCGGCAAATGTCCGCAATTGCTTCAACGCCATCAAAAACAATCATACTCTGGTCTTTCCTTCGGTCTTGATCCCCACACAGTGGCACGAAAGCCGTGCTTGGGAAAACCACTTCATTCTGGGCCCGTCTCGGACTAGGTTAGCCGACACTGGCTTTGGGAGTTTTGAAATGGCTGATACCCGCACTCTGATATTACATCATTATGACGCATCCCCGTTCGCAGAGAAAGCACGCCTTGCATTTCGGCTGAAGAATCTCGCCTGGCACAGCGTCGAGGCCCCAGTGATCATGCCAAAACCGGATCTCACGGCGCTAACGGGCGGATACAGGCGCATTCCCGTTCTTCAGATCGGCGCGGACATTTACTGCGACACCAATATCATCCTGCGAGAACTTGATCGACGTTACCAGATCCCCCAGCTTACCCTGCCCGGCCACGAAGGCATCGCCTCGATGATCGGGGCTTGGACCGACGGAAAATGGTTTCAGGCCAGCGTCGGCGTCATCTTTGGCGCGCTCGGCGGCAGAACCGACCCCGCCTTCATCAAAGACCGCGAAGCCCTGATGGGTCGGCCGTTCGACACCGAAGCCATGACCAAAGCCGCACCTGTCCTGCGCGCCCAATGGCTGGCCCAATTGATGTGGATCGAAGACAGGCTCGCAGGTGGCAATGGCGCGGGCGCGGGCAATTACATCATCTCGACCAAGCCCGGCCTTATCGATGTTCACGCCTATATGAATGTCTGGTTCGTCCACCAGACCGTGCCCGACTTCGCCAATGAGTGCCTTGAACAAGTCCCGCGCACAAAAGCCTGGTTCGAACGCCTAAGGGACACCACAGGTCAGGCCCCGACGAAAATGAGCGGACAAGACGCCCTCGACATTGCCAAACAGGCAGGCCCGCGCCTTCTCGTTGCGAGCGATCGTGATCCGACAGGCCTGAACCCCGGCCAGCAAGTCGAAGTCGCCCCCGACGATTATGGACAGGACTGGGTGGCCGGAACACTGGTACAGGCCAATGCCCGCTCGATTGTTATCAGCCGCCAGACCGATGCGCTCGGTACGCTCAATGTTCACTTCCCCCGCGCTGGCTATCTCGTCAAACCCGCCTGAGCCGACTTGAAGCCTGGGCGACCCCGCTTTAAACATGTGGACAACACTAGAAAGATACCACCGATGACCCAAGACACACTTAGCCCACAAGAAGCGATCATCTATCTCATGGTCATGACCTCCGCCTCTGACGGTGACATGCAAGAAGACGAAATGCGCACAATTGGCCGGGTTGTCCGCTCTTTCCCGCTGTTTTCAGAGCAGGACGAGCATGCGCTGGTCTCCACGGCCGCCGCCTGCGGACGGCTGATGTCGTCCCAGGACGGCCTGCACAAAGTCTTCGACGCCGCCAAAACGGCCCTGCCCGCCCATCTGTCCGAGACCGCCTATGCCGCTATGGTCGATGTCGTCACCGCCGATGGGGGCCTCGATGTCACCGAACTGCACATTCTACAAATGGCCCGCGACAAGCTCGGCGTCTCCGACCAGGGCGCAAGCGCGATAGAACACGCCGCCCGCGCCCGCCACACCACACTCGATGTGGTGGATGATGTTTGATCTGTGTCCCAAGGCCCTTGGTCGACACATTTACCTCATATCTCCTTAGCCCGTCAGAAGGACAGCTCACATGAAACCAGCTTTTGGTCTTTTCCTCGCCGCCAGCGCCAGCACGCTACTCTCAGCCTGTGCACAGCTCGAAGCACTATCCCTGCCAAACGTGACCCAGCCTACATCTGTTCTGGCACAGTCCGCAGAGGTCGAGCCCCCAGCCATCACTGAAGCCGTTCAGACCCGCGCGCCGATCGCAAGCCCTGCCGCAGCGCTTACCACACGCAATCTCTCCGAAATTGCCGCTGCCATTGCCGACGGGACGGTCACTTCCGAAGGCATGGTCCACGCCTATCTTGACCGGATCAACAAGCTCGACCGCAACGGCCCTGCCCTGCGCTCGGTCCTGTCGATCAACCCCAACGCGCTCGAAGACGCCCGCGCCGCCGATGCCGCCCGCCGCGCTGGCCAAACGCTCGGCCCGCTCCATGGTGTGCCGATCCTGCTCAAAGACAACATCGAAACGCTGGACCCGATCGCGACAACAGCGGGCGCACTTGTCCTGAAGGACAATTTCGCAGACCGCGATGCCCCACTGACCGCTGGATTGAGAGCCGCAGGCGCGATCATTCTGGGCAAGACCAATCTGTCGCAATGGGCGAACTTCCGCTCCAATGGTTCGATCTCCGGCTGGAGCGCGATGGGTGGACAAGTCCGCAACCCGCACATGCTCGACCGCTCGCCCTGCGGCTCAAGCTCCGGCTCGGGCGCAGCCGCCGCCGCAGCGCTCGCCGCTGGGACTGTCGGCACCGAAACAAATGGCTCTGTCATCTGCCCGTCGACGATTAACGGCATTGTCGGCTTCAAGCCCACGGTCGGCCTCGTCGCGCAGACAGGCATTGTGCCGATCTCCTCGACCCAGGACACCGCCGGACCCATGACCCGTTCGGTTCGGGACGCCGCCATGATGCTGACCGCTATGGCCACAGGCGATGGTGCAACCGATTTTGCAGCGCGTCTCAGCGACACCAGCCTTGAGGGCAAACGTGTCGGCGTCTTGCGCTTTGCTGTCGGCAGCCACCCTGCCGTCGCTGCCCGGTTCGAAGAAGCGCTGGAGGTCCTCAAAGCCCAAGGCGCGACCCTGGTAGACATATCGGACCTGAACCTGCCCGATGGCTATGGCGCTGGAGAGACCATGGTGCTGCAAGTCGAGTTCAAACACACGCTCAACGAATATCTCGCCGACGCTGCACCCGGCGTGACACACCGCACACTCAAAGACGTCATCGCATTCAACAATGACAACGCCGATGTCGAACTGGCCCTGTTCGACCAGAGCATTATGGACGCCTCTGAAGCCCGCCCCGGCATTGACGACCCTGCCTATATCGAGGCGCGCGACAAGATCGTCAAAGCCAGCGGGCCTGATGGCATCGACAAATTCCTTGCCGACAACAATGTCGACGTGCTGGTCGCACCAAGCTTTGGCCCGTCATGGCTCGTTGACGGCGTCTATGGCGACAACACACTCGGCAATGCGGGCGCAGGCTATCTTGCAGCGATTGCCGGGTACCCGCATCTGACCGTCCCAATGGGCACCGTACGCGAACTGCCCGTCGGATTGTCTTTCATGAGCACATCCGGAGACGACGCCAATGTGCTCTCCTATGGCTATGATTATGAACAAGCCAGCGACCGTATCGTTACCCCGAAATTCCACCGCAATCTCGACAGCATACCCGCCGTCGCCCGCGCCAACCGCCCCTATGGAGGTTAGCGGCATATGTCAGCGCTAACCCTCTACGGCTTGAAAAATTGCGACACATGCAAGAAGGCCCTCAAGGCGCTGGAGACGGCTGGCAAACCCGCAGACTTTGTTGACATTCGCGCCGAGGCCGACCTTGCCAGCAAAGTGCCCATCTGGCTCGCAAGCGCCGGGGCGGACCTGCTTGTCAATCGCCGCTCGACAACATGGCGCAATCTGGATGACGACGCGCGCGCCACAGACCCGGAAGCCTTGCTCATTGCCAACCCGACCTTGATCAAGCGGCCAGTGATCGAGGCGGGCGAGGCAATCCATATCGGCTGGAGCAAAGCCACACAGGCAGCGCTCGGTCTCTAATCCTCAAACCGGACAATGCCTTCAAGATCATCAAGCTGACTCTGCATATGCGCGCGAACATCCTGCACAGCCTGATCGTACACCAAAGGCCCAACCGCTTTGAGCACAGCATCGAGAAACGCTTCAGCCCGAAAATCCGATAATTCCTCCTCGATGATGTCCGCATAGGCGCGTTGCAAGGCACGCAGCGCTTCGGCTTTGCGGAGCTCGTCTAGTTCCAGTGCCATAATATCTTAGTCCTTTATTGAAGTGTCTTTGGCAGGCTCGCCCTAATCATGCCTCATCCGCTTCGTACAGCCTTAAAACGCGATCAGGAGACCTCCAATGACCCGCCTGCACATCACCCTCCTCGCCATCTCCCTCCCCCTGCTCGGCGGATGTGTCGCCGCAAAGGCTGCAGGCACCGTCGCCAGTGTCGGTGTGAGCGCCGTCAGCATGACCACCAAAGCCGCAATCGGTACCGTCAAGCTCGGCGCGCGTGGTGCCAATGCCATCCTCACCGACAACCCGCGCATTTCCAGGCGCACTCTGGCGGACCGCGCAGGCCGCCAGATCGGCGCACGCAGCCGCAATGTCCGCGTCTCCGACATTTACGAAGACCTCAACCGCACCGATTACACAGCCAGAACCCCCGACGGACAAAAGTACAATTGCGCCATCATCGAAACCGAAGACGGCCTCTCCGACGCCGCCTGCGCACCGATATAGGCTCACCCTATTCCGACGCCGAGGCCTGCCGTGCGGCGATGCGTTGATCGATAAAGTCCTGAAACCCGTCCTCGGTCGTCTCGCCAAT
>CAZMMU010000051.1:0-11890 GCA_964567455.1 uncultured Hyphomonas sp.
ATGAAAGTGGCCGTTGTAGAGCGCGCGGAAATTGGCGGCGTGTGCCTGAACTGGGGCTGTATCCCGACCAAGGCTTTGCTGCGCTCTGCCGAGGTGATGCATCTGATGAAACATGCCACGGACTTTGGCCTCAAAGCCGTCAAGCCCGAAGTCGACCTTGAAGCCGTGGTCAAACGCTCTCGCGGGGTCGCAGCCCAGCTTTCCGGCGGTGTGAAATTCCTGATGAAGAAAAACAAGATCACCGTGCTCGAAGGCGAGGCCCGGCTCGAAAAGGGCGCACCCGCCCCGAAAGTGATCGTTAAAGCCAATAAGGACGGCAAGGACACCACCTATCAAGCCAAGCACGTTATCCTCGCCACAGGCGCGCGCGCGCGCGCGATTCCGCAAGCTGGCCTTGTGCCCGACGGTAAGCTGATCTGGACCTACAAAGAAGCCATGGTGCCGGACGTGATGCCGGAGAAGCTCCTTGTCATCGGCTCGGGCGCGATCGGGATCGAGTTTGCGAGCTTCTATAATGAGCTTGGTGCAGATGTTACGGTCGTTGAAGCGGTGGACCGCATTCTGCCTGCTGAAGACGAAGAGATTTCGGCTATGGCTGAAAAGGCGTTTAAAAAGCAGGGCCTCAAGATTTTGACCAAGGCGAGCGTGAAAGACCTCAAAGCGGGCAAGAACAGCGTCAAAGCCACGATCACGCCAGAGGGCGGCAAAGGCGAGTCCCATGAGTTTGATCGCGTCATTCTGGCCGTCGGCATTGTCGGCAATGTCGAGGGCTTGGGTCTCGAGGCGCTTGGTGTTGAAATAGATCGTACACACATCAAAGTGGACGGTTTTGGCCGGACGGGCGTGGCCGGGCTGTATGCGATTGGCGATTTAACGGGCGGGCCTTGGCTTGCGCATAAAGCGTCCCATGAAGGCGTCCTCTGTGTCGAAGGCATTCACGGCAAGAACGAAGCCCATCCGTTTGATGCGTGGAATGTGCCGGGCTGCACCTATGCCCATCCGCAAGTGGCAAGCGTCGGCCTGACAGAAGCCAAAGCGAAGGAAGCGGGGCACAAGGTCAAAGTCGGGCGCTTCCCGTTCGTTGGCAATGGCAAATCCATCGCGCTCGGGGCAGGTGACGGTATGGTCAAAACGATTTTTGACACGGAAACTGGCGAACTTCTCGGCGCGCATATGATCGGCGCGGAAGTGACCGAACTTATTCAAGGTTATGTCATCGCGCGGCAGGCAGAGCTGACCGAAGAAGATCTGATGCACACCATCTTCCCGCATCCGACCTTGTCGGAAATGATGCATGAAGCCGTACTTGATGCGGAAGGCCGCGCGCTGCATATCTAGGGGCTGGTGACACGCCTAGCCGAAAATGCCGCGCCGCTTCAGCCTGCGCTCGCAGCTGCCTAGCTGGCGCTGGAAACGGCCTGTGTCGGCGGCGACCCGATCTGCGATGCCGATAAGCTGCGCGTTGCTACGCCATGTGCCGCGGGTATAGCCGCCCGCGCCCTCATGATAAGCGAGATATTGGGATCGGGCATCAGAGATTGCGATCCCTGCCGACCGTGCAGATCGTGCCGTGTACCAACCGATGAAGTCGCTTGCGTCGGCAAAGTTTTCGCGGCTGGCGCGGGCACGCCCAGTGGATGATTTGTATTCATCCCAAGTTCTGTTCAGTGCCTGTGCGTAGCCGCGCGCGGTGGAGGGGCGGCGTCCCTTGGCGATGCCGAAAAATCGACGGCGACCGCGCGGAGGCCTGGCATCGCGTTTGAAGTTTGACTCGGTTTTGATGATCGCCATTTGCAGGGAGATCGGCGTGCCCCAGCGCGCTTCGCTAGCGGCGGCGGCGCGATACCAGTTTTTACGTCCATCAAAAATGCTGCAAATGTTCTCCTGCTCAGATGCGGTGGGCGGCGATGTGGCGCATCCGGCAAGGAGCAGAAGGCTGAGAAGAACGAGGCTGACAATGCGCATGTACCGATTATGCCAGTTCAGGGCACAAAACTCAAAACCTGTATGATGAAAGCTGTGTTAGGGTGGGGCCGGCAAGCGAAGGGTGATGATGTCGACCCGAGGAGGCATATTGAACCGCAGTGGCAGCCCCACCATGCCTGTGCCAGTGGTGACGTAGACTGACCGTTCTTTCTCCCCAATCTGGACGAGGTGCAGCCCTTTATCAAATGGGTAACTGGTTGGGATGACGCGATTTATGAGCCCGGGCAGTCGCACTTGCCCGCCATGGGTGTGACCGGCCAACATCAGATCATAATCGAAGCTGGCGGGCGCGCTGAGCGCTATGTCCGGGTTGTGTGTCAGTAGAAGGATGGGAAGGTCTGGTAGATCGGCTGTGAAGTCGTAATTCTGTTTGTGCTGCCATAAATCGGAGGTGCCAGCGATAATGACATCCCGCCCACCAAGCTTGACTGTGTAGGCGCGGTTTTCAACCAGAGTCGCACCAAGGGCGTTCAGTGCGGAATAGAGGTCTGCAGAGTAAACCGGTCCGGGAAAGCCAACATCATGATTGCCAAGCACAGCGAAGACTGGGGCTTGTAAACTTTGCAGGGGCGCAAGCGCGGCGGGGATGTCTTCTGGCGCAAGATGGTAGAGAAAATCGCCCGCAATCAAAACAGCATCGGGGGCTTCGGCGTTGATGCGGTCGACAATGCGCTGCATCGGCATCGCGTTTTTGAAGATGCCAAAATGCGTGTCCGAGAAAAGGGCCAATCGGATAGTTGTTGAGGCTGCGTTTGCGTTCGCAAGATCGATTTCAGAGCGTTCGACCGCTAGAATGCGTGGCTCGACAAAACGGGCATAGGCGAGAACGCTTGATGCGAGCACAGCAAGTCCCGCAAGCATTCGGACCATTCCATTTTTGCGCACAGCGACGAAGATGGCGGCAATTGTAAAGGGGATGTAGAGATAGCTGATCCAGAAGAGAAAGAGTTTCATTGTCCGCTCCGAATGTTCGCGCTCTCTATCGCCTATTCATCGCTGACAAAAAAATGGCTGGAGCGCGATGCACTCCAGCCAAGTCGCTAAGCTAGAATCTGGGAGGATAAGCTCTAGTTTAGCATTTGTAGTACATGTCAAATTCAACCGGATGCGGATGAAGTTGAAGCCGCTCAACCTCTTCCATTTTAAGGTCGATATATGCGTCGATCTGATCGTCATCCATCACGCCGCCCTTTTTCAGGAATTCGCGATCGCCGTCGAGCGCTTCGAGCGCTTCGCGCAGACTGCCACAAACCTGCGGAATGGCTTTGGCTTCTTCAGGCGGCAGATCGTAGAGGTCCTTGTCCATCGCTTCGCCCGGATCGATTTTGTTCTCGATGCCGTCGAGCCCGGCCATAAGCAGGGCAGCAAAAGCCAGATACGGGTTTGCAGTTGGATCAGGGAAGCGTGTCTCGATCCGCTTAGCTTTCGGATTGTTGCCAAACGGGATGCGGATTGACGCAGACCGGTTACGCGCGGAATAAGCCAGCATCACAGGGGCTTCGAAGCCGGGCACAAGACGCTTATAAGAATTTGTTGACGCATTGGTCAGCGCGTTCAGGGCGCGGGCGTGCTTGATGATGCCGCCAATATAGTGAAGACACATGTCCGACAAATCTGCGTAACGATCACCCGCAAAGAGCGGCTTCCCATTGTTCCAGATTGATTGGTGAACGTGCATGCCCGAGCCATTATCGTTGAAATACGGCTTTGGCATAAAGGTCGCCGTCTTACCGTACGATGCCGCAACATTTTGGATCACATATTTGTAGCGCTGTAGGCGGTCAGCCATCGCTGTCAGCGTCGAGAACTTCATGCCAAGCTCATGCTGGGCGGGGGCCACTTCATGGTGGTGCTTTTCAGGCTCCAGACCAATATCACCCATAATCGACAACATTTCCGAGCGCATGTCTTGTTCGCTATCGATCGGCGGGACCGGGAAGTAGCCGCCCTTGGGGCCTGGACGGTGGCCCATATTGCCCATCTCATAGTCGCGACCGGAATTGGCTGGCAGCTCGGTTGAGTCGAAGCTGTAGCCCGTTTTGTGTGGTTCGGTGTTCCAACGGACATCGTCGAAGATGAAGAATTCAGCTTCCGGCCCGAAGAAGGCGGTGTCACCGACGCCGCTGGACTTCAAATAGGCTTCCGCTTTCTTGGCCGTCGAGCGCGGATCGCGACCATAGGGCTGACCAGAGATCGGGTCGAGGATATCGCAAATCACGGCGAGCGTGGTCTGCTGGAAAAACGGATCGATCATGGCGGTTGAGACGTCCGGCATCAGCGTCATGTCAGACTCGTTAATCGCCTTCCAGCCCGCAATCGATGACCCATCGAACATTTGTCCATCTGTGAAGAAATCCTCATCAATCATAGACTTGTCAAATGTCACATGTTGCAGCTTGCCGCGTGTGTCAGTGAAGCGTAGATCGACGAACTCAACGTCTTTCTCTTGCATGAGTTTCATAATTTCGTCTGACATAGTGTGTCTTCCCATCAAAGTTTTTTATATTGGGCCGCTCGGGCCTTGGGTTAGTGTTCTGCCAGTGCTCTACAGAGCCTGGTCGCCGCGTTCACCGGTGCGAATGCGTACCGTCTCTTGAACATCAGAAATGAATATCTTGCCATCACCGATTTTGCCCGTATGGGCTGCTTTCGAGATAACCTCAATGGCTTCCTCGACCGCGGCGTCCGGTATAATGATCTCAACCTTCAGCTTCGGTAGGAAATCAACGACGTATTCGGCGCCCCGGTAAAGCTCGGTGTGGCCTCTTTGCCGGCCAAACCCTTTGGCTTCAAGGACCGTCATGCCTTGCATTCCTACGCCGTGAAGTGCCTCTTTGACATCATCGAGTTTGAACGGCTTGATAATGGCTTCTATCTTTTTCATTCGGAATCTCGCTTGCTCGCAAATCTTCTGATCTGACTATCGCGCCCAAGCTGGACTGGCGAGAGATTCCCCGAAAAATTTTTCTCGAAGCCGCAGCGCGGTTAAATTTCAGGCACGTCCGCCAATGTTTTGGGCGCTAGCTGGCCTGGGATCAGAATTAGGATGACGCAGGCGTCAGGGTTTGGTATGTTCTGTAACGACTTTCAGACGCCGCCTGCGAGACACACGACTATGAACACCCCTGATCTTTACATAGACCCGAGCCGTCCCCGCGCCAAATTTCGACCGCTGAAGGCGATGGGGCACATGAACAAATTGCTCGCCGATAAGGAAGATACGGCGCAGGTCTTCCATATTATCGAAGCGTTAAACGGGAATTCACTGGAAAGAAACCTCCGGCGGGCCCTCAGCACGCCAGATGGCCGCGCCCGATTTGCCGAGCGACGCGCGCTTGCACCTTTGCTCGATGATCATGAGCGGTTTGGCCCGCTCGCGCCTGATAGCGTTGGCCGGGCCTATATCGATTTTATGAAGCGCGAGGGCCTGTCCGCAGCTGGCCTTGTTGCCGAGAGCGAGATCAATCGCGAAGGGGGCAAACGTTTTGACGATGATCTGACCTGGTTTGGCGAACGGCTGCGGGATACGCACGATATGTACCATGTTCTCAGTGGGTATGGACGTGATGGTCTTGGCGAAGCGGCGTTGCTCGCTTTTACTCATGGACAACAGCCCGGGCGGGGCGTGATCTTTATCGCCTTTATGGGGTTCCGGCAGATGCGTAAAACGCTTCCGGCGTCGCTTGATCTGAAAGCGGTCTGGCGTGAAGCGCGGACGAATGGGCGCGCTGCAGAAAAGATCGTCGATCAGGATATTCTGGCGCTTGTGCATGAACCGTTGGCCGATGCCCGTGCACGCTTGAACATCCCGCCACCTTTGGCCTATCGCGCTGCGTTGCGGGCTTATGAGAACCTTCCCGCCGATGTGCGCGAGATGTACGCGGCGTGATCTATCTCGTCCGGCATGGCGAGGCAGCGGCGAGTTGGGGTGAGCACGCGGATCCGGGGTTAAGCGATAAGGGCCACACGCAGGCTGAAACCGTTGCTGGAAAGCTGCTTAGTCTTGGCGCCGAGGCGTTTGTCGCCAGCCCGATGCAGCGATGCCGTGAAACTGCGCACCCCTTCGCTGCAAGGACTGGGCAGGAGATGCGCCTCGAACCAGCGGTATCGGAAATCGTAACGCCGGAGGGCATTGGGGACCGTGTTGCCTGGCTACGTAACCTAATGACAGGACGCTGGCCGAAGGAGATGGTCGCGTGGCGGGAGCGGGGGTTTGCCGCCGTAAATGCTTTGCCCGATCAGACGGTGGTGTTCAGCCATTTCGTTGCGATCAATGCCATTGTCGGGCGACTGCAGGACACCCCGAATGTGCTGGTGTTCAAACCGGATCATTGTTCCATTACCCAATTGGCGCGAGACCCTTCAGGTGCGCTCCGCATTGTCGAGCTTGGCGGTGATGCGACGACGCAGATACTTTAATAGCATTGAGCGCTTGCAGCTTCTGACCGGCTGCGTTAAACGCGTCGTTCAGAACGGTTCAATGCGGTTCTATGCGGGTGTGGCGGAATTGGTAGACGCGCTGGTTTTAGGTACCAGTTTCTCACGAAGTGGAGGTTCGAGTCCTCTCACCCGCACCATTTTGTTATCGAGCATATCGATACCTCCTAAGATGTTGAATGGTAAGGCAAATTCGCGGTTCGAGAAGCCATTGTCCGGGCAGTAGGGTATGGGCTTTGGCACTGCGAGTTTGAGCAGCAACCGTTGCTGCGGATATTCGCCACTTTCCCAAATTTTCCAAGGCATTGCGAGGAACTGCATCGCTGCACGGAAAGCGGTTTCGAATGGCTTTGTTGGTTCGAGGGCATGTGATGCCTGATCCGTCAAAAGGAGCTTTTTGGCTTCAAGCGCATCGACTTCCTTTTCATAGGCGGCAATCACGCGATTACTCGTAGAGTTCATGATACGGCCAATCAGCGTTGATATCTTCGCATCAATGGCCGCTACAGCATCAACGCGCGTACTCTGCTGTTCTTTCAAGCTCTCACAGCGTGCATTCCAAATTTTGCTAAACATGGCCTTGGCGACACTCAGAAGCTGCGGTGCAGGCGTTAGCTCGCGCGCAAGTGCCGCGAAGTCACCTTCGATGCGTTCTTTGCGAATCGACTTGCCGCGACGCTCACAGCCTTTCTGTTGACAGACGTAGTAGCCATACATTTTTGAGCGACCCTTGGACCACGCAGAGGTCATAGGCACATCACAGCAGGAGCATGACACGAAGTGGCGCATGGGGAAGTCTTCATGCACGGTTGGCCGCGCAGGTTGGTTGGCTCTGCCATCGAGGCGGTCTTGGATTTTCTGCCACGTTTGAAGGCTGATAAGCGGTTCGTGCTTACACGGATGCATATGCAGCTTCCACTTTTCGATGTTCATGTATCCGGCATAGAGAGGACGGCGGAGAAGATCGAAGGCAAACTGACGGCGAAGTGTGCCTTTTCGACCGTCTAAGACAGATGGATGGCTTTCCAAGAAGCGCTTCACATCAACGGCAGCAACAAAGCGTCCACTCGCAAAGCCTTCCAAGGCTTCACGGACGATGGACGCATTCGGTTCATCGATGAGCAGCATCTTTCCGCCATCAGGGGCTTTCCCGAAACGATAGCCGATGGGCGGATTAAAGAGCCAATAGCCTTGCTCAACACGCGCGCGCATCTTCTGAACGGTCTGGCGTCTGTTCTGTTGCCGCTCTAGCTCCCCTTGCGCCGCAAGGATCGTCTCAATGAACTGCCCCTCTGGCGTATCTTCAAACTTGAAATTCAGGCATTCCACCTTCGCGCCACGCGCATCCAAGGCTTGCCGTAGCTGCAAGTGGAAGACGGTATCACGGGCAAATCGTTTGAGGTCATCAAAGATAACGACAAACTCCTCTTCAGGATGTGCATCAAGAAACGCCAAGAGCGCCACCATACCGGGACGGTTCATGTAGTCCCCACCACCAGAGGCATCATCAGGGAAGACCGCTGTTACCTCATAGCCTTTTTCGGTCGCATAACAACGGCACCTTAGCTCTTGGCTTTGTAGCCCTGTGCCTTCGGTAGTCTGCTTTGTGGACGAGACCCGACAATAGATGATGGACTTGATTGTTGTATTACTCATGGTCGTCGGTCTCCTTTGTTCGTTATGCGACATGTGTCTGCGCTCGAGGGCTTGGCCTCACACGCCTTCGGCGTTTTGCATGGTCCATCTGCACTGGAATCCTATTCGACCTTAAAACCCAGATCAACAAATTGAACCATGATATCCCACAGCGCTGAAAGGACTTCCCGGGCCTCTTCATCCGTGAGGTCCATGCCTTCCAAATGCGCGATGTATTCCTCCGGATCAAAGCGCACTGCGTTGGAATTAGTTTTACTTGAAGTCTCCTTATTCGGCAATTTATTCATAGCACCCCCCGTTATGTTGCTCTGCACTCACCGGGTTGGCAGTCAGTGGCGCAGTTTTGGATTGGTCCGTTATCTGATTATCATCGCATTTTTCCCGATATAATACAAGAACATAACATGAACAGTTAAACCAAAAAGAGAGCTGTGATAGGCGGTTAATCTCCGCCAATCCTTTACGTGCTGTACAACCAAAGCCGACGACACACACGCACGAAGATGCGCCAAAAAAGATGCAAGCGATCAGCCCAGTCTCACGAATCGATGGGGTATGATTCTCAATATCCATGTGCTTATCGTCCTCTCTCATGCGTTTGCGTTTTGGTCTCACCAAGGAACCGACTGACGCGCTCTAGTGCTTCTCGCTTATCTTGAAGGGCAGCATTCTGCTCTGCCTGTTCTTTGAACTTCGGCGCATCGCGCCGCGCGTCTGCGATGACTTCCATTTGTGAGCGCAGGGGTGCGCAGGCGTTGATGTAATCAGGTGAGGGACTAAGCCCGTCCACCTTTGGAAGACGCAGCGAGATTGCCTGATGCTCACGCGCTACGTGATGCGCATAAGACAAATTCAAGTCCTGAGCTTGGAATGTGATTTCATTGAACTGGCTCATGCTGCCTCTCCTTTGTCTGAGGTATTCTCGGCTTCAACTTGAACTGCACGGGCGGCATCAGCGGTGGTTTGGTTGCGATACCACCACCACTTATGCGCCATGACAGGCGGCAGGTTTTCGATCAGCAGAAGCTGTTGATCGCGCGGCAAGCGCATCAACTCATCAGCAAAGATCAGAGGACGCTGCACATCATCAATCGAAACCGTCTCAGATTCGCCATGCGATCCACTTGGGCCGCCATTAGATGCGCCTTGGCTCCAATTTGTGCCAAAGGAGGTTGAGCGCTTTTTGAGCGTGGAAAGACCACACAAATGCTCTGCATACTTGGCTGTCTCATAGTCGCGTGAGCCGAAGTATTGGAACACGCCCGCGTTCGCCACAAAGGTTTGCCAGTTCTCAGCGCCATAGAGGCGTTTGAGCTGCGAGAGGTCTTGCGTGATCGCCCAGAGTTGGACGCCAAGACCTGCCATTGTGCCAAAGGCTGTCTCGATGGCTTCCAAACGTCCAAGAGCTGCAAACTCATTCATGATAAAGCGAACAGGATGCGGCTGCTTGTTCTCAGCCGTCCGCGTGAGTTCAACCAATGCAGTTGAGATCATCAGGCGCAACCAACGACCAAAGGCGTTCATGCGATCAAGCGGCAGAGCGAGATAGACCGTTGTAGCAACGTCGCCTTTAAGATCAGCAAAAGTGAAATCACTTTTCGATAAATTCTCACGGATACGCGGGCTTTCCAGAAAGTGCGTATTGGCTTGCGCGGTTGCGACGACGCTTGCACGCTCACGCTCTTCCTTTTGCAAGAAACGATAGGCAGAGTTTTTCACTAAGCGGATATCGCTTGCGATCATACGGCCTAAGATTTCATCAAGGGTGTCTGCGCTTTCATCTTTGATATTGCCGTTCTCATCGCGTTGCGCGAGCGGTAAGCAGAGGATATCGCGCAAGCGACCCAAATTACGGCGCTGCGCTTCATGCGGATCACTGACGATATAGGCAATGAATCCTGCAATCAGAGCTTTGGCCTCATTTGGCCAATGCGGGTTTTGGCTTTCGCTCATGACCAGAGCGTCAGCGTAGAGCATCACGTCACCTGCAAGGTCAGGATCGTCAGCTTTCAGACGATCAAGCGGATTAAACCGCGCGTTCTGTGTGCAGGTCTCTACTGGCAGCCCGTTCACGGCGGCAATGCCCCACGGATCAACGATCATGACCTTCCCACCAATCGCAGAGCGACGTTTCGCACTCAAGCGCGCGCTTTCGCCCTTTGGATCAACAACCAAGAATGAGCCTTGGCTGCGCACGAGGTTTGGCAGGATGGCTGTTTGGTCCTTACCTGTTCGCGTTGGCGCGATGGTAATAGCGTGCATATCCCCATGATAGATGATGGCGTCATCTGTCTCAGGATGCTGACCAAGGAAGAGGCCAGACGTGCCAGTATCATCGAGGTTTGGACCCGTTGGCACATCTGCCACCAAATCGGCATCCATTAGATCATCATGCGACGCCCACCGCGCTGTCCCGAAGATCATCGGAAGCTCTGTGCGAGGCTTCACTTTCACGAAGGCGCGCACCACGAAGATGAAAGCAGCAAGATAGGCAATCAATCCTGCAAGTGGTGGGATTGTGATTTCAAGGGCAGCGGCGCTTGTCAAAACGGCGATAACTACCCCGACCGCTACAACAGCAGCAATAACCTTTAAGCCTTCACGGCTGAAGAGATATCGAAGAGCTATGAGACTTAGTGCTGTCATGGCCCCGGAGAGACCACCACCAACTGAGGCAATGAGAGACTGAACAAGCGTAGACGCGCCAAAACCTTGCGTGAAAGACAAGCCGCCTGCAAACGCGAGTTTTGGTCTTGCGCGGACAACATCAATACTGAGCTTGGCGTGCTTGCCCGCAAACATTGAACTGACTTTTTCGCGTATCTTTTTGATAAAAAATTGCATGATGGAGTCCTCGCTATAAAAAACAAAATCGAAAAAGATCATTTGTTTTTGAGGAGGCATTCAGGAGATGTGGGCGGTTCAAGGTGGTTTCCAGAGGGCGCTTGCAAAAGAGCACCGATATTGGAGCAAACACGATTTTGACTGTCGGCACCCTCTGAAATGACGGGCGATATTGAGCGCTATCATAAGGATGCGATCAGCATCGCCAATGCGAGCACCTTTCGGCATAGTGCCAAGGTCACGTACTTGCAGATGGTCCACATCATCCTTGGCTTTGCACATGGTGCGTCCATCACAGCGTGCAGCCAGATCGCAAAAACGCACCGGGATACGGTGCGCGATACCTATGCGGCGTTTCGGGAGCGGCTATCAGCGCCCCGTTTTGAAAAGTGGATACAAAGTGCTTACGCTTCGCCGCAGCTTTCACCCGAAGATGACGCCGAACTCATGGATGAGGCGCGCGCTGCGCTTTTCGGCTGTCACAAGAACAAAGACTGCGTGAAACGCTTTCGTGCAGGCAGGCGCAAAACGCGCGTATGTCGGGCGTGTCCCATCAAAAGCTATGTGCGCCGCTACGAAGTTGATGATGAAGAGGCGGATGCACTTGTTGAGATCATCGACAATGTGCGCGAGTTCTATCAAATCCTCGGTTGGAAAGAGAGTGGAGGCGCTAGCGGTGATACGCGCCAAATCTTCGAGCAGCGCTTTCGACACTATGAGGTGTTTTCAACAGCGGTTGGAAACTCAGAGTTTGATGATGAGGGCAAAGTCATCAGTGATGAAGATGACTTTTTGAGTATCCCACATTTCGCCCGAACCTTGACCGATGAGTTGAAGGAAAACCCTCTGCGCTGACAGCGCAGAGGTATTGTCGCTTTTGGCTCCATCGCTTAATACGGTAATTGGAGCCGCTTCAAAACGGCCAAAGCAAACGTTGGACGCGTTCCAGCCCAGTCCACCCCTATGT
>CAZMMU010000052.1:0-6345 GCA_964567455.1 uncultured Hyphomonas sp.
CGGATGATCTGTTTCAAGCCGTCTTCAGGACAGTTTGCCTGTTTGCGCCAGTTCGCTTGCGTCTTGTTGTCGGTTTTCCAGGCACCCTGCGGGACGGGATGTGCGAGGACAAGGCTCGGTCCGGCAACCAGGGGTGTGACTGCAATTGACGCGCCGCGAAAATTGAGGCTGCCAGTCTTGTCGTGCAGGTTGCCGACGATTTCTACCCGGACGGGCGCGTTTTCGACCGCGTCGCCAAAATCGCCGAGCGTGAGCAATGTCCGATGCTCGCCAGGCTCAAGGGCAGGGCCCAGGGTGACACACGTGACATCACCCAGGTCGCCTGAGCTCAATTCGACACGGATATCGCCAGCTTCAATCGTGGTTGGATCGAGTTCTTCCGAAAAAATAACGGGCATACCGTCTGTCGCGTCCGAGATATTGCAACTCCGGCGCGCGGCGCGTTTGAGGCGGCCGTCATCGTCAAGGCCGAAAAATGCCGAGACAAGCTCTGCGCGGCGACCCTCATGTTCTCGGGACAAGTCACTGTCGGGCGTCTGATCCGTTTTGACCCCGCTCGAAACGTCGGACAGTTGGGATTGCGCACAGGCGACGGTGGTCAAGGATAGGAATGCCATCGCGATGGCCGGAGATGCATAGAGCTTGGAGCTAAACATGTCATTGCCTCCTGTTCGTTGACGCTTTGAGCCACTCTCGTGCAAGCCGATAATCGGATCATAGTCGGTCTGCGATCAATCATTGGGGCATTTTCGGCCAAGTCTATGAAAATAGTGCCAGTCGCCGTGCGTGTGAGCCTCCCATTTGTGTAGATCTCAGGCGCGCGTGGCCGAATAAGTGCCCCCAGGATGTGAACGTGCGTCTATACTCGAAAGATACACGCACTGGTTCGTCCTGCCTAAAGGGACACGGCCCTGCTCGATACCGGCGCGACATGGAAAGGGAGATGATGGGCGGATTGAAATGAAGATTTGGAAAGTGGTTTTATTGTTGTTGGCGATCATCGCTAGCTTTTTTGCGTACAAGTTCTTTGTCGGCAGTGACCGTCCTCACAATCCACGCGTATTTGACCCGCCAGCCAAGACGGCGTGGGAACCCGTTGGCGCGCGCACGGCAGGATTGCACGATTATAACATCATACCGCAGCCAGAGACCTTCTCCGCTATCCATGTTGGGGTGAACAATTCTGACAGTGTCTGGGTCGCGGCAGCACCGATGTTTGAACTCGATTGGGTCGCTGAACCGGCTTATTTCGTCGGCAACGGACCGACCTTGGATAACGAAGGCAATCTGTATTTCAACCCGAGCCTCTACCACGGTGAACGCGTCCTCATGGTGTCGCTGGATGCGGTGACCGGAGAGCGGCGCTGGGCGATACCTGCCGAACATGACAGAGAAAAGACTAGCCCGGCTTTTTTACTCAATGACCCAGACAATCCTGGGTCACAAATCATCTACATTTCCAGCTATACGCGCATCATGGCGATCCGGCCCGATGGGTCCACGGTGTGGGAAGCAGAGACTGGCTATACGCTGCCGCCAATCGTGCCAGACGAGTTGTCTCCAACCATCATGCATCTCAACTACCATCTCCAAACAGACTCGCTGGTGACTGTCACATCAGCGGGCAAACTGATGGCGTTTGATCGTAAGACCGGCGCGCCGCGAAGCGCCGGCGGACAAATTCCAGGTGCCCCCGCAATTAGTGGGACTGGTCGACAGATTCCAAAAAGGATGCTCAAGCGAACGGATGCGCTGATGGACGAAGCATTCGGCAAAACTGAAACCGGCCGGAGCATGTTCAGCAGCATAGTGAATTACATTTATGGCGGCGGCGGCGTGGTGACGAACTTTTTCAGTATCGCCCCAGATACCGGCCTGATTTATGTCGCTGCGACAGCTGAGGATGCCGAAGACGGAACAGAGGATGGTCGCTCAGAGATCGGCGCGATTTATGTGTTTGACTTGATTGCAAACGAAGAAAGCCGCTTAGATTTTGAGATCGTGAACAAAGCGACCTTCCAGGGTGGAACGGGGTCGACACCCGCTGTCAGCGCAGATGGCAGCCGTGTCTATGTCTCTGATAATATCGGTCATGTCATCGCGCTGGACGCTCAACTTAACGAGATTTGGCGTACGGATGTCGGCGAACCACTGGTTGGATCGGTGACCGTGGCGCCAGACAACAATGAAATCTACGCCGTTACCCAAAAGGATGTGTTCCAACTCATAGATCGGGGAGATCGCGGCGAAGTCATGTGGGCTGCTGAACTTGGTGGCTTTGACGGTTATGCCAATGTCGATGTGCAATCGAATGTGCTCACGGCGACCCCCACAGCAAACGGCGTTGTGATCGGTATTGGTGGCGGTAAAAATTTCTTCACCGCCAATATGATGTTGCATGTCGGTATGGGATTGGTTGACCGCAAGACTGGAGCACTGCGCTACTTTGCCGAAGGCCGTGAGGACTCAATTGCCATGAGTATCGTTGGTCCGGACGGTAGCATATACATTGGTCACTCACCGATTCGGCGCGCTGTCGGAAAAGCAATGTATCCAGACCTGACGCCAGACCTCACAGGCGGAGTTGCACGTTACAAACCCATTCGCCTCGATTTGTTGGCCCGCGACGCAATCTGCGCGGCAGAGGCGAGAAGCGCCAATGCGAGCACGCTGGACGCCAACACGGATGCGGCGGCGATTGCCAATGATGTTCGCCAGATTCAGGTGCTGATCAACCAGGCTGAAGGTGCAATCTCCATCGCGGTTAATGACGGAGACCTTACAGCTGAAGAGGCGGCGACATTGGGCATACATCTCAGCGCTAGTTCGGAAAACCTCGCAGGCGAAACTTTGACGCAAACGACACAGCATTTGGCGGCGGCCTGCGCGATGTTCGATTAAGGCAACAGGCCCTACGATGATCGACTTCTGGTTCTGAGCGAAGAGGCTGACGCCTAACATGAGCTTACTTCACGCGATCAATCGACCTTGGCTGCACTTCATTGGATTGGGGGTGAGTCTCTTCGTAATGAAGTCGGTTGTGTTTCCCCCAGCGAAGACCGTCATTGGTCCGTTGAGCGCCGCGCGAGTTCAGGCGCTTGAGCAACAATGGAGCGGTGGCGCCGATATTGCGCTATCGCCGACACAGCGGGCTAGCCTGATCAATACAGAACTCGAGCGAGATATGTTGTTTCAGCGCGCCTTGGAGTTAAACCTCCACCTGACTGACGGTGTCATTTTTCAGCGCCTAATCCGCAACATGCACTTTCTGGGTATGGCCGCGGAGGGGGGCGATCCAGCGCTGTTCGAACGGGCCTTAGAAATGCGTCTGCATCTCGATGACGAAGTCGTTAAACGCCGCATGATTTTGCTAATGAAAGAACGACTTCTGGCCGAGAACCCGCCTGTGGCGCTCACCCGCGCCGAGCTTATTGTTGCGTTCGAGGGGCGATCCTACGCGCTGCGCCAACCACCGACATACTCCTTCCAACATCTGTACTTCGCCGAGGACGCAGAAGAAGACGCCGCGGTGGCGGTTGAGGTTATTGAGGCGCAAGAACTCGAGTTTGATGCGGCATGGCAATTGGGCCAACCATTTTTGCAAGGACACAGCTTTGAACGCCAAACTGCAAGGCAGCTTGCTCTGAGCTTTGGATCGGATTTCGTTCGCGTATTCGAGCAATCGGGGCCCCGCGCGCAACAATGGCTTGGACCGATCCGCTCCTCATTCGGATGGCACTATTTGTGGGTCACCGACGTTGCACCCTGGCGGGATGCAGTGTTTGAAGAAGTCGAGCCGCGCTTGCGGATCGACCTCGAATATGAAGCGCAAGCCGACGCACTAAACAGCGCCATTGCGGCACTGCGCGACCATTATGATGTTAAAGGCGCTAACACTGGCGCGCGTGATGGTGACAGTGAAGGCGCGCGCTTATGAATCAGTTGGTGCGCCTTATTGTGATTGTCGTTTTTGCTCTTTGTTCGATCGGGACTGCGCAGGCACATCAGTTCGCCCCTTCTTTGTTGGAGGTGCAGGAGACGACACCAGACACGTATAATGTCGTGTGGAAAACGCCGGCGCAGACCATCACGAACGTTCCTCTGCAACCCATTTGGCCTGACGGGTGTAAGGTGCAATCGGACAGTCCGGCTGCGCGCGAAGGAACGGCTGTGATCACGCGCTGGACCCTAGAGTGTCAACTTGAAAGTGATGGCTTGGTTGGACAGGTGTTAAGCGTTGACGGACTGCCGGAGAACCAGTCTTCGGCAATGGTCATATTGAGCTTACGTGACGGTCGTTCCTACCAGCGGGTCTTGAACACAGACACGCCTGACTTTCTGGTGCCCACATCCCCGAGCCAGCTGCATGTTGTGACACAATACCCGGTGCTTGGGTTTGAACATATTTGGGAAGGACCAGATCATTTGATGTTCGTGTTCGGTCTACTCTTACTCGTGGGGGCCGGTGGACGCCTATTGTGGACCATTACGGCTTTCACCCTCGGGCATAGTATTACCTTGGCAATCGTGACCCTGGGTGCGGTAGAATACCCGGTCCCCCTGATTGAATTTGTCATCGCTTTGAGCATCTTCTTGCTCGCGGTCGAGCTGTCGCGTCGACCGGTTTCTGGATCGTTGGACCAAAGCGTCAGCCTGTTCCGGCGGCATCCTTGGTGGATCGCCGGTGGATTTGGATTGTTGCACGGCTTGGGGTTCGCCGGCGCGCTCGCGGACATCGGCTTGCCGCAGAATAATATTCCGCTGGCTTTGCTCTTCTTCAATATCGGCATAGAGCTTGGACAAGTCGCGTTCATTCTCGGCACGCTGGTGATCTGGTGGTTGGTTAAACGGCTGATTTCTTTTCGATCGGAAAAATTGGTTCTCATCCCTGTGTACGGGCTTGGTGTGTTGTCGGCGATGTGGTGCGTTGAGCGGGGCTTGGCGCTCTGATACGAGAAATACCGGTAGTCAAACTATGATCCCTAGATCCGACAAGTCAGATTCTGCCGGACGGGCGCTATCTGCTTATATTCCAGGAACCACCTTTTCCATCACCACGGTATAGACGCTGGGAAGACGCCCGAACGTAACCTGATAGGTTTAGCTGACCGCATCTCCCCAATCGCAAAGAGGACGAGCTCAGCGCGAAAGATCCAGCCAAGGGCAACAAGGACGACAGGTGTCAGAAGAACTCTGCCAATCCACTTTAGAATATCAGTCCCACTGCGCTATTGATCGCGACGGTTTGTGCCAGCTTACACTCAAGCATAAGCGCCTTGGAGAGTGTTTTCGGTCATGTATTGCTGGCGGTAGTCGATCGGGGTCATGCCGTTCCAGCGCACAAACGCGCGGCGAAAACTCGACGGCTCGGCATAGCCGAGCAAATCGCCAATCTCGGCAATCTTCAGCTCGGTCTTTGCCAAATAATCTCTGGCCAGCAAATCTTTGATCTCATCGACGATCGAACTGAAGCTGACCGATTCAGCGACCAGGCGGCGCCGCATGGTGCGCTCACTGAGATTCAAGCGCCTGGCCACCTGCGTGATATCGAGGAAATCGCCTGCGGACTGGATCAGAACTTGCCGCACAGCGGCGGTGGTTTTCCCGACCGCTTGCAACCCGCGCAATATCTCCTCGCATTGTTGTTGAAACAGGATGTGTTCGGCACGGTTCGCGGTTTTGACGGGTAAATCCAGGATCCTAGCGGGGAGGAATAGTTGATTGTGCTCGCATCGAAACGCGACAGGTATGTTGAACGCTCGCTTATAACGCGCCCAATATGACGGCCGAGAGTAACTCAGGTGAAGCTCGACATCCTGCGCGCGTGCGACTGAATTGCCGTGGAGCTCTCGCCCCAACGTAACGAAATTTGAGAAAATAAGTTCAGAAAACAGCTGCTTTTGTTTCGCTGTGCCAATGGTTATTCTAGGGCGCAGCATTAATCCGCCTTCATGCTCTTGCACCGTCCAGATCGGGCGGAACACTATCTGGCCATAGCGCAGCAAGAGTCGAACGGAATCGCGAACATTCGCACAGCTCATCAGTGCAAAACCAAAACTGCCATAACTGGCAAGGCCAAGCCGTTGTCCCAAACGGATCATCAGACAGGGGTCGCCTGACAGCTCGACCGCAGCTTCCAGCGCAACCAATCCTTCATCAATTGGTCGGAGGCCGTTAGCGGGCGGCAATGGACTGATCCCTCTTCGACTCAGGTCTGCGAACAATTGGTCCCCACTGACCCCCTTGTCTTTCAGCAAGCGGATCAGCTCTTCCCTGAGTGCATAATGCGCCTGATAGACTCTCATCTGGCTCCTTATGCGGTCGAGACATATCTGTGGAACAGGG
>CAZMMU010000052.1:6445-10667 GCA_964567455.1 uncultured Hyphomonas sp.
AGGTGCAAAAATTTGAAAGCATGTGGGGTAGACCGCGTAATCCCGGGAATTCTTGAGTCAATAGAGGCTACAACAATCTTCATGACTTGTATTGGCCGTTGATGTTCCCCTCTGTTGCAGGCGATGTGGTAGCACAGCTCTAACCGCAACAATGTGATGCGGAAACAGAGGTTGGGAGATAGAATTAAATGCGCTGGTATTATTGGACGGGTTTAATTGCTGTTGTCGCCGTAGTTGCGGGGTATTTCTATGTGCAGAGCCATTTGTCAGCGCCCTTAATGGGAGATGCGCAAATCGCTCAAATGAAGGAAGATATTGAAGCGGAAGATGAGTCCGCCTTTGTTATTCCCCCACCACAACCTGCCGAATATCCAGCTCCCAATCCTCTAAACAATGTCTATTTTGGTGAGCTGCACGTCCATTCGAGTCTGTCTATTGACTCTTACATTTTTGGCAATCGGCTAAACCCCGACCAATCTTATCGATTCGCAAAAGGTCAGCCGGTCACATCACCCATCGGTGGGCAAATGCAACTTACCGTGCCGCTCGATTTTGCTGCTGTGACGGATCATGCCGAAGGGTTCGGTCAGCAAAGGCGGTGTGATGATCCAGAGAGCGGCGAGGGAATAAGATGGCTGTGCGAGCAGATGGAAAACCCCAGTCTCAGTCTTTTCCTACAGCTGCGTGAAGCCGCTGCGCAGCGCCCGCCAGCGCAGCCGGTCGAGACAAGTGCGCAGGAAGACGAAAAAGCAATTCTCTTCGCGCAGGAAGCGTGGGCGGAGATTGTAGCTGTCGCTGACGCGCATAATGATCCAGGCCGCTTCACCACATTTGCTGCCTACGAGTATTCTCCACCCTTGCCGGGGCGAGGAAAAATTCATCGTAACGTCATTTTTCGAGGCAACGACGTGCCTGTCAGCGCAGTGTCTGCATATGATGCGCCGAGCGAAATCGATCTGTGGGAAAAGTTAAATGCCGGGTGCCAAACCCCTTGTGAGTTTCTGACGATACCTCACAATCCGAACAAAACGTGGGGCCTCGCGTTTGCAAACCACACGATTGATGGCGATGCTTATACCGAGGCTGATTGGAGGGTGCGGGGAAGCGTTGAGCCTCTGGTCGAGATGTATCAGATCAAGGGGAATTCAGAATGCAGCATCGGTTTCAGCACAACCGATGAGGAGTGCAATTTTGAGCAGTTTCTGCCGCGCTGTGAAGAAGGACAAACAGTCGGTTGCATTTCTCCAACATCCATGGCTCGCGATGGCTTGAAAATTGGCTTGGAGCTAGAAGATACAATCGGCATCAATCCACTCAAATTTGGATTGATTGGAGCAACGGACACACATAATTCCAATCCTGGAGATACCGAGGAGTGGGACTATCGGGGTCCAGCAGGGGTAGGCAGCGCAACGGCCAAACGACGCCTCAGTCCCGGACCCGACGGTAGCTATCCGAATCTTATGAACAATCCGGGCGGGCTCGCGGCGATCTGGGCACCGCAAAACACTCGAGACGCGCTGTTCGATGCAATGCAGCGCAAAGAAGTTTACGCCACCAGCGGCACGCGGATTCGGCTACGGTTTTTTGCCAGCTTCGATTTCGAAGACCGGATGGCTGATCGCCCCGATGTCTTAGAAACAGCCTACCGCGATGGCGCGACGATGGGAGGTGAGCTGGAAGGCGTGTCCCGCGGAGCACCAAAGTTTCTGATCTGGGCGATGCAAGATCCGCTGAGCGCACCGTTAGATCGAATGCAAATTATTAAAGGCTGGACCGAAGACGGCGAAACGTTTGAAGTGGTTCACGATGTTGCCTGCAGTGAAGGGCGTGCGATTGACCCTGAAACGAAGAGATGCGTTGCAACCGCCGCATCTGTCGACCTAAGCAATTGCGAATTTGACGAGGATCGGGGAGCTGCGGAACTGAAAATACTCTGGACTGATCCAGACTACCATTCCAGCCAGAATGCCTTCTACTATGCACGCGTTATTCAAAATCCGACTTGCCGCTGGTCCACTTATGACAGTCTCCGCATAGGCCGGGATCCACCTGATAATGTTCCGCCCACAATTACCGAGATGGCGTGGTCGTCACCGATCTGGTTGCGGCGGGATTGAAGAAATCCTAGCTGAACTCCGCCCCTTCCACGCAAGATCAAAAAAGAGATCCGATCATGCTGAAACTTCACTTTGCCCCGAACTCCCGCGCCGGACGCATTGTCTGGCTCCTCGAAGAGCTCGGGCTGCCCTATGAGATCAATAAGATGTCCTTCCATCCGAAGGATCTGAAATCCGATGAACATCGCGAACGCCACCCGCTCGGGCGGGTGCCTGTCTTGGAAGACGGAGATATTTCAATTTTCGAATCTGGCGCAATTGTCGAATATGTCCTGGAACGCCACAAGAATGGCGGCCTGAAGCCAGCCATCGATGATCCTAGGTTTCCAGAATACCTTCAATGGTTTCACTATTGCGAAGGTATGGTCATGCCGCCCGTGAACACGGTGGTTGTCCATACACTGCTTCTGCCTGAGGATCGCCGCGATGCAAATGTGCTCGGGCAAGCGCAAAGATTACTCAGTAAAGCGCTTGCGCCGGTCAACGAGGCCCTTCAGGGACGCGATTATTTGATCGGCGACTTCTCCGGAGCTGATATCATGCTTGGCCACGCCTGTTTCATGTCTAATCGGATTGGCTCTGTGAGCGACGAGATGACAAACCTCAAGGCATACGTTGAGCGCATAGCCTTGCGTCCAGCTTTCCAAAAAGCCATCACGATGAGCTAGTCCAGCTTTTACGCTTTTCCAGCATTGCAAAACGATTCCAAGCAATGGACTTTCATGCTAATTAGGGGTTCGAAGCGTGAACCAGCGTCGAACCCAGGTGGCCCACAAAATTGTGGACCAAAGTCAGACCAAATAGAGGACCAAGAATCGATTTTCAACCACGTAAGTAATTGAAAGTATTGGGTAAAAAATATGGAATGTGGCACGTCACTCGCGCCATTTTCAGAATTTAATTTCCAATAAAATCAAGGTTTTAAGTTTGAGAATGGCGCCCCGTCTGCGCTTTTTACTGAAAATGGGATACAAATTGGATACAATTTGGGATACAAGAGCGTATGGGTGTTATGCGCGATCCCGATAGGTTTTTGCTCAAGCGTGGAAGACGTTGGTACTATCAACGTCGCATACCCGGACAATTCGCACATCTTGACCAGAGGCGGTTCGCAAAAGTTTCGCTCAAAACTGACTCACTTGAAATCGCGCGTGTTCGGCGAGATCAACTCGCAGAAGCGGATGACGAGTATTGGATGGCATTGGCGATTGAACTAGCAGAAGACAATGCAAACGGGACGACCGTCCGCGCGGCTTTAGAGCAGCGATACAAAGCCGCAATTTCACGAGCCATGGCGTCGGCTTCTCTTACAAGCCTGCCGAGCCACTCGCGGAAAGTCGTTCGATCGCCGAGTTGATGGAGCGGATCAAGACACTTGAGGCTCAGTCAGGTTCGGACGGTGACCCAAAACGCGCAGACAGCGAAGCGCTTCTCGGCGGCGCACCGAATCCTGCGTCAACAATCCCCGTTTCTGAAGCCTTCGAACTCTATGTCTCTAAGATCGCATTTGATGATCAATACAATAAGTCCGAAGCCCAAAGGCGGTCTTGGGAGAAAACGAAGCGGACTTCGATCAACTATTTCATCGAACAGATGGGTGATCTGCCACTCAGTGATATCACGCGGGACAAAGCGCTGGAGTATCGTGACTGGTGGGTTGAACGGATGCAGCCCCAGGATGGAGAAAGAAAGCCTGTCGCCCCAAACACGGCGAACCGGCACATCGGCAACATACGTTCGCTTCTGCAGCGCTACTACAAGCATATCGGAGAAACAGATTTTGAAGATCCGTTTCGAGATTTCTATTTCTCAGGCAAGACCGAAGCGAAGCGTGCATCTTTCAGCGATGATTTTGTCCGAAACCGCATCCTCGTTCCCGGCCTGTTTGACGGTCTGCGGCTTGAACTGCGCGTGATTATCTACCTGCTAATCGAAACCGGCGCGCGCCTCAGTGAACTTGTTAACCTTCGCGCCGAAGACATCAGATTGGCAGCACAGGTGCCGCATATCGCTATCCGGCCGGAACAAAATCGGGAGCTGAAGACCGATGGACCTGTCACGGTTTTGTTCCGCTCCTTTAATAGCATATTTTGCAACAAAGG
>CAZMMU010000053.1:0-10029 GCA_964567455.1 uncultured Hyphomonas sp.
CATGGATTCTTCTTGAAAAAAGATGGTGCCGCTAAGGTGACTTGAACACCTGACCTCCGCATTACGAATGCGATGCTCTACCAGCTGAGCTATAGCGGCACGGGCTTCCTGGAGAAGCGCTAGGTGTCATAGCGGGCAATTGGGAGCGCAGCAAGACCCTTGCTATTGCCAAACCGCATCCACCGGCGCAGTCTGATAGAAGACAGAGTGGGCAGGATGAGGTGACCAGTGCGGACAAGAGCGATCATGATCTGGCTTTGCGCCCTGTGGCTCGGCGCATGCTCACCAGACCAGGCCGCAGTCCAATCCACGGCCGGAGCGGACATTACGATCTATCCGGCGCAGACCATACTCACCATGGACGAAAGCGCTCCGATTGTCGGCGCAGTGGCGGTCGCCGATGGACAGATTGCCGATCGCGGCGCCCTCGATACCCTGACAGCACGCTATCGCACTGCGCAAATCGATTACATATTTGCGGACAAGACCCTCATCCCCGGCCTGATCGACCCGCACATCCATATGAGCCTGTCTTCATTACAATACGCCACCAAACTCAGCCCACCCTGGCAAATGGCGACACCCGATGGTGTGGTCGAAGGTCTAACGACGCGCGATGCATTTCTGTCGCGTCTCTCTGTTTATATCGCGGAAGCGCCCCAGAGCGAACCGCTCGTCATTTATGGCTACCACAATCTCGTTCATGGCGATTTGGACCGTGCAGATCTTGACGCGCTAACGAGCGATTTGCCGCTGATCATCTGGCACTATTCAAGCCATGATTTCTATCTCAATTCAGCCGCGCTCGACTGGGCAGGGATCACGTCGGATTTGCACACCGAATATGAAGGCATAGCGCTCGACGAAGCCGGCCAGCTAACCGGACGGATATTCGAAGACGCCATCCCTGTCTTGCTGACCAAACTCGGCCCCATCCTGTTTACCCCCGACAGACTGGCTCAGGGCCTTGAGGGATTCTCTTCCATGCTAAGGCGCGGCGGCGTGACCAGCGTGGCCGATCTCGGCTATGGCGTGACCGGGCGCGCGCTCGAAGATGCCAACATTACCGCCAATTGGCGCGCACCGGGCCATGCGGGCTATCGGCTATTCCTCGTCCCTGAGCATCGCGCCTTTAACGCCGAGTTCGGGGACACGGCACCGGCCGCGATTAAGCAGATGATTGCAGGGGATATAGCTGTACCCGCGCCGGTCCTGCCGCAAGTCAAATTCTTTGCAGATGGCGCATTTTATTCCCAGACCATGCGCGTGTCCGAGCCCGGATATCTCGCCGGACAATCACAAGGCTCCGAAGGGCTCTGGGTGCTTGAACCGGACAAGATCGCAAGCACGATCGCGCCGTATTGGAGAGCTGGCTTCGATGTCCGCATCCACTCCAATGGCGACGCTGCCCAGACCGCCTCACTGGCCGCCTTGGACATCCTGCGTGTAGAAGATGATGAGCGTCGCTTCGTGTTCGAACATGCTGGCTTGTTCTCGCCAGACCATATCCGCCGCGCGGCCGCTTTGGGGGCATCTGTCTCGGCTGCCAGCCATTATGTCTATTTTCTAGGCCAGGCCTATCAAGCCCCGCTTGGCCCGGAGCGCGGCGCATGGATTTCGCCTCTTGGCTCGCTGACCGAAGCGGGCATCAGCGTCACCCTGCATTCGGACGCGCCGCTCGCTCCGCCCCTTCCCTTACGCGCAGCCAGCGTTCACATGACACGCACGACACGCGAAGGGGACCCGCTAACCCCCTCCGAGGCCTTAACCCCCCAACAGGCCCTTGAAGCCATCACCATTGACGCGGCCCGCTCAATGCGCATGGAAGACCAGCTCGGCAGCATACGGACAGGCCTGCTCGCAGATTTCACCGTGCTGGACGCAAACCCGCTAGAGACCCCTGCCGAAGATTGGGGCGGGATTGGTATTTGGGGAACGGTGCTGGGCGGCAAACTCCAGCCCCTATCGCAATAAGATGTGGCAAAGGCGGACACAGCCTCGAGCGTTCTGGATCGCGCTTGGCCTGTGCGGGGTCGCCCTATCCGCGTGTGGTGCGAACACGCCGCTCGATACGCTGGCTCAGGGCGAAACGGGCCGCGTCGTGCGGATCATCGATGGCGATGCGCTTGTGCTCGACACCGGGCTCAGCGTAAGGCTCGTGGGGATCGAAGCGCCGGTCACCGAATGGCGCGCACGCAATCGCGAGGCCGAACCCTTCGCCGAAGAGGCCAAGCGCATGCTCGAAGATATGGCGCTTGGTCGGCAGGTCCAGCTGATCTACCCGGGCGTGACGCGCGACCGCTATGACAGAGCATTGGCCTATGCCCGCACTGACGACAATCTTGGCCCACAGCTATGGCTCAATGAAGAAATGGTCCGGCTTGGCGGCGCGCGGGCACGGATCTACCCAGATACATCACGCCTTGGCGACAGCTTGGTAAATCTGGAAGCCGGCGCCAGAGCGCAAAAGACCGGGCTTTGGGCGCTACCAAGCTGGACCATTCCAGCTGCGGCCGATCTGGATTCAGACGCGCGTGGCTTCTACATTCTAACAGGCCACCTTGACGGTATTGGCGTATCTGCAGACCCCGAAGCGGTTTGCTCGCGAGGCCTGAAAGACAGCGAAATCCGGGTAAATATCCTGTCCAATGCCGCAGCCCTCTGCGAGGCAGACAACGCCGAATGGCCCAAGGGCCGCCACGTCCGGTTGCGCGGCTATCTGCGTGAGCGCGAATTGGAGATCAGCCACATCTTTAATGCCGAGCAGATCAGCACCGCGCCAGAACCGGACCAAACATCCAGCGCAAATACAAACCGGCCAGAGCGCTTGCCCTGACCGGTTCAAATGTCCAGTTCAGCCCTTTAGGCCAGACCAACCGAATGCCTCTAAGCGGCTTTCTTCTTGGCAAGGCTCTCGGCAAGACGCTCCATCGCGGCGCCTTTTTCGATGTTCTCAACCGCAGACAATTCGCGCGCCATACGGTCCAGCGCATTCTCATAGAGCTGACGTTCGGAATAGGATTGCTCGGGCTGATCTTCACCCCGGTGCAGATCGCGCACCACTTCTGCAATCGAAATCAAGTCGCCTGAATTGATCTTGGCTTCATACTCCTGCGCGCGGCGAGACCACATGGTCCGCTTAATGCGTGCACGTCCGCCCAGCGTCTTAAGCGCATCATCAACGAGCTTATCGCCAGCCAAAGCGCGCATGCCAGAGGCTTCGGCACGATTTGTCGGCACCCGCAGAATCATCTTGTCCTGATCGAATGCGACGACAAACACTTCCAGATCCATGCCAGCGACCTGCTGTTTCTCAACGGCTGTTACTTTTCCAACGCCATGAGCGGGATAAACAACGTGTTGATCAACCTCAAACGCCAATGCCGGCTTAGCTTCTGCCTTTTTCGCCATGAATAGTCCTTTCTACGCGATCTCAAGCCTCACAGACAAAAATCGCCCGGTGCGCAAGACGCATCCGGACGTTTTGACAGTATGCAAAACTTCAACTTCGAGAGGACAATAACACAAAATGAACGTCTGTACAAACGCAGATTAACGCAGTGGTAATCTATTTCGGTCCGGTTCGCGACTATTCATCACCCGTTCCGGGCTTGGGACTGAAATATTTCTCCAGCTTTCCTGTTTCTTGCGCAAACTTTTCTCGGTCTTCGGGCGGCTCCTTGAGACGGGTGATAACCGGCCACACCTTCGAATATTCAGTGTTGAGCTTCAACCACTTGCCATCAGGCTCGTCTTCAGTGTCGGCGGTAATCGCCTCCACTGGACATTCCGGCTCGCAGACGCCGCAATCAATGCACTCATCAGGATGAATGACGAGCATATTCTCGCCCTCATAGAAACAGTCAACCGGGCAAACCTCGACGCAATCCATGTATTTACAGCGAATACAGGCGTCTTTCACAATATAGGTCATTCAGGAGGGCTCCGTATCAGTGGTCAGACAGGCAGATGCGGTCATGTGCGGGATTTGTCAATTGCCTAGTCTGTCGCCACGGCGCCGGATTGGCCTTCAGCGCGGGCCTGAGCCCGCTTGCGCGCGCCCGCTCGAGGCACATCCTCGATGTGCAAGAGACCAGCAACACGGCGGATAAACGCATCCTCGATCGGACATTTCTCACCATCCGCAAAGGCCACAAGATACAGCCCCTCGATAACAGCAACCCTCTGATCCAATGGCAATTTCTTGACACGCTTTGTAAATTGATGCGCATCGACCGCCTCTTCAGCAAGCGCTTCGCCTTGAGCCAGCACGCGGTCAGCGCGCTCCGCATCGAAATCGAAGCTTTCGAGCAAAATCATCGCAATCTGGTCGCTTTCAATGTCGGCATAAATCCCGTCCGCAAGCGCCGCCTCAACCAAGAGCGCCGCAGCTGCAACCTCGGGTTCGATTGATTTTTGCGCAGGCGTTTTGGGTGAGGCTCCCAGTATTTTCGAGAGAAAAGCCATCATGTCACATATCCCCGATCATCTCGCTATAGAGCTCAGCAGCCTCACTGGCCGGACCGCGCCGCGTGCCCAGCCCCAAGACTTCTACAGTTCTGATATGCACGGACTTGCCGAAAGTCACAACATCGCCCACCCGAATTCCTGTGCCGGGCTTGCTGGTCCGCCGGGTCAAACCAGCGCGCGTAAGGCGGACACCGCGCCGCGAAATCTCGGCAGAAGACAGGCTCCGCGTCTTGTAAAATCTTGCGCGCCAGAGCCAGACATCGAGCCGCACGACATCCTGGTCGGGCTCAGCCATTGTCCGCCTCGGGCGTCGGGTCAGACACGCCCTCTATCCCCCCATTTTGGACTCTCTTAGCTTGATTATTTTCCACAACAGACTCTGCTTCAGCGATCGACTGTCCAGACTTGGCATCACCGCCCTTCGGCTCCGCCCTCGTCTCTTCCCCCGATGACAGCTCACGCTCGGCCTTGTTCGGGCTTGGTTTTTTCCGCTTCTTCTTCTTTTTGGGAGCAGGTTTCGCTGGCTCAATCAACGCGGCAAGGGCCGCAAACGGGCTATCCGGATCCGGCTCTCTTGACTTTGATTTGTGACGCGGCGCGGATTTGCGTGGACCAGATTTGGCCCGTCCCTCCTCGCTCTTGCGAGACGGCCTGCTCTTGCGGCCCTCGCCCGACTGACGTTCCGTCATCTGCGGACGGCGACCATACCGCCAAAGGGTCGGCAATCCCGTCTCGGCATCTTTCTCGGCAATCACAAGGCCAAACCCTTTCAGCACAGCAGGGAACGTGTCGCCCGGCGAGGAGATGATCGACGCCACTTCCGGCGGAATCGCAAACAGGTTTTTTTCAGCCTCCTTGCGACGTTTGGCAATTTCCCATGCCAGCCTTTCCACAAGGTCTGCGCGCACAGCCCGCGGACCGAACCGCAAATAGCCATTGGCCAGCAGCGCCGCGTCTGGCCATGTCCCGTCAAGCGCAAACGACCCCGCCCCGTCCGGCGCAACCGGGCATGGAACACCATCAAACAAACCGCGCAACAAAGAGATCAGACGCTGTGCAGCCGGTTTCTGCGCCGTCGGGACATGCGCGCAATGCCGCCCCGTCCGGATGCCCGCCGCCTTGAGCGCTTCACGCGCGTCTGTCTCGACCCTCAAGCCCGGATCGTCCTCACGCAGATCAATCGCCGCACCCGACTCCACAAGGCGAAACGCAATGCCCTTGGCATGGCCTGAAAACACATCAAGGCTGCCAGCCATGTTCAGCGTTGTGTGGCAAGGCAGCACTCCTGCAATATGCTTCGCAAGCCAGGCAGCCAAATGCTCCAGCGCCCCGTCGCGCGAAGGCTGGGGTGCCCCCTCTCCGCCAATCAGCTCCAGATTCGGGCTAAGCCAATCGGCACCTTTGACAAGTTTCGCAATTGGCGCTGCTTGCCAGATAATGTTTCCGTCCGCATTCAGATCAAATGCTGTTCCCTCGGACGCCACGATCTCGCCAAACCGTTGGACGAGAATTGGTCCAAGCGCAGATTGAGCCGCCATCCGCACCGCCTTCCCTTCTACTGTTCGCTCTTGCGTATCAGCTTCAAACACAAGACCGTTGATCCGGCCCACAACGTGACCTTCGACAGTGATCTGTCCGTCCGGTGTCAACTCGGTCATCAATGCATAGTCCTTTTTAAGCCCCGCAAGGAGCGCCCGTGTGCGTCGGTCAACAAAGCGTTCTGTCAGCGCCTCATGTAAAGCATCTGACAAACGGTCTTCCAACGCACGGGCTTTGTCGCGCCAAAGCTCGGGGTTTTCAAGCCAATCATCGCAATAAGCGGCATAAGTCCACGTTCTGATCGCAGCCAGTCTCTGTTGCAGGGCGGAAATATCGCCTTGCGGATCGGCCAGTCTTTCCATCCGATTGGCCATGGCGACATCACTCAGGCGTGCATCAGGATCTGCCAGATGATCATACAGGGATTGAACAATGCGAAAATGCCCCTCATGGCCAGCTTTGCGAAAATCCGGCAGTCGACACAGATCCCAGAGCCGCCGGACATGCGCCTCGCCCATGTCGCTTGCGGCCAAGCCCGGCTCAACCGCCATCCGGCGCAAAATCCACTCATCAAGCGCATTCGGATTCTGTCTCAGGATTGGCGTCCCCGACGGGATCGCAAGGGTCACCATCAGCCGCTCAAGGCTCGACAAATCAAGCGCGGAATTGCGCCATTCGAGCGCGCTGACCGGTTCGAACGTATGGGCCTCGATCCGCCGGACAAGTTCATCTTCAAATGGCTTACACTCGCCCGTCTCGCCAAATGTGCCGAGATTACGAAACCGCCCGGCCCGGCCTGCAATCTGGGCCATTTCCGACGGACGCAGAGGCCGGTGCCGGCGGCCATCAAACTTGGTTGCTGCCGCAAAAGCAATGTGGTCGACATCAAGATTCAGTCCCATGCCGATCGCATCCGTGGCGACGAGATAATCAACCTCGCCAGACTGGTAAAGTTCGACCTGTGCGTTGCGGGTGCGCGGCGACAGCGCGCCCATAATCACCGCTGCGCCACCTTTTTGCCGTCTGAGCAGTTCGGCGACCGCGTAGACCTGTTCAGAACTGAAGGCGACAATGGCCGAGCGTTTGGGCAGCTTGGTCACTTTGACCGGCCCCGCATAAGACAGTTCGGAAAATCGTTCGCGGCGCTCGGCTTCAGACCCCAGATCCAGCTCATGCAAGACAGTGCGCATTGTCTCCGCGCCCAGCAGCAGCGTTTCTTCCGTACCGCGCGCATGCAGCAATCGGTCGGTAAAGATATGGCCGCGATCTGTGTCTTCGGCGAGCTGGATCTCGTCAATTGCCATGAAGGCGACCGGATGATGGACGGGCATGGCTTCAACGGTGCAGACCAGATACTGCGCCGTTTCCGGCCAAATACGCTCTTCACCCGTGATCAGTGCCGTCGCCGCCGGCCCTTTGCGGGCAACAATCTTGTCATAGACCTCGCGCGCCAAGAGCCGCAGCGGCAAGCCAATCATCCCGGAGCGATGACCGAGCATTCGCTCGATAGCATAGTGGGTTTTCCCGGTATTGGTCGGCCCAAGCACGGCTTTTAGGTTCGGCATGGAAGGCGCTTTCAGGCAGTCTGCGATCCTATGTTGCCTTAGAGCGCCCAAGACGCAAGCGCGGCATGTCAGCCCGCCCCGTGACTAGGTCAGGCCGGACGCCAGATCAAAGTCGTCAAACAGGTCGTCGAAATCCTGCAAATCCTCAAACGGGTCAACGGCTTCCTCACCCACACTGAGCTCGATGTCGACCTGATTGCCGGTTTTGCTCATAACGCTGAGGACCGTGACGAACAGCTCGCGCTGATCAACCGGCTTGGGCACATAGCCGTCCATGCCAAGCTTGAGACATTTCTCGCGATCACCCGACATCGCATCTGCGGTCAGCGCAATCACCGGGATAGACGACCAGTCCTCGCTTGAGGCCCGAATACGCTGAATGGTCTCGCGCCCATCCATCACCGGCATATGCATATCCAACAAAACCAGATCGAACGGGTGATTGGCCAACATGTCGAGCGCCTCGGCGCCATCCGCCGCTTCTGTCGCAACCAGCCCCTGAGGCTCGACAAAAAGCCGCGCCACGCGTCGGTTGATGGCATTGTCGTCAACAATCAACACACGCATGCCCCGAAGCGAGTTCTGGGTCGCGACGCGGTCAGCAGGTTGCGCGGTCGCATTGTCCTCGAACACGGGAACAATCACAGGCACAGCCAACGGTGTAGCCAGCTCATTAGGTTTGTCGTTTCCGACCTTGGCCAGAAAACTAAGCGTAAATACGGATCCGCGCCCAACCTCGCTTGCAAGGCTGATGTCGCCTCCCATCATCCGCGCAAGCTTGCGCGTAATCGCAAGTCCAAGCCCCGTCCCGCCAAATTTACGCGCAGTTGAAGCATCCCCCTGGGCGAAGTTCTCAAACAGATGTTGGCGTTGTTCATCGGAAATCCCGATCCCGGAATCAGACACATGGATAACGACTTTATACACCCCCGCCTCTTTCGGGTGCGGCACGCTTTTGACTGCAACGATGACGCCGCCATCATTGGTGAACTTCAAAGCATTGGAAACAAGATTCGAGACACATTGACGGATGCGGACGGTATCGAACACCAAAGTCCCGGGCACATCCTTGTCGACAACGAATTTGAGATAAAGCCCTTTTTCCTCGGCGGTCGGCTGATAGAATTTCTGCAGACGCGACAACCGATGCCGCAAATCACCCTCGATCGGGCTCAGCTCCAGCCGCCCGGCTTCGATCTTGGACAGGTCGAGAATATCATTGAGGATCGTCATCAAGGACTTCGAGCTTTCCAGAATGGTCGAAACCATGTCCTGCTCATCCGTGTTCAGATCACGCGCACTCAGCGCCTGCGCCATGCCCAATATGCCATTGAGCGGCGTCCGGATTTCGTGGCTCATCGACGCAAGAAACTCGGACTTGGCGTCACTCGCCGCTTCAGCCTGCCTGCGCGCCTTGTAAAGCTCCTTGCTGCGCTGGCGCTCTTCGGTCAGGTCAACGCTCACACCGACCGTCATGCCATCCGAAGTCTGCACATGATTCACCCGCAGCGGACGTTGGCCATCGCCATAAAGCTCGAAGGCTTCGCCAGACTCCATAAATTTCATCGTGGCTTCGAGCGCCTGCGCGCGGCCGTCTGTGTCCAGACCTGCCTCCATCGCTTCGATCTGCGCGGCCACAGCATCTCGAAAAGGCTGCCCCCGCTTCAACTCAGCCATCATAATCGGAAAGTGTGTCAACAAAGCCCGGTTGGCATAGACCAGCTTCATATCCTGATCGTAGACAGAGAAGCCGTTCTCAAGCCGGTCAGCCGCCTCATAGAACTGTTCGATGGTCAATTTCTTCATCTGCTTATTATCTCTCTTCACCGCGCTTGCAGAGGGCAAATTGCGCCAAACCTGTTGTGATTGTGTAAACATGCCCACCGTTCGCAGCATCCTGGCCCGGAAACACGCGCACCAGGCATCCAACAATCGCCCCGAACCGAGTTGACGCGCGCGCGCAGACCGTTTAAACGCCCGCTTTCTGTTATACCTCTATCGAAGAGAGACGCTGCCATGTCCCGTATGTGCGAACTCACCGGCACCAAGCCAATGACCGGTAACAATGTAAGCCACTCCAATGCCCGCACGAAGCGCCGCTTCCTGCCGAACCTCTTGGATGTGAAACTGCGCTCGGAAACACTTGACCAGTCTTTCAAGCTGAAAATCGCGGCCAAAGCCCTGCGCACCGTGGACAAGCTTGGCGGCCTCGACGGCTTCCTGGCCAAAGCCAAACCGGACCAGCTTTCTGAAAAAGCAGCGAAGATCAAGCGCGACATCGAAAAGAAAGCTGCTGCCGCTTAAGGCACGTACACGTCTTATACGATCCCTAAAAAGCCGGTGCCCAGCGCATCGGCTTTTTTGCGCATGACGCCTTCGTACGCTTCCGGCGTCGTAGGAGACTTAAACGGTTTCCGGTTTTGCGTCATTGCACGGCTCGACCGTGCAATCCATC
>CAZMMU010000054.1:0-9987 GCA_964567455.1 uncultured Hyphomonas sp.
CAAGGACGGCCCCCTGTTTGCAGGCGGGCCGTCTTTCTATATGCAGGTACGAACTGTCTTTCTGGAGGATGCTTTCATGACCCTACGATATTCGATACTTATGATAAGCGCAGCAATGCTTACATTGGTCGGCTGCAGCGACACGGCCACGCCAACCAGCGGTGAGGACGCAGCGCAGTCCGGCGAAACCGGACTGTCGCTCCGCACGACACCCGTCATTGAGGGGCTCGAATTTCCATGGGCGCTTGCTGCGCTTCCATCAGGTGACATGCTCGTAACCGAACGCGAAGGACGGCTCAACCTGCTCAAGGATGGCGCCTTGACACCCATAACAGGGACGCCAACAGCCTATGTTGAACGCCAGGGCGGATATTTCGGCCTCGTGCTGGACCCTGACTTTGCGAGCAATCGCATTTTCTACATGTCCTATGCCACCGGCGATGATGACGCGAATTCAACCGCAATTATGAAAGCCAAGCTCAGCGCTGACGGCACATCGATCAGCGATGTCAGCACGATATATGAGGCGGACAAGCGCGACACGGCATTCCATTTTGGCGGCCGCATGCAATTTATGGCAGACGGAACTTTGCTCCTTAGCCTGGGCGACGGCTTCCGCTATATGAACGATGCCCAGAGCACCGAAAATACGCACGGAACCATCGTGCGCATTAACCCGGATGGATCTATTCCGGACGATAATCCTTTCGTCGGCGTAGAAGGGGCAAAGCCCGAGGTCTACTCCTATGGTCACCGGAATGTGCAAGGCCTCTTCGTTGATCCCGCAACGAACACCGTCTACGCCCATGAACACGGCCCGAAGGGCGGGGACGAGTTGAACATCATCACGCCAGGTCTCAATTATGGTTGGCCGGAGATTACCTATGGCGTCAATTATGACGGCACAGTGATTACGAAGAAGCAGGAAGCCGAGGGGCTCGAACAGCCATATGTAAAATGGGTTCCCTCCATCGCGCCATCGGGCATGACGCTATACACAGGCGATAAATACGAAGGTTGGACTGGCGATCTCATCATTGGTGCGATGAACGGTCCAGCCGGGCTGAAACTGGTCCGCGTTGACCTTGAAGACGGACAGATCGGCGACGCAACAGATTATCTTGAAAGCTTCGAGCGACCGATCCGCGATGTCGTTCAGGGCATCGACGGCTACCTCTATATCGTGACGAATGAGCTTGATGGTGGGGTCTTCCGCATTGACCCGATTGAGTAGCCGGCTCTAAAGCGTCCGGCGCGCCCTGAGCGCGGTCGCGAGCGTTCCGTCATCAAGATGGTCAAGCTCGCCGCCGACGGGCACGCCATGGGCCAGCCGCGTGACATTGACAGTCGCTTCGGCGAGCTTCTCTGACAGAAAATGCGCCGTCGTCTGGCCGTCAACTGTCGCCCCCAGCGCTATAATGACTTCTGCGACCTGGGGCTGGGTTGCCCTTTCGATCAGGCTTGCAACATTTAGCTCGTCGGGGCCAATCCCATCGATTGCGGAAAGAACGCCGCCGAGCACATGGTAACGTCCGCTAAACACGCCAGAGCGCTCAAGCGCCCAAAGATCGGGAACATCGGCAACAACGCACAACACGCTCTCATCCCTGCCCTCGCGCTGGCAAATGGCGCACGGCTGCAGCGTATCGAAATTACCACAGGTCCGACACGTGTCTATTTTGCTCGCGGCAATCGCCAATGCGTCTGCGAGCGGCATCATCAATTGCTCTTGCCGTTTCAATAGATGCAAGGCGACCCGACGCGCCGAACGTGGGCCAAGCCCGGGCAATTTTCCGATCAGCTCCATGAGCTTGAGGATCTCAGGTCCGGCCACTCGGTTTGACATGTCTCGACGTTCCTCGTGTGATTCACATGATGCAGCCGATAAACTAGACGGGTTGGTCCTTGAAGTCGAATAAGGATGCACAGCCATTCGGTGAGCAATTACTTTCGGTCACCCGCTCGCTGTAAGCCGAGATATGCAACTAGACCCACGAACATGAGACCCAAGCCAGCCAAGCCCTCCAGAGGTCGCTCGACCAGCACAAAGGTCAGCGTCCATCCGGTCAGGCCAAGATAAATCATCGGCGGAATGGGGAACAGCGAGACCCGATAGGGCCGGTCCAGATCAGGCTCCTTCCACCGCAAGATGATCAACCCTACGACCGTTGCAAAGCTCATCGCTGCCAATGTGAACCCGGAAAAGACAAGAACCGCGTCGAAGCTCGAGGTTAGAATAAACAAGAGCGCGATACCTGCCTGCAGGAAAATGGCTCGCGATGGCACGCCATCCGTATTGGTCACGGCGAGAAATCCCAGAATCGGCAAATCCTCGCCAATGACTTGCAGGACGCGAGGACCCGCAATGGTCATTGCACTAACCGTTGAGATCAAAAGCAGCGCCAAAGCAATGGTCGCCAGCTTGGCACCTGAAGGGCCAAACGCCGCTTCCGCTGCGACCACCCCGACCTCCAACCGGCCAACCATTGTCTCCATGGGCGCTACCAATAAGAAGACCGCATTCAACGCCACATAGAGAAGCATCACGGCAATTGTCCCCGCAATCAGAATGCGCGGCAGATCCCGCTGCGGTTCGGCAAGTTCGCCGGACACATAGGTGGCTGCATTCCAGCCCGTATAAGCATAGCTGACATAGATCAGCGAAATCGCGAACGCGCCGCTTGTCAGGGCTTTGCCATCTCCCTCAATAGGCATGAAACCCATAGGTTGTAGTTCGGGCGCGAACCAGAGCGCAGCGATACAGAACACGACAATAACCAACACTTTGAGCAGGGTGAACACGATCTGGATATTGCCGCCAGACGTCCGTCGTCCGGCATGGACTAGGGTCATGACGATAACGAGGCCAGCGGCAAGCGCGGTGCGCACCCATTCGGGACCCTCCCCGCCAAACGCGGCCTGCAAATACGCCCCGAAGGTCATGGCCGCAAGCGCCACTGGCGCTGAAAAGCCGATAATTGCCGACACCCATCCGCCAACAAAACCCACGGCGCCATGATAGCTTCGCGCCAAAAAATTGTACTCACCGCCAGAGCGGGGCAGCGCGGCCCCCAGCTCGCCATAACACATAGCACCACAAAGCGCGGCGAGCCCGCCGAACACCCACAGCATGATCAGCGGAAACCCCGTACGCAAATCGACAAGTTGAAATCCAAGGCTGGTGAAGACCCCTGTCCCAACCATGTTCGCAACGATCACGCTGAGCGCTGTGGCAGGGGAGAAATGACGGCTAGGCAACATTGGCAGAAACAACCCAGATAGGAGCGTTCATAAATCGGCCCTGAACGCCGTTCTTTCTTTCCAAGGCCTTGCGACCGGATTGAACCACACGACTGCGGAGCTGAGGCGATCCGCGTAAAACCGCTCCGAGCGCTCCCACCCCCAGGCAAAGGTTCAAGGTACTTGCGAGATCGCCAGCGCTAAGCTTCACATCATACGCGCTCGACACATTGACGACTGTTAGCCCGTAGACATCGCTCTCGACCGTCCCCGTCATTTATGTCCCCAGCAAAACAGATACGGTCTGGTCACCTCAAAATGGCATCTTGAAGCCGGGCATCATCCCGCCGAGGCTTGCGGTGGCCTCGCTCATGGCGGCTTCAGCTGCCTGCTCCAGTCTCCGGCGGGCTTCATTGTGAGCGGCTTTGATCAGGTCTTCGAGAATTTCTGCGTCATCGCCCATCAGCGACGGGTCAATCTCAAGAGAAACCATCTCGCCCTTCCCCTTGAGCGTCATTTTGACGAGGCCTGCGCCCGCGACGCCATCGGCTTCAACCGCTTCTGCTTTGGCTTGTGCCTCGGCGATCTTCGCCTGCATTTCCTGCGCCTGACGCATAATGTCTGCCATGTCTTTCATGATGCTTACCCTTTCGCTGCCAGTTGGGAATCAAGTGGCACCACATTGTCGATCTGTCCATCCGGTATATCCGTCTGAACATCTACCAGCTCCGCGCCGGGGAAAAGATCGAGCGCCGCTTTGACGCTCGGATGGGCCGCAGCCGCGCTCATTTTCTCGGCACGAACCCGCAACCTGCGTTCCTTCAACGTTTCTGTGTCCGCTGTGTCATCGCTGCGCAAGACCTCCCAGTCTTTATCTGTGGCCTCGATCAAAAAGTCAGCAAGTTGCCTGAGAAGATTGGGCGGCGCACCGGCCTTTACATCGCAAACCAGCGTGTTGTTCGAACAGCTAACTGGCCTGATAAAATCAGAGATCTCACCGGAGAGAATTGCTTCTTTATGCTGATCAACCAGGGCGACAATCTCGGCAAAGTTTGCAGGCCCGCGCGCTTGGGCCGATCCAACCACTGCGCCATCAGGCTTTCCCGCAGTGCCAGCGGCGTCCCCTCCCATGGATGCGATCATCCGAGCCGCTTCCTCCGGTGATGGCAATTGCGCGGCAGCTGCAAGCCGGAGCACAACCATCTGCGCTGCTACGCCAAGGTCGGGCGCGGTCTGGGTATCCTGATAACCACCGAGCAAAATCTGCCAGTAGCGCGCCGCTTGCGCAGATGTTACCCGCTGAGCCATCGCCCGTGTACGCTCGGTCCAGTCAGCTGGCCCAGTAACCTGGAAATCCTCACCCGTCACCTGCGCCATGGCGATGTCCGCACAAATGTCGAGCAGGTCTTTGAGGATCACAAGAGGGTCGGCACCATCGTGCAGCTGGCTTGCCATTTCACCCGCCGCCTCTTTTGCTTTGCCCGACAGCGCCATCTCCAACACATCATAGAGCCGGCTGCGATCCGCCAGGCCCAGCATGTCGCGGATCGCTGTCTCGGAGACGGCCTCACCATCTGTTGTCTGCACAAGCGCCTGATCAAGAATTGACAAGGCATCCCGCACCGAACCCTCTGCCGCGCGCGCAATCAGTGCGAGCCCTTCAGCGGAGACATCAGCCCCCTCGCGCGCGCTGACCCGTCCGAGGTGTGCGGCAAGTTCGGCTGGCGCAAGTCGCTTCAAATCAAACCGTTGGCAGCGCGACAAGACCGTCACCGGCACTTTACGAATTTCGGTCGTGGCGAAGATGAATTTCACATGGGCGGGCGGTTCTTCGAGCGTCTTGAGCAGCGCATTGAACGCCGCCGTGGAGAGCATGTGAACCTCATCGATGATATAAACTTTGAAGCGCGCCGACGCGGGCGCATAGCGAACCCCATCAAGCAGATCGCGCATATCCGCGACCCCGGTTCTCGACGCGGCATCCAGTTCCATCACATCCGGATGGCGGCTCTCCATAATCGCGGTGCAGTGCTCGCCTGCCGGATCAAGCTTGATCGAAGGCCCATCCGCGTCACCACTGACATAATTTAGCCCCCGTGCCAGCAGACGCGCCGTGGTCGTTTTTCCGACCCCGCGGACGCCCGTAAGCATGAAAGCGTGGGCAATCCGGCCCGTTTCGAACGCATTTGACAGCGTGCGCACCATGGCTTCCTGCCCGATGAGATCGTCAAACAGGCGTGGCCGATATTTGCGCGCGAGTACCTCATAGCCCGCCGTCGGAGCGCCCATTTCGACGTCACCAAACATCGAGAATGTCTGGTCATCGGGACCATCATTGGCCAAGTTGTTGTCTTGATCGCTCATTGCGCCGGACTATGCGCCAGACTCGGGGGGCGAGGCAATATCTACACCACCGCAAACACACCTTTCGGTCTGTACCGTTTGGCCCGAATAGCCAAAGAGCTTTACAAGTTACGCTCAAATTGTAGCACTTGGTTTGAATCTGGGAGAATCGCGCATGCGCCGTCTGATGGTCTCTATTTTGAATATGTTCCGTCGTGCCCGGCTCGGCTGGCGCAAGGTGCGCGGCAAAACCGAGGCTGATGTCAATGCTGAGCTGACCGTCTCCGGCAAGGCCTGGGCTGACTTTTGCGACACGCTGAAAAGCGCAGGCGCGGCCATGCAGTTTCCCGGCACACCGCAAGATCCGTTCAATCAGGCTGAAGGCTACCGTTATCTTGCGCGACTGACACGCGGCGGGCTCGAAGCTTTTCTCGAATGCGCCGATCCGCTCAACCCTGAACTCAACAGGCTGTGCCACGAGACGGTCAAGCTGGGAGCCGACAATCCCGATAATTACTACGAAAACTGTACACTTGATGGCAACTACACCTACAAAATATCCGGCACGCGCGGGACAATTGCCTATCTTGGTTTCGCCACCAAAGCGGGCATGTATGGACGAACAGGCGATGAAATCCCACCGATTGCAGAAATTGACGCCAAGGATATTGTTTTCGACGAACACCAGCGTTTCGAAATGATCCTGAGCCCGACCCGCCCGGCGGACGCCACCAACTGGTTGCAAACCGCAAAAGGGTTTACATTTTTGATGGTCCGGCAGACTCATCTCGACCGGCACAATGAAACAATCGCTGATCTCAAAATTGAACGGCTGGACGGACCCGAAGACGACCCCCTGTTCAATCCGACCAAGCTTGTCGAAGGTCTGCAACAAGCAGGCCTGTTCGTTGCTGGCGCGCCGCTTCTGTTTTGTCATTGGGCGCGTGGGATGCAGAAACATTCGAACAAGCTGCCGCAATTTAGCGACGAAGTTTCGACCAAGGCCGGCGGCGATCCCAATATCGCTTACTATCACAGCCACTGGGCGCTTGCTCCAGATGAGGCCCTGCTCATAGAGGCCACGCCACCTGAATGCGAGCACTGGAATTTCCAGCTCAACAATTACTGGATGGAATCGCTCGACTATCGCGACAATCAAATTCACACGAACAAGCATCTGGCCACCTATCGGCCAGACGGCTCGGTCGCCGTTATCGTCGCTCATCAAGACCCCGGGCTACCAAACTGGATCAGCACAGTTGGTCACGAAAGCGGAACAATGTGCTGGCGCTGGGTGCGTGCGAGCAGCAAGCCCGAACCTCGGACCCGTGTTGTCAAGTTCGCCGATCTGGCGGACATATTGGCAAGCTCGTGACGCAGGCAGCGACCAATACGAATTATACCAGGCCATTCCGGCCAAGGCTAATCAGGCTTTTTAACAAGCTGCCAAGGCTGCGCTCAGACAAAGCTGTTTTCAATCCGGATAACATCATCAGCTACGCCCAAAAGATGACAGGCGAGACGGAACTCTCCGACGCGCCTTTGCGCGAGCCGCTCGAAAAGCTGTGCGCAGCGATCGCCGAAGAAGCGCAGCTCTCAAATTTTGGCCGCGTGGTTCAGGAAACGCGGCTGAAGAACCTGCTCGTCAACAGGTTCCGGCTTGACGCAATCACGCGAAAGCATCCTGCAATCCTCGACGCCCCCACGCCTGACGTCATCGTTATCGCCGGACTCGCGCGCACAGGCACGACACTGCTCCACCGCACCCTGGCCGCAGACCCTGATGCCCGCAGCTTACCTTCCTGGGAGGCGCTGAACCCCGCACCTTTCCCAAAGGAGAAACCCAACGCTCCCGCCAGCCGCATCAAGAAAGGGCAAAGTGCAACCGCATTCATGGGTTGGCTCGCCCCCGATTTCTCTGCTGTTCATCCGGTGAGTGCGCTTGAGCCCGAGGAAGACATTCTGTTGCTGGACCTCACCATGGTTTCGCAAACAGCAGAAGCCATGATGCACGTACCGTCTTATTCAGCTTGGCTCGAAACCATCGATCATCGCCCCGCCTATGAATATCTGCGCGATACCCTCAAAGTGCTCGACTGGCTGAAGCCCGCCAAGCACTGGGTGCTCAAAACACCGAACCATTCCGAACAGCTCGGTGTCATTATGAACGTCTTCCCGAATGCCACCATCATCCAGACCCACCGACACCCCTCTCACACAATGGCGTCATGCTGCTCGCTCATGGCCCACACAATGGCTTTATCGTCAGATCATATCGACACAAACGCGATTGGCCGTCACTGGCTGCGCAAAGCCGGACGCATGGCGGCCAAAGCCCATGACGCGCGACAGGCTCATCCAGATCGCAGCGTCATCGACATGCATTACACCGATCTCGTTGCCGATCCGCTCAACGCTGTCGCAACCGTCTATGCCGCACGTGGCGTCCCGCTTTCGGGCACGCGGCGGGCAGCTATTTCCCATGCGCTTGATCAGCCTCGCCCGCATCGGGATAGACGCCACGCCTATCACCTCTCCGACTTCGGCCTGACTGATGCCGACCTTGATCATACGTTCCACAGCTACTGCAATGATTACAACATTTCCGCCGAGGGCCTGACGCCATGACCGATCGCAAGCGCAAACTCGATAACCCGTTCAGCGCGACCCTGACCGCCATTCGGGACATTCGCGATAAAACGGGCCTCATCGAACCGTCCTCCGAAACAGAGCGACTTGACGGCAAGACGTGCCTTGTCACCGGAGCAAATTCCGGGCTTGGCCTCGCAATCGCAACTGATTTAGCCAGACGTGGCGCACGGCTCGTTCTCGCCTGTCGCAGCGGTATTCCGGAAACAGCCGACCGCATAAGCGCGGCAACTGGCAACACCAATATTTCCATGGAGCCCGTCGATCTGAGTGATTTGAAAAGTATCGACGCATTGGCTGACCGGCTGGTCGCTGCCGGCGTCCAGTTCGACCGGCTGATCTTGAATGCCGGGCTGATGGCACCAAAAGCGACACGCTCGGCCCAAGGCTTCGAATTGATGCTTGCTGTACATTTCTTTGGCAATTACCGCCTGTCAAAGCTGTTGATCGACCATGGGCTGCTGCGTCAGGACACGCCGGCCCACCCGCCACGCATCATCATCATCTCATCCGAAGCCCACCGCACAGCGGACGTGATCGACTTGTCGATGTTCGGGACATTCAAACCGCACACCGTCAGCTCGGCCATGAAACAGTATGGCCATACCAAATTGGCCCTGAGCTTGCTCGCGCTTCATCTCGCAAACAAGCATCGCGGTGAGGGACAGATGCCAGACGTCGCCGTTTTTCACATGTGCCCCGGCCCCGTAAACTCCGCGATCGCAAAGGGTGCCCCCCGGCTGATGCAACCGCTTATCAACAGCATAATGGGGGCATTCTTCCCCTCGCCGGAAAAAGCGTGCAAACCAGCGATCCACCTCACCTGCTCGCCTGATCTTGATGGCCGGACTGGTGACTATATGCACCTAATGCGGTTCAAAGATCCCTCTCCCGCTGCAATGGATCAAGCCGCCGCGGATGCCCTCATCGCACGAGCTGACGCGTTAATCGCCAAGGTCAGCCAAGACCAAGATCCTTGCCCGTCTCCGCCAGCCTGTTGAATGTACAGTGCATGTCGTCGGGCATCTTTTGGGTCATCTCATAAAGGCGCTTATAGCTTGAGCGGGCAATCCGCCACTTGCCATCGGACTCCTTGACATAATCATCGAAATATTCGGACGCGCCGCTGACGATCACACGATGGGTCAGGTCATGGAACACATCCGACAAGCTCCACTGTCCGGTTGCGGCCGTGTCCGTAATCAAGGTGATCACCGGATGATGCACCTGATGGCTGGACGCCGCCTTCGAATGAAATGACGTTTCCAGAAAAGCACAAATTTTCTCGCGTCCCTGATAGTCTACAGTGTAGATGCCTCCCTCGAAAAAAATCTGCGCATCTTCGCTTAGACAGTCGCGCATCGTGTTCATATCGGCGGTATCCAGAGCCCGCACATAGCGATATTTCAATTGCTTGATCTGCTCGATTTCATGATAGATTTGATCCATAAAAATGCCAGTTCTGTGGAGTTGATATAGGCCGATTTTGCGCCCGTGTCTTACCGAACATGAGGCCATACGTACAGGCTGGTCATCGCCAGAACGAAATTGATACTTGCATCACAGATATGACTGGCTTAAACGGCTCAGCAAGTGCCGGTTTAGCTCAGCTGGTAGAGCATCTGATTTGTAATCAGAGGGTCGGCGGTTCGAGTCCGTCAACCGGCACCATTTTGTTATCGAGCATATCGATGTCCCCCGTCAGCGCATGTGTCTCAGATTTAGGTCTGTGCTAAGAGAGGGTTTTCGCTCATC
>CAZMMU010000055.1:0-9493 GCA_964567455.1 uncultured Hyphomonas sp.
CCGACCAGACCGTTATGAGCGGTCCGCTCTAACCAACTGAGCTACAGGCCCACGCCATTGCGACGGCCCATATGGGCCATGTGTCTCAATGCGTCCTTCAATTAAGCCGACTTTGGCCCAGACGCAACCACGTTCCTGGCCTGATCAAAGATGAAATCGCTAGAGCCAGTCGGGCGCAACCGAACTGGCAGCGGGCATATCCGGCTGCGGATAGCGCGCGAGCAGCATTTCGACAATTCTGTCGGCCACTTTCTCAGCTTCGCGCAACGGCTCATATGCCCAGCTCTCAAGCCCTCCATGCAGCCAGCGCGCAATGCCTTTCTCGATGAAACTGTCATGCAGCCGATCAAACTTTGCCGACCGTCCGGTCAGCCGCACCATATGGACAGGCAACCCAAAATACGCCGCGTCGGACAACATGTTCGTGCTGTCCTCGGTCACAATCGCCGCTTCGGAAAACAAAAGCCACGCAATATAAGGGTTCGGCCCGTCGCGTTCGCCTTCCCAGAACCGCGCGCCAAGCTCATCAGCCAATTGCCGGAAATGCGCCCTCGCCGCCACGGGGGTCCGTCGCGAACAGGTTATCCTGAGCCGCCAGCCGGAACCGGCCACGGCCCGCAACTGTACATCCAGCCGACGCATCGCTGCTTTATCAAATGTATGCGTCTTGGAATCGCCGCCGAGAACGACGATAGCGCTCTTGGACCGTTCATCGGCAAGGTCGGCAAACGCCATCCCCGCCGTCTCGACCTCCTCAGCGGGAAAATAGGAGGCCGAGCCGAGCGTGGCGATAACATTCTCTCCATCAGTCTGGTCATGCTGCGGCGTCACCATCAGGTCAAAATCTGTCGTCTTGACGCGCGGATCCAGCACGTGCGCGGTAAGGCACTGCCCATCGGACATTTTCCGCACATCCACGCTATAAGGCGCAATCCGTGAGCCCGCGCCAATCCAGACCGTCGGCCATGGCTCACGCAGCAAAGCCCGCTCAGCGTCCGCAAGCGCCCAAAGCGGCTTGACCGCCTGGGCAGGTGGCAACCACCGCAACGGTGCCCGCGGGTTTAGCGTCATAGGTTCGCTGCGATGGCCCTGTCCGTTAATGTGTGCAATTTTGACCCAACGCGCCATGTCACGCAGAGCATTGGCGATTGCGAGCACTTGCGCGGCGTTCCCCGCCCGTCCATCGGATACAGCCCAGATTGACGGGCCAAGCGATTGCTCGCCTTGGGTCACTTATAAGCCACGCTCGAAATTTCATAGGCCCGCACGCCCCCTGGCGCAGCCACTTCCGCCTCGTCGCCTTCCTCTTTGCCAATCAGTGCGCGAGCAATTGGCGACGTGATCGAAATTTTGCCGAGCGCCACATCCGCCTCGTCTTCGCCGACAATCTTGTAGGTCGACTCTTTTTCCGTTTCGACATCGATAATGCTGACCGTGGCGCCAAACTTGACCGACGTCCCGCTCAGTTTGGACGTATCGATAATGTCCGCCCGCGCCATCTTGTCTTCGAGCTCGGCCACACGCCCTTCAATAAAGCTCTGCTTTTCTTTGGCTGCATGATATTCGGCATTCTCCGACAGATCACCATGATCACGTGCAACCGATATAGCCTGAATGATCGCCGGACGTTCGACCGACTTCAGCTTTTTGAGTTCTTCCTCAAGGGCGGCGTGCCCTTCGCCTGTCATGGGTATTCTTTGCATGTTCGGGTACCAGTTAAATTTCGTTGCCAGCTCGCGCCTGATTTACGTGTGATCAGAGATTGGCACGGATCATTGAGATTGCAAGGGACGCACACTCAAGTCTCGCGTTTTCAGAGCTTGAATCGCCTGAATCGAGGCCAATGACGCCGCCAAAGTCGTAAAATAGGGAATCTTTCGACTCACAGCTGTAGACCGAATCGACGCCGAATCCTTCAGCGACTGGCTCCCCTCGGTGGTGTTGAACACCAGTTGAATACCGCCATTGATCATGGCATCGACAATATGCGGGTGGCCCTCGATGACCTTCTTGACCGGCTCGACCGCCACGCCCTGTTCGGCCAGATACCGCGCCGTACCCGATGTTGCCACCACCGAGAAGCCGAGCGCAACCAGTTCCCGCGCGCCCTCGACGATCAGCTCCTTGTCACCATCTTTCAGCGAGATGAACACTTTGCCTGCGTCGGGCAATTGTACGCCGCTCGCGATCTGCCCCTTCAGGAAGGCCGCGCCGAAATCATCGTCCCAGCCCATCACCTCACCCGTCGAGCGCATTTCCGGCCCAAGCGCGGGATCCACGCCGGCAAAGCGCCCGAATGGGAACACCGCTTCTTTGACTGCAATCCGGTTCGGCGTGGCATGGCGCAAATCAAAATCAGCCAGCGGCCGCCCAGCCATAATCTTTGCAGCAATCCCAGCAATCGGCGCACCCACGGCCTTGGCGACAAAAGGCACCGTCCGCGACGCACGCGGATTGGCTTCAAGCACATAAATCTCGTCGCCTTTAACGGCAAACTGGATATTGATAAGTCCGCGCACCTTCAGCGCGCGCGCCAGCGCAACCGTCTGCTCGGACAAGCGTCCGATCATCGCCGGAGACAGCGTGAAGGGCGGCAAGGCACAGGCACTGTCACCTGAATGCACGCCCGCTTCTTCGATATGCTCCATCACCCCAGCAATATGCACGTCCACGCCATCACACAGCGCATCCACATCAACCTCGATCGCATCCGACAGATACCGATCCAGAAATAACGACGCTTCGCCTGCAGACGCATCGCGCGCCGCTTGCAAAGCTTCATTGGCGAAGGCGACAATGTCGGCATCCGAGCGGCAAATTTCCATCGCCCGCCCGCCAAGCACAAAGCTTGGCCTCAGCATAACCGGATACCCGAGCTGACGCGCCGCAGCGAGCGCTTCCTCTTCAGTTTTAGCCGTGGCCGACGGCGCCTGCTTGATGCCCAACTTGTCGAGCATGGCCGCCCATTGAACGCGATCCTCCGCCAGATCAATCGAGACAGGGCTTGTGCCCAGTATCGGCACACCTGCCTCATGAAGAGGCGTTGCCAGCTTGAGTGGCGTTTGCCCCCCAAACTGCACAATCACCCCCGCTAGGTCACCGTTCGATTGTTCACGCGCGATGATCTCGGAGACGTGCTCTTCAGTCAGTGGTTCGAAATAGAGCCGATCAGACGTGTCATAATCGGTCGAAACGGTTTCAGGATTACAATTGACCATAATCGATTCAATGCCGAGATCATCCATGGCAAACGCGGCATGACAGCAGCAATAGTCAAACTCGATCCCCTGCCCGATCCGGTTCGGCCCGCCGCCGAGGATCACCGCTTTGCGCCGATCCGTCGGATTGGATTCGCACTCAGCCTGCGCCGCGCCAAAGGCTGGCATCTCATAGGTCGAATAGAGATAGGGTGTCTTGGCCGCAAACTCCGCCGCACACGTGTCAATTCGTTTATAAACAGGCCGCACACCCAGCCCATGCCGCCGTGCCCGTATATCGGTCTCGGTCGATCCGGTGAGCGTTGCGAGCCGCGCATCCGAAAACCCGATCGATTTGAGCGCCGTCAGCCCGGTCGCTGTCTGCGGTAGTCCATCACGCCGAATATTGGCTTCCCACTCCACAATCTCCGCGATCTGGCGCAGAAACCATCTATCAATGCTGGTGATCGCATAGACGTCCTCAATACCGAACCCGGCCCGGAACGCTTGTGCCACAATGCGTACGCGGTCAGGCGTTTGCTTCGCCAGCGCACCGCGCAATTCGTCGGTGTCGGCAAACTCGATCTCGTCAAGCCCGGACAGCCCTGTTTCCAGCGAACACAGAGCCTTCTGGAAACTCTCCTGAAAGCTTCGTCCAATTGCCATCGCCTCACCCACAGACTTCATAGCCGTCGACAAAATCGCTTCAGACCCGCGATACTTCTCGAAGGCAAAACGCGGTATCTTCGTTACCACATAATCAATCGTCGGCTCGAAGCTCGCCGGCGTCACACCGGTAATGTCGTTGTCGAGTTCGTCGAGCGTATAGCCCACCGCCAGCTTCGCCGCGATCTTCGCAATCGGAAAGCCTGTGGCCTTCGACGCAAGCGCCGAGGAGCGCGACACCCGCGGATTCATCTCGATAACCACGAGCCGTCCATCCTCCGGATTGACCGCGAACTGCACATTCGAGCCGCCCGTCTCGACACCAATCTCCCGCAGCACAGCGAGCGAGGCATTGCGCATGACCTGATATTCCCGATCTGTCAGCGTCAGCGCAGGGGCGACCGTGATCGAATCGCCTGTGTGCACGCCCATTGGATCGATGTTCTCGATGGCGCAAATGATAATGCAATTGTCCGCCGTATCGCGGACCACTTCCATCTCGTATTCTTTCCAGCCCAGCAGGCTCTCATCGATCAGCACCTGCGCCACAGGGGAGGCGGCAAGCCCAGAGCGGACAATCTCTTCAAACTCTTCCCGGTTATAGGCCACCCCGCCACCTGTTCCGCCAAGCGTAAATGCCGGCCGAATAATCGCAGGCAGACCGATATCATCGAGCACATCAACAGCCATTTTCAGACCCGTGATCCGGTCATACACGGTCCTGCCGTTTTCATCCTTGCTTTCAGGTGCCTGAATAATTTCCGCACGCGGGTTTTCCAGCCCGATCCTGTTCATAGCTTGCCGGAACAGTTCACGGTCCTCGGCCATCTCGATCGCGTCCGCTTTGGCACCAATCAGCTCGACATCATATTTCTCAAGAACTCCGAGCTGCTGCAAATCCAACGCGCAATTGAGCGCGGTCTGCCCGCCCATAGTCGGCAGCAAAGCGTCGGGCCGCTCAGCCGCGATGATCTTCTCAACAAAATCCGGCGTAATCGGTTCGATATAGGTCGCGTCCGCCAGATCGGGATCGGTCATAATCGTCGCCGGATTGGAATTGACGAGGATGACCCGGTAGCCTTCATCCTTGAGCGCCTTGATCGCTTGCACCCCCGAATAGTCAAATTCGCACGCCTGCCCGATGATAATCGGCCCTGCTCCGATCACCATAATCGACTGAATATCGGTACGTTTAGGCATAGACATCTCGCGCAAGTTTGCCGCTATGAGCATGGCCTCATAGCGTGCAGAATTCTGGTTTCAAAGCTAAGCGGGACTCCTATTCAATTAATCCGCTTTGGGGAAGTCCCTATCTGAGCTGAGGACGGTTTTTTTGTGAACACTACCAAAACTCGCATTGCGCTGAGGGACACTTGTAGACGCCAAAAGCGCCAGCCGGGCCCGCGCCAGCCCGAAAATCTTGCTCCCGAGTCAAAACACTCGTTTTAATTGCATTTTAACCATAAAAACATAGCTATAGTTGCATAACACTCGTGGAGCTTTTGGACCTTGATGCCCTATTCGTCCCAACTCGACGCTGGATACGGCCCGCAGAAAACAGGCAAGCGCCGGAAAAAGCGCCGCTTACCTATCTTTGTCGTACTTGGCTGCATCACAATAGCGTCGCTCATCATCCTGCACGGCAACCATAAGGTCATCGGACAAACGGCTTCAATGCAAGGCCCTGATTCGCCCACCGCGATACAAGCTCACGCCAAAAGCACATCCGGCCAGACAGCCAACGCCGTCACCGACCGTTCCAGTCGAAGCGAACGTAGGTCATGGCGTCGCAGTGCGCCCCCGCCCAATACGCAAGACAGTCCCTTGGGGCCCTCAGGCGACACATCACCACAATACGACACCGATAACACCGACAAAAGGAATGCCGATGACCCCCGCCGCGAAGATAATGAAGGCGTTCTTCCATTTCCGATCCCGCATCCGTCTGAAGACGATGCACCATCCGATGATCCCCTAAAGGCGCCCGAAGCGCCTGCCCCCCCGGATATGCCGCTGCCCAGCGATAACGAACCAGCCCCGCCTCCGAACAATGACGAGGACGAGGACAAAGATCGCAAAGACGACGAAGATCCCAGTGGCGGCAACACACCCCTTCCGATCCCTTTGCCCATCCCTGTGCCACTCCCATTGCCGACACCGGCCCCAACGCCCGTGCCAATCCCTCTACCTCTACCGCTGCCGATACCCACACCACCGACGCCAAACCCGACACCACGGCCTCAGCCTCAGCCCCAGCCCGATCCGGTTCCGCCACCGCCAATCCCGGGAGGTCCTCTGCCCGTGCCCGCGCCGCAGCCCTCGCCTGTACCTGCCCCTCAGCCAGACCCAGATCCGGTACCGCGCCCCCAACCCGGCGGCGATTACTATGTCCAGGTCCACGCAACCCCACACGAACACTCCATCTGTGAAATCTGGCTTCACCTCAAACAGACCTTTCCTGAGCTGTTTACCTATGCCGAACAGTCAGTCTCCCGGCTCGACACAGATGACGGCTCGGTCTGGTTCCGATTGCGCGTGGGTGCCTTTAACAATGCACAGGACGCAAACGCCTTCTGCGCCCGCCTCAAACGCGATGGGCATGACTGCTTCACCGTCCATCGAAACAGCGGCCCTTAGCCCCTAATCCGCCACAAGCCTGTAGCCGACCCCGCGCACCGTCTGCAGATGGATCGGCTCGCGCGGATCCGGCTCAACCTTCCGCCGAAGACGCGTTACCTGCACATCGACCGACCGCTCCGACCCCAACGCGCCCTTCTCGGCCAGCGCGCTACGGCTAACCGGCTCACCGAGATTCTGCGCCAGCAAGATCAGCAATTGTGATTCCACACCCGTTAGATAGACCCGCTTCTCTCCCTTGCGCAGTTCGCCCTTGGTCAGATCAAAGGTCTGTCCTGACAAAACTATAGGGGCCGCTGCATCCTCGCGCGCAGAACGACGCAGTATCGCCCCGATACGCAGCGACAACTCCTCCGGCTCGAACGGCTTCGTGATATAATCATCTGCGCCCAGCTGAAATCCCTGTATGCGGCTTTCAAGCTCGTCGCGCGCGGTCAACATCACCACAGGTAAACCGCTCGTCTGGCGTATAACCCCCAACAGGGAAAACCCGTCCTCGCCCGGCATCATCACATCCAGAATGGCCAGATCAAAGTCGACACTTTGCATAAATTTGCGCGCCGTTGCCGCATCCGCAGCCGCAGTGACCCGATAACCCCCGCCCGACAGGAACCGCTTGAGCAGCGAGCGCAGCCGGTCATCATCATCCACAACAAGCAGGTGCGGTGCTTCAGCCATGCCCATCCCCCATCAGCGCATCAAGCGTGGCCCGCGCGCCCGCAACATTCTCCGCACCGGCAATCCGGTAAGCCGTCTTGAGCCGCCCCCGCAACGCCTCAACAACCGGCTCAATCAAAGACAGGCCGGCCTCGCTCAAATAAAGCTGCCGGCTGCGCCCATCCTCGCGGCTTTTCTTTTTGCGCACCAAAGCACGCCCCTCAAGCTGTCCAAGCAACCGCGCAAATGTCGGCACCGTCATAAAAAGTTGTGCCCGCAACTCATTAACCGTTCGGCCTGGAAAATTCCGTATCCCCAATAAGACATCAAGCTCGCTCTGGCTCAGTCCGGCTGCCTTGCGCGCCTCTTCAGCGGCCACTTGCAATTGCCGCTGCGCCATCAGAATAAGCCCGACGCTCTGGTCCAGTTCATCATCCCTCAGGTAGAGGCGGCTATCGGTCAATGGGGGCATAATGCGTTGATTTACTCTTCATCAGTTGACTTCAATATCTACAGTCTGAGAATACAGCACAAAGTGCAAGCAAAGGCATACACAAGATGAGCTTCATTCCCTATGACGACCGCGACGGATACATCTGGATGGACGGCGAGTTCAGACCCTGGCGCGAGGCAAACGTCCACGTCCTGACCCACGGCATGCACTATGCCTCAACCGTGTTTGAGGGCGAACGCGCTTATACTGGCGAGATTTATCGCTCCGAACATCACTCCCGGCGGCTCGAAAACTCGGCGCACATTCTTGGCTTCGATCTGCCCTATAGTGTGGCCGAGATCGAAGACGCCAAACGCGAAGCGCTCGCCAAATCGGGCCTCGAAAACGCTTATGTCCGCGCATTCGCATGGCGCGGCTCCGAACAGATGGGCATCCTCGCGACCGAAACCTCCGTCCGTGTCGCGATTGCCTGCTGGAGCTGGGGCGACTATTTCGACAACAAGATGGAAGGCATCCGACTGACCAATGCAGCCTATGCCCGACCCTCACCAGAGACCGCGCCCTGCCACGCCAAAGCTGCCGGCCTCTATATGATCTGTACCATCTCCAAACAGAAAGCCCATCTTGAAGGTTACGCTGACGCGCTCATGCTCGACCATAAGGGCGACGTGGCCGAAGCCACGGGCGCAAATATTTTCTTCACCCGCGATGGTGCCATCCACACCCCGCGCGCCGACAGCTTCCTAAATGGCATCACCCGTCAAACCGCAATCCGTCTCGCCAAGGCGCGCCAGATGGAAGTTATCGAGCGCACAATCTCGCCTGACGAATTGTCCACTTTCGACGAATGCTTCATCACCGGCACCGCCGCCGAGATCACACCCGTCAAGGAAATCGCCGAGCACAGCTACACACCGTCCAATGTCTGCGAGGCCATGATCCACGATTACGACGATCTGGTGAACCGCAAAATGACGCTAAACTGGGACGGCTAGTCCACCTTCGTCAAACCCATCACCGCGCAACCGATCTTGTATGGTAGCATCGGGTGATCAAGCAAGTTTGTTGCGCGGCGTTCGGCGATGATGGCTCTGTGCGAAACATTCTCTACAATATCGAGCACGCTATCCGATAACGCTACCGCAAATCGCGGGACCGCGGCTCTATCAAAACATCGTCTGTCTTGCTTACAGTAATCAGCACACGGCCTTGATATCGCCTGGAAAAGAAAGAGACGCTCACCTCTCCGCCGCCCCTGTTCGACAAGCAAACGCTTATGTCGCGCGGGCAATTTCAAACTCAAGGGCGAACAGACCACCTCACACCCATACATATAGGTGGTCTGGTTAAGTGGCGCAGGAGTCCATTATGGAGCGACCTTAAGACGCCGAAGGTGTCCCCGTACAAGATTGTGTATCAGTGTTGGCTGAACGGAACTTGGCAGGAATGGGACAATCGATACAAACGCGGTCATCGCATAGTCGGCATAAATGACATCGCTCAAGGTCGGTCGTTTCCATGGAGGCCAGAAGCTTGTGCAGGAGCGTGGTCAACTGTTCTCGGTCAGCTTTGGTGAGAGGAAACAGCAGCGGCTTTAATGCTTCCAGCCGCCCCTGTAGAAGGTCCTCACGCATATTTCTGCCGTGTTTGGTCAGGTGCAGCGAGATGGTTCGTTTATCAGGGCCTCTCCGGCGTACAACGACACCCTCGTCAACCAATCGATCAACAAGGCGAACGCAACCGGGGTGCGACAGGCCGAGAATGCTGCGCAATTCCTCATTAGAGGGGCCCAGACCATATCCTATAACGACGACAGCAGCGGGTGTCTCGCCAGCATGCTTCAAGATGCTTCGCGCGGATTGTTCGATCCGTTGAGAGACAG
>CAZMMU010000056.1:0-9112 GCA_964567455.1 uncultured Hyphomonas sp.
CGCAAACCGCCCGTCAGGGTCAGCTTATCGGTGACCTCATACTGATTGTGCGTAAAGATCGCGATGGCATTTGTCGTTTGGTTAAACGTATCAAACGCCCCCGCGCCAGCTGGTGTTGGCGGCAGGAAGAAAGGGGTAAACGTCCCCTGAGCACCCGCGACCGCTGCCGCCAGTTGGGCGTCAAACGTCGCCTGATCAATCGCGCCGCTCAGAAGCAATGGCAGCAATTGTGCAGCCGCTGCTTCCCCTGCGCCTGTCAGCACCGGCCCAAGAATACCGAACGGTACAACCGTACCTGGCGGCAGACCGCTCAGGCCAGCCGTGTCCGTGAACAGGAATGGCGTTGCGCCGCCACCAGGCCCTGGCGCAACATTTGTCCCGAACAACGACAATGGCGGCACACCTGGATTAGATGCAGAAAAACCAGCAAAAGACGCGTCACTGAAGACATCTGCGTCAGTACCAAACTGGATGGTATCGAACGTTTCAATGTCCTCGTTCAGGTAGAACGCGCCGACCAGCCAGTCGAGTTTACCAGCCTGACCACTCAGTCGGAATTCCTGAGTAAAGGCGCGGTCGGCATTTGTCGTGCCATCACGTGCCGCCCGGTCAAGACCGGAAAAGTCAATATCCTGATCGCGGACCGAATCGAAAACACGCAATGCGGTGATCGAAGTAAAGTCGGCCCAGCCAAGCCCCTGCTCATACTCGGCCGAGACGCCCCAATCCTGCACTTCGTCACGGAAGCTCTGATTTGGAGACACCGCCGTGCGGAACCGGTTCGCGGGATCTGTTGGATCGAGATTACCAACCAGACCATTAGACGCCGCAACAGCCTGAACCAATGGCGCAAAATCACCAAGTTCGACGATAGTCACCGCACAGCAATCTTCATTGGTTTCGGTATAGTCAGCGATAAGGCGCAGCGAGCTTTCATTTTTCTCATACAGCAATTGCCCACGAAGCGCGAAGCGCTCGATATTGTTAAAGTCCCGGTCAGAGTTCACATCTTCGATAAACCCGTCACGACGACGGAACTTACCGTCAAACCGCGCTGCAAAATTCTCCGCAATCTCTCCAGACGCCCCAACGTTCAGTTCAACCGCATCGAAATTACCATAAGACGCACTGGCATAGCCGGACGGCTCGAATGTCGGCTTGGCCGTGCGGATGCTGACCACACCAGCCGACGTGTTCCGCCCAAACAGCGTTCCTTGCGGTCCCCGCAGAACTTCAACGCCTGCAAGTTCAGGCAGTTCCTGAATGCCTGAGCCTGTACGCGTCCGGTAGACGCCATCAACAAAAATACCTACGGCCGGCTCGAAACCGAAATTATCCGCGCCGGTCCCGATACCGCGAATAGAGATCGACGTCCCTGCAGAAGCAGACTGGCCTTGCGTAATCTGAACACTCGGAGACAATTGCTCCAGATCATTCAACCGGTTGAAATCCTGTTGTTCAAGCAGAGTTGCATCAAAAGCAGTCACCGCAATCGGCACATCTTGCACCGTCACACCTTCACGCCGCGTCGCTGTAACCTCAACGGTTCCGAGCCGCCGTGTCGTCTCCTCTTCCCCTTGCGTCTCCTGCGCGATTGCTGTCGGAGCGACCACTCCTGCCATTGCCATAAGAGCGCCAAGTGCCACCGTCTTAGACAAGTGGGCCCGCAATCCGTTTTCCGTTTTCGCACGGGAATTTGTTCGATGCATACTGCTGGTTCCTCCAAGAACATTTGTTTGTTTTAGTTGGTTTGAATCTAGCGGACAAAAACCACAAGCCAAAGCAGCATTTGCATACATCGCACAACTCGGAGAAGAACGTGTCAAATAAGCAACAACCCCCACACGCTTGTGCAGGGGTTGTGTATAAAAACCAACGGTTCGCAGAACCTTTGAGATTGTGCCGACCAGCCTAGTAAATGGCCTGTCCTACACCACCATCAAAAACGATCTGGCCGTTTATATTCGGCGCAACGCGCTCAACATCGCGTGTCACTGTTTTCAGCACCGTGCGCGTTTGCGGCACACAGGTTTCTTCAGAAATTGTCTGGCGGATAAGCTTGATCCCCGGACCGTGTCGCCGCAGCAAAGAGCGCTCATTACAGTTGCGCTGAGGCATCTCGGTGGCACAGACCAACGCGCCATTTCGGTGCGCAAGCGCCTCTCCCTTGCGGCAAGAAAATGTCTCTCCCTGAGCAAACGAAGATTGTCCATTCACCATATCGCCAAATGTTACCTGCATGTGTGTTCCAGCGAGGCAGCGGAAAACTTCTCCCTCATAAGACGCCGACACAGCTTCGTCAGCGTTAAGCCGCGAGGCAGGGTGCGGTGTGCCTTTGTCGTCAATGCAGACCGCTTGGACCGGCCGAACGGCAACCCGCGAGCTGATCTGCGGTGCACAGGTTTCTTCTGTCACAGGAACCTGCTCGGTGATTGTTTCGACAACAGTCTGGTCTGCCCCCAGAACATTCAGGCCATTCAGCGTACTCGGCGCCACTGGCGCAGGTCCCGAAACAGCAAACCCACCATTCCCGAAGATGATTCCGGGCTGGGCAGACAAGGTGCCCTGGTTCCGGTTGATAAAGGTCTGTTGATTGATCACAGACCCCTGATTGACTATGACGCTTGGCGCTTTAACTGAAACGCCGGGCACAACGATCGGGCTGCCATGATAGCCTCGCGCAGGTTGCTGTTGGGTCTGCGGCGGCGCCTGATAACCCGATCTACCCTTATTCTTGTCTCCACCTGCCAGCGCGCTTCCGCCGGCAAACAACAGCGCCAGAATAGCAACAGAGCCGATCGTTTTGTGTCGTGTTGATACGGTCATTGCCGATCTCCCTTAAAGTTCCCCTCTCAGGAAGCAGTTTCCATGCCAGTGTTCGCTTTCGAAGATGTATTTTGTGCCAATTCGCGGCCTGAGGCTGGCGCAGTTATTGCGAAGTAGAGCAAAACAGACGGACCGGAGTTCCCCAAAATGCTATCAGGCATACTACACGCAAATACCAAAGCCATGCTGCTCGCCTGGAAACGGATGATCAAAAATGGCAATCTGGAATATTCCGGCCCCTCGGCGGACGATTACCCCGGCCTGCTCGGCGGCCTGTTCGTAATCGAACAATCCCGAACGGACGTCGTACCCTTTAGAATCGCAGGAGACACCCTCCCTGCACTTCTGGGGCGGGATCTGATCGGAACCAACTTCCTCGACCTTTTGACCGGATCAGACCGTCAGCTTGTGTCCGCGCTCTTGTCAAGCATCGTTCAGGAAAAACGGCCCGGTGTGATGAGGCTTTGCGGTATCAGCGAACAGGGCCGTCGGCTCGACGTGGAGATTAGCCTCGCTCCGCTAGAGCAGCGCGCCAATGGCGGTCATCGCTTCTTATGTCTCTACCAAACGCTTGGCGGCGAAACGATGCTTAAAAATCAGCCAATTGTCAGCCACAGGATCAAGAGCCTGTATCCGCCTGAGGAAGAGAGCAAACCGGTGCGCAAGACGCCGCACCTCAAGCTCGTCCCGCAAAACCGGGGCCGCAGCTAGCTAAACCGCTCGCAATCGGACTGCACTTGCTACATCTGAATTTTTCTCGACGATGAGATCGGCCAGACCGGCAACCAGTCTGCGCGGACGAATTGGCTTTTCGACAAATCCGTCAAATCCCGCCACCTGGCAAGCCTGTCGACGCTCGGCCCCGACATCAGCCGAAACAGCCAGAACCGGTATCGCGCGATTAACGGATAAGCCCGACCGCAGCCAAGCGATCAAATCGCCTCCGTTCGTATCACCCAGATGCAGATCGAAGACGGCCGCCTGATAACTCACCCCGGCGAGCCTGCGTTCTGCCTGCGCCGCGGTGGCGACAGAATCGACCTGCCATCCCGCCGCAGCAAGAGCCTGGCTCATGACAAACCGGCTTGTATCATGGTCATCTACAATCAATATCCGGCCAAGCTCAAACTGGCCCGAGCGCGCACGCGTTTGCGATTGAGCCACCAGCCTCGGCGCAGCTTTTGACACCGGGCAGATGACCGTGAACACCGAGCCGCCGGATGCTTTATCTTGCAGATCGATGTCTCCGCCCATGCGATCGACCAGTCCTTTTGCAATCGCAAGACCAAGCCCACTCCCGCCATGCACCAGACGTGTCTGAGATGAAGCCTGCTCGAACATCTCAAACAATCGGGCTTTGTCCGCATCAGAGATACCTGGCCCCGTATCCGAGACCCGCATCTTCAATTCTAGGCGCCCGAGACTATTTTCCTTTGTCTCCAGAACGACATCAACCCTTCCGCCACCGGAAAATTTGATCGCGTTAGAAACAAGATTGAACAGTATTTGCCTTAGCCGCGTTGCGTCCGCGACAATCCGCTTACCGCCTTTGGTTTTGACCTGAACATTCAGTGCAACATCGGCCTGCTTCCCACGAGCCTGCCAAAGCGATCGCGCCTCACGCGCAAATTCGCCGACATCGAACGCTTCAGGCACCAGTTTGACCTTACCCGCTTTTAGCCGTGACAAATCGAGCAGATCATCAAGTAAGCGATCAAGATGATGACCTGACTGCACAATCGTCGTCGCCAAAGCGCGCTGCTCTTTTCCAAGCTTCGTGCTCGACAGTAAGTCCGCGACACCGAGAATCCCAGTCAACGGTGTCCGAATCTCGTGACCGAGCAAGGCCATGAACTGATTGTCGTCCCGCTTTGACCGGCCCATCTTTTCGACCGCCGCGTCCAACTTGTCGCGCATCCCTTTCATCGCCCGCGCGCGCGCAAGATTGACGCTCGACACAGCTTTTAAAAGTCGGCCCAGCGGCACGATCCCGGCATAACGCCCCGCATCCATCGCCACAAGCGCGGCCACGGGATCATCAGCCTTGAGTGTTGTGCTGGTACTTGTGACATAACTGATTGAGGCATTCACCTCGACCGCTTCAAATGTCTTTTCCATGAACCGGCGCACAGGCTGGCGAAACAGGACGTCCGGATTGATTGGGCTGAGAATAGAATCCAGCAATCTGTGCCGAAGGACAATACCGATTACCCGGCCATCTCTACCGACCGCCAATGTGTCCAAATCCGGACTCGCCTGAAACCGCTGAAAGGCCGCCGAGACGCTCACATCGGGGTGGAGCGCCTCAATCGGTCTAACAATATCCTGAATTCGAGAAACCATAACACTCTACACATCTTATACAATGTCGCAGAGTTTACCCTCAAATCCTTTACGAGATGGAAACCAGGATTCAGACCTTAGCTGATCTCGCTTTGGCGCGTCACGATCTTTCCAACCAGACCGTATTTGACAGCCTCTTCGGCCGGCATCCAGAAGTCACGATCCGTATCTTTCTTGATCTTGGCCAGCGTCTGCCCCGTCGCCGCAGCAAAAATCTTGTTCAGCCGCTCTCGCATCTTGATAATCTCGCGCGCTTGAATTTCGACATCCGATGCCTGACCGCCAACGCCGCCTCGGGGTTCGTGAAGCAGGAAACGCGTATTCGGCAGCGCATATCGGTTTTCTTTTTTCGCGGCGGAATAGATCAGTGCCCCAGCGCTTGCGACCCAACCTGTCCCGAGAATCTTGACCGGAGCAGGAACGAATTTGATCATATCATGGATCATGTCACCCGACTCAACATGTCCTCCGGGCGACGACAGAACCAGCAGGATCGGGTCCGCGTTATCGCTCGCCAGGGCCAGCAATCGTTCCGAAACTCTGCGGGCCTGCTTGTCATCAATCCCGCCGGTTAGCAGGATGGTACGCGCCTTAAATAGCGCTTCTTCCAAAAATGCATTCGGCTCTGCAATCGGATTGCCGCCAGCTTCGTCGTCCATTCGGGTCATCAAGTGTACTGCTCCAAAATTTATCTTAGCCATAGGTGAGGCCGACCGGCGCTCAGGTCAATGCCCTTCAAACGATAGGAGGGCCTCAACCTGCATTTTCTCGGCTCTTAAAAGGTCCGCGCCGCCCAAATCGGGCAAATCAACCAGAAAACCCGCACCCGCAATGTCCGCCCCTCCCCTGCGCAACAAACGAAAACCGGCCAGCGCAGTCCCGCCTGTCGCGATGAGATCATCAACCAGCAGGACCCGCTGCCCTGATCCAATCGCATCAACATGCATATGCAGCGTGTCGGTGCCATATTCGAGCTTATAATCTTCGTTGAGCGTTTCAAATGGAAGCTTGCCCGGTTTGCGCAACGGCACAAAGCCCGCCTTAAGCAGAGGCGCAAGCGCGCCGCCGAGGATAAATCCGCGCGCCTCGATTCCCGCAACGAGGTCAATACCTTTGCCATGCCAGGGGGCTGCCATTTCGCCCACCGCCTGCTCGAATGCAGCTGCGTCACCAAACAGCGTCGTAACATCGCGGAACAAAATACCGGGCTTGGGATAGTCAGGAATCGTCCTGATCGCAGTCTTCAAATCCATAGCGTCGTTCTATCCGCCAACACTATGGCTCGTCCAGAACAATAGCTATTCAGCCGCTTGCGGAGGCTGATCTGCTGGCGGAGCAGTGTTGACCTTGGTGGTCTCCGGCTTTGCATCACCCGACTTTGACCGCAGCCTGTCGCGCAAGCTTTGCTTTTTGGGGGGCTCACCGTTCAGGGGCTCGGCAGCTTTCGTCACCTTGGGCTGACGCCTGGCTCCAAACACACCGCGCGGATCGGCTTGTCGGTCATATTGCATCGACCAGTATTCATGTGCCGTGTGGCTCAACGGTTTCGGCGTCAGCGTCATGCCATACGCCCTCAGCCTTGCAACAACCGTATCGCGCAAATGCATGCCCGGTAGTTCGATCCGGCCAAACCCGTTCGACTTCAACCAGTCCCGCACCGACCAACTCCGCGTCGACGGGGCTTCATCAGGTCGCTGGCCATCGTGCTCATCCCACATATAGAGCGTGGTCAGCCCGTCCATCGCGGCATCCACCGCCGCATCAAACTCGTGCTTGCCCTGCCCATTGGCTTCAAGATCGGCCTGCAAAAGCATCTTGCGCGACTGCAAACTCTGATACGTTGCCCCGATCACAGCCAGCGCCCGCCGGTCGCAATGAACCAGCCCCGCATTGACCGCATCAAGTTGTGGGTGCTGTATCGCCATCAGCGATCCGGGCCGATAAGCCTCGCCATGGGCAAGCCCGGATAACTCTACCAACATGCGCTGCAAATTAAGCTTCAGCTCATGTCCAACGCCTTGGAGCGCCGCCTCTTCGGCATCGTTCTGCGCGTCACGCCCTGCCCAAAGAATCCAGCCAATCGCTGTAATTGACACCACCAAAAGCAGCATGCCGCCTGTCATAAATGTCTGAAACGCTGTCCCGCTCATCACGATCTCTCCACCTTCTTGATTCAGCCTAGCAAATTGCGCACCATGCGTCGATAATGTCATGACATATCAAAACACGAGGCCTCAAAATGACCCATTCCCCTCTTTCATTGCCCCGTAAACACGGCGTTTTGTTGGCAACCCTGCTGCTCGCCGGATGCCATACACTCAGCCCCCAACCGCAACCACCGCTAGGCCAAACCATCTCGACCGCGCTTGCAACACAAGGAAGCCCCGTGACCTATACCAGCCAATCTGATTTCGCCACCACCAGCGCCCGCCTGAAGTCCGCAATCGAACAGCGCGGGCTGACCCTGTTTGCCACCGTTGACCATGCCGCAGGCGCTGCCAAAGTCGGCCAGACGCTTGCCCCCAACACGCTGTATATTTTCGGCAATCCCACAGCCGGCACGCCCCTCATGCTCGCCAATCCCGCCCTGGGGATAGACCTGCCACTCAAAGCTCAAGTGCGCGAGCAGGACGGACAGGTGCTGATCACCGTCTCCGACATCCGCGCCATCACCGCCGCCGCTGGCGTGACCGAGCCCGCGCAGGTTATCGAGAATATCGCTGGAGCGCTCGACGCCATAGCCACCGAAGCGGCGGGGTAGTCACCCGCTCAATGGCAGGCCTTGCCCAGCGCTTTTAGCCGCCAGTAATTGTATGGCAATGGTGTCAGAAAACCGGCCAAAAGCATAAGGGGAACAACCCACAAGGTTAGCTTTGCACCACCGGTCAGAAGAACATCAGTTACGTTCATAGCCGCTTCCATCGCAATCATCGAAATGAACGACATGCCAATCGCCGTTCTGAACGCAGCCTGTAATGCCATCTGACGGGACAAAATAAAGGTCTCCAGCGCGATAGATGTCATCAGCCCGTTCACAATGGCAAGCGTCATAATCGCAAGAACCGGCCACGCGATCCCCGTGACCTGAAAGAACGCAATCGTTCCAAAATCACCAATAGAGCAGCCAAACAAACACCACAGCGTATTGACGCTGGCCCGCCGCCAAGTCGGGCGGCATCCCCAGTTCAGAGGCTTTGTTGTCCTAGAGATAGCCATACGATCCAGATTTATCTTGCCTTGATCTCTGATCTAAGCTTTCCAGTAACTGTAAGGTCAAGGGCGATACCATGAGAATCAGTGAAGCCGCTAACACGGTTGGATTACCGACCAAAACCGTTCGTTACTATGCCGATATTGGTCTGGTTACCCCGATCTCCCGCAGCGAAGCCGGATATCGGCAATATGATGATGCATCGCTGCGAAAGTTAAGCTTCGTGAAGCGTGCGCGCAGTTTCGGGTTTACGGTCAAAGAGTGCCGGGACCTGCTCGGACTTTATGAGGATACCGAGCGCTCAAGTGCAGATGTCCGCGCGATTGCAAAAGAGTGGCTGACCGATATCGAAGCCAAACAGCGCGAGTTGCAATTGCTGCATGATGAGTTGAGCCTTCTAGTAAGGGCCTGCAAAGGCGACAATCGTCCCGATTGCCCGATCCTGAAAGGATTGGCAGGCGACTAGGCGGGGGCCAGAAGTTCATAAAGTGGCAGGCTGAGATAGGCCGCAAAGAAGCCGATCGACCAGATCACAATCGACGCCCACCAAATACGCGTGTTCCAGCGATGCGCCGTTTGGCATTGCTGGGCCAGCACCGGATCAGCCGGACAGTAGCGCCCCGGTCGATAGAGCGCCCAGCCGCCAAGGGCCAGCATGGCTGCGCTGCCGACAAACATCCAGAGTTTGTGCTTGGCCAGGGTGACCAGAAACGGCAACGTTTCAAACAGCGT
>CAZMMU010000057.1:0-8061 GCA_964567455.1 uncultured Hyphomonas sp.
GCATAGGCAATGGTGTATTCCAGCGAGTTGGCGCAAAGCCAGCGTTGGGTGTGGAAGGTCTCGATTTTTTCCATTGTGGACAGCACGTTTGGAAAATTGTCAGCCCATGCATACAAATTGGCAGCGAATGTGCGGTCGCCGTCATTCTCGCGTAATGCATAGTGCTGAGCGAGCACATTTAGTGGCGCAGGTTGGAACAGGCGGTGGCAGGCGTCGCCCTCGGCGGGCAGGAGCGTGGCGAGGATTTCGACGTAATTGTGGAGCCCCGTCATCGTATCGTCCTGGGTCAGCGCATGTTCGCACAATTGCCCCAATTGCTTGTAGCTGCCATGCCAGCGCGGCATAAGTTGGTGGGCAAATACGCTGTAGAGGTCAGACGAGCCAGGCGCGGTAAGAATGGCGCGCTCGAACCGCGCCCAATGGTTGCGACGGCCCGTCATGTCGTGGATGGCAAGATGCAGGTCTGCTTTACACCAGAACCAATGCTTGCCATGACGCGCTTCGGTGCGGTCGAGTTCGAGACGGGCGCGTTCGCAGTAACTGCTAAGTTTCTCCCAACCATCATCTTCGACATCTTCAGCCCATGACGTTCCGCGATGCGCAAATCCGGCTTGCAAACACGCCAGCGCATAGCAACCTGATGCGTATAGGCTGTCGGGGGATGCGTCTGCCCAGTCTGCCATTACCGCAACAACACGCTCGGCTTCATGCGGGGGCAGATCCGCTTCCAGACTGGCCAGGAACGGATAGGCCAGAACTTCGAACTCATAGACGCCGGGGCTCGCCTGACGCGCTTGCTGATAGGTGGTTTCCAGAAGCTCTGCCACGGTGTCGAACTCATGAGCGCGGGCTAACTCTGTTATGTGTTCGAGCTTGGCTTTGGTGCCTTGGGGCAGGACGTCAAAGCTGCCAAGGTCGACAGATTTTTGTGGCAGATAGGCGCTGACTTCGGCGCCGCCACGGATCGCGAGCGCGCGGGCGCGGTGACGTGCTGTTTTAACGTGGTCTATCAGTCCGAACATTTTAATCCCCAATCGTTTGAACGGACTGGCTAACAAAATCTGATTGGAAAACGGTTGAACCGATCGGTGAAATTTCACTGTTCTTACAAGTTGTTGGCCCGCGGTTAGGAAATCGCCCTATTCTCCTGCCCCGGACTCGCGAAACTTGGCGGCAGTCTGCTATAAGGAACAAATGACGAATCAATCTCTGTCCATATCCCAGATGGCTGCGGCCAAAGCGCCAAATGCCCCCCCAACCGGGGCTTATCTTGACGGGCTGAACCCCGAACAGCGCCACGCGGTGGAAACGACTGAGGGGCCGCTGCTGGTGCTGGCGGGCGCGGGTACGGGCAAGACACGGGTTTTGACGGCACGGCTGGCGCATATTATCGCGACAAGGCGGGCATGGCCCTCACAGACGCTGACCGTCACGTTTACGAACAAAGCCGCCCGAGAAATGCGCGAACGGGCGCTGGCGCTGATCGGGGACGCGGGCGAAGGTTTGCGATGGCTGGGGACGTTCCACTCGATTGCGAGCCAGATCTTGCGCAAGCATGCCGAGCTTGTGGGGCTTAAGTCGAGCTTTACAATTATTGATACGGACGATCAGATCAGGCTGTGCAAACAGATCATCGAGGCGGAAGGGATTGATGCAAAGCGCTGGACGCCGCGCTTTCTGGCGAGCCTGATTGATGGCTGGAAGAACCGCGCCCAGACGCCAGACCGGGTGGCGAGCGAAGACGCCCATCTTTTTGCCAATGGCCGCGCGATCAAATGCTACGAAATTTATCAGGCACGGCTGAAAGTGCTCAATGCGTGTGATTTCGGGGATTTGCTGATCCACAACATTACGCTGTTCCAGAAAAATCCTGACCTTCTGGCGGAGTATCATGCCAAATTCAAATATGTGCTGGTGGACGAATATCAGGATACGAATGTGGCGCAGTATTTGTGGCTGCGACTGCTCGCACAGGGCTCGAACAATATTTGCTGTGTGGGCGATGATGACCAGTCGATCTATGGCTGGCGGGGCGCCGAGGTCGATAATATTTTGCGCTTCGAGGAAGACTTTCCCGGCGGAGAGACGGTGCGGCTGGAGCGAAATTATCGCTCTACGGAGCATATTCTGGCTGCTGCCAGCGGGGTGATCTCACACAATAAGGACAGGCTCGGCAAAACGCTGCATGTGGGCGAGGACAGTGCTGCTGACCCCGATGCGGAGAAGGTCAAAGTGCGCGGGCTATGGGATGGCGAGGCGGAAGCGCGGCTGATCGGCGACGACATCGAGGCGTGGCGGGCGTCGGGGCGCAACTATGCCGACTGCGCTATTCTTGTGCGGGCGTCCTGGCAGATGCGGCTTTTTGAGGAGCGGCTGATTATGCTCGGCGTGCCCTATCGCGTGATCGGGGGTCCACGCTTTTTCGAACGGGCAGAGATACGCGATGCGATGGCATATTTCCGGCTGGTTCATCAGCCTGATGATGATCTTGCGTTTGAACGGATCGTCAATCAACCCAAGCGCGGGGTGGGCAATACAAGCCTGCAAAAGCTGCAGCGCTATGCGCGGGGCGACGGGCGGTCTTTGTCGGTTGTTGTGCCGATGGTGCTGCAAACCGATGAAATCAAGGGCGGGGCCAAGCGCGGGCTGACGATTTTTCTCGACCAGATGAATATGTGGCGCGACAAGCTGGCCGGCGGGCTCGCGCATACCGATCTCGCTGAAATGATCCTCGATGAAAGCGGCTATACGGACATGCTGCAAAAGGATCGCAGCCCGCAGGCGCAGACGCGGCTCGACAACCTCAAAGAGCTGGTCCGCGCAATGGGCGAGTTTGATAGCCTGCCTGCATTCCTAGAACATGTGCAATTGGTGATGGACGCCTCGACCGGCGAGATGGGCGACGATCAGGTGCAAATATTGACGCTACACGGCGCAAAAGGGCTTGAGTGGCCGCAAGTGTTTTTGCCCGGCTGGGAGGAGGAAGTGTTTCCTTCGCGGCGCTCGCTTGACGAGAGCGGAATGAAGGGGCTCGAAGAGGAACGCAGGCTCGCCTATGTCGGGATCACGCGGGCGCGGGAGCGGTGTTATATTTCCTTTGTGGCGAACCGGCAGATTTATGGCCGCTGGCAGTCGGTCCTGCCCTCGCGCTTTGTCGATGAATTGCCGATGGCGCATGTCGAGGCGGTGTCGGAGACCGGGTATGCGACGCAGCCGGGAGCCGAAAGCGGGTTTTCCGGCAGTGTGGAAGATCTGGGCGAGCGGTCCTCTTATGATAGCCCCGGCTGGCGGCGGCTGCAGAAGAACGCCGCCAAAGAGAGCGGCGGTGGGCCCGTCATCGAAGGCAAGGCGGAACTGATCGCAACGTCGGCTGGCCAGAGCGGCTTTCGCAAAGGCCAGCGCGTCTTCCATGACAAGTTCGGCTATGGGAAAGTGGTTTCCGCAGAAGGCAACAAGCTGACCGTGGACTTTGAGAAAACAAACCGGAAGAAGGTTATCTCGACGTTTTTGACGGCGGTTTAGGGGGCTAGACCGCAGCTTACACCTAGGCGATCTTCCAGCAGTTTGCAGCAGCCATAAATCAGTCCGGCGCATTCTGTAGGCCTATAAACAAAATCTGCAGTGCTTAGATCGCACCCTCCCTCAACCCAATCTGAGGATACTTTGCTTATTTGCGCTCTACTGCGCGCTACGTTTGGCTCGTAAGAATATCGGGCTTTTACAAATGCCTCACTCAAGTCCGTCAAAACAAGATCAGGATCGACCAAGTCTATGTGACCTGCAAACCTTTCGTGAGCTTGCGCTAGAATTTTTGTTCTCGTTTTGCTGTCGAGGGAATTCCAGATCAACACGTAGTTATGATTCTTGGGCGCTTCTGCTCTTAAGCAAAGCCGATATGTCGCCTTTAAGAGTATCTCGAAACATAGAATGGAAAGGAGCGCCCCTCCGCTGGAGCAAGAGTGGATATTATCTCCTAAAATCCGAGCATCGTTAAGATAATCCATGGCTTCTCGGTACATATACCTAGCCGCATCAGGATAGTTCATTCAAGGTCCCCTACTCCCCCACACGCCTGACCGGCACTTCGAAATCGCACACGTCCAGGATGGCGGGCGGGGTGCGGTAGAAGAAGTCTTCATTGCGGTTTCGTTTGGCGGTTTTGGCCGCTTCGAAGGCGTCGGTGCGGGCGCGCATGACGAGATAGGTCGGGCGTTCGGCTTCGGGGATGTCGGCAGCAATGCGGACGCGGCGCATTTCGTCGCCCGTGCGCGGGGGCTGGATGACGCCGCTTTCGATGGCGCGGTTGCCGCGTTCAAGCTTCTGGATGTATTCCATACCGTCGATCACGCGGGCGAAGACAGTGAGATTCCGGTCCAGATACCGCTGGGCATCAAGGACAATGTAGAACTCGGTGCCGCCGCTATCGGGGTCGGTGTCACGGGCCATAGCGACCGCGCCCGGGCAATGGAGCAGCCATTCGCGGGCCATCTCGGTGTCGCGCGCCATGGCAAAACCGGTGCCTGTGTGGCCGACTGTCTGCGCGAAGAGGTCGTCATTGCCGAGCTTGATAAAGGGCTCGAAGCTCGACGAGCGGTCGTTTTCATTGCGCAGTGGCGGCCACGCGCTGATTTGATCCCCATCGTTCAGGCCCGCTTGCGCGACGAAGCGGTCGATGACGCGGTAGAAATATTCGCCGTCATACGCGCCCGCGCGCACCATCTCGCGGAAACGTTTTGAGTGGTTGGGGGCGAAGCTGATATTGAGTTCGAGCGCGGTGGTGCCGTATTGGGTTTCGATGAGGACGAGGTCGTCAGGGTCGACGGCGCGCCAATCATTGGACGCAGGCAGGCTGGCGGTTTGCGCGGCGGCTTCTCGCTTGGGTTGATTGCCCTCCTCGCCGGTCTGTGCGCAGGCCGTGCCGCCCACGAAAAGTCCTGCCAATAGAAGAGATGTGAGCGCGTTTCGCATGTGAGCGTCCTTCTGGCTTGTCATGATTGCAAATCACACTACCCATAAACGCCCGCGCCTGCTAGAGACGCGGCCATGTACAAGATTTATGCAAATGGGCCGCGCGCCGATATTCAAGCTGTCTGGGATGTGCTGGCCTGGACGGACCCGACGCCTGCTGATGCGGTAGACGCGAAAGAAGACGGCCGGAAGGGCTGGCGGCTCGACGCTTATGCTGCCGATGAAGACGCGGCCAAGGCCTGTCTTGCGCTGGCCAATGAGACGGTGCCAAGCCTCAATGTGCGTTATGAAGTGCTCGAAGATCGCGACTGGGTGACGCTTTCGCTGGAAGGGTTGCCGCCTGTCGAAGCCGGTCCGTTTATTGTGGCGGGCTCTCATGCGCTGGCCGCCTCCTCGCCCGGCATGACGAGTGTTTTGATTGAAGCCGGGCCTGCGTTCGGGACGGGGCATCATGGGACGACGCTTGGCTGTTTGCTCGGGCTGGAGCATGTGATGCGCAAGCGGCGTGTGCGGAAGGTTCTCGATCTGGGGACGGGGTCTGGCGTCTTGTCGATCGCCGCGCTGAAGGTGGGCGCGGTGCGGGCTGTCGGCACGGATATTGACCTTGATAGCGTTCGGGTGTCCGAAGAGAACGCGCAGAAGAACAATGTCTCTGTGCGGTATAAGGGCGTGCATTGCTCTGGCGTGCGGCATGCGATTGTGCAGCGGGATGCGCCTTATGATACGGTATTTGCGAACATATTGGCGCGCCCTTTGGTGAGGCTTGCACCCGACATATACCGGATGACAGCGCCAGGGGGCGCGATCATTCTGTCTGGTCTATTGCAGCATCAGGAGCCGCAGGTGATTGGCGCATTTTCCGGGCGCGGGCTATCGCTCATTAAGCGGTTTCATCGTGATGGCTGGTCAACGCTTTTGTTTGAGAAACGGGCTTAGCGGACAAGCGAGATGGACGGGCCATTGAGCTTGATGTTCTTGCGGGTGCGCTCGTCTATCCAGCGTTGCCCAATAAGCAGTAACTGCAAGTCGCCGCTCGGGATTTCTGGACCCGTAAAGCTTGTATACTCGCGGCCGCGTGGCCCGAGAAACGCCGCGCCGGCCAAATCGCGACCTGACAAATTTGCGTCAAAGGCAAGCGGATCGCCAACCTTGTGGGCAATTTTCAGAGGCTCGGTGAGCGTGCCGTCCTGCCTGACAAAGAGCTGGGTGACCCATGCGCCTTTCGCGGTCCGCACGAGACCGATGGCCATGTGTGTGACGTTGGGCGCGAGGATATTGTCTTTGTGGCTTGGGCTGTCCATCAGGAGATTGTGCAGGAGGCTGCTGATCTGGCTGTCGTCGAGATCACCGGTGACGGAGGCGAGATTTTCTCGGGTTTCGGACTGAACGAGCGTGCGGTCGAGCGCGGAGATGCGTTGGAACGGCGTGCGGCCATCTGGGCCAATATGGGCAAAGAAGCCGTCCTGGGCCATGTCGAAACTGTGGAGCCGCGCGGGGGCGCGAAGCTCGGCACGAAGCAGAAGCGGAGGAAGACCCGCCTGAGCGCGCGCGTTATTTGCACGGGCAAGCATGTCATATTCGATTCTCTCATCATACCAGAAACCAGCGCGCGGCGTCTCGATACAGGCCATGGCTCTGGGGACATATTGTTGGACTTCATCCCCGCGCAGCTGCGAATGGGCATCGCATTCGGGTGCTTGGGCGATAGCGGGGAGCACGGCCATCGCGGCCAGCATCACAGGAACAAGAAAGCGTGTCATGGGCGCAGCCTAGCTCGTCGATCCTGCTAAACTGAAAAGGCGCAGAAACGATCTTCAGGGAACGTCTCAATGATCTGTTAGCTATACGGACCAAGATATGGGTTGACAGCATAAAGGGGGTTCTGTATCTCCCCGCCCATTATGAATATGCAGCTTTATTATTTCACTTGAGTGATTTTGATTGCGGCCGATTGATCGGTGCGCACGCGCCTATTCTGTTTTCCAGTTTCTAAATCCAATCCTGCACCCTGTTCGGGTCGCCTGCCCCATGCCGCGCTGTAAACGCGGTCCCGTTTATCAAGAGTTGGGGTGGTTACGGTGAGAGGTTCGATTCCTCGGCGACCCACCAGCTTAGATAGACGCTGTCTGACTGAGGTATCAGACGCAGGACAGATTTATGAAATGCCAGCCGAAAGGCAGACCCATGCAATTCATCCGTTTTGAAAGTCACCTCCCGCTTGAAGGAACGCATTTAAGACTCGGCATTTTTCAGGCCGCGTTCGAGGTGCGTGACAATTATGAAACCAGCGAACATGATGCCAATGAAATCGATCGTCAGCTCGACTGGCTGAAAATGCATCTACGGGAGCCCGCCCCTCTTCTTGGTCGCGAGCATGTCCGCGCAATCTGTTGGTTCAAGGACACGGCTCACGAACCCATGCGGCGTGTTTGGGCAATTAAGCCGTATCTCGAGGCTTATGGCTACTGGATCAATGTTCTGAAAACACGCCAGCCCGGCAACATCATCTATGAAGATGGTTGGCAAGTTGCGGCAAAACCTTGGCGAAAATAGAAAAAGCCGCCCTCTTCTTTCAAAGAGAGCGGCCTTTGACTTTGGGGAGCGAAGGAGACTAGGCGTCGTCGCCTTTGATCTCTTCGCCGGTTTCCTGATTGACGACTTTCATCGACAGGCGAACCTTGCCGCGATCGTCAAAGCCCATCAGCTTGACCCAGACAGTCTGGCCTTCGGAGACCAGATCTTTCGGGTGACCGATGCGCTCGTTTGCCATTTGCGAAACGTGCACGAGGCCGTCTTTCGGACCGAAGAAGTTTACGAATGCGCCGAAGTCTTTGATCGAGACGACTTTGCCTTCGTAGATTGCGCCAACTTCCGCTTCGGCGGTCAAAGCGTGGATACGCTTCTTGGCCGCTTCGATGGACTCCTTGTCGAGCGCGGAGATCTGGATCGTACCATCGTCCGCCACGTTGAGCTTGGCGCCCGTAGTATCGACGATGTCACGGATGACCTTGCCGCCCGTGCCAATCACGTCGCGGATTTTGTCGACCGGGATTTTCACGATCTCCATTTGCGGCGCATTGTCAGAGAGTTCTT
>CAZMMU010000058.1:0-6611 GCA_964567455.1 uncultured Hyphomonas sp.
AACTCCCGACCTCATCATTACCAATGATGCGCTCTACCACTGAGCTACCGCGGCCGCGCTTGCGCGTGAGGGTGGGATTAGCTTAACTGGGCGGAGATGAAAAGACCCTTCTCGCCCAAGAGTGCTCTCGCGTGACAGAAAAGACAGAAAAACAGCTCGCTGAAGACCGGAAGGCCGCCGCGCTCAGAGCGAATCTGAAAAGACGTAAAGCGGCTGCGCGCAAGGCTGAGGCCGAGGAGAAGACGTCGGAGCGTGGCGCTGGCCCTGCAGATCAGGGCTCCATATCGAAGAATTGAGCGATTTTGCCTAGAAAGCGAAGAACTTCCTTTGATTTGACCGCATTTGCGCCTTTCCCTCGCCATTTGAAGGCTTATAGCTTGCACCATGGACAAATTACTCATCACGGGCGGCAAAGCCCTTTCCGGTACGATCGATATTTCTGGCGCTAAGAACTCAGCGCTCAAGCTGATGGCAGCCTGTTTGCTGACGGCGGAGCCCCTGCAACTGACCAATATGCCGAATCTGGCGGATACACGGTTTCTGTCGCAGCTTTTGAGTTCGCTTGGTGTCGAGGTTTACTGGCCGAAGGGGTCGAATGATTGCCATTTGAACGCGGCCGAGATCAGTTCGACCATCGCGCCCTATGACCAAGTGCGCAAAATGCGCGCAAGCTTTAACGTGCTTGGCCCGCTTCTGGCCCGGATGGGACATGCAACGGTGTCCTTGCCGGGTGGCTGTGCGATTGGTGCGCGTCCGGTTGATCTGCATCTCAAGGCCTTCGAAGCGATGGGCGCAGATATTGTGATCGAGGAGGGCTATGTGAAGGCGGCGGCCATTCGTGGCCTGCGCGGGGCCCATATCGTTTTTCCGTTTCCGAGCGTTGGTGCAACTGAGCATGCAATGCTGGCAGCAAGTCTGGCCACCGGCGAAACCGTTCTTGAGAATGGTGCGCGGGAGCCGGAGATCGCTGATCTGGCCGATTGTCTGAATATGATGGGCGCGAAGATTACCGGTGCGGGTACCGATAAAATCCGCATTGAAGGCGTGTCCGAGATGCGCGGGGGCAGCTATCCGGTCATGGCGGACCGGATTGAGGCGGGAACGTATGCGATGGCCGCCGCCGCAGCCGGTGGCGATGTGACCCTGCAAGGGGCACCTGTGGAAGCGCTTGGCGCGATGGTAGATGCGCTGCGTCAGGCTGGCGTTACGATTGATGTCGGAGAAGGCACCTTGCGCATTCGGCGCAATGGATCTGCGCTCAAGGCTGTCAATGTCGATACACAACCGCATCCGGGCTTTCCGACTGACCTGCAGGCACAGTTTATGGCACTGATGGCAACAGCCGACGGCACCAGCATTATACGTGAGAATATATTCGAGAACCGGTTCATGCACGCACCCGAATTGACCCGGCTGGGTGCAAAGATCGCCGTGCGCGGACAGGAGGCTGTGGTGACAGGTGTGGATCAGCTCAAAGGAGCGCCCGTGATGGCAACGGATTTGCGCGCATCGGTATCTCTCGTTATTGCTGGCCTTGTTGCGGATGGCGAGACGGAAGTGAGCCGGATCTATCATCTTGACCGGGGCTTTGAACGCCTTGAAGAGAAATTATCAGGATGCGGCGCGGATGTGCGTCGAACCGGAGCCGAAGATGGCTAAACAGATCAGATGGGATCACCGCTAAATGGCAGATAGGGGCACATTGAAACTGATGGCGGAGGATGCCGTTGATCTGCAGATTATCTCGGCTGCCATTCAGGACGCCGTCGGCAAGGCGGGCGGGCTTAAATTTCTGGCCCGAAAACGCCGGTTTACGATTGAGACCAACCGGTTTCGCTGGGAGGACGTGGATCCAAACCAGAAGACGCAGACGCGTGTGCGGACGATATTGGGAATTGATGGCGTGCTCGGCGTGCGCTCTCGGGGGCTGACAAAATCTGATCCAGAGTTGGTCGTGTCATTGCTCTCGCTCACATTCGAACCCGGGGAGGCGGCCCCTGCCGGACAGATCAGACTGACCTTTGCAGGCGATGGCGAACTCGTATTAGATGTCGAGTGCCTTGATGTCACGCTGCTTGACTCCGACACGCAGTGGTCAACAAAGCACACACCCGATCATGACAGGAAGGACCGCCCTTAATGGCCAGGCGTTTTGATTCGAGTGCACTGACATTCCAGCAGACCTTCTCGGCATTTCTTGATGAGCCGCGTGGCGGGCGTGATGATCTGACCGCTGTTGTGGCTGACATTATTGCCGCAGTACGAAAGGAGGGTGGCCGTGCGGTTGCCCGCTTTACCGCGGAGTTTGATCGGCTGACACTCGATCCAACACTTTTGACATCGGACAATGTTGATCTGCACAGGCTGGCGGCAACGTGTCCGGATGACCTCAAGGCGGCGATAGATTTTGCCCATGACAGGATTGCAGCTTATGCCGCCCGACAGGTTCCTGAAGACAAGAGCTGGACAGATGAAGCGGGTGTCGAGCTGGGGTGGCGGTGGACGGCGGTTGCCAGTGCGGGGGTGTATGTTCCCGGCGGGCGCGCAAGTTATCCAAGTTCCGTGTTGATGAACACTGTGCCTGCGAAGATTGCAGGTGTGAGCCGGATCGTTATGGTTGCTCCGGCCCCGGGCGGTGAACTTGCGCCGGCGGTTGCCTATGCCGCGATCAAGGCGGGTGTTGACGAGTATTATCCCATTGGTGGGGCGCAAGCGGTTGCGGCTCTCGCATATGGCGCTGGGCGGATTTCCCCTGTCGACAAAATCGTCGGGCCTGGCAATGCCTATGTGGCCGAAGCGAAGCGTCAGGTGTTTGGTAAAGTCGGCATCGATACAATTGCCGGACCCTCGGAGATTCTCGTCATCGCAGACGAAACAGCAAACGCCGATTGGGTTGCCGCTGACCTTTTGAGCCAGGCCGAGCATGACCCTTCCAGCCAGTCAATTCTGATTACGCTGGATGCAGCGCTCGGCGATCGCGTGGCCGAGGCGGTCGAGCGCCAGATGGGAGCGCTTGAAACGGGCAAGCGCGCTCGGGAAAGCTGGCAGGCTCACGGGGCAATAATTTCCGTGTCGTCTGTTGAGCAGGCCGCTGCGCTATCTGATCAGATTGCCCCTGAGCATGTTGAGCTTTGTCTTGCCGACCCTGATGCCATGGTGCCATTGCTCCATCATGCTGGTGCGGTTTTTCTGGGCCACCATACGCCTGAATCTCTGGGGGATTATGTCACTGGCTCGAACCATGTCTTGCCGACCAGCCGTGCGGCAAGGTTCTCCTCAGGGTTGGGCGTGTATGATTTTCTTAAGCGGATGAGCGTTCAGCGCGCGAGCGAACGCGGATTTGCCGCGCTGTCAGACGCGGCTATGCGGCTTGGCGTGGCCGAAGGATTGCCAGCGCATGTCAATGCTGTTGCGATTCGCGCGGACGCGGGCAAAGATAAATCGGGCGGCAAAGATGGCTGATGATCACCTCATCTCTGTGGACATCGATCAAGAGAGTCTGGCGGCAAATGGCCCTGACGCTGAACACGAGCGGCGCGTCGCCATATTTGACCTTCTGGAACGCAACTCTTTCAAGCTGATCGGCCATGAGCCGGGCGGGCCTTATCGGCTCGAACTTTTGCAAGTAGACCGCAAGCTTGTGTTTGATATTTCCAATGAGGCTGGCGAAAAAGTCTATACTTATCTGTTCTCATTGACGCCATTTCGGGGCGTGATCCGCGACTATTTCATGATCTGTGAGAGTTACCACGACGCTATTCGCGGCTCGACCCCAATGCAGATCGAGGCGATCGACATGGCTAGACGCGGCATCCATAATGAAGGCTCGGACCTCTTGCGAGAGCGTTTCGAGGACAAAATCGAGGTTGATATTGAGACCTCTCGGCGCCTGTTTACGCTTGTTTGTTCACTACATTCTGGCACACAAACCCCCACCATTTAGGACGTTAACACTTGCCCCGGAGGCGGGTGAGGGCTACCTAGCAGTCGCCCGTGGCGTTTTGCGGGTGCTATCTAAGGAGTGCTTATGGCCAAAGAAGAATTACTCGAGTTCAACGGCACAGTCGTCGAACTGCTGCCGAACGCGACGTTTCGCGTGAAGCTTGAGAATGATCATGAGATCATTGCCCATACGTCTGGGAAAATGCGCAAGAACCGGATCAGGGTCCTTACCGGCGACAAGATTCTCGTCGAAATGACGCCCTATGACCTAACCAAAGGTCGTATCACATTCCGATACAAATAAACGTCTGAATGTCGGGGCCGGACACAAGACTTGTTCTGGCAAGCGCCAGCCCGCGCCGCTTGGATCTCCTCGCGCAGATCGGGATCACACCCGATGACGTAACCCCCTCAAACATTGATGAAAGCGCTTTGCCATCCGAAGCGCCACGTGCCCTTGCTCTGAGGCTTGCGCGAGAAAAAGCGATGGTGTGTCCAGAACGAGATGCATTCGTTCTGTCAGCGGATACGGTCGTCGCGCTCGGACGGCGTATGCTTCCCAAGACGGAAACACGCCGGGAGGCCGCGCTCTGTCTCGACCTTCTGTCAGGTCGGTCGCACCAAGTCATAACCGGCATTGCTGTCAAAACGCCTCAGGGAGACCTTTTCGCCAAGGCAGTGCTGACGCGCGTTGCTTTCAAGCGACTCGATGCTGTTGAGAAAGTGAGCTATCTTGATAGTGCAGAATGGGCGGGCAAAGCGGGCGGCTATGGCATTCAAGGGAAGGCGGGTGCATTTGTGCGCAGACTAAACGGCAGCTATAGCGCGGTTGTAGGACTGCCGCTTTATGAGACCCGCAATCTGCTCATTGGTGCTGGCTATCATAGTTAGGCCGCTCGGTGATGGTTGGCAGAGGCTGTCCAAAATATTCAGAATTTTGCAGAAGGGAGTTTAGCAATGCGAATATTTCAGGTTTTACTGGCCGCCATGTTTGCGGTCCTGCTGGTTTACACCGGACTGGTGGTTGGCGAACATGGGCTTGGCCTTTTTTCGGTGTTCTTTGGCGATATTGCCAAGATGGGTTGGCCGGGGCAGTTTAATCTCGACTTTCTCGGTTTTCTCATCTTGTCGGCGGTTTGGCTGGCTTGGCGGCACAGGTTTTCCGGGATCGGATTCGTGCTGGCCGTCTGCGGCTTCTTTGGCGGGATCGGCTTTCTTGCGCCCTATCTTCTTGTGGCCAGTTTTAAAGCCAAGGGTGATCCGGCAGAACTTCTACTGGGCCCATCACGCATATAAAGATGGGGAGACTATTGCTCCATCATGGCATATGCCACACGCGCGCGGTTTGGCTCGACAAACAAGACCGGGCGGTGAGGCTCTTCCTCACGACGGAGTTTGACACCGGATTGCAGCTTGGTGATTTCGTCGAGGCAATTGTCGCTAGAGTTTCGCCCAAGGATGGCGGGTGTTTCATACGCACCAAGTCCAAACATGAAGCGTTTCTAGCCCATCGGGCTGCCAAAGAGCTTGTTGAAGGCCAGCGTCTCATGTGCCGCGTCGCAGCTGAGGCACGGGCTGACAAGCTGGCGCGGCTTGTCATTGTGCCCGATGCCGACAAGAAAGCGGCTGACCTGACGCCATTGCAGCGGTGGCAGACGAGCCTTCCTGACGACCTGCCAGCCGACTTCGACACGTGCGCCGAGGCCGGTCACAGGATCGATAGTGTGTTTGAGGCGGCGCTATCACCCACTTTCGGCCTTGCACGGGGCGGTCGGCTACAGATCACGCCGACCCCTGCGCTCGTGGCCATAGACGTCGATACGGTGGGCCGGCAGGACAAAGGGCGTGCCAGTGCGCGTGCGCGTGCTGTCAACATCGAGGCCGCCGCCGCTGCGGGACGGCAAATGGCCCTGCGGGATCTTGGCGGCAATATCGTGATCGACTGTATTGGCCCGCTCGCCAAGACAGATGCGCGTGTCGTCAAGAGGGCGTTCGTTGATGGGTTTCGCGCCACATCGGTGCGGAAAGTCTCATGTTTGCCACCATCACCACTGGGCATGATGGAAGCGACGATCGAGCATGGGATCAGGCCGCTTCATGAGAGGCTGCGTGAAACGCCGGACAGGGACACACCTCTGGCACAATTGCTTGCGGGCTTGCGCCGAATTGAAATTGAAGCTCGAGCGTGTCCAGCGGATCAATTGGCGTTGTTGTTTCCCAAGCGAGGCTTCAGTCTTTATCAGGCCCATGGATCGAAGATCACGAAAGCCTTGCAAGAGCGCTTTGGCGGGCGGATACTTGTCGAAGAATCATCAACCTCAACAGTGGAAGTCATACCCCGATGAGCCAGGCCAAATGTCCCGTCTGCGAACGTCGAGACGGAGAAAAACCCTATCGACCGTTCTGTTCCAAACGCTGTGCCGACGTAGATCTGTCGCGATGGCTTAAAGGCGGATATGCCATTCCGGGCCGACCCGCGGATCAGGCGGACGAGGTGCCAGGTTTCCCCGATGCAGATAAGCAATGAAACCCATGGACAGGACGGTTCGAGCGCCTTATACAGCGAACTCTAAAGACCTGACCCCACCAAATGCCCGGGTAGCTCAGGGGTAGAGCAGCGGATTGAAAATCCGCGTGTCGGTGGTTCAAATCCGCCCCCGGGCACCATC
>CAZMMU010000059.1:0-5403 GCA_964567455.1 uncultured Hyphomonas sp.
TCACGAAGTGGAGGTTCGAGTCCTCTCACCCGCACCAGAGAATTTACTTTTCATATATGTTAGTAATTTGAAAGATAACGACATTATATCGTTATTGTTTTCAATTTTACGCGTCCAGTTCACAAACTGTGTACCAGATTGTGGTACAAATTGTGTACCAGAGGTGCGGCGATGAGGGTGCGGATGGACAAGTCATATCTGATGAAACGGGGCGATGTGTGGTGGTATAATCGCCGTGTACCAGAACGAGTCCGGCATCTGGACCCTCGCGGGCGTATCCGAAAATCGCTTGATACCTATGCGCTTGAAGAGGCCTGCCTGTTACGTGACAAGCTGGCCGAGGCGGATACGCAGTATTGGGCGGCACTGAAACTGGCCGAGATGAGCGATGGCGATGGGAAGGCTGCGGCTGAAGCACGTTACCGATCTGCCATCGCCCGCGCTGAGGCGGCCGGGTTTTCCTATCGGCCTGTGTTAGAGCTGGTCGAAGAAGAACCGCTTGCGAATGTGCTCGACCGTCTTCAGGCTGTGCGCGACGCTGCGCCTCAACAAGCCGAGCCGGAACCCGTTGTCACACAAGCCATATTGGGCGGGATCAAGCATCCAGAAATCAAGATCAGTGAGGCGCATGAGATTTACTTCAAGGACATTGCCCTGAACGAGCAGATGTATAAATCAGAGCGTCAGAAAGCGTCCTGGCGCAAGGTGAAGCAGATCGCCATCCGCACCTTCATCGACCAGTTTGGCGATATGCCCATGGATGAGATCACCCGCGAGCATGCACTGGCCTATAAGGCATGGTGGGCCGCGCGCGTGTTTCCCGACAATCCTGAGCAAGAGCCGGTCGCTGGCAATACGGCCAATAGACGCATCGGTGGCATACGAGGTCTTTATCGCGACTATTACCGTCATATCGGCGAAGAGGATCGGCCCAATCCATTCCGCAACATCAATTTCAATTCCAAACAGAAAACCGAGACAGCCAGCTTTGAGCGGTCCTGGGTGGAAGGCCAGATACTCAAGCCCCGCATGCTGGAGGGCCTCAAAGCCGAACTGCAACTCGCAACCTATATGCTGATTGAAACAGGATGCCGCCCAAGCGAGATCATCAATCTGCAGCCGGAGGATATCATCCTTGAGGCAGACGTACCGCATATCTGGATCAGAGCGCGCAGTCATGGTACCGCCAAACGCGAACTTAAAACAGCCTCCTCGATGCGAAAGATACCGCTGGTGGGCGTGTCGCTGGAAGCGGCCAGACGTGCTCCACTTGGGTTTGAGCATTACCGAGATCGCAATGAATTGTTCTCAGCCAGCCTGATGCGGGCGTTTAAAGTGCGCGAACTGCTGCCGAGCAAGGACCACAAAGTCTATTCCTTCCGCCACTCTTTCGAGAAGCGGATGCAGGAGGCCAATGTGGATTATGGTCTGCGCTGCCTGTTGATGGGACACAAGACGGATCGTCCGGCCTATGGTGATTTTGGCTCGCTGTCCTATCGGCGCGATGAGCTTATGAAGATTGTCCATTCTTATTCGGACGAGCTGTTCGCCGCGTTCGACGCGGAACATGCTGAATGGGCGCTTGCGAGTTGAGTACGAGGGTGAGCCTGTCCTGAGCGTCTTGACGCTCTGTGATGGCCCGGTCGAAACGTTCAAAGATCGGCATATAGAGCTCGCCACAATGCTTGACGACAAGCGCAGCGATGCGGCGACCTTCTTCAAGTTCGGCCATAGACAGTCTTCTGCCCGTATTGCCGGACGCATGTCTGGCTTGGGGAGAATCTGTGCGAGGAGTCTTGCGCGCCATATTCAGACTAGCGTTCGGATGCGGTTTGCAAATTCGAACCGTGGGGTCCGCTAACCCCGGAAAAGTCGAGACGGCCTCCAGGTACGTCAGCAACGCAATGCGTCCGCCTTTCGGGGCCGGGCGGCGCGGTGCTGTCCAGGCGCGAGCTAAAAACCGCGCATGGTTGCCTCGGCTTTCCATCTTAGCGGCGTCCGGCTTCAATGCGGAAGCTCCGGGCGTTCGTAACCTCTAACAGGATGGGACGGCCGATATGCTGATAAGGATCACAGCGCCTTGCCATCCGGACAAGGAGTCTTGCCGATGCTGATAGCCGGTCTCATTCTTATCCTTCTGGCAGTGGCGTATTATTATGCTGGTCTCTATGCCGCTCCACTGACCATGGCCTTTGTGTTTGGCTGGATTGCCCATGCGCTCGGGGCTCACATGTTCACGATCGCCCTTGCTGCGCTTGCAGGCATTGTCGCGCTCTATAGCGGGCTGGCATATCTGCGCAAGGTCGGTCCGCGCTGGCCAATGGCGTACCGGCTTGAAATGTTGATCATGTTCACACCCTCAGCGCTCGCTGCGGGCCTGCTTGTGTTTTATTTTATGACGGATGAATGGAACCGCAGCCTGCTTGAGAGCGTGCCCGTCTCGCTGATCACAGGCGTACTGTTCGGCTTGCTCGCTTATGGCAGCTATCTGCAAAAGCGCGGGCTTGATCGATCAGCAGGCTCTGATGGAGGACCGTCCACATGACCCACGAACAAGAAGAGCTCAAAGCCTGCCGTTTGGTGCGTGACTACTATACAAGGCGCACAAAGGATCTGACCGGACGTGTCGCCCGCATCAAGAATAGCACAGATCGCACAGTGCAGTCTGAGGTCCGCAAGGCGCTTGAGAAGGAGCACAGCTTTTTCGAACGACGTGAACCTAGGCAGGTACAGATCAGCCGCGCCTTTACCGACAGCGATGGCGACGGCGAGCTTGCCTATGCCACCTTGCGGCTTGATACCGATACGGTTGATAAAGTCCTCGATGTATTTGTCACCCGGCCAGAGAGAACGTGCTTCATCCATGAGTCGAAACAAGGGTGTATTGAGATCAAAGCCCTGTTCTATACCAATCAGCGCGGCCTCAAAACACTCACCCTCCAGCGTTGGCGACAGAATACGAAACCGGCCACCAAGGAATCGATTTCCCTGTCAGGGGATGATCTGCGCAGGTTTCTGCTCTTCATCGCAGGGGTGTTCAATGCGGACTTTGGCGAAGGCTCTGTCGCCATCAAGTTTGGATTGGAGCAGATGGCAGAGATTGTCACCGCGATGTCCCGTGGAGAGGAAGATCAGATGCGGCCCGGTCCTGATCAAGAGGTCATCCGTGAACGGTTTGGTGACAGAACAGAGTTTTGAGGAACTTGCGCGCGCCGGGCTTTGAGCCGCGGGGTGGCTCCAGCCCGGCGCTATTGGGCACATTCGGGCGGCCTTAATGACCCGCTCGACGTGGCAGGAGAAGAGGGACTGCGGGCTGGACACCAACACGGTTCTGGAATCCGTGCTGGTTCTGATCGCGTTTTCACGATCAATGTGCCAATAGACAAGGGAAGAGGAATGATAAAATGGGACTTTATGATTTTGTCAGTTGTGAAATGCCTCTTGACGGCAATCCCGGAGATTTGTCTTGGAACACCAAATATTTTGAAGAGCCGGGCATGTGGTTATACACAATCCGCGCCGATGGCACTTTGTGGGAGCATCGTTATAGGTGGGAAGAGCCGCCTGCCCCAAAGCATAAAGAATCGCTTGAGGATTTGAGAGAACGTTTGAACAAACGAAAGCGTATTGATCTTCCGCCTGAGCAAATCGAGGATATACATGGAGACATGCACTTCTACAGCACGGACAAAGACAATGTCTGGTGGGAGTACCGCGCCCGGTTCACAGAGGGTAGAGTGTCGAGCCTCAAAAGACTCTCGCCGCCCGGGCCTGATCCTTGAAGCAGAGTGAGCTTCTTGCCGGATGGGGATTATCGCGTCGAATTGGGATTGCTGAAAAAGTAATGCCCGACTAGCTGCTGTATGGCTTGTTCGGGCGCAATGTTCGCAATCAGGGCAGGGCGTTGATCGTGGAGGTTAGTTGAGGGTGAACCACCAGCTAAAGAATCGCACGGTTCGTAGACCGGAGTGTCAGAAATTATAAACCAGGGCTCACCGAGGCGCGCGGAATTACCGAGGGCTTTAGCTGTAATCTGACAAGCGGCTGCGACACCGACCACAACGGTCAGTAAGACAAAGGTAATTGTCGCCATATTCCTATCGAAGTGCGGCGTCTGATATCAGAAGCTTTGCTAACCTTTACTCCTATCACAGCAGGCCTCGGCCATTACGTTGGTGGCAATTTTTCGCGCGTAGTCGTTTGACGCTCGACACATCTCCGGATGTGCGGCGGCGCGCTGAATTTCTGGCACGGAAAATACACTCGGAGGAGCCGTCGTAATGTCTGCATTGACGCCGGGAGCAGTCGTTAGCCAATTACGGCAAACAGGATGACCGGTGCACTGTTTGTTGCAGGGGATGGTGCTGTTCTCAGAGCAGAAAATTTGCGTGACTCCAGCGTGACTCCTGAATCAAGTAATTGAATAGATTCAACATTTTGCGATTATGTCAAGCTATCATGTCAACGGAGCGGGAAATCGAGAAATCTAGGTTATTCAGTGTTATTACGGGTCAGGTTGGGTCATTACAATGCAGGGCGAACCCAGAACATCCATATTCTGCGTGACACTTGCGTTACAAAATTAGAGCAGCCTATTCAGACTTTCCGAGTTACCGTATCGCCGCCATCAACCGCGGATGCATATGGTTATGCCGTCACTGTGGTCCCTGACTAAAGGTGTTGAGTTTAAGTCGTCCAGTGTCTGATATTCAACTTCTTTTCGACAACATCTAAGGCGGGCTAAATCTGGATTTAGGGTAGGGTCATAATCTCTTCCGGCTAGGGTAACTTGTGACCGCAACAAAGAGTGGGTAAATCATTGCGCGATGACTGCACTGAAAAATCTCGACGATAATGAGCCCACAATTGATGAAGCGCCTTTGGTAGGCGCTGCCATGATACTTCTCGGTTATCTTGTCGAACATCAGACAATTGGCCTGACTAAGACAGGAGCGTTTCAACGGAAGTTTGTTCTCTGGGCTGCGCAAGAGTTTCAGTGGCCGGATTTTGATCTGGAGCGTTATTTCGCAGTCAGTAAGGTTTTGAATGAGTATGACTACCCGCCGCTGGAAATGCTGCACTTTATTCTACGGAGATTGAAATTGATCCGGCATTACAAGGGCGCATGTCGTTTAACGAAAGCCGGAGCGGGTCTAGCAGATAAGCCTGGTGCACTCTTTAACCTGATCGCACCCTTGTATCTATTCCAAGTTGATCATGCTGCTTTATCGCGTTTGCGTGAGCCGGTTCTTGGTAACTGGGATATTTTTTTGGGGGTTTTGAACGAAGAAGCAAAGCACGGAGTCTCATGTGTTGAGCTGAGGCATATTTTTTATGGAATGCCAGACCCTACTGAAGGCATTGATAGAGTACCGTTCATGATCCACGATCAGATTGTAAAAC
>CAZMMU010000060.1:0-5252 GCA_964567455.1 uncultured Hyphomonas sp.
CCTGTGCAGCCAAGTGTCGTTTGGACGACTATTGACCTGGCGGTGCGTTGGCGCGTCCGCGTCCGCGCTGGTTCATAATGTCTTGTGTGCCTTGCTCTTGTGCATCAAGGTCTGACTGCCGCATGCAGACTTCCTTCTTGAACCGGGAGCCAATGACTGCCTCGCGCTTACAGATTAACGGATCGTCCTCATGTGCATCTATGGGCTCCACGTTTGCAGTTGCCTGTTGCGCCGCGTCTGCGCTTTCTATTGGATTGCTTGCTCCATATGGCGTTGTGCAAGCGGCTGTGCCTATTGCCATCAAGAGGCCTGCAGCAAAGCCTCCAACCAGATTGTTCAACTTACTCATGCTTTGTCCCTCACTTGGAGAAACGCTAAGATGCGAAAGCTATTGTGTCAAAGGTGCAATTGATTACCTTTTTCAATTTTTGGTCGCCACCCATTGATCAACGCGCGCTTCTAGAATGTGCAGCGGAATCGCGCCGCCGCCGAGCACCGTATCGTGGAAACCGCGAATGTCGAACGCGTCCCCCAGGTCTGCTTCCGCCTTCTTGCGCAGCTCGATAATCTTCAGCATACCTATTTTATAGGCCGTTGCCTGTCCGGGGTTGACCAGATAGCGCCGCACTTCGGATTTTACTGCGCCTTCGGGAATAGGGGAATTGTCGTAGAAATATTGCCGCGCTTCGTCTTCGCTCCAGCCCTTCGCATGCATGCCCGTATCTACCACAAGGCGGATGGCGCGCCAGATCTCGGTCGTCAGGCGGCCAAAGTCGGAATAGGGGTCTTCATAAGCGCCCATCTCCTTGGCAAGCCATTCCGAATACAGCCCCCAGCCTTCGGAGTAGACTGTAAAGCGTGTCTGTGTGCGGAAAGTCGGGATACCTTCAAGCTCCTGAGCAATCGAGATTTGCATGTGATGGCCAGGCAGACCCTCATGATAGGCGATCACTTCAAGGCTCGGAATAGACATGGCGCGCATATCTGACAGATGGGCGTAATAAATGCCGGGGCGAGAGCCGTCCGGCGTGCCTGCGCGGTAATGCTGGGCGGCGCCGGGACGTTCGCGGAACGGCTCGACACGGCGCACTTCAAGAGCGGCCTTTGGCAGAATGCCGAAAAACTCCGGCAGCCGCGTTTCCAACTGTGCGATATGGGCAGCGGCGGCATCAATATAGTTCTGCGCGCCCGCATCATCATTCGAGAAATAGAACTGGTCATCCTCGCGGACAAAGGTAAAAAACTCGGCGAGTGTTCCGTCAAAACCGACCTCGTCCTTGATTGTATCCATTTCGGCGCGGATACGGGCGACTTCTGACAGGCCAATCTGGTGAATCTCATCTGCGGTCAGATCCGTCGTCGTGTTCACCCAGAGCCTGTGATTGTAATACGCCTCGCCATCAAGCAATGTGCCCGCTCCCCTGGCGTTGCTGTCGCTGTTTTCAATGTCAGCCTCGAACCAGTCTATGATCGCCTGATAGGACGGTTCCAGCATCTCTGTCAGCGCATTGGCCGACGCCCTGCGCAGATCCTCTGCGCGCACCGTATCAATCGCGCCATCGGCTTCGAGCGCGTCGATTTTTCCCAGCATATCGTTATAAAGCGCGGAAGGGGCTTTGTTCTCTTCAAACGGCGCGCCGGAGATAATATTGCGTGACTGAGTGATCACGCCTTCATAGGCAAACCGCGGCGGCCGGGTTCCTGCTTTGGCGTTATCTTGCGCGCGCAACAGCAACTGGTCGAGTGCTGTGGCCACCCCGCCAATGCGTACAATATAGGCTTCCATATCGCCGACAGTATCAACCTTGTGTGTGTTGATCAGAAAGGTCGGAAAAAAGCTTTGCAGTCCATTGTGCTGGTGGAGCGCATAGGACTGGGTCCGGAAGTTCGCGTTTCGCGCCGCCCTGTCCGCTGTATAAGCCCAGAGGTCATACGATATTTTCGCATCCGGTGTCAGCACGTCATAGTCAAACCGCGCTTTCATCTCCTCGACACTTGCCCGCTGCCAAGCCAGTTGTCGATCCGCCGCTGTGATAGAGAAATCATCGATCTGGTCATAAGCGGTCTTGCGACCAAGGCGCGTCTGCTGGATCGGGCTGAAGGCGAGTTGTTTTTCGAATTGCTCCTCAAACCAGGCATTCAGCCGCTGTGTTTCCGATTTCTGCGTCAGCGTGGCTTCATGCGGAGGCGGCGACAGAGACGGCTGCGGACTGCACGCAACCAGCGAAGCGGCGCTCAAAAGCACGGTCAAAAAACGGTTCATTGGCATCATCCCACCCGGGTTTTACGGTACAATTTATCTCATTTTTCCGGACTATTGCGCACTTGTGCCATTTTGGGAATGGGGTCGTTAACCAATTTCGTTCGGATCAAACGGAACGGTTTGATAAATCTGGTTAATCCAGTTGCCGAATAGCAAATGGGCGTTGGCGCGCCAACGATTAAGCGGCGCGGCGTTTATGTTGTCTTCGGGATAATAGCCCTGCGGCGCGCGTGGGCTCTTGCCGCTGGCCAAATCGCGCTCGAACTCTTCCTTCAGGGAGCCTGAATCATACTCGATATGATTAAACATGTAGAGATTTCGAGCCCCTGGCTCGGAGACAAGGCATGGCCCGGTAAAATCGCTATCAATGAGCAGGTCCAGCTCGGGCCGGGCGGCAATGTCTTCACGCCGGACCTCGGTATGGCGCGAGACGGGGATCTGGAAGTCGTCAGAAAAGCCGGTCAGGAAGGGCGAGGCGGGAACAAGGTTTTTGTGCCGGAAGACGCCGAACGCCTTCTGTCCCAATTCGTATTTCGGCAAGCCATGAAAGTGCGCCGCCGCGGCCATAGCGCCCCAGCAAATAAACAGGCTCGAATGGACATTTGTGCGCGTCCAGTCAAAGATCTCGGTCAACTCCTGCCAGTATCGCACCTCCTCGAACGGCAGTGTCTCAATCGGTGCGCCCGTCACGAGAAAGCCATCAAACTTTTGGGCTCTGATCTCCTCCCAAGTTTGATAATAGGAGATCAGATGGTTTTCCGATGTGGTTTTGGCTTTGTGCGAGCCGATGCGGATCAGCGTCAATTCGATCTGCAAAACGCTTGCGCCAAGCAGGCGGGCAAGCTGCGTTTCGGTGCGGATCTTGTTCGGCATCAAATTCAACAGACCAATGCGCAAGGGACGAATATCCTGCCGCGCCGCATCGGTTTCTTTTAGGACCGAAACGCCCTCGGCAATCAGAATATCGCGCGCAGGAAGCGTGTCTGGAATCTTGATCGGCATGGCGGGCCTCGTCTTCTCTTGTCTCTCGCTTGGGGGCCGGCGAGGGAGCTTCAAGACGCTCTCCAAAATCCGCGCGGCCTTTTAGCGACTTGTTTACCGTGGCTGCAAGCCGACCGGCCAAATCACCACGAGCCGTTTCTAGCGACGAAGCGGGAAGGGGTCAAATCAAGTCGGTTTCTGCCCTCTCTGCCAGATAGAGATAGCGCGAGAACATTGCCAGAAGGCCGATGCTGCCCGAACTGAGGATGAACAGCGCCCACACTAACGGTTGCATCCCCAAGCGGGCCGCCGGACGCGCGATTGCGGCAAAGCCGACACTGGCAGCAAGCAATAGGTCAAACCAGATTTGGACGCCCCACAAATTGCGCGTATGCTCGGGCCAGAAGCCCGTTGGCCCCTCATTCAAAATTGCCCAAATCGACCAGCCCGCAAAAGCAAGACACAGCAAAGCAGGGAATCGCCAGCTTCCTTTCATCTTGCGCTCTGGATTTATGGCGATGAATAAGACAGTGATAGCGGTGCCAAGTCCGGCAATCAGTGGCAGTATCTGTGTCAGCATGGGTTTTGTCCTTTTGAATGTACCAAGTGGTACATGTTTAACGTGATGTAGCGAGTGGTACAAGGAAAAATGATCAAACGCCAAGATCAACGTGAACGCTGTATCGAGCTTTTGGCAGCACACATGCTGGCCCACGGTCTTGGACAAACCAGTTTGCGGCAATTGGCCGATGCTGCCGGCGTCTCCAACCGGATGCTGCTCTACTATTTTGATGACAAGGCCGACATTCTGACCGCCGTTCTTGGCAAAGTGGCGAGTGATCTGCAAATGCATTTAACGCGGGCGATCCCTGCGGGTGTCAAGCTTCCGCCTAAAGACGTATTACGCGATTGTGCCACCGTTTTGCTCGACGAGGATATGCGGCCATATATGCAACTCAACATTGAAGTGATCGCTGCCAGCGGTCGCGGTGTCGCCCCTTTTGCCAATCTGGCGCCCGGGCTGTTCGCCGGGTTTTTGAGCTGGATCGAGGCTCATCTTGCGACCAAAAACACGGCCAAGCGTAAGGCCGAGGCGGCTATGATCCTGGCCATGATTGATGGACTGACCGTGCTCATCCTTGGCGGCAAGGCAGCAGAAGCGGAAGCGGCGCTCACCAGACTGGTTGCCGCGCTTTAGAGGCGAAGCATCATGCCGGCACCAAGGTTTGGCGTGGGGCGGGCAACAAAGCCGAGGCTTTCGTAGAACGCTTCCTTGCCGCTTGCAGCCATGAGACAGATCACAGCGCCCGGGGCGGCAATCTTTCCAGTTTCCGCGAGAAGCGCGTCCATGATCTGGCAACCATAACCTCGTCCCCTGAACGCCGGAGCGACAATCAGATCCTGCACATAGAAGTAAAGCTTGCCGTCGCCGAGCACGCGGCCAAACCCCACAAGCTTGCCGTCTTCATATGCACTTAGGTTTATCAGCCCGCCCATCAGGCTGGCCCGCGCCGTCTCTTCACTCATATTGCCCCATCCCTCAGCGCTCCGCATAGAGATGAATTCTTCGACGAGGGGAGGAGTATTCTGAAATGAGATAGGCATATGATGTTAGCTCGGATTGTAATTTGTCGGCACGAATGTTGGGTGGTTTTCGAAGCTTGCCTGCGTCAGGTCACTTTTTCCAGCCATCTCATCTGCGCGATCGCCGACATCATGTCCGCATGACCGTTCTCGGGGAAGAGGCGCTGGTGCTGCCTGCTCATCTGCCAGATGAGAGGGTGAGTGGCCCACCGGGCAAATGTGAGCCTGTCAGTTGAGCCGTTTTGCCTCCTATTTTGGGGAAGCTGGAAGGTGGGATGAATTTCCCCTTGCCAAGCGCTCCACAATGCGCTTTATCGGCGGTCTTGGAGCCATCGCGCTTCATACCCACGGATGCGGGCGTAGCTCAGGGGTAGAGCACAACCTTGCCAAGGTTGGGGTCGTGAGTTCGAATCTCATCGCCCGC
>CAZMMU010000061.1:0-5119 GCA_964567455.1 uncultured Hyphomonas sp.
TTTCCCGTTGACCGAAGGATTTGAAGGTACGCTTCATGCAAATGTGCGCTGGCAGGCGGACACGAATCTTGTACAGGGAGACGTGTTCGAGGCCTTCAATAATGGCGCATTTGCGACCGTAGGTGCGCGGGCAGGGGTTCAGACAACAGATGGCAAGTATTCCTTGTCCGTCTTCGCGACCAACCTGTTTGATCAGGACTTCAACGTCACAGCCTTTGGCGTTCCGGAGCAGACCGGCACGCTGGCAGCCTTCCCGGGTGCACCCCGGTTCTGGGGCGGCGAATTCAAGGTTCGCTTCTAGGCTCTCTGAGGCCTTCGAGCTTTAATCATGAGCCCCGCCTGATTTGATCGGGCGGGGTTTTTTATTGGGACGTGTCTTGTTTCGTGCGGCGCTTGAGCAATGTGCTGGCGACGAGGAAGGCAACCGCTTCGAAGGCCACAAAGCGCCATGTTGCCGCCTCTGGAAGATCTCCCAGCACGACGGAGGCTATGCGTGCGAAACAGTAGCCGCCCATGTAAATCATGATGAACAACAGGGCAGGGCGGACCAAATTATCTTTCAGTGCTGCCGCGACACATAGGAACGCGGCGCCAAGACTGACACCGCCGAAGATGCCGCGGATTTCAAACGTGCCGTTCGGCCCGCCAATTTCGACGCCAAGCTGGCTGGTCATGCCGAGTGGATCTAGCAATGACCAGAGGCCGAATGCGGTGAACATCAGGCCCATGCCTGCGAGGAACATGCGTGTTGTCATGGAGGCAGTTAAAGCAGAGTTTGGGCACTAGGCAAGAAAAACCCCCGAAACGGCTCTGCGTTTCGGGGGCAAGTTTGGGGCTCATGCGAGTCCCCGTCTCGGGCATGTCTGGTTTGGTCTCTAGCTGCCGCCTGCATTGGCACGGGTGCTGAAGGTTGCCGCATTGCCAATGGCTGTTGCGGAACTGACCGAGCTACCCAGATGGCTTGATGTTGCGCCATTTCTGGCGTTTACCGTGGTCCGCGCGGTGGTGTTACCGGAGTTGAATTGCTCGGTTTGACCGCTCAGGCCGCCATAAGTTGCCGAGGCCGAGATCGAGTTGCCGATGGCGCTTGAGGTGGTGACACCCGCGCCGCCACTGAAGCCCGTTGCGTTCAACGTTACAGTGCTGTTCACGTCGCCGCCATTGTTCTGGATATTATCGACATGTGTGTTGCCGCCAAAACTGTGAGCGCTGACAGAGTTACCGACACCATTTGCAAATGTGTTTGCAACGACGTGGAAGGTTCCTGCTTCTGTAAAGGCATCAGCTTCGACATAGGCTCCGTTGTATTGGAATGTCTCTGAGCCTTCGCTGCCAATGTCCACAACCGCATTGCTGCTTTCCGCGGTCAGTTGGTTGCCGGCCGCAGAGGCACCATTATTGATCTCTTCAGTCAAACCGATGTCGGCATCGGCTACGGCGGTGATCGCTGTATGGTCTGCCGTCGTCTGGATTGCGCCATTATAGGCGGAGTCAGAGTTTTGGTTCCGGTTTGTGGCCGAGTTTCCTGCGGCGGTTGCGAAATTGTTCGCAAAGCCGTCTACGTCATGAACAATCGAATTTGCGTAAGCGAACACGGTGCCGTCGGCATGCTGCTCCTGAAAGGTCGTGATGGTGCCGTCGGCAGCATTGACTTCTGAGACATTGGACGCAGCCGTGGTCTGATTGGAGGTTGACCAGGTCAGCTCGGCATCGAGTTGATTAACAGCTTGAACCGGGCCATTTGCGGACTGGGTGACATCAGCGTAAACATCGCCGCCCTGACCTGAGATGACCGACGTGTTGGCAATTGCCGAGCTATCGGACGTGACTTCGTAGTAGACGTCGCCTGTCCAGACATAGGATTCCGTTTCAACGGCGCCAGTGCTCTGTTGGTCGATCTTTGCAGAGACCGGTCCTTCGGCAAGGCCTGTAACGCTGTTTCCAACAGAAGCGCCTACCGAGTTAACGCGATCATCTGAGTGGTCGACTTTGACTTCGATATTGCTCCAGACATCTCCGAGATTAACCTGGTCAATGGTGACGCTGGTCGGGGAGACCGGCTTGTCGGCCAGAGCCTGCGGGGACACAGCGAGGATTGCTGTGGCGCCGAGGAGGGTGGTTGCTAGCTTTCTCATGATTAATTCCCCAAGCTTGAAAGAAGGCCCCGACGCGTCCGGCCAGTCCGGTCGCGGCGATTGTGCCAGCGGTTTGGCTCGGAGCGAGTGTCGCCATTATTGGTGTCGAGGTTCTCATAGGCCGGGACATAGTCGCCCGTTGTGCCATTGGTCGCGGTCACTGCGTCACCAAGTGAGTTACAGACTTCCGGGCCAGGTGCGCCGTAGAGGTTTGCACTCATCTCCAGCACAGCCCGTTCGATGACCGAGCGGATTGCCAGTTGGATAGGCTCCTGAGCCCGTTCGCCGCCACCGATGTCAAACAGCACACCGCTGAAGAAGTCGAAGTAACCTGCGGACACTTCACGGCCAATGATCTGCTTCTGATAGGAGATGACGTCGATGACTTCGAGCGATTGGGTGTCGACCAAGCGCAGGTCGAGACCGACATTGATCACGAAGAGCCGGAACCCAGCATTGCCTTTTGGATCACCTGGGCTCGTGTCACCTGCAAAGGCTTCGAGGCCACTGGAGCGGATGTTGTAGTTCAGCTCGGTTATGCCGCCGACAAGATAGAAATCGGAGCCAGGGATGGAGCCGGCCTCGATGGCGCGGAACGCTTCGTCTTCTGCGTCGCTGATCAGCTTGTTGTTGGCATATTTCAGCTCAAGTTCGGAAACCGATGTGTCGAAGCGTTCGACCAGACGGGCGCCGGACTTTGCAAAAGCGGAGATGGCCATGAGGGACGCGCCCTGAGTGACGCGGCGACCGCCTTCAATATCAACTTTGCCAGTGTAGTCCAGAATACGACCAACGGCGATGCGTGGCGGTGCGATCTGGTTAACGCGGGCAAACTGACCCATGCAAGAGAGGCTCTCTGTGTAGGGCGTTGGGTTTGCGGTTACAGGGGCGGTGCCAATTGGCTTGGCGTAAAGTCCGCCGGGTCCTGCGACCGGTGAAACACAGGCTGACAGAGCAAGAGCACTGGCGGCGGCGGCGACGACCATTTTGGTTTGGCCGAGAATGGAACAGAAGTTGAAGTTAGTCATTGAGGTCGAGCTCCCCGTTAAGAATAGCGGTTTGATCGCCATTGTTGGTTTGATTGGAATTGACGATCACTGTGTTGAAGGACCCTTCAGTGATCACGTTTAGTTGGTTGCCGATGGCAGATGTCTGCCCCTGCGGCTGGTTGAAAAACCCCGCGCCAGACAATGACTGGCCGCCGGAGGCGAGTGAATTGGTCGAAAAGCTCGACAGGTCATCTCCGGTGATGATTCGCCCATCGACGATGAGGCGATTGCCGTTGATGTCCCGTGTGCCTGGCTCAAAGGGGCGCTGTTCTTCGCCAAATCCGAAGCCGATCGGGCGTTCGAAGTCAGCCGTTTGCGCCGTCGCGGTAAGTCCTGCAAGCGCATAGGCGCCGACCAGACAGGCGGTGAGCCTTGAGATTGAAGTAGTGTGTTTCGTCATGCCATGTCCCCTTTTGGGCGAGTTGTGATGACGGTTCTGCAACTTGTATGCCAGCGCGGGATCATAGCTGATATTTGTGCAGCGCACGGGCATATTACGCGAACCGACTTAAGAAACTTCAATAGTTTCAGCGTGAACTCTAGCGGTAGGGGAGTGCTATTCCAGTTAGACGTGTTCTGTAGTATTTATGGTCGGGAAGGCTCTTAGAAAGAGAAAACACGATTATCTGAAAGGGATGTAGATGACGCTTGAGCAGATTCTGAAAACAAAAGGACACGATGTCACGACGATTCTTGCGGATGTTACGCTGCGGCGCGCGGCACAGCTGCTGGATGACAAGAAAATCGGCTCTGTTGTCGCGACTCAGGACAATGGCGGGCTGGTCGGCGTGTTGTCTGAACGGGATATTACCCGTCAAGTCGCCCGTCACGGGGCAAGTGCACTCGAAATGGTGGTCGCAGACGCTATGACAAGGGATGTGATTACGGCTGAACCAAGTGAGACAATTGATCAGGGGCTGTCGCGCATGACAGATCGCCGGATCCGTCATTTACCTGTCTGTAAAGATGGTGAACTGGTTGGACTCGTCTCAATTGGGGACCTTGTTAAGTGGAAAATACGCGAGACAGAGGCCGAAGCCGAAGCGATGAAGAACTATATCGCAACAGGGTAGGGTGTAGGCCGCAACCGGCGAGGTACGGCGTTGTCCTGTGTTTATTGGGTTTTCATTGAGGCCCGGACCCCAATGGCGGCCCCGGGTTAAAAAAGACTGTTTTTGGTTAAAAAATATCTTGACCGAAGGGTGTTTCTGGGATTATACCTCAGCCCTTCGGAAACATTGCAAGTTTGCTAATGCGTTCACCGCGAGCGGCTTGTATTTTTCGGCTAAATTTTGGAGTTTTTGCTTTAACTGGCGGGGCTCGAAAAAAAGCTGAAAAAGACTGTTGACGGGACATAGAGCGGGGCATATAAGCCGCTCTCTGCCAACGAGAACTTCGGTTTTTAGAGGCAAATTTGGACTTCGGTCCAAGCTGTTTGACATCGCAGGAATTGGAAGAGAAACGCAGGCGGCGTGATAGCTTGCGAGCTTGATTTATTAAGCTCAATACGATCACGACGGACTGCGTTTTAATAGAAATACCGTTCTATATGACTGGTCGCTTTCGGGCGACTTAATTAACTTGAACGGGTTTCTCGTCAAAACGCAAAATTGCTTTAAGCAGTTTGTCATCCGGGTTTTCCCCCGGATGAATATACGTCGGGATCAAATCTCAACCTGAGAGTTTGATTCTGGCTCAGAACGAACGCTGGCGGCAGGCCTAACACATGCAAGTCGAACGATATAGTGGCAGACGGGTGAGTAACGCGTGGGGATGTGCCCTTCACTAAGGAATAGCTTTTGGAAACGAAAGGTAATACCTTATACGCCCTTAGGGGGAAAGATTTATCGGTGAAGGATCAACCCGCGTTAGATTAGCTAGTTGGTGAGGTAATGGCTCACCAAGGCGACGATCTATAGCTGGTCTGAGAGGATG
>CAZMMU010000062.1:0-5068 GCA_964567455.1 uncultured Hyphomonas sp.
TCGGAGTATCCGCCTGCGCAGAGAGGTCAGCGGCACACCCGTTCTGATCCAGATAAATGCGCCCCGGGGGTCTATGTCTTCGACGGTCCTGCGCTCACAAGCATCGGTCGAGAAATCAGGCGGGGCCAGATCATCCATGCATGCGGGACAGATCGTAATGTCGTTGGGATCAAAGAGGGAGAGGCAGAGCGGCTGTGCGCCTGCTGGCAATACTGCGATAAGAACCATGATCAGAACTATGAGCCATTGAGCCATAGCCTGCCGTAGACCTGATCAACGCGACCGGACAGTGCCGCTGACCCGAATTTCGCGACTGTTCAGCCGAAAAAGGGAGCAAATTTGCCTCGAGCGAGTTAGAGTGTCGATGTCACACCAAACCGGAGGACCGTGCCATGATGAAGTTGAGTTCTCTTGCCCCACTCGCCCTTTTGATGGGATGCATGACCATGCCGCCCGCGCCTATCACCCCGCAGGTGCCTGCAATCACTGGAGAACGGCCGATCATCTTCGAGGCGCAGTCTGGCGAAACGGTTCCCGCATTCGAAGGGAGCTTATCGGTGCCCGAAAACCGCAGCGCCGCAAACAGTCGAATGATCGAGCTAAAATATGTCCGGTTTCCAGCCACAACCAACGCCACGGGCGCGCCGATTATCTATCTGGCGGGCGGACCAGGGGGGTCGGGCATAGAGACGGCCAAGCATGAACGCTTCCCGCTTTTCATGGCGATGAGAGAGTTCGGCGATGTGATCGCGTTCGACCAGCGCGGAACCGGGGCGTCCAATGATCTGCCGGACTGCACGTCGTCTCAACACATCGATCCAACCCAGCCGCTCCCGGATGCGCTCTATTTTGAAGCGCAAAGAGCGGCTTTCGCAGAGTGTCTTGATTTTTGGAAAGGCGAGGGCGTTGACATTTATGGCTATACAACGCTTGAAAGTGTTGCCGATCTTGATGCCCTCAGGGTCCATCTTCGCGCGGACGAGATCGACCTTTGGGGGATTTCCTACGGCTCGCATCTGGCGCTCGCAGCGCTCAAGCAAATGGACGCGCATTTGGGGCAGGTCGTCATAACAGCGATTGAAGGCCTCGATCAAACCATCAAACAGCCTGCGCGAGCGGATCTGTATTTCGAGCGGCTGCAAGCCGCTATCAACACCCTGCCCGACGCCAAAGCAAAATATCCTGATGTCCGCGGATTGATAGGGCGTGTTCTGCGCAAGTTGGAGGCGGAACCGGTTTTGCTAGACGTCCCGCAACCAGATGGGAAAAGCGCGTCTTTCCTGCTGCAAAAGCGCGACATGCAACAGTTTACATCTGCTTTGATCGCTGACCCCGCCCGCGCGGCGCTGATCTTGAGTGTCTACAGTGCGCTCGATGAGGGAGACACCACGCTGATCACCATGCTGCTTCAGCAGGCCATCGACCCGACGGAAACGGCGATCTCACTTACGCCCATGAGCTATCTGATGGATGTTGCGTCGGGCTCGGGTGCAGCAAGGCGGGAGATGATTACCAAGCAGGCAGACATGGCCTTGCTTGGTCTGCATATGAATTTCAGCATGCCGCTTGAAACGGTTGATCCGTCGCTCGATCTTGGTGACAGCTTCCGCACCGCGCCGGTTTCCGATGTACCAACGCTTATACTGTCTGGCACACTCGATGGGCGGACCTTTCCCGAAAGCGCGCAGGAGGCGACCATAGGGCTGTCAAACAGGCAGACTGTTCTGGTTGAAAATGCCGGGCACAATCTCTTCATGCTGTCCCCCGACATTACCGCTGTCATTCAGGATTTCATGCGGGGTCAAACCGTCGATGGTCGCCAGATCACTGTCGATCTGCCGGAATTCTAGGGCAGATCTTGCAAGCCAAAGCAAAACGCCTCGACCAGATGGCCGAGGCGTTTGTCTTTTTATGCTGGACGGTTGCGCTAGAATTCGAGATCCAGTCCGACGGTTAAGACCGCGCCGCGCGGATCGTGAACGCGGCTGTCAAACCCGCCATTTGTGTTCACGCTCGGCGGACGTGCGCCAAATGCGTTGCGAACTCCAACGGTGAAGCGCGCAGCTTGTTCACGGTTGATAAACTCATTCAGGCTGACGCCATATTGAACGTCGAGCCGGAAGTCTTCGTCGACGGGAAGGTCATTCTGGTCATCCGTATAGCTATCAATGTAACGACCAAACAAGTTCAAACTGTGTGGACCAAAACTGTATTCCAGACCAGCATTGAACCGCAACTCTGGCGTGGGCGAGCCGAAATTCGTGAAGTTCCGATTGCCCGCGCCGCTAACGCTACCCGCCAATGGATCTTCCAGATCATAGTCGAGGACATAGGTGCCGATGAAGCTCGGTGTAAACGTCCCGAAATCTGTGTCGAGCGCCCAGCGTACCGAAAAGTCGATACCTGACGTTTCGATCGAAGCCGCGTTTACGAAGCTGTTATTGACCTGAATGATGGTTCCTGCCGGGCTGCGGATGATGTCCGGTCCATTTGGATCAGCATTGACGATGGCTTGGGGCGCGGTCTGGATAATCGCATCCGAGAAATCGAAATTGAAGTAGTCAATATTGAACTGTAGCCCGCCAAGTGGCTCCCATGTCGCGCCGATATTGAACGCAGTGGAATCTTCGGGAGCAAGATCGGGATTGCCCGCCGCTCTTACGGCGACGAAAGCGTTTCCGCCAACCACAGGGTCGGTCACTTGTTGCAGGGTTGTCGACTGGCCCTGTGTCTGGAACGTCGATGGTGCCCGGAAGCTGGTCGAGAATGATCCGCGCAGCGAAATTTGCTCGGTTGGTCGCACCAGCAAGGCAATTTTCGGATCAACAGTTGAGCCAATGCTGCCGCCATAATCTTCAAACCGGACAGCGACTTGCAAATCAGCCCAGCTTGTCAGCGGGACGGCGGCTTCGCCAAAGAGTGCATAAACCGACTGCCCGCCATTAAAGGCCTGCTCACCAATCAGGAACGCAAAACCATCATTCTGGGAAATATCATCGAATGTCGCGGAAATATCCTGATTTCTGAACTGTGCACCAATCGCGATGCTCAGTGGTCCTGCTGGCAATTCAAAAACGTCGCCACCGATAACGCCTTCGACAACCGTAAGCTCGGCTTCCCGGTTGGATTGGGCGGTCTGCACGACGAAGTCGAGCAGGGCACTGTTCTGCCCCGTCCCGATCGCACTGGAGAACGGGTTGAAGAAGGTACCATTTGCAGGAATGGTCGAGCCATTGGCCGTCAGGAAGGGGTTGCTCGCCGTACAGTCGAGCCCCGTGGCGGCGTTAAAAGCCGGAACTGCATCAAACCCGCGAAGGGCACAGGCGAACCGATCGGTCACCGTGTCCTCTGTCTGGTTGACGAAGTCATTTTCAGCATGAGTCAGGCTGAGCGTGTAATTGGCATTCTTCAGGAAAGATGTTTCGAAGCTGCCATCCAGGCTGGTCGAGAACCGCCAGGTTTCGCTATTGTTGACTGAAGGAGAAACTTCGCCGTCAACACCACTGGCGCGACCGAAAAAGACAACATTTGCCCCGAAAATATTGCTCGGATTGAAATCCGGCACAACGGAGACACCGGTTTGCAGGAACGGGAAGGTTGGCGAATTGCCGCGCTCGGAATCATTGTCCGCAAAGCCAAACTCGGCGCGTAGTGTTGTGTTGTCGTTCAACTCCAACTTGGCCGACGTGAAGATGGTCAACCGCTGCTCATCAGGCACGAGATTGAAGAACCCGCCAAAGTCAAACCCACAAAGGCCGACATCTGGAACACCTGCCGGCGTTGCCGAGATAATGTTTGGAACACCGCCTGCTGCCAGGCATCCAGGATCTATAACTGGTGCTGTGGCAGGAAAGCCCGGCACACCGAAGAAGGCACCGGGATTGCCGAGATTGGAGGTGTCATCACCAGGCTGAAGCGTAACGCCGTCAACGATATTCGGCGTGCGTGACAAACGCCGCTCTGTTGTGGTCAACGCCGTCCGGTCAAGATAGCTGACAGCTGCCAACAGGGAGAGATCGCCGAATGTCTTCCCGACGAGACCTTGCAGGTTGAACTCTTCATACTCGCCTTGGCTGAGGTGGTTTGAATAGTCACCCGACACGAGGATTCCGTCATAGTTTTCGCGAGTAATGAAATTGGCGACACCCGCAACCGCGTCCGAGCCGTAAAGTGTGGAGGCACCATCTTTCAGGATCTCGACACGCTGAACAGCAATAAGGGGAACGAGTGAAGCGGTATCGACGAAGTTGATCCCATCATTGGTCGGCGCCGCTGAAAGCGTCTGCCGTCTGCCGTTAAGCAGAACCAGTGTCGAGCCAACGCCGAGCCCGCGAAGGTTGATGTTTGAGGTGCCCGTGGTGCCGCCTTGCGTAAAGGCGTCTGGATTGTTCTGTGCCCCGGTATTGATCGTTAGCGTCTGCGTCAGGTCGGCAAGGTTCTGTGCGCCGATGTTTTCAAGGTCGATATTGGTCACAGTATCAAGAGGGGAAGCGAGGTCCGCCTGCGATTTCTTGCGAATAAGAGAGCCCGTCACCACGACGCGGTCCAGCGTCCGCTCTTCACCATCACCAGAGGGCGGCACAGTCTCTTGTGCTGCGGATGGCATGGCAGATAGAAGCATGCAAACGGTGAGCGTAGACGCGCTGGCGCGGAGTAAATTCTTCATGGAAATCCTCATAACTTAACGATATATCTGACGACGATGCGTCCCTCCCGATTTGGTCGCATCACACACTATGGTTACGTCAATCAAAGCAGATAAGCAATCTCAAACTCTGGCCATGCAAAATAGGATGCGCCGCCGCCAAGCTCGTCGGCGCGTCTCGAACGCAATTTCAGATGGTTTCCGGATCGTGCAATCTATCGTACGCGCGATCAGGGGAGAGCAGGTGGGCTGTCCACTTGTTCGGGGCTGGTCTCGGCTGCCAATATCAGCTGTAGCAGTGCTCTTTGTGGTTTGGATAGAAGCTTTTCTATCTCATCGACATCAAACTGTTCGGAAGGCATAAGAGCGATTTTCGTCTGTATGCGGCGATACTCGTCTGACTCAACCAGACCCAGTTCATGC
>CAZMMU010000063.1:0-4539 GCA_964567455.1 uncultured Hyphomonas sp.
CATTGACCAGTCTTGACACCAAAGACTGGGAGAAGCCAATTGAGTCTGCAAATGCTTGCTGTCCCCCAGCTGACTTAACCAACTCCGCAATCTTCTGACAGATCGGTGATAGTTTTTTCTTGCTTTTTGATTTACCCACAAGTTACCCTCGTTTATTACATGTTTAGAATATGTTAATGTTCTGTTGGGTTTTGTCAACAAAAGCTGACTTATTTTGATTGTTGAAGCCAAAGACTGGTGCGACAGGACTGGGAGTCCGCCCATTAACGATCCCATTCTTGGAGCAACAAATGAACCACAGAAATTCAGCCGATTACTCGGCAACCGCAGGCGAACAAGGCGACTCGCCGGAACATCGAATCTTGGAGCATCTCACCAGATCAGTACAAACTCTTAACGGAGCGCCACGCACGCTAAATCAGCAACTGGCTACCGAAATTCGGCACAAGACGCAGGGTTCATTGAAACCTGTAGATCCGGTGCTAAGAGTTGCATTGGGTTTTCACAACGCACGTGAATCATCAGACTGGCACAATGCCGTTCGATGCTTAGCGGAAAACTTGGTAGCCTACCGGTTGGTCATTGGTGATTTCCTACCTCCTGACATGATCGGACAAGCCGAACAACGAATTCGGAGCAACGCTTACGAGAAAGGAACCAATTCCAATGCAGCGCTTGATCTTCCAGAGTTTTTCTTCAGGTTTGAGCGACAGGGAGCGACAACCACTCATTTCTCAACGGGCATAAGCCGGCTAGACCAAAGTTTGAACGGTGGTATCGGCGGACTCACCTTTCTTCTGGGTGACAAAGGGGTTGGTAAGACATCCCTTTTGTTAAGTTGCATCATGGAAACGCTCGACGACCCGGAAGCCTGTGTCTTATTCTATTCTCTGGACATGTTGAAGGACGATATCCTTAGCCGTATTTGGTGTCGAGAGTTGCGAACTCCTCGCCGCGAACTTCAACGAAATTCCTTTAGCGATCTACGGAACAGGCAAGTCGTAGATGACGTAACTGCGAAGTTACGTCGTTTGAGAATTGTTGAAAGGGACTATTCAACCACTCGCGATGAATACGATGACGCCGTTTTGCATAACGGGATGTCACATCAAATTGTTCTTAACCAGGCAATCGCATTGCAAAAAGAATCGGGGGCTAGAAAACTGTTAATCGTTGTTGACTTGTTTCAAAAAATGATCACACCTTCTTCTGTTGCCGTTTCCGAGAGCGACACCTATCGTCTTGATGTCTTCAACCAACTGACGTCCAGCTTGAGATTGTATTTCGGCGGAAAGGAGTTCGCTTTTCTGGTAACAAGCGAAATGCGAAAGCGTGACGGCAAAAAGTCAGGGAATCGCCCAACAATCGACGACATGAAGGGGGATGGACGAATAGCTTCTGACGCGGACTCTGTCCTTGTCTTGTCGCCAACGCGCAGGGTCAACGAAAGCACCAACATTGTCTGCTTGGATATTGCCAAAGGGCGAGAGGGAATCATACGTGGTGAGCATGAGCTCACCTTTCAGCACATGATTGGCAGGTTCGAAGGTAGCTCAGAGCCACCACGATGCACCGACGCTGCGACCACCGAAACCACCTATGACGAGTAGATTCGGTGGGTATTGAACATACAACGATACTGGCGGACCCATTCAGGGTCCGCCAGTTTTATCGCATTTTCGAAACACGAGGCTATCTGGCCGATGCCAAATTCCAGCTCGACTCAAACGGCATTCCGTGGTTGGTTAAAGCCGACCGAGATTTTTCCGTCGGGGTTTCACTTTTGAAATCAGGGCGGTGGTTCACGAAACCACTGGGCCGAGGAATACAATTGCAAGCTCGAAGAAATTCGATCAATGACGAACTCGAATCAACGAGACCAACTTCGCTTGTTCGCTCGAAACCTGCGATTCGGTGCATTGACAACGCGGCTTTTGTGGTTGGTGCATTCCGAAGTGATTCGAACAAGATCAACTGAGATTCGAATTCCAACAAAATACATTCGCGATATGGTTTGGGGAGATGGATTCCCCAAGCGTTGGCGGCAAGACCTCAGGACTATTCTATCTTCAGTCTCCGCTCTTCACATTTCAGATGAAAAAAATGATTCTGGATCGATTGCGAAGTTTGATGATAAGACTTCCATATTGACTCATTTCAATATTTCAAATCGCGGAAAGAATACCGAATGCACACGCAAATGTAGGTTCGCCGATCGCCAACGACATGAGCACTCACAAATCATCGTTGGTCTGGGGTTTCTTGGAGAAATCGAACGTCTTTCGAATGGTTCAGGTTCGGGTGGCAATCGAAAAATTCGACTGCCGTCATACGATGACGACAAGAAGTCTCTTCGCGAAAACGAAAAGCTGTTAAGAAAAATAGGTAAAAGTGGGCGAGTATCATCCATATTTATGCCGGCGATTCTGGGCGCTCGCGATAGTATCCATGTTCTTTCTACGAGTCAACGAATTCTATTTCACAACATATTTCGTGAACGAACTCGTGTGGCTAAGAAGCAAAAAAGAGCAGTCGCTGAAACGGAAGTAATTTCGGGAAACATGTTGACGTCGCCAAGCCCAACCCGGAATGGGCGCAAGGCTTCGCCAATTCGTTGCCCCTACCTTGCAGATTCAAAACAATATGTTGGCTTCAATGGAAATCGAGTTCTCAAAGGCAAGGGATACAAGGTATCCACTTGGTCGGAAAGAATGGGCTACGTAAGTCCTGCCGAGTTCTTTGATGACCTTGGTCATTTGGTGCATTTTTTTGATTTGATCGTAGTGATAGTTGACCCCAAAAGTCTATCGTGGATCGATCTAGCTCAAGCTCAGAATCAATATTCGTCACGACGGTCTGACATTGAACGTCGACACCTTCGAATCTATTCAGAAACGGATTTCGAATCTCGGTGGTGTGCCAAACTTGGGTGGAGAAATGACGAACTATCGAGCGACGAAATTAGCAGGCACGCTTTGGTTGATTTGATTCACAATTCTGAGTACTCGAATTCATATTGGGCAGAATCGCTGGAAATCGACCCGTCCACATTAAGCAAGGTTGTGCGAGGTGTACGTCAGTGCCCCCAAAGCCTTCTGGCGAACTTCAATAACCTCGTCGAGACTCACGGGATTTGAAGTAAACGAATGGACAAGAAATTGACCATTGCTCGCCGAGATGGACATGGAACTGACCATCAAATCGCGGAATGGACAAAAAAGTGACTATCAGCTCGTGGCGAATTCTTTATTCCTTGGAGAAATCACCGGAAATCGCGACTCACAAAACAACACAAAACCCCACAAGGGTTGTTGGTGTGTGTGTTGGCGTTGTTCCAACCCCAACACCCACAACCCTCCAACGAACCTGAAAAATAGTTTGACGACCCGCGACCCCGCGAGTTTAGAAACATCACACGGGAAGGTGTGTATGTTGTAGGAGGAGCTCAACGAAGAAAAAATGCTACCTGCGACCTCGCCGCGCGGTAAATAGGAACCGCAGTAACTGCGATAGCCCAGTACCGGCGGATCCGCCAATACTGGGCTATCGCAAACTCCATCCAATCAATTGTTGACGGCCGTCAACTTTGACAGCGATCATTGCTTTAGCCAGAATGCAAGTGCTGCGGAGGCGAGTAAGGAGTTCGTGTATGAACGACAATTCGTCTTCAAACAGTCAAAACCACCAAAAACACATCCTCAATGAGGATCAATTTCTGAAGTCGCTCCGCGATCTTTGGGTACCTCATCGGCGACGTGATTTGAAAATTCGCTACGACATTGGATCAATGCTGAATGATAAGTTGGGCTTTCCTGCTGTACGTCAAAACTACGGCGTTGGGACAATCCAGCGTATCTCAAGAGAGCTGCACATCGACAAATCTGACATCAGTCGAATGCGTCGATTTGCGGACAATTACGAGTCTTTTGAGGAGTTCTTGGCTCAAGAACCTGAAACCACTTGCTGGACTCGGGTTCGATCCATGATCTCCCAACGCAACGATTCCAAGACCTCCACTGACGCTCGTGCTTCGTGGAGTACAACGCGATCACTGAACTCACTGATCGATCGATTTCGGTCTGATCACGAGTTTGCTGGTCCGCAAGCCGACGAAATTCGTCGTGCGTTACGCGAGTTGTTCCAGTTGGCAAAAGCCAAACTGGGTGCTGATTTCGACGTTTGATAGCAAATAGCGATCACTGTGATCATGCCCGCAAAAGTGTGGCTACGATAAAGTAACCGTTGTTTTTGCCTCCGCAGCTTTTACTATCACGCATCAATGGGCCCAATACACTCTCGCTCATTTTGCCTACCACCCCAGCACACTGAGGAACTTCGCAGCCAACTTTGTACCTGAACGAATCGTGGACAGTCTGACGACTTTAGTAAGTGGCCTTCACAGCAATGTCTCTCCGCCATATTCGATGGGCTAGTTGGCAGGCGGTTGCGCCCTCCATTAGCACTTAGAGCTGTCATTTTTTATCCCAGCAAGTCCGAGTCAACTTTGGCTCAACCGACTTTGTCTGAATGAATTTTACT
>CAZMMU010000064.1:0-4435 GCA_964567455.1 uncultured Hyphomonas sp.
TGCTCGATCTCAGCAGATGCTGGGGCCGGAGAGTTGAAGACCATGTGGCGTGACCCGGATTTCTCCCCGGATCAGGAGGCGTTTTACTATGTCCGCGTCCTTGAGAACCCGGTTTGTCGGTGGTCCACTTGGGACGCTATTCGCTCGGGTAACGAGCCGCGCTCGGATTTGCCCGCAACAATTCAGGAACGCGCCTGGTCCTCGCCGATTTGGTACAGCGCCACCGGCACAGATACATTTGTGGAGTAGTCTATCATGAATAGCCCAAAAGACACCGTCGATGTTTTGATCGTGGGTGCCGGCCTGTCGGGCATTGGCGGTGCTTGCCAGCTTCGGCGGCACTGCCCAGATCAAAGCTTTATGATCCTGGAAGCGCGCGCTGCCAGCGGCGGAACCTGGGACTTGTTTCGCTACCCTGGAATCCGCTCGGACAGCGATATGTACACTTACAGCTATGGGTTCAAACCTTGGAAGGATGACTCGTCCATCGCAGATGGTGACAAGATTTTGGCCTACATTCGCGAAGCCGCGAATGAGTATGATGTCGAGCCGCATATTCGCTACAATCACAAAGTTGTTTCCGCTGAATGGTCCTCTCGAGATAATCTTTGGTACGTTACGGCAGAACGGAGCGATACCGGCAAAACCGTTACCCTAGCTTGCAAGTTCATACTTAATTGCAGTGGCTATTATGATTACGAGCAGGGCTACACGCCCGAGTTCGAAGGTTCGGACAATTTTAAGGGCGAGATAGTTCACGCCCAGCATTGGCCAGAAGATCTCGACTATCGCGGCAAACGGGTCGTCGTCATTGGCAGTGGTGCGACCGCGGTGACGCTCGTGCCGTCAATGGCGGACGAGACATCCAGCCTGGTCATGCTGCAGCGTTCGCCGACTTATATTGCGAGCGTCCCGGGCAATGAGGCATTGGCAACTGGTTTGCGCAAATGGCTGCCCGATAGTTGGGCTTTTCATCTGACCCGCTGGAAGCAGGTCTTCTTTCAAATCTATATCTACCATATGTCTCGCAAGCGCCCGAAGGATGTCCGCAAGATGCTGCTGGGTCGAGTCCGTGATGAGCTTGGCCCAGATTATGACGTCGACACGCACTTCACGCCCAAATACGATCCGTGGGATCAGCGTCTCTGTGCCGTCCCGGATGGCGACATGTTTGAGGCAATTCGCAAGGGGCGAGCGGAGGTTGTCACCGACCATATTGATCAGTTCAATGAGACGGGAATCCAACTTAAGTCTGGTGAGCAGCTTGACGCGGATATCATTATTCTCGCCACGGGTGTGAACCTTAAATTCGCTGGAGGTATTCGCTACGCGATTGACGGTGCGGACGTAGATTTCACCGATCACTACATCTTTCGCGGCATGATGTTTTCTGACGTGCCGAACATGGCATTTACGGTTGGCTATACGAATTCATCCTGGACGCTCAAAGCTGATCTGACCGGGCGATATGTATGTCGCCTGCTCAAAAAGATGGCGAAACATGGCTACGCCAATGTGACGCCCCGCCTGATAGGTGAAGTTGGAGAAATCCCCTTGCTGGATTTCGATGCCGGATATGTGCTGCGTTCGCGAGAACAATTCCCAAAGCAGGGAGATCGGCTGCCCTGGAAGAACTACCAGAATTATATCCGCGACCTGATTGGTTTGCGGTTCGGAAAACTGAATGATGAAGAGCTTGAGTTTCACTGATGGCTCGGGCTCCACGCGATAGATCGCATCGCGTTTCTGCCGCGACGCATGATGTAGCAGGTAAGCCGTTATCAGGTCACCGCACTGCACTAGGTCTCCTCCTTCTGGCCTTCACGCTGTCGATCAGCGATCGCATGATCCTGTCTATCTTATTTCCGGACATTAAAGCCGAGTTTGGGCTGAGTGATGCCCAACTGGGGGTCCTCGGTGGTGTGTCCTTTGCATTATTCTACGCGACGATGGGACTACCAATCGCGCGTCTAGCCGATCAGTTCAGCCGGAAGTGGATTATCGTTGCCAGCTTGCTAGTCTTTTCGATTATGACGGCACTCGGCGGTCTCGCTATGGGATTCGTTACACTCCTCATCTTTCGGGTCGGTGTCGGCGTTGGAGAGGCAGGAGTCGGCCCGGCCAGTCAGTCTATTCTCGCGGATTATTTTCCACCAAAACGCCGCGGTTTTGCGATGGCGATCCTCTTATTGGGGGGGAGCTTCGGGATGATCCTTGGCTTCGTGGGAGGTGGAATGATCGCCGAAGCGCATGGATGGCGGGCAGCGCTCATTTCAATTGGTTTACCTGGCGTGTTGCTGGCATTCCTCATGGCAAAGTTCTTTAGAGAACCTCCAAGAGGAACATTTGATTCCGAAATGGCGGCACCACCGCCGGCTATTCGAACCACGGCAGTTGCGATGTGGGACAATCCGGCGATGCGTCATCTGATAGCTGGGTTGGTCGTCGCCGGGATGATTTCGTACGGCATCACGCAATGGCTGCCGACGTTTTTTATCCGCAGCCACGAGCTCAGCCAGTCTCAAACGGGCCTGTTAATGGCGGGTGTGTTCGGGATCTTAGGCGCTATTGGCGCTGTTGTAGCAGGCAAAGTGTTTGATCGCCTTTCCATTCGTGGATTTCAGTACGGCATGTGGATGATGGCCGCGGTTCCATTTTTTACCATGCCGTTCTTCATACTCGGCTTACTGTCAGACGATCTGAAGACAGCCATGCTCTTTTTTATCATTCCTGGATTCGCGGCGAACCTGTATTTCGGTCCAGCCCTGGCAATGATCCAGACACTTTCTCCGGTGAACATGCGAGCTGTTTCCTCTGCCCTGCAATCGTTTTTCACGAACCTTATCGGTATGGGGCTAGGCCCAGTGATCGTGGGTGCGTTCAGCGATCTTCTCGGCCCGCGCTACGGCGACAAGTCACTCAGCGTCGCCCTCGCATATTTCTCTCTGATCGGCTTGTGGGGATCACTGCATTTTTGGCTTTGTGGTCGAGCTTTGGCAAAACAGCAGGCGGCGAAATCGGTACAGTCCGCAGCGTCGGTATAGGTCCGCATGCTGTACCTGCTGTTCATACCCATCATATTTCTGCTTCTTGCACACACATACCGCGAATACTGGGCGCGGCGGAACTTGCCGCAGCTCCATTTCGACTCATTTGAAGGCAAGATATTGCGCGTGGGTGAAACTTATATTGCCCATCGCGCCGCGCGGAGCTCGCGCGAACGCACAATCATTTGTTTTCCCGGGTTTCTGGAAGACATGCGCTACTTCGTAGATCTCTACCAGGATGACGAGGCAGAGCTGATCCTGATCAATAATGCGAATTATCACTGTCCATTTCCGACTGATCAGGCGACGTCATTGCATTGGACGGACAATCCTTATGAGGTTGGAAGCATCGAGTATGACGGCTTTTATATCGGATTGGCTCTTGAGCGTCTGGCCAGCGGTCGCGACGTCCTCATACACGGTCATTCTAGAGGCGGAGCAGTCGTCCTGGAGGCGGGGCGCCAACGCCCAGATTTAATGGTGAGCCAACACCGAACTGTCAGCGCGCTGCTCGAAGCACCCGTGCTTCCGCAAGCGCGAACATTTGGACGGGGGTCCGAACCCATCCCGCACATGGCCGTCTGCTACTTGATGCCGATCTTATTTGGGTGCCTCCGAACGATCAGCACAGAACGGCTTTTGAAGATGCCGATGATGACGCCCACCACGCCGCTAAAGACACGCCTCTGCCAATCCGTATTCAGCACGGCTCGCAGCTACACGACGTGCGTCAGGAATGTTCAATCTATTGTCCGTTGGCAACGCGAGGCTGGGTTCGACCTGTATGACAATTTCATTGAGGTGAAAGTGTTGGTCGGCGAGCGCGACACGACGCTGGATCGGGCCAGCATGGTGGCCAGTGCAGAGCAGGGGCGGGCGCGAAATAGCGGTGTCGCGATCATCGAGACCAGCGGTACAAACCATTTCATTTGCTTGGAACGGCCAGAGGTGGTTCGGGGCATTGCTGAACAGATGGCGGAGATAGTTAAATGACGCAGTCGACGCCGCTTCAACTGGTGGGCGGAATCGAGGCGATGCTATTCTCGAGATGAGGTGCGTTGGTTACCGCGTGATCTCTACAGATGTGTCATCATTCTCATCATCATTCGGATCAACCAGGTAACCGCCGGGGAACGCGACCCTGATCGGGCGGCCTTCGACGTCGAGACAGAGTTCATGATTATTGTCTCTGTCAGCAAGATTGCCGACCGAGAAAGGGGCGACAGTTGCGTGGGTGCCGTCGGAGTGCTCGATCGTGATACTGTACAGGTCCGCCAGACTTGAGTCCTGCGTCTGTTCGGGGATCGGGCGCACGCCGCCGTCCCAGACAGTGCGGATGATCTGTTTCAAGCCGTCTTCAGGACAGTTTGCCTGTTTGCGCCAGTTCG
>CAZMMU010000065.1:0-4103 GCA_964567455.1 uncultured Hyphomonas sp.
GCCGCGCCGCGCGCCAAATCCCGCACGCGCCCGATAAACGCCTGTCGCTCTGTCGGGCTAATCGCACCGCGCGCATCAATCAGATTAAACGTATGGCTTGCCTTCAGCGCATAATCATAGGCCGGCAGCGGGAGGCCCGCCTCGCGCAAAGCGTTCGACTGGCTCTCGCAATCGGCAAACCAGCGCTGGAGCATCTCCACATCCGCATGGTCAAAATTAAAGCGCGACTGCTGCCGCTCATTCTCGAAAAACACATCGCCATAGGTCAGCGGCACATCCGCATCCGGCGCGTTAAACGGCATCTCCATCACATGATCGACACCGAGCACATACATCGCCAAGCGCTCCAGCCCATAAGTCAGCTCGCCAGAGACAGGGCGCACATCAAGCCCGCCAACTTGCTGGAAATAAGTATACTGGCTGACCTCCATCCCGTCACACCAGACCTCCCAGCCCAGCCCCCAAGCGCCCACCGTCGGGTTCTCCCAATCATCCTCGACAAAGCGGATGTCATGAACCGACTGGTCAATCCCGATGGCATCGAGCGAGCCCAGATACAGATCTTGCAGATTGATCGGATTGGGCTTCAGGATCACCTGGTACTGATAGTAATGCCCAAGCCGGTTCGGGTTCTCGCCATAGCGCCCGTCGGCCGGACGACGGCTCGGTTGAACATAAGCCGCCCGCCACTCTTTTGGCCCAAGCGCGCGTAACACGGTTGCCGGATGCAGCGTCCCTGCGCCCACTTCCATGTCATATGGCTGCAGCACCGCGCAACCCTGAGCGGCCCAATAGGTCTGGAGCCTGAGAATAATGTCCTGAAAACAGGTTGGTTTGGTATCGGCCATGGTCGCGCATCCAGCAGTGGGAACTATCCCAACTAGCTAGCGCTGACCGCCTTAAAGCGCAAGCAAGCTAGTGATCGTCAGACCTCGGAGGCCCGCCAAAAATGCCGCGATAGATTTTCGGATGGCCAAGCGCACCTATAGCCACGCCTATGACCGCACCAAATATAAGCAGGGGACCAAGCATTGTGTATTCTCCCTCATGGTCACCCCCTATTACTGGTTGAGATGGGGACTGATGCGCCGATTTTCAATCTAAACCCAATCAAGCGCGCCGCCATCCATCACCGCCGCCGCCCGCCTGGTCAGCGTCCCGCCTTTCGCTTCATAAAGATCCAGCCCCGCCAGAAGCCGCACACGGTCGCGCTTGAGCCCCTTGCGGCCAGACACCAGAACCCGCGACGCTTCGGCGCCGGGATATGGCCGGATCGGCAACACACAAATCTGCCCACTCTGCTTGTCCAGCCGCTGCAGTATCCGCGCAAGCTCTGCGGCGCGATGGATCAACACAATCGGCGCTTTTGGCTTGGCCGCAAACAGCATCGCTTTGAGCCAGCCATCAAGCGGCAAGCTCTCCAGATAAGCTACGGACTTGCCTTCGCCCGGCGGTGTCGTACGCGTGGCTTCAAAAAATGGCGGATTGGAAAACACCAGATCAAACCGGTTTTCCATTTGCGGCACAACGCTCGCTATTGGCTTTGCCAGAACGTCGATCCGCTCGGCCCAGCCATTCGCCTCCGCCCCGCGCACAGCAAGTTCCGCTGCCTGCGCATCCATCTCGATCCCGCTCAGCCGCGCCTGCCGCAAATGAAACGCTGCAGGCAATAGCGCCCCACCCGACCCGCAACCAAGCTCCAGCGCTGTCTGGATGCGCGCGAAATGTGCAAGCGATGCGGCAAGCAAAATACTATCCGTATTGGCGCGAAAGCCATGGGTGGCCTGATAAATCCTGACTTTACCGCCCAACAAAGCGTCTTCTGTCACCCCCTCAAGCCCGCCAGATCCGCTCATACAGCCCCTTTCGCCCCATCCGGCGACAGATCGCGGAGCGTTCGACGCGCCAGTTCCACACGGTCGGTCGGCACCGTGATCCGGCGCGGAAACGCACCTATCCCGCCCTCAAGTGCAGAAATGAATTGGTCCGCCACAAAATACTCAATCCCCGCCTCGTCCAGCAGATGACACGCAAAGGACAGTTTTACAGGGTCCGTCGTTCGAAAAACTTCTTCCATAGCACACCATCTTGTGACCGGTTTTGACTGCGGCACGGGGCCGCGCTCTATTGACGTTGTTTTCGCGCTACACTTAGTGGGAGGCAAGAGCTTTCCCTCAGAAGGACATCGACCAAGTGGCCCAGATCCTGACCCCGAACACCACTGCCGCGCCCGCCTCGCCAATTGACCGGATGCAGGCTCTGCTCGCTGATGACCTCGCCGCCGTGGAAACAATTCTGTCCACAGAGTCCGCCAGCCCTGTCGCGATGATCCCTGACCTCTCGCATTATATCGTCTCGGCCGGCGGCAAACGCTTGCGCCCGCTCGTCACCCTCGCTGCGGCCCATGCGGCGGGCGGTGCCAATGCGGCCACTCATAATCTCTCCGCCGCCGTCGAGTTCATCCATACCGCCACCTTGCTCCACGACGACGTCATCGACGAAAGTGATCTCAGACGCGGAAAGCCCGCCGCCAAAGCCGTCTGGGGCAATTCGGCTTCGATCCTCGTCGGCGACTTCCTGTTCGCCCAAGCCTTCACACTGATGGTGCGCACCGGCAGCCTCGAAATCCTCGGCATCCTCTCACGCGCGTCCTCAGTGATCGCTGAAGGCGAGGTCCATCAGCTCGCCGCCCTGGGCCGCCACGATCTGCCGACCGAAGAATATCTGACCATTATCGAAGCCAAGACCGCCGCCCTGTTCGAAGCCTCCGCCCGTGCTGGCGCGCTCTCTTCCGGCAGCGAGACCCATGCCGACGCGCTCGCCCATTACGGAAAAAATCTCGGCCTCGCTTTCCAGATTGTCGACGATGCGCTCGATTATGGCGGCACGGAATCAACCATTGGCAAATCCGTCGGCGACGATTTCCGCGAAGGCAAAATCACGCTGCCCGTCATCATCGCCCGCCGCAGAGGCTCCGACGATGACCGCGCCTTCTGGGACCGCGCCATGATGGTCGAAACCCAAAAGCCCGACGATTTGGCCCATGCCATCCGCCTGATCCGCCAAACCGACGCCGCCCAAGCCAGCCTCAATGAAGCCCGCGCCTATGCCGGCCTCGCCAAATCCGCGCTGGTGACCCTGCCCGACAGCGACTACAAACAAGTCCTGCTCGATCTGGCCGATTTCTGCGTGAGCCGCGAGAGCTAGGGGCCAAGGGCAGCTCTCGGCGTCAGAGGAGACGTTAGCCGTGAGGCAGGAATCGCTCAAAACCGGTCGCTTACTGTTTTCGCTAACTCTTGCTTGTGCCAAACTCGTCCCATGATGAAATTTTTGACAAAGCCGACCACACTCTGGGTGCTATTCGGCCTCTTTATTGTCGAGACCCTTAGCTTTGGTTTGATCATGGCGCTTTGGGATTTTACAATTATCGATGAGATGAGTGATCCCGAGATTATTCGGCAACATATTCGCGAGATGAATGATACACAGCGATCGGTCCATGCGTGGATGACGGCGACGCTCGACGTAGCCTATCCGTTGACCTATGGCTCGTTATTCGCGGGCCTCGCCTTACGGGCATTCAAACCGACCTTTTCCGTACCGGCTACCGCTGTTATTCCAGTAGATCTAGCTGAAGGTGTCGTGCAGGTGATGGCACTGACCGGAGGTGAAAGTTTACTTTGGCTGAAAGCCTATCTCACACCATTGAAGCTCCTGCTTTTTGTTGCAGCAATGATGATTGCGATTTTTGCTGTTGTGCGGGCGCTTAGAAACCGGCTAAGGCGAGCGGCCTAAATTCGCTCCAAGTAAGCCTCTTGGTTTTCGGCAACAAATGACCAAAAGCGGACCTCAGTTTGCTCCTCGCTGTGTCATTGCACAGCTTGACCGTGCAATCCATCTCTGGTCGGTCAAATCGGACGATGGATCCTCTGGTCAAGCCAGAGGATGACGCGCCTGATATTTGAGCTGGGGAGCCAAACCAGCCCTGAGCTGGCCCCACGGGTGTCAAGCCAGGCCCATTGCGCGTCAGCGCAGGAGACAGAACAAACAGCCCTGAGCCGCCAAAGGCGCGTCTCATGGGCGGCGCAGCCGACCGGAGACAA
>CAZMMU010000066.1:0-3999 GCA_964567455.1 uncultured Hyphomonas sp.
GGAATCGAACCGGTGTACACGGATTTGCAATCCGCTGCGTAACCACTCCGCCACGGAACCTCACTGAGAGGGGTGGCAATAGCAGGGAGTTGGCGCAGTTGCAAACTGGAAAAGCCCATATGAGTTGAATGCAATCTGCTTTATGATAAAGCGGGCTTATCAGACTTAACAGGCAGAGGGCAGAATATGGATTTTGAGGCAGCTCGACAGATTATGGTAGACAGCCAAATCCGCCCGAATGACGTGGCCAATCCTCATTTGGTGTCGGCGCTTTTGAGTGTGCCGAGAGAAAAGTTCGTGCCGAAGCCACGCCGGTCTGTTGCGTATTCGGAGCTTGAAATCGAGACATCCGAAGGCCGCGCGCTCTGGATTCCTCGCGATTTTGCGAAGCTGCTTAAGGCTGTAGACCCGAAAGCGTCCGATATTGCGCTGATTATTGGGGCCGGCGCAGGATATGAGACGGCTGTGTTCGCGCAACTGGTTGAAACGGCAATCGGGCTCGAAGCGGATGGGGCTCTGGTCACCAGCACAAGTGAACGTCTTGCTGGAATGGGCAGTGATCGTGCGGTGATTGTTGAGGGTGCCCTCGATGCAGGTCTTGCCGGACAGGGGCCGTTTGATGTGATCTTCGTAAACGGTATGGTTCAAACTGTGCCCGAAAGCTGGACGGACCAATTATCCGAATTGGGGCGGCTTGGTGTGGTTGTAGAGACGGGGCGCGGTCTCGGCGAAGCGCGTGTTTACACACGGTCCAAGGGGGCTGTTTCATACCGAAAAGCGTTTGAAGCAAGCCCGCCTCGGTTTGCCCAGTTTGATTCTGAACCCGAATTTACTTTCTGATCGATATCATTTGTGTTCGCCTGAGACGTGATTGGCGTTCATCAAGTGTAAGGAACCAGCTAGGTATATAGAAGCTGACCCATCGATCGGAGATAGATATGCGTCGTCTAGTATATTTTGCCGCTAGCCTGAGTGCGCTCGCAGGTTTTGCAATGTCCGCACATGCCGACACGTTGCAAGACGCGCTGCGCGCTGCGAACAGCACAAATCCACAGCTCGACGCCCAGCGTGCGCAGGCGGAAATCGCCGAGGAGCAATTGGTCGCAGCGAGAGGCGCGCGGCTGCCGACGGTGGAGGTTAACGGGCAGTATGGTCCCGAACGCGTGACCACAAACCGGTCTCTGGTGCTCGATGTTGGCGGTCGGCAGATCGCCTCAGCCCAAGTTCAGGCCGTCCAGCCAATCTATGCGGGCGGCCGTATTCTGGCCGGTATTCGCTCCGCGCAGGCGGGAATTGATGCGAGCGATGCGGAGTTGGAGGTCATCCGGCAAGATACATTTTTGCAGACGGTAACCGCCTATGTCGATGTGCGTCGCGACCGCGAGACGCTTGCGATACGCCAGGGCAGCGTCGATTTGCTTGAAGAACAGTATCGCGCCGCAAATGACCGGTTCGAAGTGGGCGAAATCACCCGGACGGATGTGGCACTGGCGGAAGCGCGGCTTGAGAGTGCGCGCGCGAACTTCGCTCTGTCGGAGGCGCAGATCGAGGGCAGCGAGGCAAATTTTGCTTTTTTGGTGGGGTACTCGCCCGATGAGCTTGCTGCGCCACCAGAGTTGACCAATATGCCACGAGCCTTTGAGGAGGCGCTTGAAATTGCATTGGCCAATAATCCTGATATTGCGGCGGCTGAGCACAATGAGCGGGTGGCCAAGGAGCAAATCTCAACCGCCCGTGCGCGGTTGCGGCCGGAAGTGAATGTTGTGGCGAGCGCTGCGATACAAGGAACGCTTAACCAGCCTGATTCTGCGCCTTCACCGTTTGGTCCGGGTGGCCCTACGCCAGACTTCAGTGATCGGAACGTGTCTGCCTTTGCGCAAGCACGGGTGCCGCTATATCAAGGCGGCGTTGCGCGAAGTCAGGTCCGGTCAGCGAAATTGGAGCGGACACAGGCCAAGCTCCAAATCGAAGTCGTGCGGCGGCAGACCGTCGCGCAGGTCGCTACGGCCTGGCACAGTTTTCGGGCTGCGATGATCGGGATTGAAGCGTCACAGCGCGGCGTTGCGGCGGCCGAGATCGCCTTTGAGGGCGGTAAGGAAGAGCTTGCCGTTGGGGTTCGGACGACGCTTGATGTGCTGGATCAGGAGCAGGATTTGCTCGAAGCCCGGCTCTCGGTGATTGAGGCGGAGCGGGATGCCTATGTTGCCGCCCATCAATTGCTCAGAGCGATGGGGCAACTCAGCGCGTCGCGTTTTGGCCTCTAAGATCATATTCTCCCAGAAGGCGAGCCTTGGTCTGGTGGCGCATGTGCCGCTGGAAGTGTGTAACAAGCTGTTAACTATCTCGCCCTAATCTTTAACCAATTACAGATTCGCATGAGCGGCTAGGGAAAAGAACATGGCAGAACAGGCAACCAAAGAACCCACGATGGAAGAAATTTTGTCGTCAATTCGGCGGATTATTTCGGAGGACGGCAATCCGGTTGGAGAAGCGTCTGGCTCAGATGTGTCCGCTGCAGATGCCGATGATGATTTTCTCGGTCTGGGCGACGAGTTGGCCGGGGCCGAGGATGAACAGGTTGATGTCACTGATGGCGACCATTTGCTGAGCGTCGATGAACTGCTCGATTCTGGATCAGAATTTACAGATTTTGAGTCGCTCGCTGATATTGATGCCTTGAGTGATGTGCCGGAGGTTGAATCCGTGCAGGCGGAGGCTACTTTGCAGGAAGTTTTTGACGCAAGTGCACTGGACCAGAGCGTCGCGGAGATCGAAGCCAGTGTATTCGCCGATGATACGGTCAGTGCTGCGCCGAGCACGCACGCCGAAGCTGAAGCGACAATTGCACACGTCACCGCTGCGGTCGAAACCATGCAGGAAGACCCTGCGCCCGAATCCGTGGCGGCTGCGCCACAACCCATCGTTCAGGAGGCCGCTACAGTGACGGAACCGACATCGGCAGCTGTTACGGCTGCTGCTCCACTCGCGGCCGCAGGCGTTGCGAGCAATCCAATCGAGCAGATGGTCAGCGAGATGATGCGGCCAATGATTAAGGAATGGATCGACACGAATCTGCCCGGCATTGTCGAGCGCAAAGTCGAAGCGGAAATCCAGCAGGTCGCCAATAAGGTGGTCGCTGCCCTGCGCAACGATTAAAACCTGCTCGCATCCACGCGAAAAATCATTATAGACAAGAGCGTGCCCCATGGGTGCGCTCTTTTCAGTTATGGACGCCGCTATGCTCGATCAATTTTTCAATGCCGCCGAAGCCGAACCCCGCCTCTACAAAAGCTGGGAAGAGAAGGGCTGTTTCAAGCCGAGTATGGACACGAGCGCCGAAGCGTATTCAATCGTCATCCCGCCGCCCAATGTCACCGGCGTCCTGCATATGGGCCATGCGCTGAACAATACGCTGCAGGACGTGCTGATCCGTTTTGCGCGGATGCAGGGCAAGAACGTCCTCTGGCAACCAGGCACAGATCATGCTGGCATTGCGACGCAAATGGTCGTTGAGCGGCAATTGAACGCGGACGGCAAAAAGCGCACCGATTTTTCCCGCGAGGAATTCGTCGAGAAAGTCTGGGAGTGGAAAGAAGAGAGCGGGGGGCAGATCGTCGAGCAGCTCAAGCGCCTTGGTGCAAGCTGTGACTGGTCGCGGCTGACCTTCACCATGGGCGAGCATGGCGACCCCGACAATCAAATGGTTGAAGCTGTGCGCAAGGTCTTCGTCGATCTCTATAATGACGGGCTGATCTATCGCGACAAGCGGCTGGTCAACTGGGACCCGCATTTCCAGACGGCAATCTCGGATCTTGAAGTCGAGCCGCGTGAGATCAAAGGCCAATACTGGCATTTGCGCTATCCGCTGGCTGATGGCGTGACGTATGAGCATCCTGTCTTTGACGAAGAAGGCGAACCAGCGGGCACCGAGACGCGCGACTATATCGTCGTCGCCACGTCGCGCCCCGAGACGATGCTGGGCGATACGGGCGTGGCCGT
>CAZMMU010000067.1:0-3508 GCA_964567455.1 uncultured Hyphomonas sp.
CAAAACGCTGGAAAGAAGGACGCCGGTCGGCAAGCCTTCGCCGAAGGAGCAAGCGGTCCGATCTCTTTAAGAGGCAAGGGCTAGCCAATCTCTCAGGCACCAAGACAGCGGGGGCAACCAGAAGGCTCGCGAGCGTCGCGGGCGGTTGCTTTAGGGGTGCCTGATGGCCGATAGCGAAACCGATCTCAAGCGCACACCGCTCTATGACACCCATGTCGCCCATGGCGGAAAAATTGTACCCTTTGCGGGCTATGAAATGCCCGTCCAGTTTGAGGGCGTAAAGGCAGAGCACCTGTGGACCCGAGAGAAAGCAGGCCTGTTCGATGTCTCCCATATGGGGCCATGCTTTTTGTTTCTCAAAGACGGGCTAGGCGAGGCGGGCGCGCATGAGAAAATCTCCGCGCTGATCGAACGCCTGGTGCCAAGCAATATTGCCGGGCTAAAACCGGGGCAGGGACGGCTCACTGTTCTGCTCAATGAAGATGGCGGCATTCTCGATGATCTCATCATCACGCGGATGCCAGACCCTGCGCTCGACGGCATGCTTTACGTCGTCGTCAACGGCGCAGTGAAGCATCAGGACTGGGCGCTAATAGAAGAGAAACTCGGCGGCGAGGCCAGCTTGCAACGCGCAGATGATCGCATCCTCGTTGCGTTGCAGGGCCCAGAGGCGGAAGCCGTGCTTACGCCGCATTTTCCGGAAAGTGCTGAACTCAGCTTTATGCGCTGCGCCTATATTGAACGCGACGGCGAGAAATATATGGTCTCTCGCTGCGGTTATACGGGAGAGGATGGTTTCGAATTGCTCTTGCCGTCCAATGAGTCAGGGCTCGGTATTGTGACAGCGCTGCTCGAAGATGAACGCGTCAAGCCGATTGGCCTTGGCGCACGTGACAGCCTTCGTCTTGAAGCGGGGCTTTGCCTCTATGGCCATGATATGGACGCCACCCGCACACCTGTTGAGGCTGACCTGCAATGGGTCATCCAGAAGTCCCGCCGTCAACTTGCAGACTTCCCGGGCGCAGCGAAGATCCTCGATCAAATCACCAATGGCGCAGCCGAAAAACGCGTCGGCATTCAGCCGCTGGGCCGCGCGCCCGCTCGTGAAGGCGTGGAGATTCAGGTTGACGGCGCGCGCGTCGGCACAGTGACCTCCGGCGGCTTCGGTCCCAGTGTGGAGCGCCCCATAGCCATGGGATACATCACTACCGCTCACACCGCGCCGGGCACCAAAATCGATCTGATCATCAGAGGCAAAGCGCATCCGGCCGAGGTCTGCGCTTTGCCATTCGTCCAATCAAATTACAAACGCTAGGGAAACCACGCCATGACCACCAGATTCACCGAAGACCATGAATGGGTCACACTCGAGGGCGACATCGCCACAGTCGGCATTACCAAATACGCCGCCGAAGCGCTCGGCGATGTTGTCTTCGTCGAAGTGCCGGACGCAGGCGCAAGCTTCTCCAAGGGCGATGACATGGCCGTCGTCGAGAGCGTCAAAGCGGCCTCTGATGTTTACGCACCTATTGGCGGCGAAGTGACCGAAGCCAATGGTGCGCTCGCCGACGCGCCCGAAACCGTCAATGAAGACCCCGAAGGCGCGGGCTGGTTTGCCAAGCTGAAAGTTGCCGACAAGGGCGAGCTAGACGGCCTGATGGATGCGGCCGCCTACAAAACATTCTGTGACGGATTGTAGCTCGTATGCACCCGTCTCCAGTCTTCCAGGCCGATACAGATGATGCGCTCAGTTTTGTTGATGCGCACCCATTTGCGGTATTGGCGACGAACGGACCGGAAGGGCCGATTTCGGCGTTAGCGCCACTTGTGTTGGAACGGGATAATGAAGGTATTGCCCGCCGCTTGGTCGGTCATGTTGCGCGTCATAATCCGTTTTGGCGACTGGCGGAGGAGAAGCCAGTAGGCGCGATTGCAGTGTTCAAAGGCGCGGATGCCTATGTGTCCGCTTCGGCTTATCCATCCAAGAAGGCGCATGGCAAAGTCGTGCCGACTTGGAACTATATAGCTGTACAGGTTCGCGGAATGCTGACCCTAGAATCTGATACCGGAAAATTGCGTCCAGTTCTTGAAGCGCTGACCGACAAAATGGAATATGACCGGCAAGAGCCGTGGACAGTGGATGATGCGCCAAGCGACTATATCGAGAGATTGTCCCGGTCGATCATAGGATTTTATTTGACGCTTGATGACGTCACCCATGTCCGCAAGCTTAGCCAGAACAAATCGGCCGACGACAAAACCGGTGTTCGACAGGATTTGCTCCAGTCACCCGATGCACAAGCCCAAATTATTGCCCAAGAAATTTCAAACGAAGGAAGCAGGATATGAGATACCTCCCGCTAACTGATGCCGATCGCAAAGCCATGCTCGCGCGCATTGGCGCTGGCTCGGTCGATGAGTTCTATACGGACGTTCCTGAATCTGCGCGCCTTACTGGCCCGATCCATGACTTGCCGCCCCACCAAGGGGAGCTTGCCGTCGAGCGCCATATGGCGAGCTTGGCCGCGAAAAATCGCACTGCCTCTGAAGGTCCGTTCTTTGTTGGCTGCGGCGCGTATAAGCACCATGTGCCCGCAACCGTAGACCACATCATCCAGCGCTCGGAATTCCTCACCACCTACACGCCTTACCAGCCAGAGATCGCCCAAGGCACGCTGACGACATTGTTCGAGTTCCAGACCCAAGTCGCCGCGCTGACCGCCATGGATGTCGCCAACGCGTCCATGTATGACGGCTCGACCGCTTGCGCAGAAGCTGCCGTCATGGCCTGCCGCGCGACCCGCCGGAACAAAGTCGTCCTCTCCGGTGGCCTGCACCCGCATTATGCCGAAGCCACGCGCACGCTTTGCGAAGCCCAAGGCATTGAAATCGTCCAGCTCGCCCCCGCCATAGACGGCGAATTGGAACTTGCGCAAAACGTAGATAGCAACACCGCTTGCGTTATCGGCCAGTCGCCAAACGTCTTCGGGACTGTCACGGACATGACACCTGTGTCCGAGGCCGCCCACGCCCAAAAAGCGCTGTTCGTCTCCGTCTTCACTGAAACCGTCAGCCTTGGCGTGGTCACGCCGCCCGGCGAAATGGGCGCGGACATTGCCGTGGGTGAGGGCCAGTCGATCGGCAATCCGCTGACCTTTGGCGGACCTTATGTTGGCCTGTTCGCTTGCACACAGAAACTCGTCCGCCAGATGCCGGGACGCCTGTGCGGCGAGACGGTCGATGCAGACGGCACACGCGGTTTCGTGCTCACCCTCTCGACCCGCGAGCAACACATTCGCCGTGATAAAGCAACCTCGAACATTTGCACCAATGCGGGCCTCTGTGCGCTCGCCTTCACCGCGCACATGACCCTGCTCGGTGACAAGGGCCTCACCCAGCTTGCCACGCTCAACCATGAAGCCGCCTGCGATCTCGCCGATGCCTTGGAAGCGATTGATGGCGTAGAATTGCTCACCCCGCGCTTCTTCAACGAGTTCGCCATCCGCGT
>CAZMMU010000068.1:0-3069 GCA_964567455.1 uncultured Hyphomonas sp.
AGCGGTATCGGCAACGGTATCGCTCGCGGGTTTCTCGCGCGCGGGGCCGAGGTGCATATCTGGGGCACACGCGCTTCGGCAGGCGACTACTCAGCCGAAGAAGGCTCTGATTTGGACGGCCTTCATTACGCAAAGGTCAATGTTGCAGATTTCGACGAATTGAACGCTTACGAGCCACCCTTCGGCAGCCTCGATGTGCTCGTTCAGTCTCAGGGCTTCGTCCGGTATAAGCAGGCAGAATATGCCAAGCCGGGCTGGGATGACGTTATGGATATCAACATCAATTCCGTCATGCATACGGCGACCAAGTTCAAGCCAATGTTAAGCGAGGCCAAGGGCTCGATTGTGATTGTCAGTTCAATCTCCGGCTTGAAGGCGAATATCGGCAACCCCGCCTATGCCGCCTCCAAAGCCGCTGCAATCAACCTGACAAAAACGCTCGGTCAGGCTTGGGCGCGTGACGGGATAAGGGTGAACGGATTGGCCCCGGGACTGGTGCCGACAAAGCTGACGGCAGTCACTACTCAGAATGAGAAGCGGGCGGAGGCGTCTCTGCGCTCGATACCGTTGCGCCGCTTCGGCACGCCCGATGATATGGCCGGCGCGGCTATGTTCCTTGCATCGCCCCTTGCGTCCTATGTGCAAGGCCACACGCTGATCGCAGATGGCGGACTGTCGCTTTAACAGCCAGCCCAACAAACAAAGTCTAGGACACCCATATTATGCTCTTCGAATATAGTGAGAAAACACAAAACCTGATCGACAGATTACAGGCCTTTGTCGATGCCAATATTCTTCCGGTGGATGACGAGATCCATGCATGGAACAAGGATCCGGCCAATCTCTGGAAGCCTTGGCCAGGCCTCGAACCGCTTAAAGAAAAAGCCAAAGCTGCGGGCTTGTGGAATCTGTTCCTGCCTGAGGAATATGGCGAATACAGCCCCGGCCTGACAAATCTGGAATATGCACCTCTGGCAGAGATTATGGGCCGCAATGGGTGGTGCTCAGAAGTTTTTAACTGCTCCGCGCCGGACACCGGCAATATGGAAGTCTTCGCCAAATTCGGCACGGATGCCCAGAAAGAGGAATGGCTCGTGCCCTTGCTCGCCGGCGAGATACGCTCGGTCTATATGATGACCGAACCTGATCACGCCTGCTCGGACGCAACCAATGTCCGCACTGAGATTCGCAGTGACGGCGATGATTATGTCATCAATGGCAAGAAATGGTGGATTTCGGGCATCATGGATCCGCGCTGCAAAGTCTTGCTGATGATGGGGCGGACCAATCCGGAAAACCCTCGCCACACGCAGCAATCAACCGTGATCATTCCGCGTGACACGCCCGGCGTGGAAGTGGTCCGCGCGCAGCCGGTCTTCGGCGATGTCCATTCTCCGGGCGGACATTGCGAAGTACATCTGAAGGATGTTCGCATTCCCAAAGAGAACATCATACTTGGTGAAGGGCGGGGCTTTGAAATCGCGCAAGGCCGCCTCGGCCCAGGCCGCATTCACCACTGCATGCGCTCTATCGGATCGGCTCAGCTCGCGCTCGAATTGATGTGTCAGCGCGTGACAGAGCGCAAGACCTTTGGCCGCATGCTTTCGGACCGCTCCAGCATTCGGATGGAAATCGCAAAGAGTTATTGCGACATCGAGCAGGCGCGTCTGCTCACCTTGAAGGCAGCGGACGCGATTGACCGTGTGGGGGCCAAGAACGCCAGGGACTTGATTGCAGCGATCAAGGTGGTGGCCCCGCAAATGGCGCAAACCGTGGCGGACCGCGCGATCCAGATCTTCGGAGGGATGGGGGTGAGCGATGATGTGCCCTTGGCAGGTATTCTTGCCACGCAGCGCTTTATCCGTCTCGCAGATGGCCCTGACGAGGTGCACGCCTCCCAGCTTGGCAAGTTCAAGATCGGGCAATACGCCAAGACCGGCGCAGGCTGGAATGACGTCCCGACCGATTGAGACCCAGCGGAAATTCTGGACATTAGGCGCAAGTTAAAAAGAGAGAATGCAAATGCGTAGATGGATCGTCAATTCATTCGGACAGCCGAAAGATGTCTGGACGCGCGAGGACCATTTTGAGGCGCTTCAGCCCGGACCCGGTCAAGTCAAGATCAAAGTCGAAGCCTGCGGTTTGGGCTTACCGGATGTCTTGATGAGCCGAGACAATTACCCTCTCACACCGCCGCTTCCATTTACGCCGTCTCAGGAGGCAGCCGGCGAGGTGATCGCCATCGGTGAAGGTGTCGATGACGCGCTGATTGGCACCCGTGTCGTTGGCCCAACGCTTTTTCAGGCCCAAGCTGGCGGACTGGCAGAAGAATGCCTGATGCGGGCATCCGGCAGAGGTGATGGCGTCTTGTCTGGTCTTTTGCCGATCCCCGATGAGATGAGCGGGGCCGAGGCGGCTGGTCTGTACATACCTTACCAAACGGCATGGGTCGCCCTCGTCCGGCGCGCGAAAATCACAAAAGACGATACCGTGTTGGTGCTCGGTGCATCCGGGAGCTCGGGCAATGCAGCGGTTCAGTTGGCCAAAGCCAAGGGCGCGCGCGTCATTGCAGTTGCCGGTGGGCCGCAAAAAGCCGCTTTCTGCAAAAGTATCGGCGCGGATGAGGTCATCGATAGAAAGCAGCAAGACGTTACCAAAGCGGCATTGGAACTGACGGGCGGCAAAGGCGTCTCCATTGTCTTCGATCCGGTTGGAGGCAAAGCCGCACGCGCTGCTTTTAAGGCAACCGCTTTTGAAGGACGATTTATTGTCATCGGTTATGCGAGCGGCGAATGGGCGCGCATTGCTCTCGAAGAAACACTTATGAAAAATATTTCTTTAGTGGGCGCAATGCCGGTTGGATTTACCGCAGATGAAGTGCTCGCGACGCATCAGGATCTGATCAAACACTGGCAGGAAGGCGCAATTGATCTCTCGAACAGTCAGGTCTTTGATTTCGATGATGCGCTGACAGCGGCAACGCATATCGCGGATGGAAAAGTCGAAGGCAAAGTCATTGTCCAGATAAATGAAAGGCAATTGTAGGCCACCCATGACCCTAATTTTGTT
>CAZMMU010000069.1:0-2129 GCA_964567455.1 uncultured Hyphomonas sp.
ATGACCCAAACCAAAGTTGATCTTGCCGAGAAATTCTCGCGTTTTTCGGAGGCGTGGCAGCCGAAGATCGTCGGCGAGGTGAACGGGATGCATGTCAAGCTTGCCCGGCTTCAGGGCGAGTTTGTCTGGCATTCCCACGCTGAGGAAGACGAGATGTTTTTCGTGGTCGAGGGCGTGTTGATCATGACATTTCGTGACCGGACCGAGCGGATCGAGGCGGGGCAGTTCATCATCGTACCACGCGGGGTTGAGCATTTGCCAAGCTCGGAAGGTGAGGAATGCAAGATCATGTTGTTCGAACCGGGCACGACTGTAAACACAGGCGATCTTGACGCGAATGACCGGACGGTTGCCGCGCCTGAGTATCTCTAGCCAATCTGTGACCTGTAAAAATGGAACGCGCTGACATGAGAATGGTACGGCGTGTGGATTAAAGGCTCTGTTTATTCAGAGAATCCGTGGTTATGATGCGTCTTGGCTGAACCATGGAGAAATGGAGATAGGGCATGGCTGAGAAACCCGTAATTGCTGGTAGGGAACCGATTGGCGTCGAGGTTGAAGAGGGCAAAATGTATTGGTGGTGCACGTGTGGGCGCTCGGCCAATCAGCCGTTTTGCGATGGCTCGCACAAGGGCACCGAGTTTGCTCCCCAAGGCTGGGAAGCGCCGAAAACGGGGAAGGTCTTTTTCTGCGCGTGCAAGCAGACGGGCAATGCGCCGCTTTGCGACGGGACGCACAATAGGCTGGACGATTAAAGGCCCGCGTTTGATTTTAGTCCGATACACACCGATGCGTTGATGGCGTATCTGTTGTCGATCGAGGACGTTCGGACGCAAGAGTAGGCAGTGTTTTCACAACCGGTTCGGTCGGTGTCTGGCTTGACGCCAGCGGTACGGGCTTTATGCCGATCAGGATAGATCGATCCGAAGGTTCCTGACCCCTATGGCCCAGCTTTTACTTGAACTCTTTTCAGAGGAAATCCCGGCGCGGATGCAGGCCAAGGCCGAGGCTGATCTTGGCAAGGTGCTGGGCGATGCGCTGACGGCGGCGGGGCTGGACTTTGACGAATTGCAAACGGCGTCAGGGCCACGGCGGCTGGCGGTGGTGGTTGACGGGCTGCCGAAGAGATCTGCCGATGTGCGCGAGGAACGCAAAGGGCCGAAAGTCGGCGCGCCGGAGAAGGCGGTCGCGGGCTTTCTGCGTGGGGCAGGGCTGGGCTCGATTGATGAGGCCGAGGTGCGCGTTGACCCGAAGAAGGGCGAGTTCTATGTCGCGGTGATCGAGAAGGCGGGACGGGCGGCGACAGACATTATTGCCGGGGCCGTGCCGGAGATTGTGCGTAAGTTCCACTGGCCGAAGTCGATGCGCTGGGGGACGGGTGATTTGCGCTGGGTGCGGCCATTGCAGCGGATTGTCTGTGTGTTGGACGGCGCGGTTGTACCGTTCGAGATTGACGGGCTGGCGAGCGGGAATGAGACGGAGGGGCATCGCGTTCATGGGCGCGGGCCTTTTGTGGTTAGCGGTTGGGAGGACTATCAGTCCCAGCTTGAAGGGGCGGGGTATGTGATGCTGGCGCGGGCGGACCGGAAGGCGCTCATTGCCAAGCGAGCCGAGGCGCTTTGCAAAAAGGCGGGGCTGGAGCTTGTCCCCGATGAGGGATTGCTCGAAGAGGTGACGGGACTGGCCGAATGGCCCGTGCCGGTGCTGGGCGAGATGGATGCGGCGTTTCTGGATTTGCCGCCGGAAGTGGTGCGGCTGTCGATGCGGACGCATCAGAAATATTTCGCGGTGCGCGACCCGAAGACGGGGAAGCTCGCGCCGAATTTTGTGACGGTGGCCAATATCGAGGCGGCAGATGGTGGGGCGAAGATTGCGGCGGGGAATGCCAAGGTACTTTCGGCGCGGCTCGATGATGCGCGGTTCTTCTGGGACAATGACAAGAAGACCGGGCTGGACGCTATGGCGGAGAAGCTTGGCAAAATCGAGTTCAAGAAAGAGCTGGGCTCGGTGGCTGACAAGGTCGAGCGGGTGGCGGCGCTGGCGCGGGAGTTGGCTCAAGTGCCTAGTATTGGGGCGGATGCGGATCTGGCGGAGCGGGCGGCAAGGCTGGCGAAGGCGGATCTGGTGTC
>CAZMMU010000070.1:0-1879 GCA_964567455.1 uncultured Hyphomonas sp.
ACAGCGACGGCGACACGCATTGGTGGCGGGTCAATCTCGATCAGGGGCGCAATGCACAGGACGTCTTGCGCAGCGCGATTGACGCACAAGTACCAATTGCCGGATTTATGCCGGACGAGGCACGGCTGCGCGATGTATTTGTGAAATTGGCTGGACCACAGGCAGCCATGGCGTTCCAGTCCAATCCCGCCGAGGAGGTGGCCGTCTGATGCGTAATATTCTACTGGTCTTCCGCCGCGATTATATGAGCTATGTCTCCGCCTGGGGCTTCTGGCTCGGGCTTGCCGCTATGCCGTTGCTGATTCTGTTTGGCGCGTTTATGGGCGGCTGGGCTGCGTCAACGACGCCAGTGCGCTATTATGCCGTGATCGAAGACGCGCCGGTGTTTGGACCCGCCATCGAAGACTCGTTTGCCCGTGAGCGTGAAGAAATAGAAGATGCGCTTGGCGAAATCGCGGGCGATGTGGGGCTGGATGCAAGCGCGATCGAAGGCGCGACTGACAATGTCTCGCTTCCAGACTTTGTTCGCGTAGAGCCGCCCGCGCGGACGATTGACGACCTTAGGCCATGGCTCTTGGGCGAACGCGAGATTGACGGACCAGATGGCTCAAAATCGCTGTTTGCAGCGATTATCGTTCCAGCCGATGGGGGTCCAATCGAATATTGGAGCGAGGAAATCAATGTTGACGGGCTGACCTCGCGCATGAACCGTATCTCCCGAAACGTCGCGCGTGACCAATTTCTGACCAGCGCCAATGTCGATCCGGATCTTCTGGACAAGGCTGATGATGCGGCGCGAAAGGTAGAGCAAAAGCGCGTTCGAACGGAAGCGGAAGAGGCCTCCGCAGGCAATGAGGTGACATTCGCCGATCAGGCCCCACGCTTTATTGCGCTAGCAATTTGCTATTTCCTGTGGGGGGTCTTGTTCTCGACGGGGCAATATTTGCTGATGGGGACAATCGAAGAACGCGGCAACAAGATTTTCGACACATTGCTGACCTCTGTGCGCCTGCCCCAATTGCTAGCCGGAAAACTGCTGGCGGTTCTGGCGGTTACCTCAACCATGATGGGGGTCTGGTCACTGTTGGGTACTGTATTTACGACGGTTGGCGCGAGCCAGTTGCCGCCTGAAGCGCGGCAGATCATGTTTGACGTGATTGGCGCTGGCTTGCAGCCGAAGATCATCATCCCGACCCTGTTCAGCTTCTTCTTCGGCTATCTGATTTACGGGTCGATCTTTATGGCGCTCGGCTCATTGTGTGACACGGTGCAGGAGGCGCAGACTTTGCTAAGCCCGCTCATCCTGATCCTGATGATGCCGATGTTCATGATCATGCTGGCGTTTAATGACCCGACCTCACCGATTGTGAGTTTTGTCTCATGGGTCCCGATCTTTACGCCTTTCCTCTTGATCTTGAGGATGCCGAACGATCCTTCGATCTGGTTGGTCATCAGTCAGATCGGCTTGATGGCTGTGACGTCGTTTGTCATTCTATGGCTGTCGACCAAGGTCTATCGGGCAGGCGCTGTGCATGGCGCGGGCGTGTCGGACGCGACCGCCTGGCTTAAGGGGCTGATACCGGGCGCAAAGAAAAAGGCGAGCGAAGAGACGTCTTAGCCACGACACTTCTGAGCCAAGACACTTCTGAACCAGGACACTCCGGCAAAAAGAAACCCCCTCATGGCCAGAGCCAGAGGGGGTTTTTGTCTTGCAGATGGCAGCGGCGTTACACGATGCCTTCGCGCTGGGCGCGTTTGCGAGCCAGCTTGCGCGCGCGGCGGACCGCCTCGGCCTTTTCGCGGGCCTTCTTTTCAGATGGCTTCTCGAAATGGTTGCGGGCTTTCATTTCCCGAAACAGGCCTTCGCGCTGCATTTTCT
>CAZMMU010000071.1:0-1623 GCA_964567455.1 uncultured Hyphomonas sp.
GTGGCGTTTGCGTTTGTGGCGGGGGTGCCGGCGCTGGTCGGGCTTTATGCGGCGTTTATTGTCGGGCTGGTGACGGCCGTGTTTGGCGGACGGCCGGGCATGATTTCGGGCGCAACGGGCGCGCTGGCGGTAGTTATGGTGTCGCTGGTGGCCGATCACGGAATTGAATATCTGTTTGCGACGGTGATCCTGATGGGGATTTTGCAGATTGGGGCGGGGATCTTCAAGCTGGGGAAATTTATCCGGCTGGTGCCGACGCCTGTGATGCTTGGGTTTGTGAACGGGCTGGCGATTGTGATTGGGCTTGCCCAGCTTGGCCAGTTTCAGGTGCCCGATACGGCGCATGGCGGCGGGCACGGATTTTTGCCCAATGGCGAATGGCTGACGGGCGGCCCGCTGTTTATCATGCTGGGGCTTGTGGCGCTGACCATGTTTTTGATCTGGGTGTTTCCGAAGGTGACCAAGCTTGTGCCTGCGCCGCTGGCGGGGATTGCGATTGTTGCCGCGCTGGTCATCGGGTTGGGGCTTGATACGCTGCGGGTGGGCGATCTGGAATCGATCCAAGGCAGCCTGCCCGCATTCCACCTGCCGTTCACGGCCGAGGCGGGCACGCTTGGCCCCTTCGGCGATGTTCTGGTGCCGCTGAGTTTCGAGACGCTTGGCATTATCCTCCCCTATGCGTTTATTCTGGCGGCGATCGGGTTGATCGAGAGCTTGCTGACGCTCAACCTTGTGGGGGAGATGACGGGTCAGCGTGGCGGGGCTTCAAAGGAATGTCTGGCGCAAGGCTCGGCCAATCTGATCACCGGATTTTTTGGCGGCATGGGCGGCTGCGCGATGATTGGCCAGTCGATGATCAATGTGAAATCGGGCGGGACGACGCGGCTCTCCGGGATTTCGGCGGCTTTGTTCCTCTTGGCGTTTATACTGGTTGGCGCGCCGCTGATCGAGCAGATACCGCTCGCCGCCCTGGTGGGGGTGATGTTCATGGTGGTGATCGGGACGTTTGCCTGGAACAGTTTGCGGATCATGACCAAGATCCCGCTGACCGATGCGCTGGTGATTGTCATCGTAACGGCCGTAACGGTGTGGCAGGATTTGGCGATTGCAGTAATTGTCGGCGTGATTATTTCGGCGCTGGCCTATGCGTGGAACAATGCGACGCGGATCCGTATTATCGAGCGCGACAGCGTCCGCGAACCGGGCGCGAAGGTTTACGAGATTGAGGGGCCGCTGTTTTTTGGGTCGACGGATGGCTTTGCCGAGCTGTTTACGGTCGAGGATGATCCGGAGATTGTGATTGTGGACTTTATGCGCTCGCGTGTGGTTGACCAATCCGCGTTGCAGGCGATTGAAGATCTGGCGGCGAAATACGAAGCGCAGGGCAAGACGCTGAGGCTACGGCATTTGACGCGCGATTGTCACAAGCTGCTTAATCGTGCGGGACAGTTGCTGGTCGATTCGGATGATGATCCGGAATATGGGCTGGCGGTCGATTATAGTGTCAAGACGGGAGCCTTCGGCGCGGGGCATTGATGTTTGTCCCCTGCGCCGGACGGCGCAATGGGACGCCGCTGCGCGGGCTGAGGGCTCGGTTTAGGTTTGTCCCCTGCGCCGGACGGC
>CAZMMU010000072.1:0-1523 GCA_964567455.1 uncultured Hyphomonas sp.
TTGGCCTTCAACAGAAACTCGGTCCTGGCTTTACCTTCGCGCCAGATGGTATGACTCGGCCACAGGACGATTCAACCGACTCGATCCGTTCTTCGGGAATTTGACCGATCCACAGAGTTTGCACAAATATGCCTACGTGCACGGTGATCCGATTCAAGGTGTCGATCCGACGGGAAAGTTGTTTTCGGTTGCGTTAGGTGTCGCACTCCGAAGTGGACTATCGCTATCAAATGCTGGTGTTGCTTTTGCTGCATGGGGCACTGCCATCGCATTGGATGCCTACCTGGTGTATCGGCTTTCCTACGCAACATTGTACTATTCCCATAGCGGCACTCAACAACTAGCGGATCCAGCCAACGAAACTGGTGCGATAGTTTTTGGTTTTCATGGTTTCAACACGCCTACTGGCGACCCAGCATCCGGGATTCGTCAAATTCTCGCACCAGTAACAAACGCGGGTGAAGCAGACGTTTATGAGTCTATTTGGCGAGGTTTCTATGAACACCGCGTTCGGCGAGATGTTCAAGGGAACATTGCGGCAGGCAACAATACGATCACGGTAGTTGTGGTTGGTCATAGTTTCGGCGGTTCTCAGTCGGTTTTGAATGTCCAAAGAATCCATGAAATCATTGAAGAAGAGGGAGCAACTCCAAATATTCATTTGATAACCATTGATGCCATCAATTTCCATACTGCATGGACGGATAGTGCAAAAGTAAATTTGGCAAGCCACACCAACTACTTTCAACTACACTCCGGTGCTGTGAAAGGTGACCGAATCGATGGAGCGAGAAATTTTGACTCCACCGATGATGTCAGGAGATTTATGGATCAGAATGACACGCCGTTCGACGGACATCAATTGCTGGGGGTGATTCTTTCAGAGCAAATTGGTCAAGATATCGCAGACATTGTGGAGCAGCGACCGAAGTAGGGAAAAGAGAACAATGAGAGAAATCACTAACAATCCCTACGAGAGTTCAGCTGCTCTGTCTGGATCAAAATCTCAACCGCGGTTGACGTTAAGACGTTTCTCCAAGGTGTCGGCGTTAGTGATGTTTCTATTGGCATTTCAGCCGATTTATCAAGGAGTAATCTTGGCAAACCGGTTGCATTGGAAGATCTGGCCTGATGTCGATATTTCATCGAAAGGTTGCTACCTGTTGTTCTTTTTTGTCTCCAATCAATTTGCAGAAAAATACGCAGGTACGGTTGGCGGCATAATGCTGATGGTCGGAGTGTGCATTTATGTTCTTTCGTTTTTGATTCCAAGCCACGAAACGGGGAAGCCACGAAACGGAGACGGGGCGGACGCAGCTCATTGATTGGTCGCTCTCGCCGCCGTAGAGATGGTGCTGAAACGATCGATGTTCCACGGCGGCGAAACGTTGAGTGTTTGTTCCAACGTCACGCTTGAATAACCAGAACGCGTTACGTCAGTGAATAGATGAACAAGAAGGCGCAGCCAGCGGCGTGCATGGAGGTCGCCGCCATGACAGGCCCGGCGGCGGGATTCCGTCGGT